>CAMWXJ010000020.1 GCA_947178215.1 uncultured Porphyromonadaceae bacterium
AAATGTTTTCTTTCGTCAAATAGCTAATTTTGCACTTGCCAGTTGAGAGTAGGCAAATAACCGCAATATCGTTCACTTTCCCCATCCGGCTAAACTTTTGGGAGCCGCAGTTGTTAAACTGAAAAAGAATTATTAATTTTGCAGCCGGATTTAGCCGAAACATGAGGCCACAACAGCTTTGAAAACGATAATACGGCACGAATAGACAGAGATGCCGTAGCCTCAGAATACCCTCATAGCCGTATGACTGATGATATATCGGCTTGCCATTGCAATCCCCTCTTTGACTCGTCAGTTGTTTATACAATAGCACTGATGCCGGATGTCCCGTAGCGGTGTCATCCACCCCCTCACGCAGCAAAAAACCACTAAACGGAATATAGTTATATCATTAAATAAGCGTCTCCGCGCGATAGCGGCGGCGTGGGCCCGAGTGGCCGATTTAACCCTATCCTCCATCTCCATAAATGTACAGATACGAAGAACTTCTCAACATGCCAGATGAACGCATCGCCGAGATAGCCCGAGATATGGGCAATAAAAAATCCGACGATACAGAGCGCATGGAAAACATATACTTCATCCTTGACCAGCAGGCCATTGACGCCGGGTCGGCAGCCTCAGAGAAAGCTGCCGCACAGCGCGGACAGAAAGAACCGCGACAGAAGCGCAAACGCCAGCCAAAGGAGAAGCAGCCCGACGCCGCCAACACCCCTGCTGAGACAGCCGACAACGACACCACCCCCGCCGAACCCGCCGCAACGGCAACAGCCGCTCCCACGGTAGCCGAGGGCGAGGCCCCCGCTCCCAAGCGCCGCGGCCGAAAGTCGAAAGCTCAGAAAGCCGCTGAAGCAGCAGCAGCCCAAGCCGAGTCAGCTCCCGCAGTAGCCGAACCCGTCGTTCCGACTCCTGTAACCGAAAGCGCCCAGGAAGCTCCCGTCGAGGCACCGGCACCCAAGCGTCGCGGCCGAAAGCCGAAAGCCAAGCCCGAGACCGAGCCTATGGCCGAGCAGCCCGCACTTCCCGAACCGGTCATTGCCGAACCGGTCGTTGCCGAACCCGAAGCTGCCGAAGCGCAGCCCGCTCCCGAAGCCGAAGAGCAACAGCCTGCACCGGAAGCCGCCGCCGACAACGCGCAGCAACAGCCCGAGCAACCCGAGCAGCCGCGACAGTTCCGCGATTTCCGACCCGGTGCCAACACAAGCCTCGGCTCATTCTTCCCCTCGTCGCAGGGCAAGAAATTCGTCCCCCGCTCACAGCGTGAGAAAGAGGAGGCCGCCGCAGCAGCAGCAATAGCAGCCGCCACCGCCCCTATCGTCATCGCCGAGCCCTGGCAAGTACAGCAGCAACAGCAGCAGGGACAGGGCAAGAAAAACAAGAAAAACCGCCAGAACCAACAGCAGGCGCAGAACCAGCAGCCCCGTTTCAACCCCCAGGACCGCTATAATTTCGACGGCATCATCAGCGCGCAGGGCGTGCTCGAAATAGTGCCCGAAGGCTACGGCTTCCTCCGCTCCGCCGACTACAACTACCTCGCCTCGCCCGACGACGTCTACGTCACCCAGCAGCAGATTAAGCAGTTTGGCCTTAAAGCCGGCGACATAGTGGAGGCCACGGTACGCGCCCCAAAGCCCTCCGAAAAATATTTCCCCCTCTCCAACGTGACAAAGGTCAACGGCCGCTCGCCCGAGTTTATCCGCGACCGCGTGCCGTTTGAGCACCTCACGCCACTCTTCCCCAACGAAAAATTCAATCTCACAGGCGGCGCTTCAAACAATCTATCAACCCGCGTCGTGGATATGTTCTCGCCTATCGGCAAAGGTCAGCGCGGCCTCATCGTGGCGCCCCCCAAGACCGGTAAGACCGTACTCCTGAAAGACATCGCCAACGCAATAGCCGAGAACCACCCCGAGACCTACATCATGATTCTTCTCATTGACGAGCGTCCGGAAGAGGTGACCGACATGAGCCGCAGTGTAAACGCCGAGGTGATAGCGTCGACATTCGACGAACCCGCCGAGCGCCACGTCAAGATTGCGTCGATAGTACTCGAAAAGGCCAAGCGCATGGTTGAGTGCGGCCACGACGTAGTGATACTTCTCGACTCGATAACCCGCCTGGCCCGCGCCTATAACACCGTGCAGCCCACTTCGGGCAAGATACTGTCGGGCGGCGTCGAGGCCAACGCCCTCCAAAAGCCCAAGCGCTTCTTCGGCGCGGCACGCAACATCGAGGGAGGCGGCTCGCTCACTATCATCGCAACGGCCCTCACCGAGACCAACTCGCGCATGGACGAGGTAATCTTCGAGGAGTTCAAGGGCACCGGCAACATGGAGCTCCAGCTCGACCGCAAGCTCGCCAACAAGCGCGTGTTCCCCGCCGTCGACATCATGGCATCGTCGACCCGCCGCGACGACCTGCTGCTGCGTCCCGAGACACAGAGCCGCATGTGGATTCTGCGCCGCTTCCTCTCCGACCGCAACCCCATCGAGGCGATGGAGTTTATCAAGGACCGCATGGAGCGCACCCGTGACAACGACGAGCTGCTCCGCACCATGGGCGACTGATGATTGTCGAGATAGATGACATAACACGGGAGGAACTGACCCCTTATTTCGGCCTGACGGAGGCACAATTGCGTTCGCGCCTCCGTCCGGCCGAAGCCCTGTTTATCGCCGAAAGCCCCAAGGTGATAAACGTGGCGCTTGATGCCGGATACGAGCCCGTGAGCCTGCTCGCCGAGCGCAAGCATATCGAGGGCGACGCCGCCCCGATAATAGCGCGGTGCGACGAGTCGATGCCGGTATATACGGCCGACCGCGCCCTGCTTGCCTCCCTTACCGGCTACACCCTCACCCGGGGAGTGCTATGCGCCATGCGACGCCCAGTCCTGCCCACCGTCGAGAAGGTAACACACGACGCGCGGCGAGTGGCAGTTATCGACGGTGTTACCGACACCACCAACATCGGCGCTATCTTCCGCTCCGCCGCCGCGCTGGGCGTCGACGCCGTGCTGCTGACACCAACGTCGTGCGACCCGCTCAACCGCCGCGCAGTGAGAGTGTCGATGGGCTCCGTGTTTCTCGTGCCCTGGACTTTTCTCCCTCACGGCAATCTCACCGCGCAGCTGCGCGCGCTCGGCCTTACTTCGGTTGCGCTCGCGCTCACTAACCGCTCGGTGCCTATCGACTATCCGGCGCTCAAAGCCACGCCTCGCCTCGCCATGATACTCGGCACCGAGGGCGACGGTCTCGCCGACGAGGTGATTGACACAGCCGACTTCACCGCCCGCATACCCATGTCGCATGGAGTCGACTCGCTCAACGTGGCCGCCGCCTCAGCCCTGGCGTTCTGGGAGTTGAGGACTCGCACCGAGGCTTGACCACCACCTTTCCGCACCCTCCCCACACCACCAAAAACCGTGTCCCGCTAACCTTTCCGGGGCACGGTTTGTTATATCTCTGAAAATGGATAGCATTTCAGCTATCGGGTCAAATAGTTCAACCGAATCAACTCACCCTTTATCCATTCTTTCCATCTATGAATCGCAACTACAAAGTTATGGCCTCGGCCCTCGTCGTAGCGGCTGCGGCAACATGGCTTTCCGCACCCGCCTCCGCCCAGGAAGCTCAAGCACTCGCACCCAACACCTTCGGCTCTAATTGGAGCATAGGAGTAGATGGCGGTGTAGCCACCCCGATGCACAATTCGGCCTTTTTCGGCGGCATGCGCGGCGTGATAGGTCTGCATCTCCAGAAGCAGATCTCGCCGGTATTCGGCCTCGGCCTTGAAGGCAACTGGGGCATCAACACCTCGTCGTGGCCGGGCATGGTACACTCGTCGACCGCTTTCGACTCGCAGTACCTCGGTCTCTACGGCGCCGCCAACCTAATGAACCTCTTCGGTGGTTATGACTGCAACGGACGCGCCTTTGAAATCGAGGCCGTGGCAGGCGCAGGCTGGGGCCACTATTTCCGCAACGAAGGCGCAGGCCCCGACTGGAACTATTTCGGCACCAAAGTTGGCCTCAACTTCAACTTCAATGTGTCGCCCACAGTCACCATACAGGTCAAGCCGGCCATCACTTGGAACATGAGCGATGCCCCGGTGTCGCAGACCTCAGCCGCCTACGACGTCAACAAAGCCACATTCTCGATCATGGCCGGTGTCAACATCAGTCTCGGCGACGGCTTTCAGTGCGTGACCCCCTATGACGCCGCACAGGTCAACGCCCTCAACGAGCAGGTCAACGCCGCTCGCGCACAGGCCGCCAATGCACAGGCCGAGGCTCAGGCCGCCAACGCACGCGCCACTGCGCTCCAGACACAGCTTACAGAGTGCCAAAACCGTCCCGCCACTGTAATCAACAACACCACCACCGATCTCCAAAGCGTGCGTTTCGTATTCTTCAAGATTGGTTCGTCGAAAATCACAGCCGACCAGCTGCCCAATGTGGTGATGATTGCCGACTACATGAAAAACAATCCCGGCTCAAAGGTACAAATCAAAGGCTATGCTTCACAGGACGGCAATCTTGACTTCAACATCAAGCTCGCCAAAAACCGCGCTGATGCCGTCAAGGATATGCTCGTCAAGAAGTACGGTATATCGCCCGAACGCATAGTAGCCGAAGGCGAAGGCATCGGACACATGTTCAAGGAGGAGAGCTGGAACCGCGTCTCCATCTGCACACTCGACGAATAATCACCCTTGACGTGACAAGTCACTAACCACATACACGTTGAATAATGACCCGGAAGGGGAGGCTCCGCCGCAACAATGTGGCCCGCCTCCCCTTCTAATTTTTCCGCCATGAGCGGTCTCGGACTCACCGCCGACGCTCAAGCCCCGCGCCTCCGGCAGCCTGGGCAGGTTGATTATTATGCATCAAAGTGGCGGTTTTCACATTGCATTGTGTAACTTTGCACAACCTATTCAACTCACCAACATCATCAGGAGTACATGAACAGCTACAACAGCAACAATAACACCAACATCTCGCCCATGATAGTCAAGCGGCTGATTTGGGCCGTAGTCGCCGTAATCCTCGCCGTGGTGGCCCTCGCGTTTATCCGTCCGTGGTACAACGTGTGGTCGCAGGAAATGGAGGGCAAGGCAGAGTTTGCCAAGGCCGAACAAAACCGCAAAATCAAAATCGAGGAGGCCAAGGCCAACCTTGAAGCCGAAAAGCTCAACGCTCAGGCCGAGATAGAGCGAGCCAAGGGCGCCGCCGAGGCTATCCGTATTGAGAACGGCAGCATCACCCCCACATACATACAGTATCTGTGGGTGCGTCAGCAAAGCGACCTCAGCGACAAGACGGTAATCTACGTACCTACCGAGAGCAATCTGCCTATTCTCGAGTCCACCCGGATGCTCACCAACAGCCGTAACGCGGAGTAACCGGCACCGCCACTTGTCATGTCAACACAACATTATACCGGCTTGACCGATGCGGAAGTAGCGGAAAGCCGGCTGAAACATGGTGTAAACATACTTACTCCGCCGGCAAAGGAGCCGCTGTGGAAGCAGTTTATGGCCAAGTTCCGCGACCCGCTGATAATCATACTCCTGATTGCCGGCGTGCTCTCCATAGGCATTTCATGTTACGAATACTGGGGGCTCGGCCAGGACGGCTCGGTGTTCTTTGAGCCGGTAGGCATCTTCATCGCCATTATGCTCGCCACAGGCCTGGCGTTTTACTTCGAGATGAAGGCCGACAAGGAGTTCGCGCTCCTCAACCGTGTCAATGACGACGAACCGGTGCAGGTGATACGCGACGGCCATGTCACCGGGGTGCCGCGTAAGGATGTCGTCGTGGGCGACATTGTGATACTCAACACCGGCGAGGAGGTGCCCGCCGACGGCCTGTTGCTCGAAGCCGTATCGCTCAACATTGACGAGTCGACGCTCACGGGTGAGCCTGTATGCCACAAGACCACCGACCCGGCGCAGTTCGACAAAGAGAGCACTTTCCCCTCCGACCATGCCATGCGCGGCACCAAGATAATGGAAGGCCACGGTGTGATGCGCGTCCTCGCCGTAGGCGACAAGACCGAAAATGGCAAAGTATTCGAGGCCGCGCAGATTGATGACAGCGTCAAGACCCCGCTCAACGAACAGCTCGACCGTCTCGGCAAGCTCATTACCAAGGTATCATATCTCTTCGGCGCGCTCATCATCACGGGCCGCGTAATCATGTATTTTGTCAACGTCGACTTCGAGTGGATGAGCTTCATGGCCTACTTTCTTCAGACACTGATGGTTGCCGTTACGCTCGTCGTGGTGTCGGTGCCCGAAGGACTGCCCATGGCCGTGACACTCTCGCTTGCCTACTCCATGCGCCGTATGCTCAAAACCAACAATCTCGTGCGCAAGATGCACGCCTGCGAGACCATGGGCGCCACCACTGTGATATGCACCGACAAGACAGGCACTCTGACACAGAACCGTATGCAGGTCTACAAGGCCGACTTTTTCGGCAACCCGTCGGACCAAGTACTATACGAGGGTATCGCGGTCAACTCCACCGCGCAGCTCGACCTCTCGAAAGATAAAATCGAGGTGCTCGGCAATCCCACTGAGGGTGCGCTTCTGCTATGGCTCGACAGCCGAGGAGCCGATTATCAGGCTCTCCGCGACGGGGCGCGCCACATCGAGGAGCTGCCTTTTACCACAGAGCGAAAGTATATGGCCACGGTGGTGAAGTCGGCCACAGGGCGCAACATCCTCTACGTAAAGGGCGCACCCGAGATTATATTTGGCATGTGTGCCGACACCGCCGGCGTGACAAAGGCGGAGATCGACGCCCGGCTGCTCGAGTATCAGAACCAGGCCATGCGCACACTCGGTTTCGCATATCAGGAACTCGGCGAGGGCGACCTCACAATAGCCGACAACCGCGTGATTGCCGGCCGTCTCACTTTCCTCGGCATTGTGGCAATATCCGACCCCGTGCGTGCCGATGTTCCCGACGCCGTAAAGGAGGTGACCGATGCCGGCATCAAGATAAAGATTGTGACCGGCGACACCCCCGGCACCGCCAAGGAGATAGGCCGGCAGATAGGACTGTGGAACGATGGCACCGACACGGCCGACAACATCATCACCGGCCCCGAATTCGCCGCTCTCTCCGACGATGAGCTGCGCCACCGCGTGGCCGACATAAAGATAATAGCCCGCGCCCGACCGCTCGACAAGAAGCGGCTCGTAGAGGCCCTCCAAGCCAACAACGAGGTGGTAGCCGTGACCGGCGACGGCACTAACGACGCCCCGGCGCTGAAAAGCGCACACGTGGGCCTGTCGATGGGCGACGGCACCTCCGTTGCCAAGGAGGCCTCCGACATCACTATCATCGACAACTCGTTTGCCTCCATAGGCCGCGCCGTGATGTGGGGTCGCTCGCTCTACCGCAACATACAGCGTTTCGTGCTGTTCCAGATGACGGTCAATGTCGCCGCGAGCCTCATAGTGCTCGCAGGTGCTTTCATGGGGATGCAGTCGCCGCTCACCGTAACGCAGATGCTATGGGTCAACATCATCATGGACACTTTCGCAGCCATGGCGCTCGCCTCGCTTCCACCCAGCCGAAGCGTGATGAAAGAGTCGCCGCGCCCGCGAGCTGCCTTTATCATCAACCGTGCCATGCGCAACTCGATAATCGGCGTGGGCGTGATATTCTTCGTATTGCTGCTCGGCTTCCTCTATTATCTCGACTGCACCAATCTCACATCGCTCACGCAGATAGGCATGCCACTGGGTCCCAACGAGGGTCTGTCGCCCTACGAGCTGTCGGTATTCTTCACCGTGTTTGTTTTCCTCCAATTCTGGAACATGTTCAACGCCAAAGCGTTTGCCACCGGTCGTTCCGCGCTCCACTTCAAGGACTGCCGCGGGTTCAACTTTATCGCAACATGCATCTTCGTGGGACAAATACTCATCGTGGAGTGCGGCGGACCGTTTTTCAGTGTGGTGCCACTCCCGCTCGTCGACTGGATAATTATCATCGCCTCGACTTCGACGGTGCTTTGGATCGGCGAACTAATGCATATCTTCCGCAAATAACCATGTCAACGCGTCAACGCCACACACTCGGCTCTGCCGGATAACAAGCTATGGAGTACAGTGCTTACAGAGTTCATGGCGCTTCGGTGAGCCTCGCCGTGTTTGGACACGGGCGACGCGAAGCCCACGCTATCGTCACCGCCGAGGGGGGTGCCCCGTTCGGCGAACAGCTCAGCGCGGTATGCGGCGCAATCGACAGCCTCGCCGCTGCCACGCGCGGCATGACGCCTGTGTGGAAGCGGTGGTTTTTAAGCGACATCGCCAACCAGTATGCGCTGCTGCCCGCCGACGAGCCGTGTGCTGTGTCGCACATACAGCAGCCGCCGCTCAACGGGGCCAAGCTCGCCGTGTGGGTCGTGCTACAAGCGGACGCCGGCTACCGCCCGCTTGGCGACGGAGTGTATGCCGACAGCCGCGGACGCATCATCGTGGGCGACGGCCCGGCGACGACAGCCTCACCCCACGACATTACCGTCGACAGCCTCGCCCGCGTGGCCGATATGCTCGAAAACTTCGGTTCAAGCCTCCGCGAGGGATGCGTGCGCACATGGTTCATGGTGCGTGACATTGATATGAACTACGGAGGAGTGGTGACGGGACGCAACGAGGAGTTCGCGCGTCGCGGACTTACTCGCCACACTCGCTTCATAGCGTCGACCGGCATAGGTGGCACCCCCGCCGCCAAGGATCAGAGCGTGGCGTTCAACGCGATATGCGACACACGCCTCACTCCCGACAGAATTGGCTATCTTGACGGCCCGACACACTTCAACCCCACTGCCGACTACGGCGTAGCCTTTGAGCGTGGCACGACGGTAGACTACGCCGACCGCCGCCATGTATATATCTCCGGCACCGCCAGCATCAACAACCGCGGCGAGGTGATGCACCCCGGCGACATAAGGATGCAGACACGTCGCATGCTGGAGAATGTGGGCGTACTGCTCGCCGAGGCCGGATGCGGGTTCGGCGACATGGCAAGCGCACTCGTATATCTGCGCGACATTGCCGACGCTGCCGTTGTCGACAGCATCTTCGAGGAGATTGCTCCCGGAGTGCCCCGCGTGATTCTGCTGGCTCCCGTGTGCCGCCCCGGCTGGCTCGTGGAGACCGAATGTGTGGCGATACGCATAGCCTCACACCCGGAGTATGCCGAATTTTAGATTCTTCCTCGCCGTAGGGGTGTCGCTGCTCATAGGCGCGACAACGCTCATGTCCACGACAGTCTACTCGTCGTGGTGGTGGATTGCGCTGTGGGCGCTCATCGGCTGCGCCATAATATGGAGGATTGCGGCGATGCGTATGTGGCGCCGTCCTGTGCTGTTTATGTGGCACATTTCAGTCCTGCTCGTCATTGCCGGCGGCGGAATCACGGCGTTCACCGCCGACCGGGGCACAATATCGCTTGTGCCGGGACGGCCCGAAAATGTGTTCGTGCGAAGCGACGGGACGACGGGACGACTGCCCCGCCCCTTGGTGTTGCAGCGGTTCACGACCGACTTTTACCCCGGCATGGACTTTCCGCGCGACTTCCACAGCCGCGTCAGTGCCGGCGACGACACCATAGACATATCCATGAACCGCATAGGCAAGCTCGACGGCTGGCGACTTTATCAGACATCTTACGACGGGTGCGGCGGCTCGACCCTAACAGTAGCCCGCGATCCGATAGGAATCGCGGTAACATATGCCGGCTATCTGCTCTTCGCGCTCGCAGGCGCAGTGCTGCTGTTGAAGCGGCGCGACAAGGTTGGGCGGCAAGGCGCGCTCGCGCTGCTTCTGTTTCTGCCTGTTCACGCCGCCGCCTCTGCCCCTGCCATTCCGGTGTGCGAAGCCGATTCGCTTGAACGCGAGCCGGTGATGTTTCTCGGTCGCGCCATGCCTTTTGCCGAGATGGCATCGCGGCTCACCTTTAAGCTCACAGGTTCAGGGAGTGTGGCCGGCATGACACCGACACGCTTCGTTGCGTCGCTTGAAAGATACGCCGACGAGTGGAGCCGTGAGCCTATTATCGCCGTCAAGAGCGCCGAACTGCGCAAGCGGCTCGCCATAGAGGGTGAGTGTGTGGCGCTCGCCGACCTCTACGACGCCGAGGGCAACTACCGTCCGGAGAGTATCTATCGGAATGGGAGCGGCCGGCTCGACACCGAGATTCTGCGGCTCGACGAAAAGGTAGCGCTGATAAGCCGGCTGCTATCCGGCAACCTCTACGGGGCTGCACCTCCTTCGGCCCGCAACTCCGCCCGGTTCACGGCCGAACTGTGGTGGGCGCGTCTCAGCCCCCTCAGTCCGCTGTTTATGATTACACTTGCCGCAGCACCGGCCGCCCTGATGCTGACCTACGCGGGGCGCCGGCGCGCAACGTCGATTCTCGCTGCCGCGGTATCCGTGGCGGGCGCGGGAGTGTTTGTGTGGCGCGGCATAATCGAGGGGTATGTGCCACTTGCCGATTCAGGTCAGATTATGCTGTTTACAGGAGTCATTCTCGCCGCGGCAAGCTGCATGGTAGGGCAGCGGCAACCGCTGATAGGCGCACTTGGGTTGCTGATGTCGGGATTCACGTTTCTCTTGTCATGGATTTCGTCAAAGAATCCCGCTCTTACACCGCTCATGCCGATACTCGCGTCGCCCTGGCTCATGGTACATGTCATGCTTGTCATGATGTCGTATGCCTTGCTCGCCCTCACACTCCCCGTCGCGCTGGCCGCACTCACTGGCCGTACAGACACGCACAGACTGATGCAGCTGAGCCTCAGCCTGATGCTAATCGGCGTATATCTGCTCGGCACCGGCATCATAGCGGGCGCCATGTGGGCCAACGTGTCGTGGGGACGCTACTGGGCCTGGGACCCAAAGGAGACATGGGCGCTCGTGACACTGCTTCTCTATGCCATACCGCTTCACCGCTCCACAGGACTGACACGCAATCCGCGTATGTTTCATATCTATGCAGCACTCGCTTTCCTCTCAATCGTAATGACCTACGAGGGGGTGAATCACCTCTCCTCGCTCCACGCCTACCGATAACCCTATACAACTTACGAGGCCGCGCAGTCATCGATTGACTTGCACGGCCTCGTAGGTTTCATACCGGGATGCTGTTACGCACCACGCGGGCTCACGTTCAATAGTTCTCGGCTTCTATCTCGAAGAAGCTCTGAGGATGGAGGCACACGGGGCAAACGCCGGGAGCCTTCTTGCCAATGACGATATGACCGCAGTTGCGGCAGATCCACACGGTATCACCCTCGCGCGAGAACACTATGCCCTCCTCAATGTTTTGGAGCAGACGGCGATAGCGCTCCTCGTGGTGACGCTCGATGGCGGCTACCGCGCGAAACTTGGCGGCAATCTGGGTGAAGCCCTCCTCATCGGCCTCCTGGGCCATACGGTCGTACATGTCGGTCCACTCGTAGTTCTCGCCTTCGGCTGCGTCGCGGAGGTTGGACATGGTATCGCCCACCTCTCCGCCGTGGAGCAGCTTGTACCACAGCTTGGCGTGCTCCTTCTCGTTGTTGGCTGTCTCCTCGAAGATAGCGGCTATCTGCTCGTAGCCCTCCTTGCGGGCCTTTGAAGCGAAATAGGAGTACTTGTTGCGTGCCTGCGACTCGCCGGCAAAAGCGTCCATAAGGTTGCGCTCGGTCTTGGTTCCTTTAAGGTCTTTCATAATTTTCTATGTGTTATTTTGGTTATTATTAATCTGTTTCGGCTGACCCGGCGGCTGCGCACTCCGGGCATAGCCCGCGGCAAAACACATCTACCGAGTCGGTTACAAACTCGCCCGGCACATCGTCGGGGCTCACTGTCAGCTCTATGTCGAATATGCGGCCGCATCCTCGGCAGAGAAAATGGCCGTGCGGCGGCCTCGCCGCAAGGTCATAGCGTGTCACGCCCGGCTCAATCTCAATCTCATGGACCAGATTCTTTTCCGCCATCAGGTGGAGAGTGTTGTAAACCGTGGTACGCGACAGCGTCGGCACCGAAGGCAACAGGCGCGAGTAAATCTCTTCTGCCGAAGGATGACATCGTTCAGCCGCAAGCAGTTCCAGGACAGCCATGCGCTGCATCGACGGCTGAATCTGCGCCTCACGCATCATTGCCACAATCGCGGCGCTCGTAGTGCTGTTGCCGCTCTTGTCTCGACATCCTTCCTTGTTGTTTGCTTCCATAGAATTACTACTGTTTTGTAATTGTTACAAAGTTACAACGATTCCAATCATACTCCAAATCATTAACCTACCTTAACATCTTCAGGCCCGGGGGCGGCAACGAACTAATAGTTTTCACCCCCATAAATTCTCTAAAACAAGCATGGAAGAAGAAATTTTACGATAAATAAATCTGACTTATTACTTATACGGATTAATTATCGTATTTTTGCCTTCGGAAAACAGGCAGCGATCACACGCAGTCGGTCTCAGTCAATTTCTGTTATCAACTTTAAGCCAAATCATGCAGAACGCCATCATTACACCTTTCAGCGACAGGGGATTTATTCTATTATAAACCATGACGGCAAGAGTGTAACGGTATGTCTCTCGCGTTTTGAATATAAATCAAATGCCGGTGATGGGAGGCCATCGGCATATATGACTATCATGGAACCAGTCAGACGATTTTTAGCACTTTTGTTTCTGATCGCCTTCATCTCACGACTTGACGCAGCCACTGTCAGATTCAGTGTGCAAGGGCTTTGGGACGGAGATGATGCCACAGTGTCACTCGGGTCATCTGAATGGCTCTCTACACTTAATGTTGACGCAGATGGAGAATACTCCTTCAAGGATGTGCCCGAAGGCCTTCATGCCTTAAAGATTACAGCCACGGGCTATAATGTGCCCGCCTCAAGGCTTGTAAGAGTAAATGCCGACGGCACGGTCGATCCCGGCATCTGCATCCGGCTTGTCGTCACCCCTCTTTCCGAAAATCCCGACCATTGGGTACACGAATGGAGTCAGGACGACAGCGTGGAGGGATATACGAAGACCTCCAATGTAATCAATCCTCCCGAAATTGAATTTCTCGGCAAAAAGATAGTTCCCTCAAATGTGCCCAGCATGAGCATTCTTAACGAGAAATACGGCATTATACTGTGTGACGAGCAGGAAAAGTGGACACAGGAGTATGCCTACCGGCTTTTGGAAACAATGAAAACTCTCCCCTGCGAGGGTTTCATGAATACAAAAACTAAATTCATTCTTACAAATAACCGCCTTACCGACGACATTACTCTTGAGAAAGTTGACGGTGGAAACATTCTGACCATCTCTAAAGACGCATTTGTCTACGCAAATCCTTTACTGGTCAATTTAGACGGTGTGCGCGGGCGTTTCTTCTCAAAACGACTACACCACGCCATGACCAAATTTGTTACGGATTTCGGCGAGAATAATGGAGTTATCGACGAAATACTCTATAAGAGATTCGGTGTGTCAGTAAATGTGCCCGATTATGTGGCGCTCACATCCGCAACAACAAAGGAAGACGCAGCTTGTTTTCAAAGATTCGGCCCCTCCGAGCTTGTGGCAATCATCAACATGTTTGAGGAGCTTCCGGAAGGATTCCACAAGACTCCTCACCTTAATTATCTGGTCCGTCGCATCGACGGACACCGGCATCCTTGGTATCCGGAGGCTGCCGGAGTAGCCTGGTGCCTTGACAACGGCTACATCGAGTTTATGAACAACGATCTGGCCAAAGCATTCGGCGGCAACAACGAGCAGTTTGAAACACAACGGCTGATATTGCACGAGAAGACCCACTTCCTTTGGGCATATATGTTTTCCGACGAACTGAAAAAAGACTGGGCCGACACAGGCGGATGGTATCGTGACCCTAATGCGCAACCTGATAAACCCGACGAAGGATGGGCCACAAGCCAGACCACGGAATTTGTGTCGCAATATGCCCACGACAAAAATCCCGATGAAGACATGGCTGAATCTGTGGCATACTATCTCAAAGACCCTGAGAAACTGATGTCAAGAGCACCAAAGAAATATGATTTCATCCGTGACCGTGTAATGCACGGCACCCGTTACATCAGTTCCATACCCGACCATCTGACGTTTGAGGTGCTCAATCTGTATCCCGATTACGACTATCCGGGCAAAATCAGGCATGTGTCTATTTCTGTCGACGGCGCCCACGATGCAGAAAAGACAATAACCATGGAAATTGAATTAAACAATGAGGACGGATTTCAGGATGATGCATCGGGAGCCAGCGTAAGAATAACAAGCCCGGAGTTCACTGACCAGAACGGGGAACGAAAATCCCAGTATGTCGACCTCGCCATGTCGCCGGTCGACGGTAATGGACACAGGCTGAGAGGAACGGCCGTGGTAAACGAATACTCCAAGGCGGGATACTGGACCTGCGGATCAATCAATGTGACCGACCTGGTGGGCAACGAACGTTTTGAAGGCAACAATGACTGCATCACAAACGTGTACATCAATAATCCGAAGGAAGATCTCGAATCGCCTGTATACAAGAAAGGCACTCTGCAATATGAGCTCACCGAGGGAGTTGACGACGGACATCGCGTGCAGTTGCTTAAAGTAAGCTATGAAGTGTCGGACAATATCGGCATCCGGTCGACATTTATCAGAGTAGACAATGATTACGAAGGATGGTCAAAAGGAGGAACAGGTCTGACCGACTGCTACGGAGGCTACAACCCCGAGACCGGCAAGGCCGAAATAATCTATAAGATTCCGGAGTTCTACCCTTGTGCCAACTATTTCGTCACATTCCTGTCGACCATCGACTTAGGAGGCACGGAGCACACCGTCCATTTCTCGGAATCCGAGCTGCACGAGCCCGTAAAGAGAATAGCCATAACAACCCCTAATCCTGATTACAAGGCTCCCGAGATAGACCTCAACCGCATAATCGTATATGCCGAGCCGACACATCCCGACAATCCCGACGGCGAAACTCTCGTGACTATCAATTTTTATGCCCGCGACAATATTTCAGGATTCGGCCCCATGATGTACCATTTCCGCGACCCGCAGGGATTGATCCACGGCAATTATTGGTTCTACCACAGAAATAGTTCCGGCATTTATTTTGACGGTGACCCTACAGTATGGGAGCACTACAAGCTTACTCATTTATTACCGCAGGGGTCGGCTCCCGGAATCTGGGGTCTGGCCAACGTGACTGTAGCCGACAAAGCCGGAAACGAACAGACATACAATTTTGTGGAGACCCTCATCTTTGAGCCTGACGATTCCGACGATTATGTGTTGTTTGCCGATTTTGCCGACGATACCACAATAGAACTAAAACTCACATCCAATATCAATCCGGGCTATGGATATACCTATCGTATAATACATGAAGAGACCGGCCATGAGCTCACCGGCACTTGCCTGCCGGGAAAATCACAGTACTCGCCCGGCAGATCTGACTCCTCCCAGTCAGAAGGCGTACAAAGCATCGACGTGTCTTCGCTTGACGACGGACGACTTATAATAATCGTGAACGTTGTGGACGAGAACAACGAGAATGTCTCTGTAAAGTCAAAGATTCTTGAGAAAATATCATCGACAGCAGTGACGGAAATATCCGGCGACATCGACTATGAAAAGGAGATGGAGATCTATGACCTTAAAGGAACGAGACTGAATGGCCCGATAAGCCGACTCGATCCGGGAGTCTATATCCTTCGCCAGGGAGAGAATGTACGTAAAATAATGATAAGATAATCGTAAGGCAGCAGCCCGATACCCACACAGAAATGTTGCCCCTGCCTCCCGCTCCGAGGCAGGGGCTTTTGTCTTGATAGGGCGACATCAATATAAGTCAGATGGTTTCGCATCGAATCCTGAGATTTTTATTACCTTTGCGGCATTGTATCACCTGTCAGATCACGATTGACCATGAACATACGACTTCTTGCAACAGCTGCCGGCACAATGGCTCTCAGCGCTACTGCCGTTCAAGCTCCCAAAACCGCAGCACAGACCGCAAAGACAGCCTCGACTGACCCCGACGACCGCCGTCCCAACATCCTCTATATCATGTGCGACGACATGGGCTACGGCGACCTCGGCTGCTACGGCCAGCAACTCATCTCCACTCCCCGCATCGACAGCCTCGCCGCTCAGGGCATACGCTTCACACAAGCTTACGCCGGCTCGCCGGTGTCGGCTCCGTCACGCGCCACGTTCATGACGGGGCAACACTCGGGCCACACACACGTGCGCGGCAACAAGGAGTACTGGAATATATCAGTCCTCAACCGCCGCTACGGCAACAATGTGGACTACTCGGTGGTAGGGCAGGAGCCTTACGACACCGCTCACGTTATCATCCCTGAAATACTTCACGACGCCGGCTATGAAACCGGCATGTTCGGCAAGTGGGCCGGCGGCTACGAAGGAAGCGTGTCGACCCCCGACACCCGTGGCATCGACGAGTATTACGGCTATCTGTGCCAGTTCCAGGCCCACCTTTACTACCCCAACTTCCTCAACCGTTACAGCAAGGCTCTGGGCGACACCGCGACGGTGCGCGTAACCCTCGACGAGAACATAGAGTGGCCTATGTATGGCCCCGACTACGCCAACCGTCCGCAATACTCTGCCGACCTCATCCATGAAAAGGCCATGGAATGGCTCGACAGCCGCACGCCCGACAAACCGTTTCTCGGCATCTTCACCTACACCCTGCCCCATGCCGAACTGCGTCAGCCTTCCGACTCGATTTATCTGTCGTATGTCGACAAGTTCGGCACCGACGGCGAGATGATATACCATGGCAGCGAGGGAAGCCGCTACAATCCCACCGACCACGGACACGCCCAGTTTGCCGGCATGATAACGCGCCTTGACACCCAGGTAGGCGAAATCCTCGACCTGCTCGACCGCAAGGGCCTAGCCGACAACACTATCGTAATTTTCACATCCGATAACGGCCCTCACGAGGAAGGTGGCGCCGACCCCGCTTTCTTCAACCGCGACGGACTGCTGCGCGGCCTCAAACGCTCCACTCACGAAGGAGGCATCCGCGTGCCGTTTATCGTGCGCTGGCCCGGCCACGTAGCCCCCGGTCAGACCTCCGACCAGATGTTTGCCTTCTACGACCTCATGCCCACCTTCGCCGACATTGCCGGCGTTGAGAACTACGAGGAGCGTTACCGCAATCCGCGCCTTGCCGACGACCATTTCGACGGCATATCCATATATCCCACCCTCACGGGCGAGGGAGTGCAGCAACAGCACGACGCACTATACTGGGAGTTTCACGAGACCGACATGATAGGCGTGCGCAAAGGCGACTGGAAACTCGTAGTGCGCCGTGGCAAATGCTCTCTCTACAACCTTGCCGACGACCTCCACGAGGACCATGACGTGGCCGCCGAGCATCCCGACATTGTGGCCGACCTCAAAGCCATAATAGCCCGCGAGCACGTCGACCACCCCTCCGACTTCTTCCGCATCACCCTCCCGGAATAATCGCCCGCCATGACCGCGATTATACCGGAGGTAAGCGTTATCATACCGGTATTCGGATCAGCAGCCTATATAGCACGATGTGTAAGATCGCTGTTCGGACAGACACTTCACGAGATGGAGTTTATCTTTGTCGATGACTGCACGCCCGACGACAGCATCGCCATAATAGAACGAATCTTACACGACGAGTATCCTCAGCGTGCCAATCAGGTAAAGATTATAAGACATAGTGATAATCGCGGAGTGGCCACTTCACGCCGACATGGTATAGAGGCTGCTTCCGGCCGATATATCATCCACTGTGACCCCGACGACTGGACTGACAACGACATGTATGCGACTATGCTGGCCGAAGCTCTAAGAAGTGACGCCGACATAGTAATCTGCGACTTTGTCATAGAACATGGGCACAGATCCGAACTCTCATGCCAACGGCCTCGCTCGCTCGACCGTAACGACATCATCGCTGACATATGCGGCATAACTCCCACACCTCTTTATGGATCACTATGGAACAAACTCATCCGTCGGGAGATCGTGTCGCCGATGTGGTTTGTCGACGGATGCAACTATATGGAGGATGCTGTTTTTCTATTCACCCTGCTGCTTAATCCTGGACTGAAAACCGGCTATTGCAACTGCGCCCCATACCACTATCGGCAGACTGAAGGGGCATCAATAACGACAATCAGTGCTTCACGCCCCCAGATTATGGCCGATCTTAAAATGATAAGCCATATTCACTCCATAGCAACACACCGTGATGAATTGACAGTCCGTTGCATCAGGGGGCTTACCATAAGCCTCGCGCTAAGAGCCTTCACCGCGGGAGTATTTGACAATGAAGAATTTAAGAGATATTACGGAAGGTATCATGCATATCATAGGATATTGCCGCCAAAACTGGCCATACAGCTTCCCTTGCTGCGCTTGGCCATGCGAGGCCACTATCGCCTCGCATACAATCTATACCTACTGCCACGTACTATCTACCGTAGTCTTCACCAATAAGACAATCATCAACAGGCTTCATGCAATCAATCTGCATCAAGAGCATTCTTAAGGAAGACCAGAGCTTCCGACTTCTCCCTACCGATAATATTATCCGCCTGACTGAAATCCACATCCCGGAATTTCAACAATTTATCAGTTGCATCCTTCATGTCGACGGTCCTGTCCTTAAAGCCATAGACATTTAATAATTGCTTGGTGCGATTGTCATTAAGCCCACGAAAGGAAAAGAAAGGACGATGAAACAGGATTGAGAAAATCAAAGCATGAAATGAGCCGCTCAAAACCAGCTCAGCGTTAAGAATAAGATTGAGAAATTCACGAGGTCCGGTATTTAAAACATATTCAAACTTGCTCTTATCGTGAAGAGTAATCAGGCATTCTCTCAAAATATCGGTTATATTACTTACCACGACAGGCATACCAAGTATACGGGAGGCTTTACCGGCCAGTTCCAGTAAACCTCTTTGTTTCGCCGGAGTGTAAAGAAAAATGTAAGGATGACTGACAATTCGCTGTGGTGTAACAATCTCTTTCCATTCATCGACCGACAGAAGTAATGTCGGGTCAGGCATAACCGATATATCCATATCCCTGTCAAGATGTTTTTTTAGTTCCGCAGCAGTGCCCTCTTCACGTACGCTTATAGCTCTGAAGCTACGCAGATTATTCACAATCCTGTTCCAGTCGCGGTCTGCATCGACCGGACCTAAGCTCGACGCATACGAAATCTTATTGGGCGAATCGGTGAAAGGTAAATAATATGACCAGTCGAAGTCGCCACAGCAAGTGTTCCAACATTGGTCGCTGCCGGTTATAAAATAATCATATTCAGATGCCAGTTGCTCTAAATCCGAACCTGATCCATACTCACGAGTTACTGTCATGCAGTCGTTCAGAAATTTTTCAAACAACTCATATTTGATCAATATATCACGATTATAAAAAGGCCTTACACTCCGCAACATGATGTTTTTCACCCACTGTTTCAATACCTTTCTATTACAAGCAGGATTAGGATAAAGCGATCTCTGGACACCTGTCCGCAGATTGATAATCTCATTGTCAACACCAAGACCAAGAAGTGTCTGTTGCAGAGCGTATGCCTGCAACATCGAGCCGTAATTATGCGACGCATGAAACGTTATTGTCGCCGTTTTCTTTTTCTTTTCCATTTCTTAATAAAAATCAATGCCTTTCAGGATGAAGTATACGCTTGATCCGACCTCCAAGACGCCTTAAAAAAAAGCTTATATCGAATGCCAACTGCAGTCCGGCCACTTTGCTAAGATGATAGAACAAATATACATCCAGACCTCTTACAGTGGGATGTTGCAACTGATGATTGCCTGCTATTGCCTCCTCGACAGGCCGCTCATACAAATCCATCAATGCCCCGACAGCATTGACCATAGCAAGACCCTTGTCTGTACATGGCAGGATGACAGATATTCCTCCGGAATGGTCAGGGATGTCATCTGCCGGAATGTCTCTTCCCAATCCCCAGAAATCACCTATTGTAATATCTCCTATACGTTCAGGACGTGCGAATTTACAATGATAACATGATGGACGATAAGAATATCCATAGAAAAATGTATTGTAGTACAAATCATGACAGCCTCTGCTCCAAAGCGGTATCGACTCATAGATTGGAGAATATGAGTCACCTGCCTTCTTTGCGCAAAGTATTTGGAATCCTTTTTCTGTTCTAAACCACATCCTGTCAATATCATTTGTATTGACACCTTGTCGGTTCAGGTAATCATACAGAAATCTCTTTGACGGGACACCATGGCAAATGAGCTCAACTACTATCAGGAAATCCGGATTTTCCTTGAAAAGCAATTTCACAGCGGCGCACTGACATGGAGTTCCGATGAATACAACCTTGCGTCCCGATCTTACATCAGCAACCAGCTGAGGAACTATTTTCAAAATTGTACTCTGCACATATTTCGAGCCTTTGAGAAGCTCCAATGATTGGAGATCCTCAACTCTTATATGCTCAATTACTCCTCCGGGCAATGATGCGCAACCATACACAACTCCGCCATTCTGAATACAATACTGCGAAATCGCCTGAGCGGCTCCACCCGAAGTGGTAGTCTTATAATCATACTCATTCTTGATGATGCCGGCATATGCAATCTTTGGACGTATTTTAGGCTGGTCATTAATTGCCACACATTCCCTCTCACATCTCTTGCAATCAATACATTTGTTGACATCGATCTTAGGGTAAACATGCCCTAAGTCGCCAATAATAAATGAGATGCAATGTTTAGGACAGACAGCGGCACACACCCCGCATCCGGTGCAATCCTTATAGTCGCATATCTTTTCCATTTCTGTTGATTATTACCTTAGGTGCCGACTGAATTTTTTGAAAACGATATCACGCTCATGGCGTGTGAGTAGAATGAACAGGAAGGCCAAGATGCCTTCAACCACTGCAACCGAGGCTACGGCTATTGCTCCCGGTATATCCTCGGCTACTCCTCGCCACATAAGAAATAGCGGAATAGGTAATACGGCTGCAACAGTGCATAAAATAGGTATCATAACCCTCATCAAATACCTCCATCCGGGAAAATCGATTGAATATAACAGATAACCTATCCTCACGAAGTGTATCAACAGATTCATTGCAACCTTGTAGACAAACACCCACACGGGCGAATACCCTAAATAAAGGATGACAAAAGCAGCCGGAACGTTGGAAAAAATCATCAGCGAGATGATAATCATATAGCTCTTTATGCGTCCCGATGCCTGCGCCGCTGTCCAAAGTGGCCCTGAAATCGCATCAATCATACAGAATATCACAATCAATTGTGTAAATTCGACCGCATATTGCGGTACCTCCGTAAGCCATACCGACAGAATCGATTTTGCAAGCAATATCACAGGCAGACCTATGACGAATATTAACCCGAATGACACCCTCGAAGCCCTGAAAATCAAAGACTGGAAATCGCGAATCTCATTATTGGCGTAAGATTTGACAATCTGCGGGTTAAAGGCGGTCTGGAAGTTGCTTACGAAGGATGAGACGGCGCCTGACACCTGATTGGCGACACCCATGGCGGCGTTAAGCGCCACGCCATGAAAGATATTGAATATGATGTTTACGCCCTGCGAAGCGCCGATGTTGCCGATACCGCCAAGCATGTTCCAGCCCGAGAATCCGGCCAGTTGCATGATTATCTCTTTGTCAAAAGAAACCGCAGTACGGCACACGTCAAATCTTCTCCTGCAATAAAATCTGTAAAACAGGGCGATAATAAGCGTAACCCCTACGATGGCATAAGAATATATTACGAGGCGACGAGTGTTGAAAAGGAAGAGAATCAGCACTGCCGACAGCTTCAAAACTACCTCTATGATGCTGAGATAGGCATAGAATGACATTCTCTCATAAGAGATTATCGACGCGTGATAGGGGATTATCAGTATCTGAATTATGAAGACGGCAATACAGGACTGATACACGATATTGACGGCAGGCATCGAGTCGGGAGGGAAGTTCATGTAGCTGTTGAGAAACCACAGTCCTACCGTCTCTGCAAGCACGAAAGCGATTGCCGCTATTATAAGATGGATTGCCACGCTGGCCGAAAACATCCGTGACAGCATCAACTTGTCGTTGTTGCCGATATAATAGGCAAAGAACCGCTGGCTCGACTGCGACATCGCATTGTTCAAGAAAGCGAAGAGTACTACAACGCCGCCTACGACGTTATAGATGCCATAGTCGGTCTCACCCAATGTCTGCAACAGCAGCCTGAATGTAACGAGCGAGACGCCCATTATCATAAACATCCTGATGTAGAGCATCAGGGTGTTTCGGGCTATGCGCTTGTTGTCAATCGAAGCGTTCTGCACAATTCAGTCATAAACCACCTCTATGCGAAGCATCCATAGTTACTTCCCAATAATCGGTTTAATTAATTTAGAGTTATATCAAGCAATTTGCCGGACTATCAATTCAAACATCAAATTTAGCGCTTTCTGTCGACATAACTGTAATTTGGCGGCACAATTCGCCACAATGAGATAATATTGAATTTTTTCGTGCAGATGATGCAATATTATCACGTCGCAGAGCGTTATATTTGCTAAGGCTTGTCATAAACTGACTTACCTCATCCTGAATTATGACCGGAAAGCGAGTGTTGATTGTCAACAAGTTTCTCTATCCCCGTGGAGGCGACTGCATAGTAGCGCTCTCCACGGCCGACCTGCTACGCCGCCAAGGTTGCGAAGTGGCGCTGTGGGGCATGGACTATCCCGACAATCTCCCGCAGCCTCTCGACGACACATTCGCCACGCAGGTCAGCTTCACCACCGGCTCGCGCATTGCCGCCATGAAGCGCATAATGGGCTTCGGCGACATAAGGGCATCGTTTGCCGCCGCGCTCCGACGCTTCCGCCCCGACACCGTACATTTCCACAACATCCACTCCTACCTCTCCCCCGCCATAGTGGGCATGGCCAAACGCTTCGGAGCACGTACCGTGTGGACCATGCACGACTACAAGTTGCTCTGCCCGGCATATATCTGCACCGACCCCGACGGACGTCCGTGCACGGCATGTTTCGACCATCCGTGGTCGGTGGTGAGCAAACGCTGCATGAAAGGGAGCCTCGCCGCGTCGCTCATGGGATGGGCCGAAGCGCGCCGCTGGCCAGTGAGCGGCCTGTGCCGCGTCACCGACATGTTTGTCAGCCCGAGTGCGTTCATGACGTCGATGCTCGTAACCTCGGGCGTGCCTTATTCCCGCATCACCACAATATGCAACGCCCTCGATCCGGTCAAGGAGGCGCTGCTGCGCTCCATGCCCGCCGACACGCCGCGTTCGGGCCTGATCTACACCGGCCGCTTGTCGCGCGAAAAGGGCATCGACAAGTTGCTCGAAGCCGTAGTGTCGATGCCCGAGAAGCCGCTCCTGAGCGTCTATGGCGACGGACCGCTTGCCGAAGAGATGCACGCCCGCTACGCCTCACACGCCAACATACGGTTTATGGGCCACGCCGACGCAGCCACCATCACCGATGCCCTGGCAAGCGCCAAGATGCTTGTGTGCCCCTCAATGTGTTACGACAACAACCCGCTGAGCGTAATCGAGGCGCTGTCGGCCGGCACGCCGGTGCTCGGCGCTGAAATCGGCGGCATCACCGAACTTATCACCCACACAAACGGTATGCTCTATGACCCGCACGCCCCAGGCGCGCTCGTCGCCGCAATGCGCGGCATGATGATTCGCACGTTTGACAACGCCGCAATCAAGGCCGAGAGCCTCGACCGATTCTCCACCGACACCCACCTCAGCAAACTCCTGCAAATCCTATGAACCGACTCCTTACCATCATATTAAGCGCAGTAATGGCCGTGGCGGCCTATGCCGCCGGACGCTCCGTAGATGACATCCCAAACGTCCATGTAGCCGACCGCACACGCTATGTCAGCAACCCCGACGGAGTGCTTTCCGACGCCACCGTAGCACGACTCGACACCATGCTCGCCCGCGTGTGGGCCTCGTCGTCGGCCGAAGTTGTAGTCGTGGCCGTGGCCGACATCGACCGCCCCGACGACATCGACGGCTTCGCCACCGACCTGTTTGAGAAATGGGGCATCGGCAAAAGCGACCGCGACAACGGCGTGCTCATCCTCATGGCACGTGATAGCCGCAAGGCAGTAATCCGCACGGGGCGCGGCATTGAGGGCCCGCTGCCCGACATAGTGGCAGGACGCATATTGCGCAACGACATGTTCCCGCGCTTCCGAGAGGGTGACTACGACGGCGGCATCACCGCCGCCACGGAGCGCGTGGCACGCATAGCCACCGACCCACGGTATGCCGAGGAGATAAAGAGCGCGATAGCCAACGACGCCGGCGCTCAACGCGGAGGCGAGGCGTTCAACGGCGACGAGTTCTTCAGCTGGTTTCTGCGCATGGCAATTTTTGTCGGTATCGCGGCCTTTATCGTCGTCGCGGCGATGGTAATCGCCAACCGCCGCAAGGAACCTCAGCAGGCATGGCGGACGCTCAACGACGTCAAGGCACCACTGCTCTTCTGCACGTTTCTGTTCATGGGCATACCACTGGCGGCCTATCTGCTGCTCGTGTGGCAGATGCACCGCATACGCACGCGCAAACGCCTGTGCCCCAATTGCAACTCACGCATGAAGCGCCTCAACGAAGAGAGCGACAACGCCTATCTCACCCCCGCTCAGGACGCCGAAGAGCGCCTCAACTCCATAGACTACGACGTGTGGCTATGCCCCACCTGCGGCGAGACCGACATCATACCCTTTGTCAACAAAAAGTCGAGCTACACCGTGTGCGAGAACTGCGGCGCGCGCCTCGCCACACTCACCGCCAACCGCACTCTCATCAAGCCCACCACAGCCCGCGCCGGCCAGGGAGTCAGGACCTATACCTGCATGAGCTGCCGTCACACCAAAGATGTCGTCTACCAGATTCCCAAGCTCGTGACGCCCCCCGTGGTGATAGTGCCTGGCGGAGGCCGCGGCTTCGGTGGAGGCGGAGGCTTCTCGGGCGGCAGCTTCGGCGGCGGCTCGACCATGGGAGGCGGCGCCTCAGGCGGCTGGTGACTCCTCATCCACGTACAATCATTATCATCCCCTACAATCTCAATCACACATGACAGATCTTCTCTCACAATATCATCTAACCGGCGTGGCGATAGGCCTTGTGTCGTTTCTTGTAATCGGCCTGTTTCACCCGATAGTAATCAAGTGTCACTACCATTTCGGCACAGGCTGCTGGTGGTGGTTTCTCCTGCTCGGACTCGGTGCCTGCGCCGGCTCCATCGCCATTGCCGACACCTTCTGGTCGGCCGTGACTGCCGTGGTCGCTTTCAGCTCATTTTGGACAATAAAGGAGATTTTCGAGCAGGAACAGCGCGTGGAGCGCGGATGGTTCCCCGCCAATCCGCGCCGTGCAGCCCGCAAGACCGACGCCAATGACCGGCAGCCCGACCTGACAGCCAACTGACCCTCAGCCTATCATGACTTTTCGAAACGTAATATTTCCCATCTTGGCGCTGTGGGCCGTTGCCGCCGGCGCCAAGAGCGACAAGTCCGACCCCACGGTAATGACTGTCGCCGGCAAACGCGTACCGCTAAGCGAGTTCTCCTACCTCTATCACAAAAACGCCGCTCAGCAGGCCGAGGCGGTAAGTATCGACCGCTATATCGACATGTTTGTCGACTACAAGCTGAAAGTGGCCGACGCCGAGGCGGCGGGCATCGACACCACCGAAGCGTTCTGCAGGGAGCTCAACGGCTACCGCCGCGAGATAGCCGCGACGTATATGACCGACCACGACCTCGTCGACTCGCTCCGCAACGTGGCGCTCGGTCACTACGCCTGCATGGTCGACGTTAGTCACATAATGTTCCCCGCAAACACGCCCGACGCCACGGTCGACTCCGTTTACAGCCTGCTTGCCGGGGGCGCCGACTTCGCCGACATCGCGGCCCGCATGTCTATTGACCGCCCGAGTGCCGTCAACGGGGGCCGCATGGGCTGGATTACGGCCGGACGCTTCCCATACACATTCGAAGACACAGCGTGGGATACCCCCGAAGGCTCATTCTCGAAGCCAATCCGTACTCCCATGGGTCGCCATATCGTCAAAGTAAACGGCCGTCGGCCCAATCCAGGACAGGTACATGTGCGCCACATACTCAAAATGACACGCAACCTCGACCCGGCAGCGGCAAGCGTCAAGCGTGCCGAAATCGACTCTATCGCCACCCTGCTCGCCACCGGAGCCGACTTCGCCGCCATAGCGTCGGCGGAGACCGACGACCCTTCGGGACGCGCCAACGGCGGCGACCTCCCCTGGTTTGGCCCGGGCGAAATGGTGCCGGAATTTGAGACAGCCGCATTTGCTCTTGAACCGGGCCGCGTGTCGGGCGTCGTTGAGTCGGCCTTCGGCTTCCATATCATAAAATGCGAGGAGCGCCGCGAGGGCATCTCAGCCGAAGAGGCCTCGGCACGCACCGACGCCATGATGAACCGCGACGGCCGCTCCACCCTAGGTGTGCGCCGCTGGCTCGACCGATTCGTCGCCGATAATCCGAGCCTCGCCGACGCGCCCGACTCGGCTGTGACCGAAGCCGCCCTCGCCCACCTTGCCGCCGTCAATCCCGATTACCGCAATCTGCTCAACGAATACCGCGACGGGATGCTTCTCTTCGAGATGAGCAACCGCGAGGTGTGGGGCCGCGCGGCCGCCGACACCGCCGGTGTCAACGCCCTGTTCGAAGCCTGCCGCGAGCGCTACGCCTACAACGGCACACCACGCTACAAGGGCCACGTCATAGTGGCCGAAGATGATTCGATAGCCGATGCCGCCTTCCGTCTCCTCACTTTCAGCACGGTGAAGCCCGACGAGTACGACGACTATCTGCGCAACGAGCTCGGCAAAGGTGTGCGCATCGAGCGCGTTCTGGCCGCCAGGGGCGAGAACGCCGTTATCGACTGCATAGTGTGGGGCGCACCCACACCCCCGGCCTCAGGCCGCTGGACCGCCTGGCGCGCTTTCGGCGGACGCATCATTGACGCGCCGGAGACAGCAGCCGACACCGGCGGGGCCGCCGCGGCCGATTATCAGGCGGAGCTGGAAGCCGCATGGATCAAACGTCTGCACGACACATACCCAGTAAAAATCAACCGTAAGGCGCTCCGCAAGCTTCAATGACCGCCTCTTTCCGGGGCCGCGAGTGTTATAATAGCGGCATTTTTCGGGTCAAGTATTGACATCGCCTCCTAAATGTATTAATTTTGCGACAAATTGGCGAAGAGTGCGCAGCTCGCGACTCATGTCATGACTGCCGCTGCGCGGTTTTCTCTGCGCCACAATCATCGGGATGCCCGATTATCAACATATTATCCTTATGTCATCTCCGACACCGCATCACCACAGGGCCTTCCCGACCCTCAGCACCCAGGCCACCGCTGTGGTCTCGGTGGCTATGGTGCTTCTCATTCTCGGCATAGTGGCGCTTATTGCCCTGGCCGCGCGTCGCGTGGGCCGCGAGGTGCGCGAAAACGTGGGCTATGCCGTAGTGGTGAGCGACAACGCGTCGGCCTCCGACCTCAAATCGCTGCGCAAGCTCATTGAGGAAGCGCCGGCGACATCATCGGCCACGTTCTCCACACCCGACGAAGTGCTCGCCGCCTGGCAGCATATGATAGCAACCGACTCTACGTCGGAGGAGGAAAGCGACATCGTGGAGATGCTCGGCGTCAATCCGTTCAGCGCGGAATGGGAAGTGCACGTACACGAGGCATATGCCTCCACCGACTCCCTTGCCAAAATTACAGGCCAGCTTCGCCGCCACCCGGCAGTGACCGAGATAGTGATACACCAAGAGATGATTGACTCCATCAACTCCACCCTCAACACTCTCACCGTTACCCTGCTCATCGTAGCGGCAGCACTGCTGCTGATATCTGTGGCTCTCATCAACAACACAGTGCGACTCAGCGTCTACTCACGCCGCTTCACCATACACACCATGCAGCTCGTAGGCGCCACGGCGCCGTTTATCCGACGGCCTTTCATCAGTTCAAACATCGTGGGCGGCATCATAGCAGCCATGCTCGCATTCGTCATATTAGTGCTGTTGATATGCTACGCGCGCACTATCGACCCGATAGTTATCGAGTATGTCACACCGCAGAGCATAGGCCTCATAGGCATAGGTATGTTCGCGGCAGGTGTCGTAATCTGCGCCCTGGCCGCCACGTTCGCCGCCAACAAGTATATCCGCACGAGCTACGACAACCTCTTCGACTCCTGATCTCCACGCTCCTCCACGCCCATTATACAAAATAATGATTACAACATCCGACAAATTCCCCAACACCGAGGCAGCCAACAGCACCAGCAAACGCGACAACGCGTCGTTCCGTTCCTTCCTCCCCCTTACGCGCCTCAACTTCATCCTCATGGCCATAGCCGGAGCCGTGATAGTGGCAGGTTTCCTGCTCATGACCGGCGCCCCGTCGGGCGCCGACACCTTCAACCCCGACATATTCTCGACGCGCCGCATCGTCGTAGGCCCCACCATAGCCTTCCTCGGCTATATCTTCATGGGCGCCGCCATAATGTGGCCCTCCAAGTCACGCAAATCACACAACACCCCTGAATAATGGATTGGATTGAAGCTCTCATACTCGGGCTCGTGCAGGGCCTTTCGGAGTATCTGCCCATAAGCTCGAGCGGTCATCTCGAAATAGCGCGTTCGATGCTTGGCGTCAACCTCTCAGGAGCAGAAGCTCTCAACTTCAACGTGGCACTACATGTCGCCACAGTGCTCAGCACCATTACCGTGCTCCGCGCCGAGTTTGTACCTCTCTGCCGCTCGTTCTTCACCCTCAGGCGCGATGCCAACACCACCTACGTCTGGAAGCTGATTGTGTCATGTATCCCGGTGGCCGTCGTAGGCTTCGCTTTCAAGGACAACATCGAAGCACTCTTCGGAGGCACCCTCGTCACCGTAGGCTGGTGTCTGCTCGTAACAGCGGTGCTCCTCTCGCTCGCCTATTTCCTGCGCACCCGCGGGAGCATAGCCACAGGCCGCCCCGGCCATCCCGTCACATGGCTCGACGCCATAGTGATAGGCATCTCACAGGCCGTAGCCGTGCTGCCCGGCCTCTCGCGCTCCGGCACCACAATCGCCACCTCGATTCTGCTCGGCGACGACCGCGCCGCAGCCGCCCGCTTCTCGTTCTTCATGGTAATCATACCTATTCTGGGCGAAGCGCTGCTCGACAGCGTGAAGATGATTGGCGGCTCGGGTGCCGACACCCCCGCCGAAATAGGCGCCGTGCCGCTGCTGATAGGCTTCATCACTGCCTACCTTACCGGCTGCCTCGCATGCCGTTGGATGATAGGCATAGTTACACGCGGCCGCATGATATGGTTTGCCGTCTACTGCGCCCTCATGGGCATAGCCTGCATAGTATGGTAAGCGACAACACCGTTGACCGGGCCGCCGCTTATCCCGACCGTGAGTACGACTTTATCGGCGGCGAGGTACTTGCCGTCGACAAGCCCGTAGGGTGGACCTCGTTCGACGTAGTGAAGCGTCTGCGAAGCTCGCTTCTGCGCCGCCTCCGCCGCAAGAAATTCAAGGTGGGCCACGCAGGCACCCTCGACCCGCTCGCCTCGGGACTCATGATTATCACCACCGGGCGCGCCACCAAACTCATCGAGACCCTCCAGGCCGGCGTAAAGGAATACGTGGCCACTCTCGCCCTCGGCTCTACCACACCCTCGTTTGACCTCGAGACGGAAATCGATGCCACTTATCCCACCGGCCATATCACCCGCGAACTTATCGACTCGGTGCTTCCTGCTTTTCACGGCACCATAGAGCAGGTGCCTCCCGCATTCTCGGCATGCAAGATTGACGGCCAGCGCGCCTACGAAATGGCCAGGCGCGGCGAGACGGTGGAGTTAAAGGCCAAGATTCTCGTCATCGACGAGATAGAGGTCATAGAGTTTGACCCCGCCGCAATGACCCTCACCCTCCGCATCGTTTGCAGCAAGGGCACCTATATAAGAGCTCTCGCACGCGATATCGGAGCGGCGCTTGGCTCAGGCGCCCACCTAACAGCCCTCAGGCGCACCCGCGTCGGCGACCTCACCGTCGACCACGCCATGGATGTCGCCACAGCCGCCGACCTAATACGCGACTGCCGCCTCGCTCCCGAAGAGGACGCCGGCGCAGCATCGTGACGGCCCTCAGGCATCTTCCTCATAACAACCGTTCTTTCAAAAAATCACGACTGTTCACACCCATTTCCACATCACCCGTATAGCATGAAACTGTCGCAATTCAAGTTCAAACTACCCGACGAACTTATCGCCAAATATCCTGCCGAGCAGCGCGACGAAGCGCGGCTCATGGTCGTCAACCGCCGCACGGGCGAGATTTCCTCACACATCTTCAAGGAGATTCTCAACTACTTCGACGACGGCGACATCATGGTATTCAACGACACCCAGGTGTTTCCCGCACGCCTCGACGGCAACAAGGAGCGCACCGGCGCCCGCATCGAGGTGTTCCTTCTACGTGAACTCAATGCCGAAAACAAGCTCTGGGATGTGCTTGTGGAGCCGGCCCGCAAGATACGTATCGGCAACAAGCTCTATTTCGGTGACGACGACTCGATGGTGGCCGAGGTGATTGACAACACCACCTCGCGCGGACGCACACTCCGATTCCTCTACGACGGCCCCCACGACGAGTTCAAAAAGGCACTCTACGCTCTCGGACGCACACCCATACCCGTATACATCGGCCGCGAGCCCGAACCTGAGGACGCCGAACGCTATCAGACCATCTTCGCCCGCAAGGAAGGCGCCGTGATGGCTCCGGCCGCCGGCCTGCACTTCTCGCGCGAACTCATGACACGCCTCCGGATCAAGGGCATAGATGAAGCTTTCATAACCGTACACTCGGGCCTCGGCAATTTTAGGGAAATCGACGTAGAAGACCTCACCAAACACCGCATGGATTCCGAACAGATGGAGGTGACCGACGAGCTCGTAGAGCGCATCAACGCAGCCAAGGACGCCGACCACCGTGTGTGTGCCGTAGGCACATCGGTGCTCCGCGCCCTCGCCACAGTCGAGAGCATGAACGGACACATAAAGAGCTATTCGGGCTGGACCAACAAGTTTATCTTCCCTCCCTACGACTTCACCACCCCCGACGCACTCGTCACCAACTTCCACCTACCCTACTCTACGCTCCTCATGATGGCGGCAGCCTTCGGTGGCTACGACCTCGTGATGAAGGCATACGACACCGCAGTGAAGGAGAAATACCGCTTCGGAGCCTACGGCGACGCAATGCTCATAATCTGACCTGCGGCACGACCGCCAATCATCGCCCCTGCACTTGGACTCCTCGGCCTACACTACAATAGCAGCTCCCTCGCGCGGACGGCTCACCGTGAAGATGAGCCGCTTCCTCGCCTTTGCCTTCCCGGTGCAGAGCGCCGTGGAGGCAAAGGAGCGCATTGCCGATGTGGCGTCGGAGTATCACGACGCCCGCCACTGCTGCTGGGCCTACCTGCTCGGAGCCGACGGATCCGAATCGGCGTCGAGCGACAACGGCGAACCGTCGGGCACCGCCGGCCGACCCATCCTCGGGCAAATACGCTCTGCGGGACTCACCAACATCGCCGTGGCCGTGGTGCGCTACTTCGGCGGCATCAAACTCGGCACTCCCGGCCTCATTGCAGCCTACCGCGAATCGACCGCACTGGCACTTGCCGAGGCCGAGCGCGTGGACCGTTGTCAGGAGACAGAGATAGGGCTAACATTTCCTTATATGGCCCTCAACGACGTCATGCGCGTAGTGAAATCTACTATGGAGGCTACGGTCGTGACACAAGAGTTTGACAACACCTGCAAGATGATTATGCGCATACGTGCCGACCGCGCCGACGCACTCGCCGCCCGTCTTGCCGCAATCGACGGCACCTCTATCCTCGACCTCTGACCTCCTCCAAAGCGCTCCACACTATATTTTCCAAGTGGCAAGTGTTAAAATTTGCTTTTTTTATGGAAAAATATGTTGTACAACATAATTGTTTTTTGTACTTTTGCGCCGCAATTTGTTCTAATAGTTGAATAAATTTCCCAGACAACGAAAACTAAAACTATTCAATATTTTTAAAAGTCATGAAAAAGTCTTTCATCGCAGCAGCTGCTATCGTAGCCGCCGTTGCTTTCACCGCCTGCACCGGCAAGAGCTCTGAAGCCACCGAAGAAACCGCAACCGATTCTGTAGAAGTAGTTGAAGCTACTGCTGTTGAAGAGGTAGTTGACACCACTTCTGTTCCCACCGACACCACCATCGTTGCCGAGGAAGTAGTTGAAGCTACTCCCGCCGAGTAATATCATAACTATTTGACAACAGCCACCGCGCCTCCCATCCGGGGTGCCCGGCTCAAATAAGTCGCGTCGCCGATGCATCTGCAAGCAGATGCATCGGCGACCTTTTCCTTACCCACGCTGGTTCCGGCCACTGAACATCACGACGCCGGTAATGAAGATGCCGGCTGCGCCTCGTAGCGTCGGCCGCAACCATTACACGATAGTTTTTGATTAATTTTGCAAAAATATTCTATCATATTCTTGGAAATCCTCGAAAAACTGTTTAACTTTGCGTCGACGGCAGAGAATGTGCGTCTGGTATTATATTCACTCCGTCATTAATACTCTCATCCTCTGATTATATCATCCATTACAGTTTATGAGACACTTATTGAGCATCGCTGCTATCAGTGCGATTCTGGCAATGCAGGGATGTAAACAAACAGGGAGCGATTGCGTCGTCAGTTCACCCGACGGTAACATCCGCCTAACCTTCGCCCTCAACGGCGACGGAAAGCCCTCGTATAGTGTCACCTTCAATGGCGATACCGTGGTTCGCCCCTCGCTCATGGGCTTTGAAGTCAGTGGCGAAGACCCCGACTTTCGCTCCGGATTCAAATTCGCATCACGCCCCGTAATGGAAGACGTCGACTCGGTATGGGTACCGGTGTGGGGTGAGAACGACACCATTGTCAATCGCTACCAGTCACTCCGGGTCGCCCTTGAAAAGAAAGCATCTGACGGCACACAGCGCCGCCTTGACATCGACTTCCGCGTCTACGACGATGGCATAGCCTTCCGCTACCTCATCCCCGCGCAGGGCAACGACTCGCTCACCATAACGGAAGAGTATTCAGAGTTCGCAATGCCTGCCGACCTCACCGCATGGTGGATTCCCGGCGACTACGACACCCAGGAATATGAATACAACCGCTCGCGCCTCTCGGAGATACGCGGCATAAACGAAAACGCCGACAAGCTCGGCAACGTAAGCCAGACGGCATTCTCACCCGGAGGCGTGCAGACCTCGCTCATGCTCAAAGGGAGCGACTCGCTCTACATGAACATACACGAGGCCGCCCTCGTCGATTATCCGGCGATGCACCTCGACCTCGACGACACCACTCTGACTTTCCGCTCATGGCTCACCCCTATGCCCGACGGCACAAAGGCCACAGTAGCGCTACCGTTCCGCACACCATGGCGCGTGGTGATGATTGGCGACGAGGCCACCGACATCCTCGCCACCGATATTATATACAACCTCAACGACCCCACCAAGTTTGAGGATACCTCATGGATTACTCCGGTCAAGTACATGGGCGTGTGGTGGGAGATGATTACCGGCAAAAGCTCATGGAGCTACACCGACGCCGAAAACTTCGACCTCGCTACATTCGACTACACCAAGGCACGCCCCAACGGACGCCATGCCGCCAACACCGCCAACGTGAAGCGATATATCGACTTCGCCGCCGCCAACGGATTCGACCAACTACTCATCGAAGGCTGGAACACCGGCTGGGAGGATTGGTTCGGCAAGGAGAAGGAGTTTGTGTTTGACTTCGTGACACCCTATCCCGACTTCGACCTCAAAGGCCTCAACGACTACGCTCACAGCAAGGGCATACGTCTGATGATGCACCACGAGACATCGGGCTCCATCCCAAATTACGAACAGTGGATGGACACCGCCTACACCCTCATGAACAACTACGGCTACAACGCCGTCAAGAGCGGTTATGTGGGCAACATCCTCCCCAAAGGACAAAACCACTACAATCAGCAGTCGATACGCCACTACCTCAACGCCATACGCAAGGCCGCCGACCACAAAATCATGGTCAACGCCCATGAAGCCGTGCGCCCCACAGGCCTCGCCCGCACCTACCCCAACCTCGTAGGCAACGAGAGCGCACTCGGCACTGAATACCAGAATATGTCGACCGCCCACGAGACCATACTTCCCTTCACCCGACTTAAAGGCGGCCCCATGGACTTCACGCCCGGCATATTCCGCACCGACCTCGGCTCATTCGCCCCGGGCAACAAGGAGCACAAGAGAGCCACCACGGCCAATCAGCTCGGAGTCTATCTCACCATGTACTCCCCCCTCCAGATGGCAGCCGACCTCCCCGAGCACTACATGGAGAAAGCCGACGCGTTCCAGTTCATCAAAGACGTGCCCGTCGACTGGTCCAAGAGCCGCTACATCGCTGCCGAGCCCGGCGAATACATCATCGTGGCGCGACGCGACAAGAACAGCCCCGACTGGTATGTCGGCGGCGTAGCCAACGAACCCACCGACTATAAGCTCAGCTTCGACTTCCTCCCCCAAGGGACGACGTATGAAGCCACGATATATGCCGACGCACCCGAAGCCGACGCGATAACCAATCCCGAAGCCTACGTCATCACCACCGGTGAAATCGACGCAGACACCACACTCCCGATCCATATGGCACGCGGAGGAGGCTTTGCGATACGTCTGCAACAAAAGAACTAAACCATGTCTTAAACTGTGTTTAGACACACTAACAAGTCATAGATTTGAGAAATAAGAGTTCATAATTAAGTTTGAGAAAAAAAACGGACAATCCGATTTTTTGATCAGGTCCCGGCACCGCGCGTGATGCGTAGTCCGGGACATTTTTTTTAACCATTATTTCAGATAATACATACCGCACTAATCAAAAAAATCATTAGATTTGCAAATTGGAAAATAACAATTTTGCGGCGCCGAAAGCACCCGCAATTCCCCTTAGTATATACATGAAAACTAACCTCAGCTCCCAGATTAAGCTCGACCGCATCCCGCGCCGCTACTACGACCCGCAGAACGAAATCGAGCTCGCCGCCCTCACACGCGAGGAAAACATCTATACACGTATCTACGAATCGCCCGCCGACGGCTCCGACTACCTTGCCGATGAGATGGTGCGCATCATCAACCGCGCCATCACCAAGCGCGGCAAGGCTGTCATTGCGCTTGGAGCCGGTTCATGCACACTCTCTACCTACACACGCCTCATCGACCTCGCCAAAGAGGGACGCGTCGACTTCTCCAAGGTCATCGTCTACAACCTCTGCGAGTTCTTCCCACTCGACCCCAACGGACCCTCCACACTCAAACGTCTTCGCGAGGCGCTGCTCGACCACATTGACATCCGCCCCGAAAACATCCGCTCTATCGACCCGGCTGTCACCAAAGAAAACATGTATGAGTACTGCCGAGCCTACGAGCAGAGCATCGACGACGAAGGAGGACTCGACCTCACAGTACTCGAAGTAGGCCCGCAGGGCTGCCTCGCATTAAACGAACCCGGCTCATCCGCCGCCACACTCACACGCCTCGTCCTCCTCAGCAACGAGCTACGACAGTATATCGGCAACGAATACAAGAGCGACTGGGCCCCCGCAACAGCAATCACCCTCGGACTCGCCAACATACTCGCCAGCGACCGTATACTCGCCATGGCATGGGGCGAAAACCGTGCCGGCATAGTGCGCCGGGCCGTTGAATGTGACCCCACCGACGAAGTCCCCGCCTCGTTCCTGCAAGACCATCCCCACACCAAGCTCGTCATCGACCTCGCAGCCGCCGACGCCCTCACACGCATCTCGATGCCATGGAAGGTCACATCATGCGAGTGGACCGACAAGCTTATCCGACGCGCCATCGTGTGGCTCTGCCACCAGACAGGCAAGCCCATACTCAAACTCACCGACAAGGACTACGCCGACCACGGCCTCGGCGAACTTCTCGCACTCTTCGGCTCCGGCTACAACGTCAACATCAAGATATTCAACGACCTCCAACACACCATCACCGGATGGCCCGGAGGCAAGCCCAACGCCGACGACACCTACCGCCCCGAGCGCGCCAACCCCTACCCCAAGCGAGTAATCGTATTCTCCCCTCACCCCGACGACGACGTAATATCAATGGGAGGCACACTCAAACGCCTCGTCGACCAGAAACACGACGTACACGTAGCCTACGAGACCTCAGGCAACATCGCAGTAGGCGACGAAGACATGATGCGCTACGTCATGCTCATGGACGGAATAGCCGACAAATTCGGCATCGACACACCCGACTGGAAGAAAAAGAGCTCGGAAATACGCTCATTCCTCGCCACCAAGAACCCCGGCGACACCGATACACCCGACATCCGCTACTTCAAGACCATGATACGTCAGGCCGAAGCCACAGGAGCATGCAACTACATCGGCGTCAAGCCCGACCACATCCACTTCCTCCGACTACCCTTCTATGAGACCGGAACCATCAAGAAAGGCGATCTCACAGAAGCTGACATCGCTATCGTGCGCGACCTCATCCTGTCCGTAAAGCCCCACCAGATATTCGTAGCCGGCGACCTCGCCGACCCTCACGGCACACACCGCGTCTGCACCGACGCCGTACTCGCCGTACTCGACGAGCAGAAAGACGAAGAGTGGATGAAAGACTGCCGCATATGGATGTATCGAGGCGCATGGGCCGAATGGGAAATCGACCACATCGAAATGGCAGTGCCCATATCACCCGAAGAGCTCCGATTCAAGCGCAACTCCATCCTCAAACACCAGAGCCAGATGGAAAACGCCCCCTTCCTCGGCAACGACGACCGACTCTTCTGGCAACGCGCCGAAGAGCGCAACCGCGGCACCGCCCAGCTCTACCAGGGCCTCGGCCTCGCCTCCTACGAAGCCATCGAAGCATTCGTAGAATATCACCCCATCCGCGAATAATCCCCCCGAAGCGAAGCTGTGGCGATAGCCGCAGCCCGCTCCCGACCGGGAGTAGCAGAGTGCCGGCAGGCACCCCAAAAACACCGGCAGCGCCAACAGGCGCCCAAGGACCATCAGCAGCGCCCACAGGCGCCCTCATCAGCCCCGGCTTCCGAGCCGGGGCTTTCCTTTTGCTTAGCCGCCGTCAGGCGGCAGGTCCTCATAGTCCGCGCCGTCCGAGTCGTCTGAGTTGTCCGCGCCATCCGAGTCGCTCATATTAAATAGTGTTAATCGGGCGGAGATTTTCCTTGCGGATTCAGCCGAAAGCGAAATCAAATTCATTTTTCGCTCAGAAAGTCAGCGCTAAACGCTCCGTCCGAGAGGTCGGAATCGTCCTGAAAGCCCTCAAATCCGCCAGAAGTTTCCGGTAGAAAATCTAATATCTTGCTGTCGGCCTGTAATATCCGCCTTTTCCTATTTAACAGTTTACTTATTATGAGAAAAACTTTTCTCAAAGTATCTATTCTCGCAGCTATTGGCGTCGCCATGTCGGCTTCCTTTACCTCGTGTAAGGACTACGACGACGACATCAATAACCTGCAGACTCAGGTAGATGCTCTGAAACAGTCGATCTCGACCCTCGAGGGTAAGATCAACGCCGGTGCCGTTATCACCGGTGTTAGCACGATAGACAACGGCTATCGTTTCACTCTCTCGGACGGGAAGACCTACGACATCACCAACGGTAAGGATGGCGCCAACGGTAAGGATGGCGAATCCAACCTCTGGACTATTGTAAAAGACGCTGAAGGCAAGCTCGTTTGGGCTCTCAATGGCGTTGCAACCGAGTATCCCGCACAGGGTCCTGCCGGTGAAAACGGCAAGCCCGGCGAAAACGGCGAGTCGCTCCCCGGTATCTACTACAAGCCCGGCGAAAACGGCTACTGGATCGAAGTAAATCCCGCCGACGGCACCGAAAAGGAGACCACTATCGCCTGGAAGCCCGCTGCTACCGAGTCGCTCTATGCCGTTGTTGACAACGACAAGGTCGTTATCTACAACTTCACCGACGAGAACGGCGATGCTATCGATCCCGTTACCATCTGGAAGTCGTCGTTCATCAAGAGCCTCGTGGTTAAGCCCGAACTCTACCTCGACGGTATCGAGTCTGTTAAGTATGCAGTTGCCAAGGACGTTACCGTTAAGAAAACAGTAGCCGCCAACAACAGCACTGTGCCTAATGCCAATAATAAAGGCAAGGACGCTACAGTAGCCAATGGCCAGCCGTTTGATGTTGAAGATCTTCAGGAAAACGGTGAGGATGTGCTCTGGTATGCCGGTGAAGTAGGCACCATCCAGTATGCTGTCAACCCCACCACCGCTGCTATCAGCAATGTAGACTGGAACCTCATCTTCGACGATATCGAAGTAATCAACCGCTCGTCGAATGCTGCCGGTAAGGTGCTTAAAGCATCTGACGTAGATAAGAACGGCAACGTTACTCTTACCTATCAGCTCGACGCTGATGCCGCTTACGCTTATCTCGCACCCTACGAACTCGGCAATGTTGACAAGACCGGCGACTGGACCTTCATGGCCCTTCAGGCTCTCAACAAGACCGACAACAATTCTGTCGTTACTTCCGACAACGTAGCTGTAATCAAGAAGTGGGTTAACATTCAGACTCTCCTCGTTGACCAGAACACCAACTTCAAGACTGCTATCCCCGTTGCTGAGAACGCCACTGAGGCTATTCAGGCTGTCTACAACCCGACTCCCACTCAGACTCCCGTTCTCGCAATCCCCTACAACGCTGCATACAATCTTGCCGCTCACATCGCTGTTAGTGTAGCTGAGCAGACTCCCATGCTCGCTGAGAACACTCAGGATTACGACGATGCTAAATGGGGTGCTGCCCAGGTTATGACTCTTGCCGAGGCTGCCGAAAAGTGGGGTCTTACTCCCGCTTATCAGCTCGTTACCTATACTGTAAGCCCCAACCAGACCTCTGAGGATCGCTTCGCTCAGATTAACGCTACTACCGGTGAGGTAACTCCCATGTACGTTAACAGCAACGGTCAGAGCGTATCCGGCGTAGGTGCAGAAGGCAACGTGGCCCGCTCGTCTATCGGTCGTCGTCCTCTCGTTTATGTTACCCTCAACAACGCTGACGGTGAAATCATCCTCGCCGGCTTCGTTACTCTCGAAATCTCCGAGCCCCTCCCCCAGTCCAACGAGACTGTTCTCGCTGACGCCAACATTCCTTACATCTGCAACTACGAGGTTAAGTCGACCTGGGAGCAGATCACCGGTAAGGTGTACGAAGAGCTCGGCCTCACCCCCGAGGAGTTCAGCAAGAACTACGAGCTTAAGGATGCCAACGCTATCTACGTGAAGAACGCTGACGGCCAGTTCATCAACACTACCGGTAGCAACATGGTTATCGCCGGTGGCCAGCTCGGCACATGGACTTGGGATAACAATGCTGACGGCTCGCACACTCAGGCCCTCACTTTCGAGGTTACTGTCGACAATCTTAACGCTTGGTATCCCACCTACGACAAGGATGGCAACATCAATGGTACTGCTGCTCCCACCACTGAGTCGGCTACCAAGACTGTTTACGCTAAGCTTGTCAACAAGAACACCAACCACGAGGTTTACATCGGCTTCAACATCACAGTACTCGGTTCGCCCGCTGCTGACTTCGTAACCAAGCTTGCTTCTTCATGGCAGGGCAATACAGCTCCCGTTAACCCCGCAGTTGCAGGTCAGACCACTACTCCCATCGAAGACAACACCGATTACGGTTATGCTCAGGTTATGGGTATGGACTTCCGCTACCTCTGGGTAGGTGGTGAGCCTCAGGTTGTAAATGCCAACGCTCTCTACAACTTCACCAAGCCCGCAGCTCCCCACTTCCTCAGCAAGATTACCGCCAACTACAACTTTGCCGCTAATCAGCCCAAGGTAACCGGCGCTACCGGCACTGTCTACACCATCGTTCGCGGCTATCAGGCTAATGGCTTCAGCGACACTCAGTCGCTCTGGGCTATCCCCGCCGGTAGCAAGACCAACGAAGCTATCAACTACCAGCCCGTAGCAGTAATTACCGCTACCGACGCCAAGGAGACCGAACTTGGTGGCGCTGCCACTATCGGTATCACCGGCAAGGATAATAGCAAGGGTGTATGGAACCGCTTCGATATGCTTTCTGTATTCAACCAGGATGTATACACCGGCGACCACTATGTTCGCACTCCTTTCTTCGATGGCACTATCACTGAAGCTTACGCTGAATATGCCTGCGACATTGTTAACGCCAGCATCTTCAAGTATCAGAACGCTCCCGTTCAGTTCAACGTAGAGATGGTTGTTAGCTACGCCGAGATGGATGAGGACGGCAACGCCCTCTGCACCCTCACAATTCCTGAATCGTATGACTTCCAGGCCGGCGTAGGCTCGCCCCTCGCTATGGCTAAGCAGGAGGCTACCAAACTTCAGGATGCAAAGGATGCCAAGGTTATCGTCTCCAAGCTCTTCTCCATCTCCGACTGGCAGGGTAACAAGCTCTGGAATGTTAATGCTACCACCGGCGCTACTACCGCAACCACATTCAATGGTGCAACTGTTGGCGACTTCTGGATGTCACTCTCCAATTATCCGACCATCTGGCCCACTCAGCGCTACAATTATGCAGATAAGACATGGGAAACCATCAATGACGTAACTGCATTCATTACCATTGATGCTGCTAATGCTCTCGTTGGTTACTCAGCTGACGTAACTGCCACCATCGGCAAGTTCAGCGAAGTATTCGATGGCATGAACCCCAAGCCCAGCTTCGACCTCTACAATAACAATGTTGCTGTAACCAACAACGTAGCTAAGGTTAACGACTGGCGCAACCTCGGCAATTACAGCCTCCAGTGGGACAACAACGGTATGGCAGTTACTAAGAGCATCTTCCTCTTCGTTCCTGTTAAGTTCACCTACATCTGGGGCCGTGACATCAACCTCGGCTATGCTGTAATCGAAGTTCAGCCCACCTACCAGGGCGAAAACTAATCCGCTCCTGACGCGCGACGGCCCCTGTGGCCCGACCGCTCACTAATATCGAGAGGCGGCCCCCACCCGGAGGCCGCCTCTCTCGCATTCTCAGCCGGCTCGGACGGCTCGGACACCTCGGACACTCCGACGTGGCGCCGTCAGGCGCCACAACCGCCTCACCCGCCTCACCAGCAGCGTCCTAGAGCCGCCGTCAGGCGGCAGTCCGAAGAGTCTGAGTTGTCTGAGATGTCCGAGCTGTCCGAAGAGTCCGCGTTGTCCGAGTTGTCCGAGTCGTCCGCAAAAAGGCGAGCAGCCACCGCGTTAGTGGTGGCTGCTCGCCTCGTGAGGCGTCACTAATCGTTGGTATCGGGGTGCTGTCGGGCTTCCGTGCGCGCGCGATACATCAGCTCGCGGATGCCGCCATGCTCCAAAAACTGCCGTTGTTGACTTTCAAGCAGGCGTTGGAGCATCTTCTTTGCCTGGCTTATGAGGGTTATGCACAGATTGCAATACTCCTCATCGTTAAGCAGCCGGACCATTTTCATGGGATTGTTCATGAAGTCGTCCGACATCAGATAACGTCGGAGCGGTGCCGAGCGGGGGTGGTCGACCGACCATTTAGTTAGGTCATGTTGCCTCAGATAGTCGTCATAGTCAAGTTCCAGCTCTTCAAGCGAAGCCTTTGCTACATTGGTTAGCTTGATTTCCGTCTCTTTCGACGTGGCCGACGCAGCGCTCCCCTCCGCGATATTCTGCTTGCCACTGCGGGCCGCCTGCTCCATCTGGTCGCGGGTGCGACTGCCCGGCCTTATTCGTGTCTTGGCGAAGAAAGCCGTCAGGTCGCATATGATCTCAGTGATGCGGTACACCTTTAACTTGCGGTAACCGCTACTCTTAGGTAAAAAAGGCTTCATTTGGCACTTCTGATTGATGATAGATTTGAGAAATAAGAGTCTGTCGCAAATGTAACGATAATCGACCTATAATCCTAATAATTTCTTAAAAATATGCATCCAAAGCTGAATTTTTCTAAAAAAGGCCTGAGAAAGCGAGAGAGGCGGCCTCCGGGTGGAGGTCGCCTCTCGATATTAGTGAGCGGTCGGGCCACACTGGCCGTCGCGCTATGAGAGCAGATTAGTTGATTGAGGTCTGGGTGGAGAGGATCTTGATAGTGGCGTAGCCAATCTTGGAATCGCCCCAAGTGTAGTGAGCAACTACGGGGATGAAGATGTAGAAGGGCTCTACAACCGAGTTACCGCTGTTGTTCTCATATACCAACTGAGCACCGAAGAGGTCAGCAGCCTTCGACACGTTGATTTCATCAAGGCCGGTGGTGGAACCAACCTGGAACTTAATATCGAAGCCTTCGCGAGTAGTTGAGAGAGCAGTTGCACCGGTGAGGCTGTTGGTCGAGTTAGTGAGGATCTCGTGATTACCGGTCTTACCGAAGGTGATGGTACCGTTGAGGCCACCATCGTATTTGCCCATCCAGAAGTCCCAGAGGTTAACGCCATTTACAGTCTCGTTGGCAACGAAGCCTGTGAGCTTATTGTCTGTAACAACAGCTTTCCAGAGGGCCTGATCCTGCCAGTCGTAGATGTTGGCAAGAGTACCTACCGAGCGAACATAGTCACCGCTTGCGTCGGTAATCTCGATAATCTCGTTGGGGTTAACATCAACGTAGATAGGACGACCTACGCCAACCTTGAACTCGCCGATCTGAGGAACGAGAATGTTGCAATCGCCATAGGTAATGTTGATATCAACATTGAAGAGGGTAGCAGGGTTGTTGAGGTCGAATGTCTGAGCATTGACGATATCACGAGCAGCTTCGCCGTAACCTGCTTCGATAGTGAAGGAAGCATTTTCGAGTGAAGCTACCTTCTCATTGGTGGCTGCTGCAATGAGAGTAAGGCCGTTGTCAGCAGTTTCGAAGTTATAAACAGTACCGCTTGCGCCGGTGATGCTGGGCTGATTCTCCGAGAAGGTGTAGTTGACAGCAATAGTTGAGCCGATTGCATCCTTGTAGGGCTCATCGACGGTAAGAACGGGCTTGCCATTTTCCCAAAGGCTTGCAATGGTGAAGGTCATAACATCAGCCTTCGAGGGAACAGTCTGCTTAGCGTTGGCGGCAACAGCGGGATTGAGGGGAGCAACAGTGTAGTTCTGTGCCCACTGGCTTGCGAGCTGACCCTTGTACGAAACGGTGGGCTGACCAATCACAGTGATTTCATAACCTACATATATATTGGTGTTGGTATCTTCATTGCTGAACTTGGCATAGAGGGTCTTGGTCACAGGAGTTGCGGAAAGATTACCATCATACCAGTTGTCAATCATATCCTTGTCAACAGTAAAGGAAAGAGTCTGAGTCTGGGTATTGCTACCAACTTCTGTCCAATCGAAGTGGCCTAATTCACCATCTTCAGCTGCGGCTACAAATCCACCCTTTCCATCCTCGATGTAGACGAAGTCTTCGTCCATTACATAGTTTTCCTGGAACTCTTTGATGGTCATGCCGGTAGAAGCAACAATCTTACCTGCAACCTTCTCCCAAGACTCATACTTCGTCTGCTCATCGCAGAGATAGAGGAAAGTGGTGAGAGAGCCGATGTAGATAGACTCATTAACTTCTTCTTCGGGTTTGGGTTCCTCAACATTCTGGAGCTTGATAAGACCGCCGAGGATGATGTTGCCCTCAGCGTCAACGAGCTCAAGAACTACAACGGGTTGACGGCCGATAGCTGTACGGGCTGCATTGCCTTTATCGATGGTGATAACCTGCTCGCCATCAGCGTCAACGAAGGTCGGGGTGTAAACGCCTTCGGCATTTACTGAACCATACTTGTCTTCGCGTGTGCCGGTGATCTCGTCAGCACCAACATAATATTTGAGGATGCTATACTTCATGGTGAGACCATACTTAGCCTCGATTTCATCAAGAGTATAGATATTGTCGTTATCACCGGAGATAGTGATGTTCTTGGCAAGATTGGTGGTGGCGTTGTAATAAACGTCGATAGCATCGCCATTGATAGCGTCAAAAGCTGTAACTACTACGGCTTCCTTGTTGTAGTTGATGGCGGTGAGGTTTACATTGTCGGAGAGGACACGGACAAAGTTGGACGAAACCACGCTGCCGTCGGTAAGAGTACCCTGAAGAGCCATAACAGTGATTTTGTCGTCGGCATTGAAGTACTCCTTATCGGCGATTACGTAGGTAACATCGAGATTGCCCTCCTCATTCTTGACTGCGCTCTGGACGTTGGCCACAGCCTTGGATGCACGGCTAACGGCATCATTGGTGAGGAAGCTCCATTCAACGCCTTCGATGTTGGCATTGTTGGGGTTGAGGATATAGCTGGCAGTGCTTACACCGTTGATAGCGTAAACCTTACCGGCACCTGCTGCGGCGAAGTCGCTGATTTCATCCTTGAGCACGTTTGCACTATTGCCAACAGATGTGGTGGCTGCGTAACGGTTCGCATTGAGGATGTCGCCGGAGATATCTTCGGCGCTCATGGCCTCGATGCCGTCAACGTAGAGATCGGGGATGAACTCAAGACCGGCGAGGGTGCCGTTCTTGGCAAGAGTAGCGTTGAACTCATTGCCCTGAGCGTCTTTAAGACCGTAGAGAGTAACAGTATTACCGTTGTCAACGGCGGTGATGGTCTGCTCTACGGTAGCGCGCCACTCGATGTCGGTAGCGCCAACGAGAGTGCCGTCAGCCTTGTATTCGTCAAACTTGCCAGTTTCGGCGTTGGGCTTGAAGTAGTTGCCGGTAGCACCGGTAGCGCCGTCAGCACCTGCTGCGCCGTTTTCACCGGCAGGACCCTGCGCAGGATACTCGGTAGCAACGCCATTGAGAGCCCAAACATACTGACCGGCAGCATTCTTAACGATGGTCCAGACATCGGCATCCTTGCCATCCTTACCATTGGTGATGTTGAAGGTCTTGTTGTTGCTCAGTGTGATTTCCACACCGTTGGCGTTCTGAGTGACCGAGGTGATCACAGCGCCCTGGCTGACCATATCCTGAATGGTCTTGAGATCATTCTTGATAGCATCAACCTGAGTCTGCAGGTTATTGATGTCGTCGTCGTAGTCCTTACACGAGGTAAAGGAAGCCGACATGGCGACGCCAAAGGCTGCGAGAATTGACGCTTTCAGAAAAGCTTTTCTCATAATAAGTAAACTGTTAAATTAATAATATATTATTAAGCTTCTACGC
>CAMWXJ010000021.1 GCA_947178215.1 uncultured Porphyromonadaceae bacterium
TTGGAATTTGGGCGCAAAGGTACGAAAAATGTTTGACAGACGCAAACAACGTTGTATATCGGGGATGCCGTGTCGGGGATGCCGTCCTACTGGAGCGGACCGGCGGCCGACTGCTTTCATCGGCGGTCTGGCAGCAGGTGGCCGGATATGAAAAAAGCAGCCACGCGGGCTGCTTTTTCTGCGGAAAGAGAGGGATTCGAACCCCCGGAGGTGTGACCCTCGTCGGTTTTCAAGACCGATGCAATCGACCACTCTGCCATCTTTCCGGGCTATTGAATCTTGAATAACACTGCTCTTTGCTGATGTTATTGCCGATTGTGAGTGCAAAGGTAAGACTTTTCCTCGGCATGTGCAAGCGTAGTGGCGGTTTTTTTATCTTCATGGAGCTACGTGGCTCACTTTTGCCGCATTTCGGGGTAGGTGAGTTCGTCAGTCTGATTGTTGTATGTGAAATAGCTGTCGCTTAGGGTAACGGTGTAGAGGTGCCACGAGCGTTGCAGCCTATACACTTCGGTTGTCAGTTCCATGTCTTTCAGGTAGTCGACAACGCGGGTAGGACATTGGTCGGTGATGAGCATCTGCGGAAGTGTGGCTCCGCGTCCGTTGATGTCGGTCCAGTCGTTCTGACTGTCGAAGGTGATTTGCGGGCCGTTCTTAAACGTGACAACAAAGCCGGTGGATGTTTTTGTCGCCGATTCGACCTCACCCTCATTGAAATATGTGTCAACGAAAGTAGCTACGGAGTCGGGCATGTCGTCCCACGGTGAGTCGCCGCATGCGGCAAGCATCACCAGGGCTGCGAATGAAGCTATGATGGCCGAAAGACGGTGGATAAGTTGTGGCATAGTGTGTATTGGCGGGATAAATCAACTGTCATTATAACGCACAAAGGGGCGCCGGAGTTGCAGGTGTGGAGCGGATTTGTTATCTTTGTGCGTTATGAATACTGATAATGTGACTATTGCAGCGGCGCCCGCGACAGTGGCGCCCGCGACCCGTGGCGAGCGTGAGCATTACGCGTGGGTCGACCTTTTACGTGTGGTGGCATGCTTCATGGTGGTGCTGTCGCATGCGTGTGACCCGTTCGTGGGGCAGTTTGAGACCGACCGCACGGCGTTCCTCTCGGGAGTGGCCGTGGGAAGCCTCATGCGCGCTTGTGTGCCGTTGTTTGTGATGATGACGGCGGTGGTGCTGCTGCCGTTGCGTCAGCCGGCCCCTGTCGGCGTATTCTATCGCAAACGTATCGGGCGTATAGCGTTGCCGCTTCTGTTTTGGTCTCTTGCTTTGCCGGTAATCATGTGGGCCTACTATAACTTTGTCAATCCGTCGACGGCCAATGCGCTGCTGTCGGCCGAGGCCTACACCGTGCCGGCTCTCACGGCCAAGCTTACTACTTGGATATGGAATTTCAATTTCGACACCACGCCGCTCTGGTATCTTTATATGCTTGTAGGGCTGTATTTTGTCATTCCGGTGATTGATGCGTGGCTTCAATCGGCCTCGAAGAGCGATGTGCGCACGTTGCTTATAGTGTGGTTGTGTTCCATGCTGCTGCCATGGTTCAGAATGGCCGCTCCGCTTCTCGGCTATGAAGGCAATTACGGCCATATGGGGCTTTGGGGCGAGTGTGACTGGAATCCCTACGGCATGCTTTACTATGTGTCGGGCTTCGCGGGATATATCGTGCTTGCGTATTACATGAAAAAATGGCCGCTGACATGGTCGGCGGGCAAAATGTGGGCCGTGTTCGTTCCGATGTTTGCCGTGGGTTATGCCATTACCTTCACAGGTTTTGTTACCATTCAGAACTATTATCCCGGCAATTACGCTTATCTCGAAATAATATGGTACTTCTGCGGCCTCAACGTGTGGATGATGACGGTGAGCGTGTTTGCTGTGATGCAGCGTGTCAAAGGTACTTCCGGAAGATGGCTATCCAAGCTCGCCGGCCTCACATTCGGCATCTATCTCTGTCATTTCCCATTTGAGTACGTGGCCTACGATATGCTCGACTTCGCCGTGCTCCCCTCGTTGGTGCGTATCTTTGCCGGGGCGTTCATCACGTTTGCTATGGCGGTGGTAGTGTGTCGCGTGCTGAGTATCTGGCGTCCTACACGACACCTGATAGCCTGAGCGGCATCCGTTACGTTGCTTCCGTCAACGCTGTGGCGGCGTCAGTCTACGGCCACTTCGTCGAGGGTGACGAGCTTTTGCGCAATGGCGTAAATAGTCAGGCCGGCGGGTGAGTGGATCTTGAGCTTTGCCGCGATGTTTCGGCGGTGGGTGGTGACGGTATTGACCGACACGGCCATTGCCGTGGCAATCTCCTTGTTGGATAACCCTTTGGCGACGCCAATCACGACATCTCTCTCACGCGGCGACAGCTCGCGTCGGTCATCGCCCGACAGGTCGTCGTTGCGTCGTGTCATCGATGCGGTGTCGGCGATGAGATTTTTAAGCTCGTCGGGCGTGGTATAGACCGATATTATGGAGTCGTAGGCGGCCGCTATTGCCGGCGGCACTGCTGAAGCGGAGATGGCGACAAGGCGCATCCGTGCGGGGCCGGCGGAGCGGAGCGGGGCGATGTCGTCGGGATGCAGTGTCAGCGGGTCGGCCAATATCAGTGCGGGTGAGATACGTGACGCCAGTTCGGGTGCGGCCTCCGGTTCTGCTGATGCTACTGTCACGTCCCACTCGTCGAGCGTCGCGGCGAGCGCCTTGACACCGGCCACGATTATGGCCGACGGCACTATGACGATAATGGATGTGGAGCGTTTCACTGCTTTTCTGCTTTTTTGCGGTCCTCCATTTTCTGGGTAAGCGGTATCAGGATGAGGTTCTCGATATCGTTGTGGCTTTTCAGGTCCTTTTCGGCCGTGAAGAGGTCGACCAGGACGTCGTACATGAGATTGGGGACCGACGTGGTATAGTAGCGCAGGATGATGTTTTTCAGTTCCGACAGCTTTTCGGCTATGCGGTCGTGATGTATGCGGAAGCGCTCTATCGTGTAGGTGGTAGCGATGGGACGCCCTGCGGCGAGGTCGCGCACATAAGGGAACACGTTGCGCTCTTCGTAAGCGAAATGTTTGCGCACATGCTCCACATAGTCGTCAAAAAACTGCACTATCGCCGGGTTTATGTCGCTGTGGTGGGCGTCGAGTGCGGCGAGCAGGTTGGCGCGTATGTGTGGAAACTTGTAGGAGAGGATGTAGGAGTGTGAGTTGAGGAGGAAGTCGACTATGCCGGTGGCATAGCTTTCGTCGGGGAGCGAGAGGTGGCCTGTAAGCGTGAAGTTGACGACAAACAGGAATATATCGGGGTCGATGCCGGCCTCGCCACACACCTCGGCTATCGACTTGTCGCCAAAGCCGAGGGGTATGGAAAAGCGGCTCAGTAGAGGCACCGTGTTATAGTCGCTCTCTATCAGATCGACCACCGTGTCGGTGGCAGTAAACTGTCGCACGGATAATCTGTGTAGTCGTTACTCTTCGGTTGCGTTCTCTTCGGTTTCTGCTTTGGGTTCCGGGTCTTTGAACTCGGTCACGCCGGCGCCGATGAGCTGATTATACCAGGTGAGGAGCTTGCGGATGTCGGCGGTGTAGACGCGGTCGCTGTCGAAGTCGGGGAGGATTTCGCCGAAGTAGTCGCGGAGGTTCTGGTCAGAGCCGATGGCCTTGATGTCGATTTTCTCGCCGCCGGCTTTGGTCTTGACTTCTTCAAGTACGTCGGCGAGGGGTTTGTCGCCGTTGAGTGTATAGATGGAAATATCTGCGAGGGCCATGACCTTGTCGTGGGCGTAGGCCGGGCTGCGGCGACCGTCGAGAAGGCTCTCTACGATGAGCATGTTTTTGCCTTGGCTTACGAGACGGAAGAGGCCCTGACGGCCCGAGATGGAAAGGATGTCGCGAATCATATTGTTGATGGTTGTGGATAGTTGTCCTGAAATCGTCTACAAAAATAGGAATTTTAGCCCGAATACCCATCCCCGCGACGCTGTTTTTATACATTGTCCCTTGGGGATATAAAATCGGCAATCGGACTATTGACGCCGATTGCCGATGATGAGCCGCGAGTGGGACTCGAACCCACGACCTTTTCGTTACGAATGAAATGCTCTACCGACTGAGCTATTGCGGCTTGGATGTCGGCCCGGGAGCGCCGGGCCTGATTGCGGTTGCAAAGTTACTAAAAATTTATCTTTTCCGAGCTATAAGTGAAGTGGATTTTTGCATTGTCGAGATCAAACTTGCACATTGCCGGTCCTTCGATGTGGGGGCCTACGGCTGTGACAATCGATACGGAAGATGTATAGTAGGTGGCTTCGGTTGTTTCCGATGTCACTTCCACGGGCACTATTGCGAGGGTCGACAGTTCGTCGATCTCTGCTTCGCTCTTGCCTGAGTTGATGATGTCCATGATATACGGACGCAAGTTGCTGAAATAATATGACTTTGTTGCCGATGAATAATCGGCGAGGAAAGAGGTCACATTGTCGGGCACCTTCTGCTGGTCGAAGAACGCGTCGCGCTGAGAGGCAGGAATAAGCAACACGTGTGAGGGAGGATTGATGCCGTAGTCGTTGGCTATCGTATCGACGGGGAGGCGCAGGGTGAGCGAGTTGACAACCACCATTGAGCTTGACGAGGCGTTGCGATAGGAGGAGAGAATCTCTCTAACGGGGAGTGTTATCTGCGGTTCGTAGCCCAGAGGCGACACTGCTATCGTGTTGTCGGCGGCAAGAGATGAGAGCTCCGGGGCGATGTTGAACCGCATATTGTTGTTGGTGAGCACCTCGGGTGTAGCCATAGCTATCGTACTCAGAGTATAGTACACCGTGTCGCGCTCTTCGTCAAGGGTGTTGGTGTATTTGGCCGGGTAGTGATAGTAGATGTCGAGTCGCGTGTTGAATATGTTGGTCACGCGGCCGCTGCCAAACGAGTTTGACACATAGATGCCGGGGAAGAAGTCGGCAAAGCCGTAAGGCGTGGTGAATGTGGCGGGATTGCTGTTGTACTCCGTTATGAGGTCGCGGCCTATGCTCACGGGCAGTTTGGTGACGATGCCGTGTGTGGCATTGTTTTCAAGCGAGTCGGAGTAAAGCAGGTTGGAGCTATAAATCGTGGAGCTGAGCGGCTTCGACGAGTCGTAATATCCGGAGGGGTCGAATGAACTTGAAAGTACCGACGGGAGCTGGCGATTGAGTGCAAACACCTTTATTCCCATAGGAGTCATGGAGTCGCCCGTTATGGTGTTGCCGTAGAAACTTAGCAAGAGTTTTATTGAGTCGACGTTGGCCGGGTCGATCTTTACGGTGTCGATGTTGGCTGCGGGCATGAACTGGGTCACGAAGTCGCTTGTGAGCGAGCCATAGTTGCGAGCGTCGATGTTGCCGATGAGCTGGCTGAGTGTTCGTGCGCGCAGTTCGGTGGTGGCTACCGACTTGCCGGTGATGGTAAAGGCGGAATCAACCGTAATTTCGCTTTTGTCGGTAACAAGTGACGAGCCTATGCCCGAAACGTCGTTGCTGCACGATACGTTTGCGGCGACGGGTGCGAGTACAAGAAGACCGCGAAACAGGAGAGAGCGCAGCTTCTGTGACTTTGTGGATTTCATTAGCTGGGGATGAATGTGGTAATCGGTGGAGAGTTGCCGGAGGGATGTGAAGAGGTAATCAGTCCTCTTCCGTTTCCTCGCCGAGGAGTGAGCGGTAAAGAGCGTTGTTGGCGTCGGAGAATGCCTCGAAGTCCGGATTATAGGCCACGAACGGTTTGCCTGTCGCCTTGGCTTTCTCGATAAGCTCGGGATCGACATCGGCGTCGCCCTGCACTATGGCGTCGGCATATTCGATGGCGATGCGGTGAAGGTCGGCCGCAGTGACGGGACCGTCGCCGAGCGCGTCAATATCCTCGTGGGCGAAAGATGCGGTGAGAAGCTCGCGGAGCGACTGGTCGAGTGCGCCCTCGAAGCTCTCGCTGCGGAGGGTGTAGATGACTTTGGAGTCGGTAAACGACGGGTCGTCAGCCATCATGCGTTTCAGGAAGAGGGGCGCGAGGGCGGTGAGCCAACCTATGCACTGAACCACGGCGGGCTCCCAGCGCAGCTTCTTGACGGTCTCAACGACGCCGCGCACATAGAAGAGCATGCGCTCGTGGTTCTCCTCGGGGAGCGACACGGTTTCGAGAGGAGACGAAGCTCCGGTCGATGAGTTGAAATAGTCGTCGGAGTCTATGAAATAGACCTGCATGCGGGATGGTTGCAGTGTGGCCACCTTAATAATAAGGGGATGGTCGGTGTCGTTGATGATGATGTTCATTCCCGACAGGCGTATAACCTCGTGTAGCTGGTTGCGACGCTCGTTGATGCAGCCATATTTGGGCATGAAAGTACGGACCTCGAAGCCGCGTTCCTGCATGCTTACGGGTAGCTGCTTGCCGAGGACCGACAGAGGGGTCTCGGCGAGATACGGTGTGATTTCCTGGGAAATAAACAGGAGTTTGTTGTTCTTCATTGTCGAGTGATGGTCGGGAAATGGAGAGATGGCGATTCATGCGCCCGCGCTCGAGCGCATGAATCCCGTTGCAAAGTTACAAAAAAATTCCCGAACGGCAAAATCGGCTCCGAGCGTCCGCAGATAAAGACGTCGAAGCGCGGTCAAACCGCATCAAAGGGGGATTAGTGCAGTTTTAGGAGCCAAATGTCGGATTATTGAAAAACTTTTTTCTAAATTTGCCGATTGATACACGTGACGGTGTAAGGCCGCCACAGCTTACCAACACCATCTACACACATTATTAATAGTTAATGGCAAAGAACCTCGTTATAGTCGAGTCGCCTGCAAAGGCAAAGACCATTGAAAAATTTCTCGGGCCCGACTTCAAGGTGATGTCGAGCTACGGACACATACGCGACCTTGCGAAGAAAGACTTTGACCTTGCCGACGGAAAGGATTTTACGCCCGACTACGAGATCCCCGAGGACAAGGAGGAACTTGTGGAGAAGCTCCGGGCTGCCGCCAAGCAGGCCGACACAGTGTGGCTCGCGTCTGATGAAGACCGTGAGGGTGAGGCCATAGCATGGCATCTCGCGGTTGTGCTCGGTCTTGACCCGGCTACCGCCAAGCGCATAGTATTCCACGAAATAACCAAAAACGCAATACTCAACGCTCTCAAACATCCGCGCGAGATAGACCTGCGTCGCGTCGACGCCCAGCAGGCCCGTCGAGTGCTCGACCGCATAGTAGGCTTCGAGCTGTCGCCGGTGCTGTGGCGCAAGATACGCCCCGCGCTGTCGGCCGGCCGCGTTCAGTCGGTAGCCGTCCGCCTTATTGTGGAGCGCGAGGAGGAGATAAAGAAATTCAAGCCCGCGCCATACTATCGTGTGGCAGCCGGCTTCACCACTCCGTCGGGGGTGGCCGTAGGTGCGTCGCTCGGCGAGCGTCTGCCCGACCGCAAGGCTGTGGAGTCGCTTCTCGGCAAATGGAGCGTCGCTGCATGGCGTGTGGCCGACATACAGACCCGACCGCTGAAAAAGAGCCCGGCCGCACCGTTCACAACTTCGACGCTCCAGCAGGAGGCGGCCCGCAAGCTCGGCTTCTCGGTAAGCCAGACCATGCGCGTGGCCCAGCGCCTGTATGAGTCGGGCCATATAACATATATGCGAACCGACTCGCTTAACCTTTCCGACGAGGCCATGGCCGCTATCTCATCGGAGATAACGGGCCGCTTCGGCAAAGAATATCTCGAGCCGCGCCGCTACCACACCAACTCCAAGGGTGCGCAGGAGGCCCACGAGGCCATACGCCCCACTTACATTTCGACAACCAAGCTGGCAGGCGTCACAGTTCAGGAGTCAAGGCTGTACGAGCTTATATGGAAGCGCGCCGTGGCCTCGCAGATGGCCGACGCCGTGATAGAGAAAACCACCGCCGAGATTGCGTCCGATGCCGCCGGCACTCCCGTGCTCACCGCCTCGGGCGAAGTGATAAAGCACGACGGCTTCCTGCGCCTCTATATCGAGGGCACCGACGACGACGAGCAGCAGGGCACCGATGGCGAGAGCCGTCTGCCTCAGCTCACCGTTGGCGAAGTCCTCTCGCCGATAGAGATAACTGCAACCGAGCGCTACACTCAGCATCCCCCGCGCTACACCGAGGCCACTCTCGTCAAGAAGATGGAAGAGCTCGGTATAGGCCGCCCGTCGACATATGCCCCGACCATCTCGACCATACAGCAGCGTGAGTATGTGACAAAGAGCAACATCACCGGAGAGAAGCGCGAGCTGACAAATGTGACCCTCGACTGCCGCACCGGAAAGATAACCGACTCGGTGCGCACCGAGACCGCCGGCGCCGACAAGGGCAAGCTGATGCCTACCGATACCGGCACGATTGTAAACGAATTTCTCACCGACTTTTTTCCAAACATCCTCGACTACAACTTCACGGCACGTGTGGAGGAGCGTTTCGACGAAATCGCGTCGGGCGCCACTCCGTGGAAAGAAGAAATCTCAGGCTTCTACGAGGTGTTTCATCCGGAGGTAGAGAAAGCCGTTGAGACACGCTTCGACCACAAGCCGGGCGAGCGCGAACTCGGCATCGACCCCGCCACGGGTCGCCCCGTGGCTGTGAAGATAGGCCGCTTCGGTCCCGTAGTGCAGATAGGACTGTCGACTGACGACGACAAGCCTCAGTTTGCCTCGCTGCGCCCTGACCAGAGCATGTTTGATATTACTCTCGAAGAGGCCCTCAAACTGTTTGAGCTACCGCGCACGATAGGCGAGTACAACGGCTCCCCCCTCGTGGCTTCGACAGGCCGTTTCGGCCCCTACATCCGCTACGACAAGAATAAGTTCGTGTCGATACCCGACGATCTGGCTCCCCAGACCGTTACAGCCCAACAGGCGATAGAGCTTATCGAGGCTAAGAAAGAGGCCGACGCTAAAAAGGTGCTCAAAACCTTTGACGAGGATGAGGATCTGCGCGTGCTCAACGGCCGCTTCGGTCCCTATCTCGTGTCGGGCGGCAAAAACTATAAGTTGCCTCGCGCCCTCGCCAATGACAAAGAGGCTATCGAAGCCCTGACAATCGACGAGTGCCGACGCATTATCGCCGAAGCCGACGCCGCCCCCGCAAAAACGAAATCACCCCGCCGCTCCTCATCCAAAAAACAATGATAAGCATGATACAGCAGCCGGACGCTGAAATGCAGCTCCCGGCCCCCCGCAAGCCGCAGGCTCCCGACGTGATACGTCGCTTTCCCGTAATTGAAGGCGACCCCGCCACCCTTCTTGCCTTTGTGCAGGCCAAGTTGCCGGAGATGAAGCGTACGCGTCTAAAACAGATGTTGCGTCACGACCAGATAGCTCTTGACGGTGTTCCCGTCACCGACGCCCTCTCACCTCTTGACCCCGGCGACGAGGTGGCCGTCAATTTCACCCGCGAATTTCGCATATTTCGTCACCGTCGCCTGAAACTCATATATGAAGACGACGACATCCTCGTGGTAGAAAAAGGTTACGGCTTGCTGTCGATGGGCAACGAAAACTTCCGCCCCGGCACCGACATGCACGGCGCTCCGCGTGAGACGGCCTACTCAATCATGCGCGACTATCTGAAATGGAAAGACCCCTCTGCCAAACTCTTCATAGTGCATCGTCTCGACCGCGACACCTCGGGCCTCATGATGTTTGCCAAAAATGTCGAGGCCAAGGAGACGCTTCAGCATAATTGGAACCAGATGGTGCTTGAACGCAAATATGTCTGCGTAGTGGAGGGATGCCCCGAAGAGCCGGCGGGCTCCGTGTCGTCGTATCTCAAAGAGAACTCCAAGTTCGAGGTATTCTCCCTCGACAAGCCGGAGCCGGGAGCAAAGCTCGCGGTGACACGTTACCGCACGCTTCGTCAGGGAGCCGGCTACTCGCTCGAGGAGGTGGAGCTTGACACGGGCCGAAAGAATCAGATTCGCGTACACATGAAGCAGCTCGGCACCCCGATAGCCGGCGACCAGCGCTACGGCGGACACTCATGTCCGGCACACCGCCTATGCCTCCACGCTCAGACGCTCCGCTTCGTGCATCCTGTCACACGCCGCATGATGTCGTTTACCACTCCTATTCCCTCGCCATTCCTGAAGCTCGTCAAGTAAGCGTTTCATCCCAATCATAACCAATTCATGCATCGCCTCTTTCTTGCCTCACTGTTTTTCCTCTCTTTGATAGTAATGCCCGTAACATCTCATGCGCGCGCCGCCGGAAAGACTTCCAAGCAGAGCGTAGAACGCATCGACCCGCCTCATTGGTGGGTAGGCATGGCCTCCGACACACTCCAGCTCATGGTCTATGGCCCGGGAATAGGCAATGCCGAAATGACCATCGCCGGCAGTCATCCCGGTGTGGAGATAGCTGAGACAGTGAAGCTCGACTCGCCCGATTATCTTGTAGCCTATCTCACGGTGGCACCCGACGCCGAGCCTCAGACCGTTGGCCTCGATTTCAGGATGCCGGGCAAGAAAGGCGCCGTGGCGCATGTTGATTATCAGCTCCGTGAGCGTCACACCACCGGTGCCGCAGGATTCGACACCTCAGATGCCCTGTATCTGATAATGCCCGACCGCTTCGCGAAAGGCCATGCAGCCAACGAGGGGCATGAGCGCGACGGCTTGCAATATCCCGCTCCCGACGACCCCGACAACCCCAATGCCCGCCACGGCGGCAATATCGCCGGCATGACGGAACATCTCGACTACATCGACTCGCTCGGTGTGACGGCGGTGTGGGTTAATCCCGTGCTCGAAAACGATATGCCGGGCGGCTCATATCACGGATATGCCACCACCGACTATTACGCCATTGACCCGCGACTCGGCACCAACGACGAGTGGAAAGCGTTTGTCGACTCATGTCACGAGCGCGGCATCAAGGTGGTTATGGATATGATTTTTAACCATTGCGGCTCAAACCACAGGTGGATGACAAATCCGCCGTGCCGCAACTGGTTCAATTTCCCCGACTCGTTTGTCGTGACCAACCACCGCCTGTCGACACTCTACGACCCTTACGCCTCCGACTTCGACCGCAAGCGCGCAACCGACGGCTGGTTTGTCAAGGAGATGCCCGATCTCAATCAGCGCAACCCGCACCTGAAACGCTATCTTATCCAGAACTCAATATGGTGGATAGAGGAGAGCGGTATCGACGGCATACGCATGGACACATATCCCTATGCCGACTTCAACGCAATGGCCGAGTGGTGTCGTGATGTTGAGCGCGAGTACCCCGACTTCAACATCGTGGGCGAGTGCTGGTATGCCCACGAGGCGCCCGAGGGATTCTGGCAGCGCGGCTCGCGCATCAACCGCCTCGGCGACCCCGGGCTCCCCACAGTAATGGACTTCAAGCTGATGACGATAGCCCGCGACGCGTTCACTCAGGAGACCGGCCCTTGGACTACCAACGGCCTCAACGAGATATACAATCATCTCGGTTTTGACTTCATGCTCGCCGCCCCGAAGCGCATCCTCACTTTCCTTGACAACCACGACACCGACCGCTTCCTGCTTGAAATGCCCGACGACCTTTCGCAGTGGAAGCAGGCGCAGACATTCCTGCTCACTTCGCGTGGCATTCCTCAGATATATTACGGCACAGAACTGCTAATGCACGGCTCCAAAGAGGGGAGCGACGGATTTATCCGTCTTAATGTGCCGGAAGCCGAATTTACCAGCGAGGGGCGCACCGACATCCAGAACGAGGCTTACGATTTTATGTCGACTCTTCTCAACTGGCGCAAGGCCCACCGCGACTTTTTCAAATCGGCCTCGCTTAAACACTTTGCACCTGTCGGCACCGTATATGCCTACTCGCTTACCTCTGACGCCGCTCCGGGTGAGCTGTTCGTAATACTCAACGGTTCTGACGAAGAGGCTGAGGCCGACACGTCGGCATGGAGCGAGGCGCTGAAAGGGCGCACTCATTTCACCAATGCACTGACGGGTGAGGAGGTGGAGGTCACACCTGTGATGACACTTGCTCCGCGCGCGTCGCTTATCCTGCAATAATGGCAGCGAATTCACTCCGCGCATAATAAACGGAACTAAGGTGTCGTTAACCCTTATATGGCTACCGTATCACTCCCAACCGACGCGTCGATAATACTGACCTACCGTTGCCCGATGCGTTGCGTTATGTGCAACATCTGGCAGAACCCGACCGACAAGGATCGTGAAATCACGGCGGCCGACCTCAGGTCGTTGCCACGCCTGAAATTTATCAACCTCACCGGCGGCGAGCCTTTTGTGCGCGAAGACCTGGCCGAGATAGTAGAGGAGTGTTACCGACACACCGACCGTATCGTAATATCTACCTCGGGCTTTTTCAGCGACAGGGTCATCGAACTGGCCCGCCGTTTTTCCAAGATAGGCATCCGAATCTCTATCGAGGGGCTGTCGGAGAAAAACGACGAGCTACGCGGCCGCAGGGGTGGATTTGACCGCGGCCTGGCGACATTGCTGCAATTAAAGGATATGGGGCTGAAAGATATTGGTTTTGGCTGTACGGTGTCAAACCACAACTCCACCGATATGCTGTCGCTCTACCGGCTGTCAAGGTCGCTCGGCATGGAGTTTGCAACCGCGGCGTTTCACAATTCTTTTTATTTCCATAAGGATGACAACGTCATCACTAACCGCGACCGCGTGGTCAACGACTTCAAGCAGCTTATAGAGTGGCAGCTCAAGGAGCCGCATCCCAAGTCGTGGTTTCGCGCGTGGTTCAACATGGGCCTCATCAACTATATCGAGGGGCGTAAGCGCATGCTGCCGTGCGAGGCCGGCATTACCAATTTCTTCATAGAGCCTTACGGCGATGTGTATCCCTGCAACGGCCTTGAATTGAAGTACTGGAAAGAGTCGATGGGCAACATACGCACCACGCCGTTTGACGAGCTGTGGAGCAGCAACCAAGCCGAGCACGTGCGTGCGCTTGTGCGCTCGTGCCCCAAAAACTGCTGGATGGTAGGCACCGCTTCGCCGGTGATGAAAAAGTATATCACTCATCCTGCCCGCTGGGCGCTTGCCAACAAGCTGCGCACCCTGTGTGGACTGAAACCGTGTCTCGACATGACGCGGGCCGATGTAGGGCAGGATTCGCGGCAGGGCGACCTGCGCATCCCCTCGGAGGAGGAGAGGACAGGCCGATGAGGGTAGTGGTGACAGGCACACGCGGTATTCCGTCGATTCAGGGTGGTGTAGAGACTCACTGCGAGCAGCTTTATCCGTTGCTTGCTGACCTGGGTGTCGACGTCACAGTAATCCGACGCCGCAGATACGCTGCCGCCGTAGCCGATGCCTCAGGTCTTACGGCGTGGCACGGCGTTCGGCTTCGCGACATTTACGCTCCGCGACGCAAAAGCCTTGAAGCAATAGTGCATACTTTTCTGGCCGTCGTCGAGGCGCGCCGTCTTGACGCCGATATAATGCATATCCATGCCGTGGGGCCGTCGCTAATGGTGCCATTCGCACGTCTGCTCGGCATGAAAGTTGTGATGACAAACCATGGGCCCGACTACCGGCGCGCCAAGTGGGGCAGGGCGGCAGCTGCCGTACTTCGGCTCGGCGAGCGGCTCGGCAGCCGTTTTAGCAATCGCGTCATTGCAATATCGCCGGCTATCGCTGCCGACGTCAAGGAGAAGTATGAGCGCGAGTGTGCTTTGATTCCCAACGGTGTGGCGACGCGGAGCATTCCTGCCGGCAGCGACACACTCATCGCTCCTTTCGGACTTATCCCGGGGCGCTATATAGTGGCGGTAGGTCGGTTTGTTCCAGAAAAGGGGTTCGACAGGCTTATTGACGCGTTTGCCTTGTTGCGGCGGAGTGGTCGTATTACCGATGATTTACGACTTGTAATTGCCGGAGACGCCGACCATGAAAGCGAGTATTCTCGGCGTCTGCGACGCATGGCGTCCGCAACTGAGGGAGTGGTGCTGACAGGATTTATCACAGGCGACATCCTCGCCGCCATTACCGGCAGCGCCGCCCTGTTTGTGATGCCGTCGACCCACGAGGGGTTGCCCATAGCGCTGCTTGAAGCGATGAGCTACGGCCGTGATGTGGCGGTGAGCGACATTGAGGCGTGTCGTCTTCCGGAGCTATCCCGAGGAGATTTTTTCGATGCCGCCAACACGGAATCAATAGCCGACCGTATCGCATCGAAACTGGCGGCGCCTGCAACCCCACGACGTTACGATCTAACGCGCTACCGTTGGCCCGACATAGCAAGAGCCACGCTGAATCTCTATCGGGAATTATGTAGCAACTGACAAAAACTATTATTAACCGAGTGCTTGAAACCTCGTAAAAAACAAGAATCATGACAAAAAAACTTCACGACGTCAGCAAGGCGTCAGGTTCAGTAAAGGAGCCGCCAATCACAGTGACTTTCCTTGTGCTCACTGTACTTTTTTGCGTGTGTCTTATCGTCAGCAACATCATGGAGATAAAGACCGTGATGATAGGACCGCTCACGCTCACAGCGGGAATCGCGGTGTTTCCTGTGAGCTATATCATCAACGACTGTATTACTGAAGTCTATGGCTACTCCCGCGCCCGATTGGTGATATGGACCGGCTTTGCGGCCAATCTGCTTGTGGCGCTACTGCTTCAAATAGGCATCATGCTTCCGGGAACTCCCGACTGGCAGGGTCAGGAGGCCATGGAGTTGATTTTCGGTGCCGTGCCACGTATTCTGCTCGCAAGCTTCACCGCATTTGTGTGCGGCTCTCTCGCCAATGCCAAGGTGATGAGTGTGATGCACCGCGCCTCGGGTGGCGCGCGAGGCTTTTCGCTTCGCGCCGTTGTCTCGACGCTCGTAGGCGAGAGTATCGACTCGGCCATATTCTTTCCTATCGCTTTCGGCGGCAATCTGCCGTGGAGCGTCATTGTGACGCTCATGATTACACAGGCCGTCACCAAAACTCTTTACGAAATACTCGTGCTTCCGCTCACAATATTGATTGTGAAACGGATGCGCCGCTTTAACCCGCTTCCCCATGAACTCTATTGACATGTCACCGGTACGCGTAGTGTGGATAGACCTCGACGACACTATCATCGACTTTCACGCAAACTCGCGCGCCGCTCTCGCCAACCTGTATCATCAGCGTCGCTTCGATATCCTGTGGCCTACCGTCGACAACTGGATTGCCGCCTATGAGCGGCACAACATATCGTTGTGGGTCGACTATTCGGTAGGAATCATCGATAATGCAACGTTGCGTCTTGAACGCTTCCGGCGTCCGCTTACCGAAGCCGGTGTTGCCGACGCTGATGCAAGGAAGCTCTCGCCTGACCTCGATCCGCAATATCTTGACCTACTCGCTCAGGAAAAAAAGCTTATTCCCGGCGCTATTGAGCTACTTGATGCATTACGCGGCCGCAGCCTCACCATCGGCGTGCTGTCAAACGGTTTTGCCGACGTGCAGCACCGCAAAATAGCGAGAGCCGGACTTACCGACAAGATAGATATAACGGTGCTGAGCGACGATATTGGAGTCAACAAGCCCGATACGCGCCTGTTCCGTTACGCGCAGAGCCGCACGCCGTGGCCCGACAATCCATCGGCACACTTGATGATAGGCGACAATCCCGCTACCGACATAGGAGGCGCGTTGAAGGCCGGTTGGCAGGCTGTATGGTTCAACCCTAAGCGTCAACCCGATTGCCCGGAGGGCGCGGCCGAGTTTGCGTCGCTCGCCGACATAATGCGTGCTCTGTGACCGGCGGAGTTTCACCCTCTGTGCGACAGTTTCACATTTTCTCCTTACCTTTGCAGGAAATTTCCCGATAGGTAAGTAAAAATGACTTTAAAGATTGACGCATTATATCGCCGACTGAGGTCGGTAAGCAACATCCATGTACTACTTGCGCTCTGCGCCGCCCACTGTCTCAATGACTTGTTGCAGTCGGTGGTTACGGCGGTATATCCGATGCTTAAAAGTGAGCTGAACCTCGATTTCACTCAGATAGGTCTGATAACGCTGGTGTATCAGATAGCGGCGTCGATATTTCAGCCGGTGGTGGGTTATGCTTTCGACAAGCGTCCATTCCGTTTCAGCCTGCCTGTCGGAATGACATCCACCGCCATAGGAATCACTCTCTTTGCTACATGCAGTTCGCTTGCCGGTATTCTGGTAGCCGTGTTTCTTATAGGCATGGGCTCTGCCACGCTTCATCCGGAAGCTTCGCGCATTACGTCGCTTGCCGGACGCGGGCATCGCGGTTTCGCCCAGTCGGTGTTTCAGGTGGGCGGCAACTTCGGCGGTTCAATCGGCCCGTTGCTTGTAGCAATAATTGTAGCTCCTCATGACCGCCTGTATGTGCTGTGGTTTCTTGTGGCGTCGGCTCTGTGCTTTGCCGCAATGAAACCGATAGTGAAATGGTATGGCGGCTATATACGCGTCCTGAAAACTCTGTCGAAAGAGGAAGCGCACATACCGCTGCCGCTGTCGAGGCGACGCACTGTGCTTGCGATATGCGTGATTGTGGTGCTTATTTTCTCGAAGTATATCTATATGACGAGCCTGCAAAGCTACTACACCTTCTATCTTATCGAGCGTTTCGGTGTGAGCGTATCACAGTCGCAGATGCTTCTCTTCGTGTTCACGTTTGCCACGGCTGCCGGAACATTGGTTGGCGGCCCGGTCGGTGACAGGATTGGGCGGAAGGCGGTGATATGGGTGTCGATTCTCGGCACGGCTCCATTCAGCCTTCTTATGCCTCATGTGTCGTTGCCGGTGACGGCTGTGCTGAGCTTTGGGTCGGGCTTCATGCTGTCGTCGGCGTTCCCGTCGATTCTGCTTTATGCTCAGGAGCTGTTGCCCAACAAGCTCGGCCTTGTATCAGGCCTGTTTTTCGGCTTCGCTTTCGGAGTAGGAGGCATATGTGCCGCCATTCTCGGCGAGTTTGCTGACCACTACGGCATTATCACTGTGTATAACTGGTGCGCCTTTTCGCCGCTTCTCGGTATCGTGGCCGCGTTTCTGCCCAATCTGCGCGGTAAGACCGGGCTGAGATAACAACAGGCTACTTTTTGTCGCCGTCGTGGGCGTTCTGCACCATTTGCTGCACAAAGTTGGTGATGTAGACGGTGAAGAGCGGAAACACTACCATGCCCAGCACAGGGAGGATTACGGCTACTATCTTGCCCACAGCCGTCACCGGCTCGATGTTGCAGCCAACAGTGACAATATTCATGCAGCTCCACCAGAGAGCGTCCCAATATGTCGTGACGAGAGGATTGGCCGGGTGTTCCCACTGGAAAAATATCAGTGAGCCGAAATAGCCCACGAGCACCACTATTGAGATGTAGCTTATAAGCAGCGAGGATATGGCGTTGGAAGAGAGGTAGCCGAATACTATCGCTATCGCAAGCGCGCCGCGGGCGAGAGGTACGAAGCGGATGAGGTACATCGCGTTGTGGCTGAGGTCGATGCCGAGCCAGTCGATGATGTTGAGATAGGGAATGGAGAGCAGCAGAAAAAGGAGGTGGGAGGTGAAATAGTGGCGGCGCTTCTCTGCAAAGGCGAGCGATACAAAGAAGTCGGCAATAAAAAAGATGCACACCCATAGCTGAAAGTGCATGAACTGTGGGGAGGTGAGTAGATTTATCTCTCTGAATGTATCGCGTGAAATCCATACTATCAGAATGACCGACAGAATGAGTACGACAAGATTGAAGAGCCGTACGATGAGGAAGCCGTGCGGATGCTGCTTTTTAGGATTGTTTGCACTTGACAGAGGGGATGTTACGGCATCTGGGTTTGACATGATGAAAATGGCGTTGTGGTGACGGAGAGAGGATATAATCACCAAAAACAACAATCCGGAGCGACGGATAGTTCCTGTCGCTCCGGATTGTGTATGAAATGTATGGCGTGATGCCTTTTGTCAGGCCTTGGCTTCGGGATGCTTGAAGTTATGGACTATGTCGCGTCCGAAGAGAATCCATGCCGAGGCTCCCACTGCTGCAAGGAAGATGAAGCCGACAAGAATAAGTGCTTTCGACGGCTTGCTTGGACGCAAAGGTACCGTGGCGGGCTGGAGTACGGTGTAGACCGGGGTAATCTCCTGCACCTTGGCTTTTGCGGCTTGGAGTCGCTGTGAAGTGGTGTTGTAGAGGTTGAAGGCGAGAGCCGACTCGTTTTGCAGTCGTTCCTGTTCCGTGCGACCGGAGCGGAGCACTATGCCCTGGTTCTTGTCCATGTAATCGGCATAGCGTTGCTGAGCCTCGTAATAGTCTTTTTGAGCCTCGTCGTTGAGCATCTTGGCATATTTCAGATCCTCGCGCGCCTTGTTGGTGCGGTAGGATGTCACGTAAGCTTTAAGACGCTCGGCCACGGTGTCGGCGAGCATTGCCGACACCATAGGGTCCTGCATTGTCACGGTAAGGGTGATTATGGAGGTCTTGGTATCTACGTCGGCCGATACACGCTCGGTGAGTGCCGTTACAATATCATCTTCTTCCTTGCTGAGGTTGAACATGTTGATTGTGTCGGACGGAGCTACTTCATCCTCGCTGACAAGGATTGACTTGATGCCGCCAATGACAGTGCCCGGAAGTCCGATTACAGCGCTCCACCAGGGAGCTGATGTCTCCTCTTCGATAAACTTTCTCACCGTAGTGGGAATCTGCTCCTTGTCGTAGGTTACAGGAACATCGAACAGTCCTACCGTGAATGGCACCGACGACACAATGTCGGGATACAGCATGGGCTGTACGGCTTCGGCTCCTGACGCCCCTGTTGAAAGTCCGGCCATAGAGGCAAGTGCGCCCAGGCTGCCTGTTGTCTTGCTGCCGTCGGCAAACTCGGGGGCAAGTTTGATTGTGGTGGTGTATTCTTTGGGTATCGAGAATGCGACTATGAGGCCTACCACGAGTCCTATACCCATGACTTTGAGTATCAGCCTGCGCGAGTCCCAGAGCTTGCGTGCAAGTTCAAGCAGGTCGATTTCCTGTTCGTTGTCGGCATCTGAGGGTTGATGTTCCAATTCTTCTCTCATTGCGATGTAGTGTTATGTGGTGGGTATATGACTGACTTATTTGAGTAGTGTGGCTATTGCCGCCGCCATAGTGCCGAGTGTGCCGCCGATAGAGGTCATCGACATTATGGCCTGCCAGTTGGGTCCGTTGCTCGGAGCCTTTGACGGTACGATTATCTGGCATCCAGGCTCGATGCGGACACTGCCCTTGGCTTTGGCTACGGTGCCGTTCATATACACTACGTAGGCTTTGCCTTTCTTGGCGCTTGTTCCGTAGCCGCCGGCCTGGTTGATGTAATATTTGAGTTTTGCACCCTTCTTATAGACAACGGTGTTGGGATACATCACATCGCCGTGTACTCGTACTGTGTTGACCATTTGGGGTATGAAGAGCACGTCGCCTTCTTGAAGCACGAGGTCTTCTTCGCAGCCGGGGTTGGCAAGAGCCTTTTCAAGTTCGATGCCGACGTTGTATCGGTTGGAGGAGATTATCTTGTCCATTGAAATGGAATCGGACTGTTCGCCGTTTTGCATCATGCGTGCAAGGCGAACGCTCTCGTCGCGCGCCTGAATCTCGCTTTCCGAAAGCTCTCGGCTGAGATGTGCGCCTCGGGCGTATGCTGCTGAGGTAAGACCACCGGCACGGGCTACGAGGTCGGAGATGCGCTCGTTGCGCTTGGCAATGGTGTATGGGCCTTCAAATATTACTTCACCGCCAATTGCCACACGTTGTTGCACAACATAGCTGGGGCTCTTGCGCACGGTAACAATGTCGTAGGGTTCGAGCGTGAAGCCGGTGCCGATATTGCCGTTGTCGTAGGAGAAGGTATAAATCTGAGCCGTAGCATTGTCGGTGGTCATCGCCTGCGGGTCATTAACTCGGCGAGCCACTTCGATGCGCGCCGTCGATGCACCGTAGAGCAGGCCTCCCGCTTGAAGCACGAGGTCTTCGATAGTGGTGTTTTCGGCGAAGGGGTATGTGCCCGGATCGGCCACAAGACCGCGGATTGTGAATCCGCCACGGTCAAGTATCTCATGGATACCGGCTATTTCCACTATATCGTTGCGTTGAAGCTGTATGTCTTCCGTTGTGCCGGCCATGAGCGCGCCGAGATTGACGGGGATTACCTGCATGGTAAGGTCGGGACCTTCGCGGAAAATGAGTGCGCGTTCGAGGTAAGCGTCCTCTTTGAGGCCGTCGGCTTTATTTATGAGTTGAAGCAGGGTGTTGATGTCGTTGCCGAGTGCAAACATGCCGGGGCGCATTACCTGACCGCGAATCTGCACGCGGTTGGTGTAGCGGTCGAGGAGTTCGCCGACAGTCACCACGTCTCCGTCTTTAAGGCGATAGGTGACAAACTCGGCTGCCTCCACGTTATGGAGTTCATTCTCACGGTCGTTCTCGCGCTTCACTCTCACGGCATCGGTATATGCGTCGCTCTTGAATCCGCCTGCATATTTTACGAGGTCGGTAATGGTCTCGTCGTTCTTAATCTCGTAGTTCATGGGGCGCTTTACATTGCCGTCAATCTTTACGAGGTTCTCATATGCCGGTACTATGATTACGTCGCCCTCTTGCAGACGGAGATTGTCGTTGCTGTCGCCGCCGAAGAGAAAATCGTAGAGGTCGACGGTGGCAATCTTACGTCCGTTGCGGAGCACTTGGATATTGCGTAACGAACCTATTCCGCTCACACCTCCCGAACGGTATATAGCGTGGAAAACGGTCGAAAAAGGCGACAGGCGGTATGTGCCCGGAGTGGATACTTCGCCGATAATGTTGACCTGAATGGTACGGATGCCTCCGAGGGTGAGGTTGATATCGGTCTCGCCTTCGTCGATGCCGGCATATTTGTAGGCGAAAAGACCGCGGAGATGGTCATTGGCCTCGTCGATTGTCATGCCATTGAGGAATATCGGTCCGAGCTGCTCGACCACGATGTTGCCCTCAGGCGAAATAGTCTGGCGCAACCGCTCTTCGCTGGCGCCCCAAATCTCTATTATGACCTCGTCGCCAGGACCAAGACGGTAGTCCTTGGGTGTAGCCTGATTTTCGTTAGGCTCAAATGAGAGAGCGGATGATGAAAACACGTCGCGGCCAAAAATATTTCTCCCTCCGGCGCCTGTGACAGGTGCCGGAGAGGCTACTTCCGGCATATAAGTCTCTCCTTGAGCAACGGCGATGTTGCGGGATTCCTGCGGAGCGGTCTCGTTTGAGGTGCGCTTAACATCGCGCGATACTTCGGCCACCACTTTCTGAGTGTTCTCGGAAGCCTCGGAGTATTTGGAGCGAAGCCGTTCGAGTTGTTCCTTTGTCACTCCCTTAGCGATAAGTTCCTTGCCAATCTGTCGTTCTGTCTTTCCGAGCTGCTTTTGTTGCTTTACATACTCAATAACCTGATTGTCGGTCATTTCGGCTGTGGCCACCGATGAGATGACCATCATGGCTGTGCAAGCCAGAAGCACACGAAAGGATCTTTTCAGATTCATAATGATAAAATTGCTGCGTAAATTGGTTATTATAGCCTGATTGTTGTTTCTCTCAGTTCCGGTTATCAATCTGCAAAATTACATATTATTCCGCTCATTGTCAAATTTTGAGGTCACATGTGAGCATATTTCAACAAATATTACACCCGGAGTCGCGACTGGTAGCGTGACTCCGGGTGTATTTGACTGAACGGGGTATGTGTCAGAGAAGCTCTGAGATGGCTGAAATTTCGTTTTGAAGATTCTCGACTATGTCGGCTGTGGTGACATTATGGTTGGTCACGCCCATCTGAAGCGGCAGTAGGGCGGCATTGAAGCGCTCCATAAGCTGCATGTCGCCTTTTGCGGCGACAAGGGCGCGGAGGGCCTTAATCTTCTCGGCGAGTTCGATGCCTTCCACCATACGCTCATAGCGGATTGAGGTACGTCCGTCGGGGTAGATGAAGTAGGTGTCGCCCGGGGCGAAGAGCTTGAAACGGGTGTCGGCGAGAGGGGCGTCGGTCCAGTTCTGGAAGCTCCAGTGGAGATAGCCGTCGGTGCCGGTGGCGATGCAGTAGGCAGGGAGATAAGCGGCGTCGGCCGGTTCGGAGTTACTGAAAAGATTGGGTGCGGCCGAAGAGCAGCAGGTGTAGTAGGTTGTGGCGAGGCCTTTTTCGTGACGGCTTTTAAGTGCGTCGGCAGGCCACGGCTCACCCTGGGTGATAGAGTAGGTGTAGAGCTTGTCGACGAGAGGCTTGTGATAGTTGCCCGCGAGTGATACTTTGAGCTTGGGGGCGTATTTGTCAACGATGCCTATGGCGCGCTGGATGTCTTCGAGACCGCGTTCGTCCATGGCCATTACGGTGCGGTCGGTCCAGCCTTTCTTGTCGAGGTGTTTCTGGAACGATGAGAGGAAGTTGCCCCACAGGTCGACGTATTCCGGAGTGTCGGTTGTGGTGTGGACAAACTTGTATTCGCCGGTAGCCTCGTCGAAATAGCGGAAGTTCATCTCCCAGGGAATCATGGAGAAGCACTCGATAATCGGGCCTACGCCGTTTCGGTCCATGAACTCCACATATCGGTCGAATATAGTGTAGTCATATTTCCATTTGCCGTCTTTTGTCTTGACGGTTTCAATCATGGGAGCGAACTTGTCGTTGCTCTGTACGCCCCATGGTTCGTAGAACATTATGGCTGTGATGGTTTTCTGGCCGGCGCGTGAAAGCATCTGTGCATACGGTTCAAGCAGTGCGAGATGCTTTTTGCTCCATGGCTCCACGTTGTAATAGCGGCTTATTGCGTAAGGCTGCTGCCAGAGGTTGAGGTGGAAGTAATCGGGTGAGGTGGGTTCGGGAAGTGTCTTGTCCTGCACCTTGATGACTGCGGGAATTTCGGTTACCACTTTGCCTGTGGCTTCGTCGACGAGTTCAAGCGCGAGGGCGTCGGCGCCAACGGAAGCATTGCGCGCCACTTCGACAGTGACCCACAGGGGATAGTTGCGTCCGCTCTCGACGGTGAGGGCGGTGTCGATGTCTATGATGTCGTTGACCGACCAGGGTTTGAGGTCGGGAGCGTCGCCGCAGGCGCGGAAATCGGTGGTGAGAGTATAGCGCATAAAACGAGCCTGCGGGTCGATGCCTTTGGCAGATGTCCTGATGCGCGGACGCAATGTCTTGCCGTTGATTGTGGCATCGGGAGTGAGAAGGGCTTGAAGGCCTACGCGCTGGCCTCGCCACGCCGAGAGAGTGGTATCGGCACGGAGTTCGCATTTCACTGCGCCTTCCTGAGGGATATGGGCCGACGCGTCGGTCCATTTCAGCGGAGCTGCTGCCCACGATGTGCCGGTTACGGCGAAAGTGGCTATGAGTGTGGCAAGTTTCATGTGTTTAAGGTTGAAATTTGTAGAGCAAAAGTAATGAGTTGCAAATATAGGTATTTTTTTCGAATATGCCGCAGTGTCACATGGTGTCGTCGGCAATGAAGCGCGCCACCGATGATTCGGTGTTAGGACCTATTACTATATGAGCGGCTGCCTTTACGTCATCGGCTGCATTGGCCATCGCGACGGCGGTGTCGGCTACTGAGAGCATGGCGAGGTCGTTGTGGCTGTCGCCAAACACTACGAGCCTGTCGGCTCCGAGTCGCTCTTTAAGTTTGAGCGCCGCATGGCCTTTGCTCACACCAGATGCAAATACTTCTATGAAGCCTTTGTCGTGGTTAAATACGTCGCCGTATACGGAGACGGCACAGTCGGTCGACGCTCTCACTGTCCGGGCGGCGCGGTCTACCTGTTCCTTTGTGCCGATGCCGAATACGAGCAGGGGAGGGTAAATGCGTTCTGCCCTGTCGTCGATAATAATCTTTTTGAGCGGCAGTTCGCGGCGTTCGTCGACAAAAGCCCGCTCGGCCGGAGTGAGAGGGTCAAATGCTGATCTCCCGTGAGGGATGCGCCCGAAAGCGTAAAGCATGCCGCCGTTCTCGTCTATGGTGTAGGTGAACGGTGCAAGCCCCTGAGCGAGCATCGCTTCCTCGGCAAAAAGCGCGTCGGCGGTATTCATCAGCTTGACATCGGAGTAGCGGCGTAGGTCGTGATGCCACAATGCGGCGCCGGTAAGCACTATTGCCGGGATATGTGGGCCTATTTCCGGAGGCAGGATAAGGTCGACGGTGGCCGGGGTGCGGGCGGTGGCGATAGTAAACAGTTTGTTGGCCGGAAGAGCGTTGATGAGGCGTACCGATTCGTCGGAGACGCGGCTGTCGGCTCCGAACAGTGTGCCGTCAAGGTCGGTGATATACAGTGTAGTCATGTCAGTGGTAGTAAAATGGTGAATGTGGTGCCGCGTCCGGGAGTTGAATCTGCTACGAAAATGCGGCCGCCGTGATATTGCTCCACTATCCGCTTGGCGAGAGTGAGGCCAAGCCCCCAGCCGCGGCTCTTGGTGGTGTAGCCGGGGCGGAAGATTGCGGAGAAGTCGCGACGTGTAAGGCCTTTGCCGGTGTCGGTAACGTTAATGCGCGCCATATCCGTCCGATGTTTGGCAGGCGCCACGCGTGAGGTGGTGATTGTGATTGAGCCGGCGCCGTCCATGGCGTCGACGGCGTTCTTGATGAGATTTTCCATAACCCATTCAATCAGCGGCTCGGAAACGGAAGCAGTAAGCGGCTCGGTCGATTCGTTGACGCTAAGTTTTACGCGAGATGAGACACGCGTAGACATATAGGCGGTGATTCGGCTCACTGTGTTGTTGATGTCGGTAGGTTCAAGCGCCGGCTTTGAGCCTATTTTGGAGAAGCGCGAGGCTATGGAGGCCAGTCGCTTGACATCCTTGTCCATTTCGACGGAGACTTCCTTGTCGACCCCGTAGGATGGCAGCATCTCAACCCAAGCCATGAGCGATGAAATGGGGGTGCCGAGCTGATGTGCGGTCTCTTTCGACAGGCCGACCCACACTTTGTTCTGCTCTGCGCGCTTGGCTGATGATACCGCGATGTAAACCACTACTACAAAAAGTATCATCACGCCAAGCTGTATGTAAGGAAATACCGACAGCAGTCTGAGTGTGCGGCTCTCTTCGTAATAGAGATGCTGCACAAGGCCCGGCGCTATATTTATTGCTATTTCACGCCCCGATGACCGCAATGACTGCAACTTGTCGATAAGAAAAGCCCTGTTGGCGTCGGAGATATACAGCGGCTGCGATGAGTCCACCGGCTCGGGTAGCATGAAGTTGCGGTGGTCCACGATATTTCCGTCGGCATCGGTGAGAAGCACCGGAATAGTAGTGTTGGCCTGAATGATAGCAAGTGGCAACTCTATATCGGCACCGGGGGGCGACGATACGATTTCGCGCGTAGCGTCGGCCCATAGCTGCATGCGGGCGCGCTCCTGTGCCGCGAGGTCGGTCACAATATGGTTGGAGACAAACAGAAACACGCCGACCACAGCGATAGCTATGATAAGAAACGCTACTTTGCTGTATCGCCTGTATCGGTCCATAGTGTGATTTCGGTTGGTTGAGCGACGGTGGATTTAGAGCTGCCGGGTCAGGGGAGCGTTACGCCGGTAAAGGAGGTGAACAGTTCGGGATGATAATTCACAATCAACTCTTCGGGGAAATCGGCTTCGCGGATAACGGGCGCGAGGTGAGTATAGTCGGCTATCGAAAAGGATATATGGGCATCGCTTCCGAGAATGACAGGCACTTCTTTGTTGCGGCACAGGGTGAGCAGCCTTAGGGTGTTGGGGCCGGCAACTGTCTTGTGACGTGCCGGGTTGAGAGAGCTGTTGTTGGCTTCGAGCAGCGTGGAGGTGTCGCGCGCCTCGTCGACAAGCGCCTCTATATCTACCTCGCCCGTGCCGTCGACGGGATGGGATATGATGTTGACTTTCGGGTTATGCATGGCGCCCAGTATTGCCGACGTATTCTGCGCGACGGTGCCGGCCCGGTAACACAGCGAGTGGAGGCCGGCAATGACAATGTCCATGTGTCGGATGTAGTCATCATCAAGGTCGAGAGTGCCGTCATAGTCGAGTATGTTGAGTTCGGCACCGAGGATAAGCTTTATGCCGTTTATTTCGCGTGGCACCACATGCAGGTTTCTAAAATATATGGGATGGCATGAGCCGGGGAGTGCAGGACCGTGTTCGGTGATGCCGAGCCATTCGAGCCCTTTGTCTGCGGCTGCGGCGGCCATCTCCTGTAATGTCGAGAATGCGTGGCCCGACACCACGGTGTGAGTGTGTAAATCGAGCTTGGGCGTTGTCATGATAGCTGGATTAAAATAAAAAAAAGGAGCTACAAGGTTGTAGCTCCTGAGTAGCGAATTCGGGATTCGAACCCGAGTCTCCACCTTGAGAGGGTGGCGTGCTAGACCCCTACACTAAATCGCCGTTTCTGTCTCAGATTTTATCAGGACCGCTGTCCTTTTCTTTTGACGTTGCAAAGGTAGTCATTTTTTCATATACGCTCCAAATATTTTCGAGAAAAAATTCGTCGAGGAGCGATTTTTTTTGGTTTTTGGCCCTGAACGGGTATAAAACCCGGTGTCAGTTGGCCAAAATTGCTGCTTCTATCTTGTCGAGGTCGTCGCGCAGCGTTTTCTCTATCGACAGGCGCTGCTCTATGTTGGTACAGCCGTGGAGTACGGTGGCGTGGGTGCGGTCGAGGCGGTGGCCTATCGCCATGAGCGACATGCCGGCGTGCTTCTTCGCCATATACATTACTATCTGGCGTGCGTCGCTTATTTCGCGCTTGCGTGTCTTGGCGAATATCTGTTCGGGCGTGATACCGTAGTGTGCACTCACAGCCTGGGTCACCATCTCGAAGTTGATGACCTTACGGCGAACCTTGACACTGTTGCCGAGGACACGTCGGGCAAGGTCGAGGTCAACCTCGTGGTTGAGGACGGTGGCGTGGGCAAGCAGGCTCACTACAATGCCTTCGAGCTCGCGCACGGTGTCGGTGACATTCGACGCGATAAAGCGGAGTACTTCGTCGGGAATCGTAAGGCCGTTTTGAGCGGCAAGCTGATTGAGCACGGCCATGCGAAGCTCATAGTCGGGCTTGTCGAGTTGGGCGGTCATACCCCACTTGAAGCGCGACAGCAGGCGTTCTTCCATTCCCTCCATCTGTGACGGACAGCAGTCGCTCGACAGTATGAGCTGTTTCTGGTTCTGGTGCAGGTGGTTGAATATATGGAAGAATGTATTCTGGGTGCCTTTTTTGCCTATGAGGTCCTGAATGTCGTCGATTATCAGTACATCGATGCTCTGATAAAAGGCGATAAATTCGTTGATGAGGCTTTCAGGCTTGTGGGTTACCGGGTTCTTGTGGTTGACAGCCGAGGTGTACTGGCTCTCAAAGAGGCGTGCGGTGACATAGAGAACGCGTGTTTCGGGGCGCTTCTCTTTGATGCGTATGCCTATGGCCTGGATGAGGTGGGTCTTGCCCACACCCGGAGGGCCGAAAACAAACAGCGGGTTAAACGTCTTGCATCTCGGGTCCATGGCTATCGCTTCGCCTATCGAGCGGGCAACCTGGTTGCTCGAACTGCCACAGTAGTTCTCGAAGGTATAGCGAGGGTTGAGCTGCGGGTCGATGTCGGCCTGCGGCATGGTCTGGAAGGGGTTGGAGGTCGCGCCTGGACGCGGCGCAACAGCCGGCGACGGGTGACTGTCGGCCATGCGGACGGCAGTAGACGGATCGTTGGCAATCTGGTAGAACTCGTAACTGAGCTTGATGCCCGCGCCATAGATTTTCACGAGCGTGCGCCCGATAAGATTGGCGTAGTTGGCTTCGAGCTGCTCCATAAAGAAAGGAGAGGGGATGCGTAATATCAGCTCTGAATCGGTGCAACTAACGCAAGTTATCGGCTCAAACCAGGCCTTGAACTGCTCGGGCGACAGATTGTCGCGGAAAATATCAAGGCATCTGTCCCAGAGCGCGAGGCGTTCCGGTGATGACGTGGTTATTATAGAGGAGGATTGCGGGTTCATGATAGTTGTGGTCGAAATGCGATGCAAAATTGATGATAATTTTTTGAAAAAACAAGCCCCGAAATATTTGCTTTTTTCAGGGCTATTACAACTATGCTGAATCTCAGAGTCTTATGAGGCTGTCTGTATTTTGACGAGGAGCGTCGGAAATTGTAATGTGCAACACCTTGGAATGCAGCGTCTTGCTGAGGGGTGAAAATTGAAGAGCCTCTTGCGCCCGGTCGGGATGCAAGAGGCTAGATATAGCTCTGAGGCGGTTGATGAGCCGATTACACTCTCAAAAAGCCGATTTTTATTATTTTAAAAACTTTAAGATTGGGGAACGGCGTGTCAGCGAGGAGACTTTGCGCCATTTACTCCGCCCTTTACTCCGCCGCCCATGGCGAAGATGTTCTGGTCGTAGCTCACAGTCTTGCGTTCTTGTTCGCGTTTGCGTTTCAAGGCAAGCTTCACAAGGCGGTCCATGAGCTTGTCAAACGGTATGCCTGCCGCCTCCCACAGATAGAATGACAGCGAGCCGGGGATAGTGTTGATTTCGTTGACGTAGATGTTGCCGTTGTCGGCGTCTATCATTACGTCGACGCGACTTACGCCGTGGCACGACAATACGCGGAATGTCTCGCCGGCAAGATGACGTATGCGGTCGCTTACCACGGCGGGCAGGTCGGCTGGTATACGCTTGGCCGACGATGCCATGCCCTGGCGATTGCTTCCCTTGGTGCATCCCTTAGTGCCTCCGCAGCCGTATTTTTCGTTGTAAGTAAGGAAGTCGCCGCTGTGAAGAGGCTCTTCACACACTGATGTTTCGTACTCGTCGCAGTCGCCGAGAACCGAGCAGTTGATTTCACGCAGATTGTGTATCATGTGCTCCACTATTATGCGCGACGAGTAGCGCTCGGCATCGTCTATGCGTTCTACAAGCTCCTCGCGGTTGGCAGCCTTGCCTATTCCCACCGATGAGCCGAGGTTGGCCGGCTTGACGATGACGGGGTAGCCCAGACGGCTCTCCACCTCGTCGATGATGCTGTCGCGCTTGCTATACCACTGCTTGTCGGTAAACCACACATAGTCCACCACCGGTATGCCGCACGCCGCCATAATCATCTTCATGGTGATTTTGTCCATGCCATTGGCGCTCGCCAAGGTATTGCATCCTGCGTAAGGTATGCCGATAGATTCAAGCACGCCCTCGAAGATGCCGTCTTCTCCGTTGGAGCCGTGGAGTACCGGTATCACAACGTCGAGCTTCGTCACTATGGGATTGCCGAACACCGAACGTTTGCGGCGGTAGAGGTTGTAGTCGCCGTAGGCAGGCTCCATATACACCTCCTCCACTTTTTTGAGCAGCGCAGGGATGTCGCGGTAGTTTTTGAGGTCGAGCAGCGCTTCGCCGGTGTACCAGTGTCCCTGCTTGCTTATATATATAGGTGTGACGTCGTAGGTGTCGCGGTCGATTGCCGCCATAGCCTGCGATGCCGAGATGACCGAAATCTCGTGTTCGGTGGAGCGCCCGCCGAAAAACACGCCGATATTTGTCTTCATATCTGTTTGGTTAATGAGTTTGCTTATTTGAATGTATCGGGCAGGTCGTTTTCGTATAGCACGGTATCGCCCTGACGTGCTATTGCGGTGAGCAGCTCCTGCGCCTCACTAAACGATTCAACGGCGTGGACGGCCGATTCGTTCAGTCCGCCTTCGGTAATACCCGACAGTATTGCATCGCGGTTGTAATGTCCGACCACGATAGCTACGTCGACCGACGAGGCTATCTTTTTGCCGAAGTCCCTGTTGAGTTCCTCCTGACGGTCGCCGAGCTCAATCATGCCGGGAGTGATGACTATGCGCTTTCCGCCGGTCATGGAGGCGAGCACGTCAAGAGCCATGGCAGAGCCGGTTGGGTTGGAGTTGAAAGCGTCGTCGATGATGGTGATGCCGCCGGGAGTGCGCTTGAGGTTCAGGCGGTGTTCCACCTGCTCGATATGCTCCACGGCAATGCGTATCTTCTCGTCGGGCACGCCGAGATGACGGGCCACGATTACGGCAGCCATGAGGTTGGAGATGTTGCACTCGCCCACGAGGCGTGTGCGCAACCTCATCACCCAGTCGGGGCCGGCTATGGTGAAAGTGGTGCCAAAAGCGTCGTAAGTTATGTCGCGGGCAGTTACCTGGGCGCCATTAATGTCGCGCACGGCATAGCGTACGACAGGTACATTGGTGACCTTGCGGGCCGCTGCGGGGGCGAAGTCGTCGTTGATTACGCCGAGACCGTCGGCCGGCAGAGCATCGATGAGCTCGAATTTGGTGCGGCACACATTGTCTATTGTCTTGAACGATTCGAGATGTTGCGGACCAACGGCAGTGACAATGCCAATTGTGGGGTTGACTATGTCGCATATCTCCTTGATGTCGCCTAAGTTTTTTGCGCCCATTTCCACGATGAACACCTCATTGTAGGGTTTGAGATGTTCGCGCACGGTGCGCACCACGCCGAGCGGCGTATTGAAGCTGCCGGGTGTCATGAGAGTGTCGTACTTTTCCGAGAGTATGCGTTGGAGGTAATGCTTTGTAGAGGTCTTGCCGTAGCTTCCTGTCACGCCTATTATAGTCAGGCCCGGCATGGAGCGGAGTATGCGCTTTGCGTCGTCAATAAAGCCTTGATTGATGTGCTTCTCGACCGGACCGAGGATAAAGAGCGCCGAGAGCGTGACGAGGTGCGAGGCGCAGTAGAGCCCTTGGAGCGCGATGGTGATGGCAAAGAGGGTGGTGAGCAGGTCCCGGTGTCCGAATATTGCCGCTGCGGCCGCGGCCACTATGAGGCTTATTAGACACATCACGGTCATAAGCCTTTTCACGCGGGGTGTCCACACCAGCGGTTTCTTGTATTTGGCTTTGGCGAGCATCATTGTGTTGCACACACAGAAGATGAGTACCATAGCCATGGCCCAGTCCGTAGTGGCCCATGTGACCATTGTCACGAGAAACACGGCCATGCCGAGAAGCCGTGTCACTGATGTGGTGTCGCCGCTCTGTCGCAGCCAGCTGCGATAGCGCTCGCTGCGATATGAGTTCTGTTGCAGCATCATGAGGTCGCGGGCATATTCCATGCCTACGTTGGCTGCGGCTATTACCGCGCAGGCGCAGAAAGCTATGATGAGTAGTGTCATGTGGATGATGATATGTTGTCGGCGGTTTATTTCGATGACAGGAACGACGCAAGCACAGCAGCAAAGCGCGCCGGCTCGTCGAGAAAGCTGAAATGGCCAGCTCCGGGGAACACCACGAGGCCGGTGTCGGGGATTAGCTTGTCCATGATGCGGGCATCGCGCAGGGGAGTGGCTGTGTCGAGTTCACCCCACATAAGCAGGGTAGGGGCCTCGATTGATGGCATGAGGTGGCGCAAGTCGTCGTTGATGCTTACGCTCATGGTGGAGCGCATGACGGGGGATGCGGCGCGATAGTCGGCGCTTCCGCGGCGCGCGCGCTCCTCGTTGATGCGTAGCTCGGCTTTTTCTCGGCCGAGAGTGAGTCTAAGCCACTGCTTGTAGGCTTTGAACGAATATACTTTGAGGTAATATTTCAGCGAGCGCCGTGGTTTGATGCCAGCGGCGTCGATGAGTATCAGCTTGTCGACCTCGGCAGGATGACGTGACGCGTAGACTATGGCCACGCGGCCGCCATAGGAGTGTCCGGCGAGCGACGGTTTGCTGATGCCGACTGCCTTGACAAACTTTTCGAGCATGTCGGCATAGTCGGCCGGGCGCCATGGCACGGGCGGCTCTGTCGACTGTCCGAAGCCGGGCAGGTCGAGCGAGTAGACGGTGTGGGTCTGTGACGCGACGGCCGCAATTGACGCGACTGTGGTGTGGTCGCAACCCCAGCCGTGCATGAGGATGAGGGGGGCGCCGTTGCCCGTAGCCTCGTAGGCCACGTTCATGCCGTCAATTATGATGCTTTTGAGCATGATGAGAATAGGGGAGTGTGTGATTTGGCCGAAACGCCTTTACCCGCCGCCATAATGTCGTAAAGACACCGTTGGCGGCGGGATGTATGCGGTGGCAGCCGTGTCAGAGAGCGAGAAGTTTCTCTACGTGTTCGCGCAGTGTTTCGATGCTCTGAGAGCCGGCGAGGCGGAGTTCGCGCACCTGCTTGCCGTTCTTGAAGAAAAGGAACGCGGGGATCGACATTACGCGACATTCTGTGGCAAGGTCGGTGTTTTCGTCGACGTTATACTTGCCGATAGTGATGTCGGCGCCGGCATACTCTTCGGCCAGCTGGGTGTAGACGGGCACCATGCCCATGCAGGGGCCGCACCATGTGGCCCAGAAATCGATTACGACAGGCTTACCCGATTGGATGGCTTCCTGTGCGGTGGCGTCGGTTAATTCGATTGCCATAGTAGGTAGATTGTTTATGTTATATTAAGAATGAGGGGTTAGTTAATGCTGTTGGTGTCGACGTCAAATTCCACTTCCATCTCTTTGAGGGAGTCGGTGAGCCGGCGGTTGAGGTTGATGCGTTGCTGGCTTGTCAGCGTGAGCCAGCGGCGGCTGCGGGGCTCGAGTAGTTTGACGGTAAGGGTGCCAGCCACCGCTCCGGCTGTATCTTCGGTGCGCTGGCCGCCCTGTTTCACCGCGTCGGTTATGAGGGCGTGGAGCGAGTCGTCGAGCTGGTCGGGGCTGAGGCGCAGGGTGATGCCGGTACAGAGCTTGCCCTTAACGTCGTCGAGGGGCTGAATAGAGCTGATGTTGAAGCGTAGTTCCTGCGAGTTGAAGCGGTGGCCATAACTGCCGCGTATGAGTATCTTGGTGCCCACGTCGCAATAAGGCTGATAGGTGTAGTAGTCGCGGCCAAACAGCGCGAACTCGTGTGCGGCCGAAAAGTCCTCGACCTTGATGCGCAGGAACGGATCGCCTTTGCGGGTTGTGGCTTTGTCGTTTTTTACCACCATTCCACCAAATGTCATCGGCACGCCCTCGGCTATGACAGCGTCCTCGTCGGAGAAATGCTTGAGTGGTATGCAGCCGAAATTGAGGTCGAGGTAATAGGGGTCGAGCGGGTGGGCTGAGAGATATAGGCCCACAAGGTCGCGCTCCTGGTCGAGGCGGTATGCGTCGGTCCAGGGTATGGCGACGGGGACTTCGGGACGCCCCGCAGTCGACATGGCTGTGTCGTCGTCGCCAAACAGGCTCATGCTTTGTGTCTGCTTGTCGTCCTGATAGAGGCGCCCGTAGCGTATGAGCGCTTCCGTGAACGTGTCGCCTTTGGTGGTCTGGGCCGAGAAACTTTCACGGGAAATTTCGGGCGCAAAGCAGTCGAAAGCGCCCGCCAGTGCAAGGGATTCGATGATACGGCTGTTGACCGCCGTCATCGGCACACGCTCCACGAAGTCGTAAATCGACTTGAACGGCCCCTCTTTGTCGCGGGCCTTGATTATTTCGTTGACAACGCCCTCGCCCACGCCTTTTATGGCGGCGAGGCCGAAGCGTATCTCACCCTTTTTGTTCACGCCGAACGCTACTACCGATTCATTGACGTCAGGGCCTTTGACCGGTATGTGCATCTTCTTGCACTCCTCCATGAAGCTGGTCATCTTGGTGACGTCGGTCATGTTGCGGGTCAGTACGGCCGCCATGTACTCAGCGGGATAGTTGGCTTTGAGGTATGCGGTCTGATATGCCACCCACGAATAGCAGGTGGCGTGGCTCTTGTTGAACGCGTAGGAAGCGAACTTTTCCCAGTCGGCCCATATCTTTTCAAGCACCTTGGGGTCGTGGCCGTTGGCCTGTCCTCCGGCAAGGAACTTGGTTTTTAGAGCCATCATCTTGTCGATGAGCTTTTTGCCCATCGCCTTGCGGAGGGTATCGCTCTCGCCGCGGGTGAAGTTGGCAAGCAGACGCGACAGCAGCATGACCTGCTCCTGGTACACGGTTACGCCGTAAGTGTCTTTGAGATAAAGCTCCATCTCAGGGATGTCGTAGACGATGGGGCTACGGCCGTGTTTGCGGGCGATAAAGTCGGGGATGTAGTCCATTGGGCCCGGGCGGTACAGGGCGTTCATGGCTATAAGGTCTTCGAACGTCGAGGGTTGTAGCTCGCGGAGATATTTCTGCATGCCGGCCGATTCAAACTGGAATGTTCCGGTGGTGCGTCCCTCACAATAGAGCTGGTAGGTCTTCGGGTCGTCGATAGGTATGGTGTCGGTGTCAATCTCTATGCCGCAGGTGCGCTTGATGTTGGCGACGGCCTCTTTGAGTATGGACAGGGTTTTGAGACCGAGGAAGTCCATCTTGATAAGTCCCGTCTCCTCAATCACTGAGCCTTCGTATTGGGTGACAATGATTTTTTCTTTGTCGCCCGAGGCTTTGTCGATTGCGGTGCTGACCGGCACCCAGTCGGTAATGGCATCGCGGCAGATGATGACGCCGCACGCGTGCACGCCGGTGTTGCGCATGTTGCCTTCGAGCTCCTTGGCGTATTTGAGCGTTTCACGCACAAGCGGATTGGGGCTGTTGAGCTCGGCCTCGAACTCAGGCACATACTTGTAGATGTTGCTCAGGGTGGGCTTGAGGTCCTTGCCGTTGACCTGGGGCATGCGCTTCGGGATGAGATTGGTAATGCGGTTGCTCTCCGAGAGCGGGAGCTGCTCCACGCGCGCCACATCCTTGATGGCGCTTTTGGCCGCCATCGTGCCGTAGGTTATGATATGTGCTACTTTTTCCTCACCGTATTTATCTGTGACGTAGCGGAGCACCACGGCGCGGCCGTCGTCGTCGAAGTCTATGTCAATATCAGGTAGCGAGATACGGTCGGGGTTGAGGAAACGCTCGAACAGTAGGTCGTATTTTACGGGGTCGATCTGGGTGATGCCAAGGCAGTAGGCCACGCAACTGCCGGCGGCAGAGCCACGTCCCGGACCAACGCTGACGCCGAGCTTGTTGCGGGCCACGTTGATAAAGTCCTGCACGATGAGGAAGTAACCCGGGAAGCCCATTGTCTTCATAATGTGGAGCTCAAACTTGATGCGCTCCTGCATCTCGGCCGAGAGTGGTGAACCGTAGCGGCGCTCCGCTCCCTCGTAGGCGAGTTTCGACAGATAGTCGGCTTCAAACTTTATGCGGTAGAGCTTGTCGTAGCCGCCGAGCTTCTCGATTTTCTTGTTGGCTTCCTCGGGGCTGAGCACCACATTGCCGTTCTCGTCGCGCGTGAACTCGTTGAATAGGTCCTCTTCAGTGATGCGGCTGCGGTATTCCTCTTCCGTACCGAATTCGGCCGGAATCTCGAAAAAGGGCATAATAGGCCCGTGGTCGATGGAGTAGGTCTCTACTTTGTCGAGGATTTCAAGCGTGTTGGAAAGCGCCTCCGGGATGTCGCCGAATATGGCGTTCATCTCCTCGGTGGTCTTCATCCACTCCTGCTTGGTGTAGTGCATGCGCTTCTCGTCCTTGAAGTATGAGCCGGTAGATATGCAGATGAGGCGGTCGTGTGCCTCGGCGTCTTCTGCGTTGACAAAGTGTACGTCGTTGGTGGCTATGAGCTTGATGTCAAGCTCTCGGGCTATCTTAATCAACTCTGCGTTGACAATCTGCTGGCTCTCATACACGTCACGTGGCGCGAGCGGGTCGGTGGTGCGGTGGCGTTGAAGTTCGATGTAGTAGTCGTCGCCCATGGTCTCTTTCCACCAGCGTGCTGCCTCGCGGGCTCCATCGATATCTCCGTTCATGATGAGGCGGGGGAGTTCGCCACCCAGACATGCCGACGCTATTATCAGGCCCTCTTTGTGTGCGGCAATCTGCTTCTTGTCGGTACGGGGGTGGGAATAGAATCCCTCGGTGAAAGCCTGGCTCACAATCTTAATAAGGTTGTTGTAGCCGGTCTTGTTTTTTGCGAGCACTATGAGGTGACGTCCGGTGTCGCGCTTGTCGGTCTGCTCGTGCAAATCCTTGTTTGCGACATACATCTCGCAGCCGAAGATTGGCTTGAAAATCTTGGCGCGAAGCTTGGCGGCTTCGGCTTCGGCCTCGGCGGCGGCGGTAGCGTCGCCCTCTTCACGTGCCTTTGCGGCAGCGGCTTCGGCTTCCTTGATAGCGCCTGTGGTCTTGCCGTTTTTCTTTTTTACGAGGTTGAAGAACTCCTTGATGCCAAACATATTGCCGTGGTCTGTTATGGCCAGGCCGGGCATGCCGTCGGCCATGGCCTTGTCAACAAGGTTGGCGATAGATGCTTGTCCGTCGAGCAGGGAGTACTGCGTGTGTACGTGGAGATGTATAAATGGGGTCATATCAGGCAGAAAGAGAGGCCGGAGATTTGTTGTGTCAATCTCCGGCCTCAAAGTTAGTAATTTTTTGCGACTTTGGCGCTTGGATGTAGATAACTTCCGCAGTGTGTCGCACTATTCAGATTCGCCACTCCGTGACCTTGATTTCCGTGGATCCGGCGTAGGTGCTCAGCAGGCGTTGCATCATTGAAATGACCTTTTCCGATGGAATCTCCCCTTCGCGGTATATATTGATTGTCATGAAGATGCGTCGTGTTTCAGGCGATAGTTTCGTGCGCTCGTTGTCGGATGTCGGGGTGCCGATGCCTCCTGTGGCATCTCTGAACACCGGCATGGCGGCTATGTTGAGCTCACCGCGCCCGATGCCCTCATACGGCTCTCCTTCGCGTCCGGCCCCGAGCGTGAGCGAAGAGCCGTCGATTTTGTCGGCGTCGAAGCCGCCTATCGAGTGGCCGCTGACGAGCGACACAAGGTTGATGAGGTCGATGCATGTGAGCGAGCGGTATAGGTTGAGGCCCTTTACGACGCGGCGCATAAGCGACTCTGAGCTCGGGCGATAGCGGTTTGGCTCCTTGCCAAGCTCCTTGTAGGTGTTGCGGATGGCGTCGATAGCGGGACGATGACGTATGTCGGCCAGTTCGTAGCGCGTGCGTATTTCGCGGCAGGCGTCCAGAATCTCTTCCCAGAGCCGGTCGGAGGTGGGAGGGTTTATAATGTCGGCCTCTACGGTGTATACTTTCAGCGCCGGGGCCGCGCGGCGTATCTCATCTTCAAAGATGATTTTCATGTCAGGGTATAATCAGTAAAAGAATATCAGTAAAAGAATATCAGACCTGTCGACAGCGATTTGAGGTCGGGCTGTCCGGCCCCTCTGAGTATGCTCTGAGGCTGATAGCGCATGTAGACGCCCACTTGCGACGATACGCCGAGCATCACCGTGATGTCGCAGCTCCAACGGCGATGGCCTATCTTGTTGCTCGTGGTCTTTATCTCCTTTCCTGAGGTGTCGCGCCATCGGGTAAGCATCGAGGCATGTGGCGCGTAATTAGCTGTCACACCCGCCGCTATCCACTGCTTGAAGCCAAACATCCGTAGCGGAAGCTTCTGCTTGATGGTGAAAGGGAGCGAGAGGTTGAACACTTTTAGGCGTGAGTTGCGTGGTGCTGCGTCGGCCGGGTATGGTTCGCCGGTCACTACGCGGTCGTCGCCTACGCTGAAACGGTAGTCGGGAGTGGTGATTTTGTAGTTGCGCCAGTCCATGCCGAAGCCGAGCGATATACTTGTCGACGTCGTGGGTTGGTATGATATGCCCAGAATCTCGTACCATCCTATCTCCCACGATTTACCCATCTCGACGGGCATGGTCGACGGATGAGCGGGAGCTGCAACCCACCCGATGTTGAATCCTCCGCTCGTCACCTTCCAGCGGCTGTTTTTGAAGCCGATTGATTTGTCCTTGATTATTACAGACGATTTATTCGTATAGTACACCGTTGTGGCCGTTTGGGTGGATTTAGGCGCGGTGCCGTCGGGGTAGTATGTTGTGACAATCACTCCGTCGGGGCGTGTTTCGGTGATTACTGTGTCGGGGCGCTCGGAGGCGTTTATGGCGGTTGTCAGGATTGCTGCAAGCGCGACTATTGCTGATATACGTTTCATGACCGTGGAAGTGTTAGAATGTGAGTGTTGCGCCTGTGGCGATTGTCTTGTACTGAGGGCCGTAACCGTCCATCCAGGGGTTCATGGGTGCGAAGGTCACATAGAACCCGATAGTGTTGCGCCAGCCTATCGTTGCGGTCAAGTCTACGGTGGCTATTTTCTGATGCAACCCTTTGAATGAGTGTTTGACATGCTCGCTATTGTCGAGACGCCATTGTGATGACGCGGTGGTGTAGGTGTTGAGATGCAGCTCGCCCGAGAGTGAAAGGCCAAAGCTGCCATCCATGGGGATGAACACACAGAGTGGCACGGTGAAGTGAAAGTGTTTTATGCGGCTACTCACGTCGTGGGCGTTCTCGGGTGCCGGAGCGATAGCGAGCACGCCGTTCTGGCAGGTCAGGATGTTGCTGTGGCCCACGTTCTGAAATTCCCAGCCGAAGCCGGCGCCGATGCTCACCTTGGGCAGTCCGGAGCCGCTCGACCACTCGGCGCAAAGAAGATTGTTGTAACCTATCTCCCAGCCGCCGGTGATTCCGGCGTGCGAGCCTACGGGGATAAGTCCGCCGGCATATATTCCCGAAGAGCCAATCTTAGTCGACGAACGCCGGCTCTTGCTTGTCTTGTTGAAAAGACGGCTTAGGTCCCAGCGGCCTGGATTGATGCCGTCAATCATCGGCTCGACGTCGCCTTTGATTACTGTGACGGTCTCGGTTGTGGTAGTGGTAGTAGTAGTGACTCTGGTTGTGGTTGTCTGTGCAGCGCACGGTGCTATCGCCGTCAACGCGGCTATGGCTGTTGTAATTAATATCTTGTGCATAATGTAATGTTGGGGCGTGGGATAATGCTCACTTAGTCTTGTCAGATGTCATCTGCTTAATTATTTGCTTGATTTGCTCCGGTGTGGCTTTGCCTTCGAGGTAAATCACGATTGCTTCATTGCCACCCGCAGGAAAGCTGTTGAGAAACAGCACGTAGCGATGACGCTTTTTGTCGCCCGAGGCCAGCTCGTAGACGGCCGATTGCAGTTTGCCTCCGCGCGTTACTGTCTGAATCCATTCGGTTGTGGCGGCGTCGGCCTTTACCGCCTTTTCAATAGCGGTAGCCATTTCCGGCTTTCCCTCTATTGATAAAGAGTGAAACAGGCTTAGTCTGAGCGATTTTAGCGCATCTCCGGTAATTATGGTCTCTGTGGCTGCCGGATTGTTGCGATAGGGCCCGTCGAATAGGCTCGCTATCGCGGTCGGCACCTGAGCCGAGGCTGCCAGAGCGGCGACAAGCAGTGTTGCCGTCAGGATTATTAATCTATGTGTCATGGCTCATTGTCGTTTGATAGGTAGAGATTGTCGAGTATGTCATTTATTGTATTGTTTTCGGTTGAGCGTCCGAGAGCGCCGAGCTGATGGTTCATGATTGCGAGCGCGTCTTCGGTGGAGTGGCTTATCTTGCCCTGTGCGTAGATAGTGACGTCAGGCTGCTGCCCTTCTGGGGCGAGGAAATGTACACTTATTGCTATGACGACTGCTACTGATGCGGCAATTGAAACTATTGTGCGCCATGGCACAGTATGGTGGCGAAGTGCCGCAGGCCTGAGTCTGGCCTTTTGTAATGTGGTGTAGCCCATGACGGCGCGTGCTTCCTCCACCTCGCGTGTGACCGGAGTAGAGGGGTCGGCGAGAATGGCCCGCAGACGTCGCTCTTCGGCCTTGGTGGCTGTTGCGTCGAAGTAGCGCTCTATGAGTATTTCGGTTTCTGTTTTCATATAATGGTGTGGAGACATGGGGTTATCTTTTGTTTCGGAGGCGATACGCTTCGCGTACTGCCTTGCGTGCCCTCGAGAGTATCACGCGGCAGTTGGATTCTGTTATGTCGAGGCGGGCTGCTATCTCGTCGTAATCGTAGTCGAGCGAGTCGTGCAACATAAGTATCTCTCTTGCACGCGGGTCAAGAGTACGGTCGATGAGCTCCTTTACTTCCTCGGCGAGGTAGGCCCGGTGTTCGGCTTCGTTCTCTGTTGCGTTCTGCTCGGCTCGTTCAAGCGGCTCGGCTAATCTGACTTTTCTGCGGCGCAGCGAGTCGATGCATGCGCTCTTCACGGCGATGACGCTGTGTGAGTCGATTGCCTCCGTCTTGTAGTCAGCGTCACGGTCGGTGCGCCACAGCCTGAAAAACGCTTCCTGCAATGCATCGTCAGCGTCATCTTCGCTGCCGAGCATACGGGCTGCCCATGCTTTCAGGCGAGGTCTTAGAGCCTCGAAGCGTCCGGTGAGGTTGTTGGTGTCGTTGCGTCTCATATCGTTCTGTCAAATATACGCACGTAGGTCCTGGTTTGCAACAGATGTGTGTCATTTTTTTTGAGGTTAGTGTGATTGTCATGACGGGAAGGTCTGGAAAATGGAGATGAGCATGACGTAAGATGTTTTTTTAAATTTCTATGGTCGCGCGTATATAAATAATGTGTAGCGGTCAGGAGGTAGCAAGACATAAAAAGCTAAGCGTTAAGAGATGTTAATTCTATAAACCGTTTCAGGCCGAATATTGTATTAAATTGTAACCACTTAAAGGGCTCTTTAACATTTGAGGTCATGAAAAATATTTGCGTCAGGATTTGGTGGGAAACGAAAAAGTCTCTACCTTTGCACTCGCTTTTCGGGAAT
>CAMWXJ010000022.1 GCA_947178215.1 uncultured Porphyromonadaceae bacterium
GGCCACTCTATACTCTTGACACCCCCTCCGCTCACCGGAAAAATCCGCTGACCCCATTTTGTTTCGTATATCTGCGCGATTGTTGCTTATTAGAAAAGCAAAACCCCTTAAAACTCAATGAGTTAAAAGGGGTTTAGGGTGCGCATGAAGGGACTCGAACCCCCACGTCTTTCGACACCAGATCCTAAGTCTGGCGCGGCTACCATTACGCCACATGCGCATCAATATGTTTTTTGTAGTTGCAAAGTTAGCAATTTTTTGTGAATAATCGATGCCGAGGTGGCAAAAAAAAGTGCTGACCGTACAGAATTAGCGGCCGGCGACACGGATATGCTATAACGGCAACGGTCGTAGGGCTTTGTTAGCCGAGCGATTCGAGCTCGGTCTGCGCAAGCTCCCAAACGCTCATGGCGTTGTCGAGTCGTTTTCGTGCCTCGAGGTGGGAACTCATGAGCTCTTCCGAATAAGAACCATCGGCCATTTTCGCTTCTATGGCAGCTACTTCGGATTCAAGGCGTTCTATTTCGGCCTCCGCCTCTTCAACGCGCTTTCGGGCACGACGCACAATCCTCTCATGCTCCTTCTGCTCGGCGTAACTGCGGCGCTGGGGTGCCGCTTCTGCCGTAGATGTCTCTGCTTTGGCACCCGCGGCGGCCTTGTTCTCTTTCGGTGTCGGCTGTTTACCGGTCGAGAGTCGAATTTCCTGCGTAGTGCCGAGGAGGTCAAGAGATTGCAGCCGCTTCTTTTCGAGGAACTCATATATGCCGCCAAGACATTCTTTTACGTTGCCGCCTCCGAACTCATATACCTTGTCGACGATGCCGTCGAGAAAATCTCGGTCGTGGCTCACGAGAATCACTGTGCCGTCGAAGTCGCGTATGGCCTGTTTGAGCACCTCTTTCGACGGGATGTCGAGATGATTAGTGGGCTCGTCGAGAATAAGCAGGTTGACCGGCTCCAACAGCAGGCGTATCATGGCGAGGCGTGTTTTCTCGCCTCCTGAAAGCACTTTGACCTTTTTGTCGGATGCTTCTCCACCAAACATAAACGCTCCCAGGATGTCGCGTATTTTTGTGCGGATGTCGCCGGTCGCCACGCGGTCGATTGTGTCGAACACAGTTATCTCGCCGTCGAGTAGCTGGGCCTGATTCTGTGCGAAATAACCAATCTTTACATTGTGGCCTGTTTTGAGCATACCACTGTATGGTATCTGCCCCATGATGCACTTCACAAGCGTAGACTTGCCCTCACCGTTCTTGCCCACGAAAGCTACTTTTTCGCCGCGCTTGATAGTGAATGTGGCATGGTCGAATATCTGACAGTCGCCGTATGCCTTGCCGACGTCTTCGAGAATGAGGGGATAGTCGCCTGAACGGGGAGCCGGCGGAAAGCGGAGGTTGAGATGCGAGGTGTCGACCTCGTCGACCTCGATGCGTTCTATCTTAGCAAGCTGTTTTATGCGGCTCTGCACCTGCACGCTCTTTGTCGCCTTGTAGCGGAATCGCTCAATGAAATCCTCAGTCTCCTGAATCTGCTTCTGCTGGTTGGCGAAGGCGCGGCGCTGCTGTTCCAGTCGCTCGGCGCGCAGGGTAAGATAATGTGAATAGTTGACCGAGTAGTCGTATATCTTGCCGAGTGAGATTTCGATAGTGCGGTTGGTCACATTGTCAATGAAAGTACGGTCGTGGCTAACGAGCACCACGGCCTTTGCCTTGGAAATAAGGAACTGTTCGAGCCACTGTATCGACTCAATGTCGAGATGATTGGTGGGCTCGTCGAGAAGCAGTAAGTCGGGGCGCGAGAGCAGAATCTTTGCAAGCTCTATGCGCATACGCCAACCGCCCGAGAACTCCGATGTCGGACGGTCAAAGTCGTTGCGGGTGAAGCCGAGGCCGAGCAGCGTTTTCTCTGCTTCGGCACGGGAGTTGTCGCTCTGCTCCATGGCGAGGCGTTCGGTGAGCGATGTCATCGCCTCAATCAGTTCCTGAAAGGCAGGGGTGTCGAAGTCGGTGCGTGAGGCCAGTTCAGCGTTCATATCGTCGAGGTGCTGCTGCATACGGTCAATATGCGCGAACGCCTTCAATGCTTCCTGGATTGCGGTGGTGTCATCGGCGAGCACCATCTGCTGCGGCAGATAACCAATCGTCATGTCGCGGGCTATCGCCACGGTGCCTGACGTGGGTTTCTGTATGCCGGCAATGATTTTGAGCATCGTTGATTTGCCGGCACCATTCTTGCCTACGAGCGCTATCTTGTCGCGGCGGTTTATGACATAGTTAACGTTGTCGAACAGTGCGCGCGCACTGAACTCGACTGACAGATTATTGACAGATACCATTTGATTGCATTAAGGTAGTTGCGCCCTACGACTGCAGTTTAGCGCCTGACAATGAGTAGCGTGCTCTCGGTGATGATTACGTCGAGAGGCACGTCATTCTGATCAGGCTCAATGTCGCCGTCGGGGCGGAGCTGGAAATCGTAGCCTACGCCTACTTTCAGCGCACGGGTAGTGGCGAGAAGACGGTCGTAGTAGCCTTTGCCGCGTCCCACACGGTTGCCTTTGCGGTCGAAAGCCACGGCAGGGACAATTATCATCTCTATGTCGTCGACCGATGTGGTGTCGAAGCCGTCGGGTTCTTCGATATGGAAAGCCCCGAGGCGCAGACTGGATTTGTCGTAGGGTAGAATGTCGAGGTTTACGCCGTTGACGCGCGGGAGAAAGAACCGTTTGCGCTTGCCCCAGCGGTCGAGAAACTCATGCGTCGAAAGTTCGTCGGGGAGCGAATGATACATGAGGATGCGGTCGGCCATCATAAAGGCCGCCATTTTTTCAAGACGGTTGAACACACTTGTGGCGGCGGAGCGACGTTCGGCTTCACCTACGAGCGCCTTTGCGGCACGGATTTGGGCACGGATAATATCTTTATTCATTGTCGTGTAGAGGCATGATAGGTACTCTCGCATTACCGTTTTCAAGCTCGTCAAGAGCTTTGATAACTGCGGCATCGGTCGGGTTAATGGCCTCGTAATAGCCATTGAGTCCGATGATGTCGCGGGCAATAAGAGCTTTCAATTGTCTAACAATGAGATTGCGCGAAATGTTTATATAATACCATTGTGCCGGTATCTTCCCCTCGCGCGAGGCATAGGTGACAAACGTTGACAGTAGCTCGGAGTCGGAGGGGAGAATGCTGAGCAGTTCTTCGGTCGTCTTGGCGTTTCCGAGACGGTCGCGGGCGGCGTCGGTATAAGCGAATGCGAATTTCTGGAGCAGACCGGCATTTAGCACGCTGAAATAATACTTGGAGTAGCCGGTGGTGTCGGCGGGTACAAACACGTCGGGCATGATGCCTCCGCCTCCGTAGACTTCGCGGCCGGTAGAGGTGAAATAGGTCACGCTCTTGTCAAGTGTAATTGAGTCGGCCGAGAGGCTCTCGCCGTGACTCAGGCGTTCGTATATGTCGAGCTCGTAGCTCTCCTGGTCACCGGGAGTGTAGCGTTTCTGGATGCAACGGCCGGAGGGGGTGTAGTAGCGTGCTGTGGTGATACGCACTGCACTGCTGTCGGATAGCGGAAGCTGACGCTGTACGAGACCTTTGCCGAATGATCGGCGTCCTACTACAAGGCCGCGGTCATTATCCTGTATCGTGCCGGCGAACACTTCCGAGCAGCTTGCCGAATATTCATCAATCATAACCACCAGTTCTGCATCCTGGAACGAGCCCTGGCCGTTGGCGCGAATCATGTCGTCGGAGTCGGCCGAGCGGCCGTGCATCGATACGATGGTCGCGCCTGCCGGAAGAAATTCGTTTGCCATCATAGCCGCTATGTCGAGGAAGCCGCCGGAGTTGCCGCGGAGGTCGACTATAAAGCGCTTGGCGCCCTTGTTGGCAAGCATGCCGAGCGACGTGAAGAACTCATTGTAGGTGGTGCGTCCGAATTTGTTGACACGGATATAACCGGTGGTCGGGTCAATCATGTATGAAGCATCAATCGAGGTGACGGGAATGTCGTCGCGCACCACGGTAAAGGGGAGAAGCTTGTCGGGTGCCGAAGAACGACGTATGCCGAGGGTTACTTCCGTGCCTTTGAGGCCTCGAAGAGTGGTAAGCACCTTGTTCTGCGGCCATCCTACGGCTACGGAATCATTGATAGTGATGATACGGTCGCCGGGTAGTAGGCCTACGCGCTCAGCCGGTCCGCCCGACACTACCTCGTTGACGGTAATGGTATCGGTAAGCATGGTAAACGACACGCCTATTCCGGAGAATGAGCCGTCGAGCTCTTCATTGACGCTCTGGAGGTCGGCGGCCGGGATGTAAATAGAGTGGGGGTCGAGTTTGGCCATAATGTCGCTCATTGAGGCTTCGAGTATTGAGTCGGTATCGACTTCGTCGACATAGAGCGCCGAGATTATGTCCATCATCTCGCTTATCTTGTGCTGTGCCGAGCTTGTGCGGGGCGCAATGACTGTAGGGAGCTTGGTCCCGAGCCAAAGTCCGACAACGAGTGTCACGGCTACGATGAGCGGAAGCCACGTTGTGGTCTTGCGGAAATTGGGTTGCATTTGTGTGCTGTATATCTTGTCCTTGTGGAAACTGTGAGTCAGATTGATAGTGATATGGAGGCGACGCGTGTCAGTCGATATTCGGTATATGGCAAATCTCGATGCCTGCGCGTTCAAGAAGTTCGAGGCCGTCGGTGATACGGTAGAGCTCGTTGAACACTACGCGGCGTATTCCGCTCTGTATTATAAGCTTGGTGCATTCAAGGCATGGTGACGCCGTGACATAGAGCGTGGCGCCGGCCGACGAGTTGTTGCTTGCCGCAACCTTGGTGATAGCATTAGCTTCGGCATGAAGCACATAGGGCTTGGTGACGCCGTCGGCATCTTCACACACATTTTCAAAGCCGGCGGGGGTACCGTTGAAGCCGTCGGATATTATCATGCGGTCTTTGACTATCAGTGCTCCCACCTGCCTGCGACGGCAGTAGGAGTTTTCGGCCCAAATACGGGCCATGCGCAGATAGCGCCTGTCGAGTGTGTCCTGCTTGATGTCCATATCAACTGCAAAATTAGTGAAAATTCACGAGAAATAGCTAATTTTGCAGTAATGAATACGCAAGGCGAAAGAAATGTGACAGGCACTCCGGCTATACGTCTTACCGACGTAGGAATGCACTATGGTCGCAAGGAGGTGCTGAAAAATATAACTCTCGATATCAACCGCGGTGATTTTATGGCGATTACCGGCCCAAACGGCGGCGGTAAAACCACTCTTCTCCGCATCATGCTCGGGCTGTTGCGCCCCACCGCCGGGAGTGTGAGCTACCTTGACTGCCACGGCAATCAGGCACCTCGACTCACTATCGGTTATCTGCCTCAGAAAAGTGCCGTGGATGCAAGGTTTCCTATTACTGTCGAAGAAGTGATAAGGCTCGGACTTATGGGTCCCGAGGCACCGCATGACAATGTAGACGCTCGCGTGGCCGACATGCTTGCGCGCCTTGAACTCGAAGTAAAGGCCGGTTCGCCTGTCGGTGAACTGTCGGGCGGTCAGTTCCAGCGCGCTCTTCTTGGGCGTGCGCTTGTAGCCGAGCCGGAAGTAGTGATTCTTGACGAGCCACTGAGTTATCTTGACAAACATTTCGAACATGAGTTGTATGGTATGCTCCAGGAAGTGAAATCTGTGCGCCCCGACACCGCTATTGCGCTTGTGAGCCACGAGATGAGCGAGATTGCCGCAATGGCGACGCGACATGTCATTATAGACCATACGCTTCATATCTGCCACTCAGCCACACACCTCGTGCATTACGATTGCGATCTATAAGAACTACTGAAAAATCATAACAAAACATACGGACAATGAGCCAATTCAGGGAAATACTCAGGGAGCTCCGACCCGATGTATCATATAATCTCCATAGTCACACCCAATTCTGCGACGGGCGTGCAACGATGGCCGAGTTTGCCGAGGCTGCTGTCAAAGCTCGTATGAGCCACTACGGTTTTTCGCCACATTCGCCGATTAATGTTCCATCAACCTGCAATATGTCAAGTGCTGCAGTCTACGAATATATTGCCGAGGTGGAGCGTCTCAGGGAGTTGCACGCAGATGCGCCCACTAAATTTCTGGTTTCGATGGAGATTGACTATATCGGCCAGGAATGGGGGCCGGCCATTGATTACTTTCAGGAGTTGCCGCTCGACTACCGTATAGGTTCAGTGCATTTTATTCCCGACCTTCACGGCGGTATGTGTGACATTGACGGTTCGCCCCTGAACTTTGCCCGCAATCTGCATGAGGTTTTTGACGACAACCTGCGTTATGTGGTCGACAAATTTTATGAGCAGTCTATGGCAATGGTTGAAGCTGGCGGTTTCGACATTATAGGGCATCTTGACAAGATTGGCTACAATGCTTCGACAATAGACCCCGAGATTGAATTTCAGCCGTGGTATCAGGATCATGTGGAGGCGCTGATAAATGCTGTAGCTTCAAAAGGACTGACAGCAGAAATAAACACAAAGGCATACTCAAAAACAGGCCGCTTCTATCCTCATCAGCGCCACTTCAAGAAACTTAGAGACGCAGGCATATCGGTAGTTGTAAATTCAGATGCGCATTATACCGAGCTCATTGAAGCGTCGCGCCGCGAAGCGTTTGAGATGTTTGCAGGGGTCTGACCCTCATTTTTCGGAGCGCTTGCGCAGAAAGTCAATAGCGTCGGACTGTATGCGGGAATGAAACAGCCTGTTGAGCGAGAAATATATCGTGCATCCGGCGGCGAGAGCGAGGGGGATAACTGTCTTCGGCGAAAGACTGCTGTTGACAATCAGCGATATGACCCACACAGCAAGCAGACTTTCGATAAGATAGGGGAAAATATCTTTGAGCATCTGCCACCAGCGACGGCCCGACACATTGGCTGCAATAACGGTCATTATCGCCCAGAATACCGCCGAGGCCACAATCTGGCCATAGAGAAGAATGCGTATTCCTTCGGTTACATCGGTCGGCGTTGATAGCGAGATATAGGGGAGTGTGACGACTATTGCGACGGCGGCTACGATATATCGCACCGTCTCACTCACCACGAGCAACTTGGCTTTGCCACGAGCAAGAATCACGTTGGTGTAAAGTCCGGAAAGCACCACAAAAACACCTTGAAGCAACAACAATTGGAACAGGGATATTGAACCATCCCACTTGTTGCCGAACAACGCGTGAAAAATGGCGGGGGCGAGAGCTGCAAGCATGCCCAGTGCGGGAATAGAGATATAAGCTGTAAGGCGGTTGCACTTTGATGTCACAGCGGCGTACTCTACCGGCTCGTCCTGATAGCGCGACAGCAAGGGGAGAAACGACGATGTCACTACGGCTCCAAGCGATGACACTCCTATTTTGCTCCACTTGTCGGCCTGACTGTAATAGCCGAGAGCCACCATGCCCACACGGTTTCCTATTATAAATGCATATATGTTGAGATACAGCGTGTTGAAAAATGAAGAAATCATCACGCTCGACCCTACTTTGAAAAACGAGCGCAATATTTTAAAGGAAAACACAGCCGAGGGGCGCCACGAAGTCATGTACCATAATACGAGTGATTTGATTGTAGACAACACGAGCGACTGCCCGACGATGGACCACGCGCCACAACCAGTAACAGCCATGCCTATGCCGGTAACAGCCCCTGAAAAGACACCCACCGAATTGGCAATCGTGACCTTTTTCATTTCGAGATGCTTGTTGAGACGGTTGACCTGAACTATCGAGGTGGCGTTTATAATAAAGGTCAGAAACATCACGCGAGCCAACGGGATGATTCGCTTGTCGCCGTCATAACAATCAGCAATGAGAGGTGCCGCAAAGAATAAGATAACATAGAGCGCAGTGGCCATGAAGATGTTAAACCACAGCACGGTAGAGTAATCGTCCTGCGTTGGCGATTTGCGTTGGAGCAGGGCCGACGCAAAACCGCTGTCGACAAAGAGCGACCCGAAGGCCTGAAACACAAGCACGGCGCCGACAAGTCCGAAATCGGCGTGCGTAAGTTTGATAGCGAGCACTATGCCGGTAAGGGCATATAATATCTGGACCGACACTTTGTCGATGACAGTCCACTTTATGGTGCGAGCAACCTTGACTTTCAGTTCTGCACGTTCGCTGTGATACGGTTCGTCAACTCTGTCTTCGGGCATCGGCTGTTATTTTGCCTTTTCGCCGGCCTGATTATCGTCAATCAGCGGCTTGGTCTTGACTCCGAGAGTGCGGTTTTTAATCGTGGGAGTGCCGATAAAATACACCGTGCCGGAACCCATGCCACTGACGGTAAGCGCGTCGGAGGCATTCACGCCTATCGAGCCAGTGCCTACCACACGACACTTCGCTTCGCGGGCAACAAGTTCATCGGCTTGAATCTGTCCTGTGCCGGTCGATGAAAGCTTTGCTACATCGCATTTGCCCGACACCACGATCTCTCCGTTGCCTGTCATGAGCGAGGCCTCTACTTGGGTGAAGTTCAGACCGCGGGCCACAAGGCGTCCGTTACCAACAAGCACACATTTGATTTTCGCTCCTGCCGCGGCGTTATCTATTCGCAATGTAGCCTTGCCATCGTTTTCGGCACGCGAAAGGAAAGTAGAGTAGACTGTGACAGTGGGCAGTCCGTCGGGGTTCTGCGCCACTTCCGGCGCGAGCTCTATGCCGAGCTTAGCGCCGTCGGGCTGAAATATGAAAGCCGCAGCATGTGAAGGTGTGGCGTTGAACACCACATGGCCGGCAGAGTCTGGTACGCAACGATAAATAACATTTACGTTGTCGACAACTTTTAGCTCTGTGAAGTCATTGACTTTTAGATCGTAGCGTGTAACTTCGTCGGCATGCACGACCATGGGGGCCGCCAAGGCCACAATAAGTGAGGAGAATGTATGTCGAAGTATCATTGTAGTGCGATAAAACTGATAGAATTTAATGTGCGAAATTAGCAAAAAAATCGCCAATTTAACTGTTTCAGGAGAAAATTAGCGGTTGATTAACTAATTCCGCCTATGTCGAGGCAGCGTGTAGCCACGTCCGACAATATGTCTTCAAGCTCACTAAGCGACGAGGCGCGGAGCATGGCGATACGGGTAGCTCTGAAATCGGGTATACCCTTGAAAAGGGGCGACGCAGCGAGGTGACGTCGGATATGGAGTATGCCACGGTATTCATCTATGCGCCCAACGCTTTCATGAATCTGCCTCATTACGATGGCGAGTTTCTCGGCATTGGATAATGGAGTTATCTCTTTTCCGTCGAGAGTGGCGCGCATATCCCTGAACACCCATGGCGCTCCAATGGCAGCGCGTCCTACCATGACTCCGTCTACTCCGTAGCGGGTGAACGCTTCGAGTGCGGCTTCCGGCGTGGTGATGTCGCCGTTGCCGATTATCGGAATTGTGAGACGGGGATTCTCTTTGACACGAGCAATCATTTCCCAGTCGGCACAGCCGGTGTACATCTGTGAGCGGGTTCGTCCATGTATGGCGAGTGCCTGTATGCCGCAGTCCTGCAATTGCTCGGCCAGAGTGACTATGACGCGTGAATCATGATCCCAGCCGAGTCGTGTCTTGGCAGTAACGGGCAGCTTGACAGCCTTGACAATGGCCGAGGTGATTTCAAGCATACGAGGTATGTCACGAAGCAGTCCGGCGCCTCCTCCTTTGCCTGCCACTTTTTTTACGGGGCATCCGAAGTTGAGGTCGAGCACGTCGGGGTGCGCCTGCTCGACTATCCTGGCCGCCTCTACCATCGAGTCGACATCCCTACCGTAGATTTGAATCGCGGCGGGTCGCTCGGCAGGATTTATTTCGAGCTTGCGGGTAGTGGATGCTATGTTGCGTATAAGCGCGTCGGCCGACACAAATTCTGTTGTAACCATGTCGGCCCCCATTTCCTTGCAAATGAGTCGGAACGACGGGTCGGTCACATCTTCCATAGGCGCGAGCATGAGCGGACGCGCTCCGAGGTCGATATTGGCTATCTTCATATACTCTTGTTTACGGGTAGATAGATGTTAACGGTAATCGCGGCGTGAGGCATCAAGTCGCAGCAGTATAAATAGCAGGATAGTGAAGCCCCACAGTGAAGAGCCGCCGTAGCTGAAAAATGGGAGAGGTATGCCAATTACAGGGCACAGTCCTATAACCATACCCACATTGATTGCGAGGTGGAAAATGAAATACGAGGCGACACAATAGCCGTAGACTCGCCCGAAAGCACGTGGTTGTCGCTCGGCGATTGTAATAACACGCAAAATAAGCGCAAGAAAAAGAAGCAGACACAGCGCCGAGCCGACGAACCCTTCCTCCTCGCCGATAGTGCAGAAAATGAAGTCGGTGTGCTGTTCAGGCACATATTTCAGCTTGGTCTGGGTACCGTTGAGAAAACCTTTGCCCCAGATACCGCCCGAACCTATTGCTATCTTAGACTGATTGACATTATAGCCGGCTCCGCGTAGGTCGTCGTCCATGCCGAGCGTTACGCGAATACGCTGCTGCTGGTGCGGCTGAAGCACATTGTTGAACGCATAGTTGACAGAGAAAAGAAACCCTACCGATACTATTGTCACAAGAATGGTGATGAGGAGTCGGGGAGTCTTTTCATGCAGTGAGAGAACGGCGAGATATATTATAGCGACACCGATGATGCCAATCATGAAATATTCTGGCGACGGCACGGTGATGCCGATGAGTCCTAACCCCACAAGCGTCAGAGTAGTGCAAAGAAACCATATAAGCACATTACGCGCGGCTTTCGGGAAGCGGCAATAGAGGGCGGTCATGCAGGTGCAGATGAGCATTATCATGACAAACACCGCAAGCTCGCCCATAGGCATCCCGATAATGCTGAGGTCAGTAAACTTTACCGAGACAACGAAAAACACTACCGCACACAGGGCGGATAGAAGCACCAGGCCGCTCATGCCTTCGCGGTACAGCACGAAGAAAAGTGAGAGGTAGGCGAGTGCCGAGCCTGTCTCGCGCTGGGCGAGGATAAGCGCTATCGGCAGAAAAATTATGCCGAGTGCCTTGAAATAGTTGGTTCGCGACGAATTCAGGCTAAACCCGTAGCCTGAAAAGAGCCGCGCCAGAGCAAGTGAAGTGGCAAACTTGGCAAATTCGGCCGGTTGCAGGCTCATCGGGCCGAGAACTAACCATGAACGGGAGCCTTTGATGTCGGGGGCAATGAATATGGTGACTATAAGTAGCCCCATCATTGCAATATAGACCGGATAGGCATAGGTCTCGTAAGCTCGTGAGTCTATGAGCAGCAGGCCGAGGCCAAGAAGCATAGACAGGCCTATCCATCTTATCTGCTTGCCTGAAAATTCGGTAAAAGAGAATATGTTGGCATGGTCGAAGTCATAGCTGGCGGCGTAGATACACACGGCGCCGGCTGCGACGAGCAATACGTAGAGTACCAGCGTTACCCAATCGAGGTAACGGAATACGGAACCGGCACCTATCGGCTGACCCGGTCCCGACGGGCGATAGAGGTTGTCAGTATTTATACTCACTTAACTGTGCGGTTGAAGCGTTGAGCATTGCGGTTTCTATATGCCTGCGGGCATCGGAGATGTGGCGATTGAGATATTTCTCTATTATCAGCGATCCAATAGGCACACCGTAGGTGGCTCCCCAGCCACCGTTTTCGACATACACGGCGACGGCTATCTTGGGGTCATTGAAGGGTGCGAAGCCCATGAAAGCCGAGTGGTCTTTACCATGGGGGTTCTGGGCCGTACCGGTCTTGCCGGCTACCTCGATGTCGGGCAGATTGGCGGCTCGGCATGTGCCGCCGGTAACGGCCATGCGCATACCTTGAGCTACGTCGGGATAATACTTGGCATCGACCGTAGGGAAACGTTTCTCACGATATTGCGGAGCGATGACCGTATCTTCGATTTCTTTCACCACATGCGGGGTAATGAACCAGCCGCGGTTGGCGATAGTGGCACAAAGATTGGCGATTTGAAGGGGAGTGGCCGACACCTCGCCCTGACCGATTGACACAGATATGACTGTGTTGGCGCTCCAACGTCCCTCGCCGTATGCCTTGGAGTAATATTTGGCGTTAGGGAGGAACCCGCGTATCTCGCCAGGGAGGTCGATGCCGAGTTTGTAGCCGTAGCCCATTGACACAAGGTGGTTCTTCCAAACTTCGAATGCCTCGGCTGATGAGCCGTATTTGGAGCGACGGTCGATCATGTTTTTGAATCCCCAGCAGAAGTAGCCGTTGCATGACGTCTGTAGAGCCGGAAGCAGTGCAAGTGGCGACGGGTGGCCGTGGCAACCCACTCGCAGACCGCCGTTGATGTAGCCGTGGTAGCAGGGATATTGTGTAGATGTGGTTATTATCCCTTCTTGCAGGAAAATCAGCGCTTGAGAGGGCTTGAATGTGGAGCCGGGGGGATAAAAGCCTGCTATGGAGCGGTCGGTAAGCGGACGGTGTGGGGTGTCCATGAGCATGCGGTAGTTTTTGCCGCGATCACGCCCTACGAGTAGTGATGGGTCGTAATTGGGCGAGGTCACAAGAGCAAGTACTTCGCCGGTCGCCGGCTCTATTGCGACTATAGCGCCGAGCTTGTTGACCATGAGGCTTTCTGCGTATTGTTGCAGCTCGATGTCAAGCGATAGTTTGAGGTTGCGGCCGCCGACAGCTGCTACATCCCGGTTGCCATCCTCAAAGCGGCCTTGAATCTGTCCCCTTGAATCGCGTATAAGTATCTCCATGCCTTTGCGGCCGCGGAGAAATTCTTCATACGACTTTTCGACACCATTGTCGCCAGTGTAGTCGCCGGCTGCATAATAATTGTCGCGGTCTATGTCGTCGCGGTTTACCTCACGGATATTGCCCAGGACGTTGGCGGCGCAATGGTAGCCGTAGTCTCTGACAATACGCTTTTGTATATAGAAGCCGGGATAACGGTACATCTTTTCTTGAAGGCGGCCATAGTCTTCGGGGTTAAGGTTGGTGAACAACGTCTGTGGCGAATAGGTAGAATAGCCGGGATTGGTGGCGCGGTTTGTCACCTCGTTCCATCGGGTCCGGAAGTCCTCTATCGAGATGCCTACCGCCTGACATAGATCGAGTGTGTCAAATTCCTCAATATCACGTTTTATAAACATGATGTCGTAGGCAGGCTGATTGAACACCACGATGTTGCCGTTGCGGTCGTATATCGTGCCGCGCGACGGATATATGGTCTTTTTAAGGAAGGCGTTAGAATCGGCAAAAGCTTTGTATTTCTCGTCAGCGACTTGAAGGTCAAATAGTCGAAAGAGATAAATTACTACGATAACGAGTATAAAGCCGCCAATGACATATTTACGCCTTTCGAGGTTATAGTCTTTTCTCACGACGGTTTACGGTAATAAAATCGAGGGCTACGATGAGTGCCGTTGTGATGAGAGTCGAGCCCGCGATGAGGAGAAGAATACGGAGAGGGTTGAAAAACACGAAGCTGTCGGCGAGCACCACTACTATTGAGAAAATCAGTGTCAGCGTCACCGAATATCGCAGAAAGACGGCGAGGCCAAGGGAGTCGACGCTCGGCCTCGGGTCGGTCAGTTCGTCCTCGCGTGGAAAAAACAAGCGCACCACAGGATGACGCAGGGCACTCATTACCGTCGAGCCGAGGGCATAGAGTCCCATAGTATCGGAAAAGATGTCGATGACAAGTCCGTAGATAAATGCTATTGTGAGCACTTTTCCCTGGCCGAGCGTAAGAGGCAGCGCAATTAGCAGGTAAATGAACACAAACGGTACCGCCACGCCAAAAAGGCAGATGTGATTGAACACCACCACCTGCGAAATAGCGAGTATTAATCCGAGAAGAATATAAAACAGTGCTGTACGTGTCATCGGATAACTTTTGCGTATTACTGGGCCGTTGACGGCATCTTTTGCGGAATGGAGGTTTTACGTTCGGTCTTGCCGTCGTCCTCCACTGTGCGGAGTTCGTCAGCGAGGTCGTCAATTATAATGCGCACCGTAGAGAGGGTGGTGAAGTCGGTGGAGAGCTTTACGCGGAGAGTGCGGAAGTTTTCTTCGCGGGCCGCGACGCGCTCTAATACCACTCCCACGGGCACTCCCTCGGGAAATACCGATGAGTAGCCCGACGTGACCACCGTGTCGCCCGGCTCATAGACGGCATGACGGGGCAGCTCTTCGAGAATTGCCATTGACGGGTCTACGCCGTCCCAAACGAGTGAGCCTACCACGTCGTGCCCCTTTATCTTGCACGAAACACGCAGATACGGGTTAAGCAGGGAGATGACACGCGAGGTGTGCTTTCCTACCACATTGATGATACCGACGATGCCGTTCTGGTCTACGACACCCATTTCGGGGCGAAGGCCGTCATCACTGCCGCGGTCAAGTGTGATATAGTTGGTGGGGCGGCTCACAGAATTGTTGATTACGTGAGCCACAGCGAAATGATAGCGGGAGAGTGATGAGTCGATACGCGCGGTGTCGGCAAATTCCATCGCCTGGTAGTTGGCAATACGGTTTTTGAGTGCGAGGACTTCATGTTCGAGCTGCGCGTTGCGGACCTGAAGGTCTTCGTTGATTTCACGCAGATAGAAATATGAAGTGACCGAATTGGTGGCTGAATACAGCGCACCGCTCACCGCGTTGGCGCTCGTGAGCCACACATGCCTCTGGTAAGGATTGCGGGCAAAGAGCAACCAACTCGACGCAATGACGTAGATTATGAACAGAATCCACGTCGAATAGCGGAGTATGAAACGGTAGAGATTGAGCACGCTCTGAAGGCGTCTTTGTTCAGCGTATCAGGAATGAGAAGCGGTCGACATTGTTGAGCGCCACGCCGGTGCCTTTTGACACTGCGAGCAACGGTTCCTCGGCAACGTGGAACTGTATGCCGATTTTGTCGGTAAGTCGCTTGTCGAGGCCGCGTAGCATAGCGCCGCCGCCGGCGAGATAGATGCCGTTTTTCACGATGTCGGCGTAAAGCTCCGGGGGAGTCTGTTCAAGAGCCGAGAGAACGGCCGCTTCAATCTTCGATATTGACTTCTCGATAGAGTGGCTTATCTCCTGATAGCTCACGGGGACTTCCATTGGGAGCGCGGTAGTAAGGTTAGGGCCGTGGACGATATAATCCTCAGGCGGGTTTTCGAGCTCGGTGAGAGCCGAGCCAACGTTCATCTTGATTAGCTCGGCTGTACGCTCGCCAACGCGCACGTTATGCACGCGGCGCATGTGCTCGCGTATATCCTCTGTGAGGTCGTCGCCGGCAATCTGGATGCTCTTGTTGCTCACGATACCGCCGAGAGAGATTACGGCAATCTCGGTGGTGCCGCCGCCTATGTCGACAATCATGTTGCCCTCAGGGGCTACGACATCTATACCGATGCCGAGCGCAGCAGCCATCGGCTCATATATCATGTAGACGTCACGACCGCCGGCGTGCTCCGAACTGTCGCGAACGGCACGTATCTCCACTTCGGTCGAGCCTGAGGGAATACCTACCACCATGCGCATCGAGGGGCTGAACCAACGGCTCTTGGACGAGGCTTTCTCGACAAGACCGCGAATCATCATCTCCGCCGCATTAAAGTCGGCGATAACGCCTTTGCGCAGGGGACGGATGGTCTGGATGCCCGCGGGCTCCTTGCCGCGCATCTGCTGTGCTTCCTTACCCACGGCAATGAGCTTGCCGCTGCGCGTCTCGATAGCAACAATCGAAGGCTCGTCAATGACGATCTTGCCGTTGTGGATTATGATGGTATTGGCCGTTCCGAGGTCAATAGCGATTTCTTTTGTCAGTGAAAACAGTCCCATCTGTCAGGGGGATGAGGGGGTTATGGATATGATTACAATGATTACTATATCAGTGCTTGAAGTGACGGAAACCGGTCATAGCCATAGCTATGCCATTTGCGTCGCAGTAAGCAACCGAATCTGCATCGCGCACCGAGCCGCCGGGCTGGATGACGGCGTCTACGCCTGCCTCATGGGCAATCTGTACGCAGTCGGCGAAGGGGAAGAAGGCATCAGAGGCCATAACAGCGCCTTTGAGGTCGAATCCGAAGCTATGGGCCTTTTCGATAGCCTGTTTGAGTGCGTCGACACGTGATGTCTGGCCTACACCCGACGCGATGAGCTGGCAGCCGCGGGCGAGAACGATGGCGTTGCTCTTGGAGTGCTTCACAATCTTGTTGGCGAAGAGGAGGTCGGCCACACGGTCGGAGGTGATAGGAGTGGTAGTGACGCAACGGATGTCTTCGGGAGTCTCTGCTTTGAGGTCACGGTCCTGTACGAGTGCGCCGTTGAGTACAGAGCGGAACTGGCGGGTGGTGGAGAGGGGAGCCTTCTGAACCAGGATGATGCGATTCTTTTTCTGCTGGAGGATTGCGAGCGCCTCAGGGTCGTAACCGGGAGCGATGATGACCTCAAAGAAGAGTTTGCCTACCTCGGTTGCGGTTGCGGCATCGATAGTGCGGTTGGCTACAAGGACACCTCCGAAAGCGCTCACGGGGTCGCCGGCAAGAGCAGCTGCCCAGGCTTCGGCGAGGGTGGGACGAGTGGCAAGACCACAAGCGTTGTTGTGTTTAAGGATTGCGAATGTGGGGTCGCAACCTTCAAACTCGCCCATGAGGCTGACAGCCGCGTCTATATCAAGGAGATTGTTGTAGGAGATTTCCTTGCCGTGGATCTTTGAGAAAAGACGCTCAAAGTCGCCGTAGTAACGACCTGCCTGGTGGGGGTTCTCACCGTAGCGGAGGTGCATCGAGCCGTCGAGGGCTACACGGAGGGCGGGAGCTGCCTCCGACTCCTCGGTGTTTGTCGAGGCAAACCAGTTGAATATATGCGAGTCGTAGCCGCTCGATACCGCGAAAGCTTCGGTGGCAAGGCGGCGACGTTGTTCGAGAGTGGTGACAGCGCCCTGGGTGGCGAGAATGTCGGCGAGCACGGGATACTGTGCTTTTGAAGCCACGATGGCCACGTCAGCGAAGTTTTTGGCTGCGGCGCGGATGAGCGAGATGCCTCCTATATCGATTTTCTCGATAATGTCGGCGTGGGAAGCGCCGGAGGCTACGGTATCCTCGAAAGGATATAGGTCGACGATTACGAGGTCGATACCTGGAATCTCATACTGGGTCTGCTGCTCGGAGTCGGTGGGGTTGGAGCGACGGGCAAGGATGCCGCCGAACACCTTGGGGTGGAGAGTCTTTACACGACCTCCGAGTATCGAGGGATAGCCGGTAAGGTCTTCTACGGCATCACATTCGAGGCCGAGGCTCTCAATAAAGGAGCGTGTGCCGCCGGTGGAGAGAAAACGCACGCCGGCGGCTGCAAGTGAACGCAATATGTTGTCGAGTCCGTCCTTGTGATATACGGACACAAGAGCTGTCTTGATTTGTCTGCTTTGGGTCATATCTCTGCTTGTCGTTATTTTTTGAAGTGCAAAGTTACGCATTTTTTAGTAAAGCTACGGCAAGTAATACGCTTTATATTTCCCGAAAGACGGGTAAAAAGCGATGTACGGTTAAATAACACCCAAGAGTAACCGAAATGTTCGGAGCGGCAGTCGTAGCAACCGTGAGAAAATGCCTTGTGAAATGTGCAACTTTTTTCTGACAGCGATTGTTTTGGATATAAAACAATGTTTGTATCACAGACACAAGGATATTCAACAATGAAACCCACAGGAATATTTTATGGCTCAGCCACCGGGCAGACGCGTGATGCAGCCTATAAAATCGCCGCCAATCTCGGCATCAACCCCGCTGACGTATATAATGTGGCCGATACTGGGCCCTCGGCTGTCGGCAAATACGACAATCTGATTCTCGGCACCTCGACTTGGGGTGACGGAGACCTCGAAGATGACTGGATGGACTTTATCGACGGTCTTGAAAGTCTTGATCTCAAAGGCAAGAAAATCGTGCTGTTCGGTTGCGGTGATGAGACCATGACTGAGACTTTCTGCAACGGCGTCGGCCTTCTCTACGATCGCCTCGCAGGCACGGGTGCGACATTTATCGGCGAAGGCTTCCCGATTGACTGTTTCTCGTTTGCTACGTCGAAGGCTGTGAAAGGGGGCAGAGCGTGTGGCCTCCTGCTCGATAACGTAAATCACGAACAGCTGACCGACACCCGCATCGGCGAGTGGACGAAGGATATAAAGCCTAAACTTGGCTGAGAACGTCTGAGCGTGACAGAGAAAGATATATTTGTAAAGGCCCCTGAGCGTCTTATTCATGCTCAGGGGCCTGTGATGTTCAGCGTAGGTGTATAAAAAGCAAAGTCGGCGAAAGGGTGGATAACACTGCTTTCGCCGACTTCGTATGGGCCACATCAAAGGATGCGATGAAACTCCGAATGACAGGATTTGAGAGCAAAGCCGGCCTTTGTAATCCTCTGTTATTCTTCCTGAAGGAAGCGCTTGACACGCGGTCGAGCGTGAGGCCCGCCATTGGCCGACCGAGCTTGTCTCGGTATTTCATTATAATTTGATGAGTTTCCCAATCAACTTTGATGTGGTTTTGGGTTATACTCTAAGGCGACTCTCTTGTCGCCGTTGGTGTTTGCTTTGATAACGCAAAGTTAAGGCTTGAGGTTCGATTTTGCAAATTTCGCGGCCAGTTTTTTTGTGAAAAACCGCGCGGGAGATACTTCAGTCGTGGGATGAGCCGTCAAAGCAGTGAGTGCAGATTTTGCACTTGGGCAGACCGATAGAGTTGACTACATTCTCTATAGAGGCAAATTTGAGTGACGTAACGCCGAGCTGTCGGCGTATATCCTCCACCATGCCTTCATACTCGGGTGAGCCGGTAGTAGCATATGCGTCGAGGTTGCTGTCGTGAGCGCCTTCGCGTTCCTGAATTACTCGGCGTGTAATAAGTTCCAGCTCGCTTTTTGATGCCGTGAAGTTGATAAAGCGGCAAGGATAGATGAGCGGCGGGCAGGAAATGCGTACATGTACCTCCTTGGCACCGTCGGCGTAGAGGTCAGCCACATTGTCGCGAAGCTGAGTTCCGCGCACAATGGAATCGTCGCAGAACACGACTCTCTTGCCACGCAACAATTCGCGGTTAGGTATGAGTTTCATCTTGGCGACGAGCTCGCGGCGCTCCTGGGTGCCGGGGGTAAACGAGCGGGGCCATGTGGGGGTGTATTTGACTATCGCACGCTTGTATGGCACTCCGAGGCCCTGGGCATAACCGAGTGCCATGCCTATGCCTGAGTCGGGGATGGCACTCACATAGTCGACCTTGGTGTCGTCGGTGGCGGCCATATCCTCTCCACATTTGTAGCGCATTTCGTCTACATTGCGGCCTTCGTATTCACATACCGGATAGCCGTAATAAGTCCAGAGGAACGCGCATATCTGCATCTCCTTTTCGGGCTTACGCAGCTGTTCGCTTCCGTTGTGGGTGAAACGCACTATCTCGCCCGGTCCGAGATTGGCCTCGATAGAGAAGCCAAGATTGGGGAACGAGCATGTCTCGGAAGTAGCCGCAAACGCGTCATCCTTTTTGCCCAGGATTACCGGGGTACGGCCAAGACGGTCTCGGGCGGCTATGATGCTTCCGTCGTCCATAAGTATGAGCATCGAGCAAGAGCCTTTGACATGGCGATATACATTCTCAATACCGTCAACAATATCTGTGCCGTCGCTGATAAGGGCGGCAATCATCTCGGTAGGGTTGATGATGTCGTAGGAATGTTCGCAGAAGTGATGGCCTTTGGCGAGCATCTCACGTTCGAGCTCGTCGATGTTGTTGATACGTCCTACCGTAACGATGGCGAATTTGCCGAGATGGCAGTTGACGATGATGGGCTGTGCGTCGGTATCGGAGATAACGCCGATGCCGGAATTGCCCGAGAACTGGTCGAGGTCGCCCTCGAATTTGGTTCGGAAATAGGTATTCTCAATATTATGAATCTGACGGCTGAAAATGCCGTTGTCGACAGTGGCCATGCCGGCGCGCTTAGTGCCGAGGTGGCTGTTGTAGTCTACTCCATAAAAGAGCTCGTTGACGCAGTTGCTTTTTTTAGCAACTCCAAAAAAACCTCCCATTGTGTATTATTTTGTCAATGTTGGTTGTGGTTATGTAACAAAGAGAGCGGCCCGGCGGAAGTTGCGGGCTCCCGTCGGGCCGCTGCCTTGATTCGTTATGCGATATTTTCGTTTCAGGCTTTGGTGCGGCGTTCTATCCAGCGGCGTGCGTTGATAAATGCGTCAATCCAGGGGGTAACATCGTCGCTACGATGCTCGGAGGGATAAACGGCACACTGCCAGGGATAGATAGCGCGTTCGAGGTGGGGCATCATTGCAAGATGACGTCCGTCGGGCGAGCAGATGCCGGCCACGGCTCCACGCGATCCGTTGGGGTTGCCGGGATAGGCGGCATAGCTGTAACGGAGTGCCACATTATAGGAGCCGGCGGGGAAAGGCAGGTGGAACTTGCCTTCGCCGTGAGCCACCCAGATGCCGGCTTTCATTTCTTCAAGGCCGCGGAACATCACGCAGTTGCTGTCTTCGACGGTGACACCGAGAAATGCACTTTCAAACTTATGGCTATCGTTATGAGCCATATATACCTGCGAGCCGGGGGTGACCTCGGTGGCGGGCTGGATGAGGCCGAGCTCAATCATGAGCTGACAGCCGTTGCACACGCCAAGGCTGAGGGTGTCGGTGCGCTTGTAGAAACGATTGAGTGTGGCACGTGCCTTGTCATTGTAGCGGAAGCCCGATGCCCAGCCTTTGGCTGAGCCGAGTACGTCGGAGTGCGAAAAGCCGCCGCAGAACACAATCATGTTTACGTCGTCGAGTGTCTCGCGCCCGCTCATGAGGTCGCTCATGTGAACGTCCTTGACGTCGAAGCCGGCGAGATAGAGCGAGAACGCCATTTCGCGGTCACCGTTGATGCCTTTTTCGCGGATAATCGCGGCGCGTATGCCCGAAGGCTGACGGTCGCCGGGGGTGATTCCTCGTGCAGCGAATGTGCCTCGGAAGTTGCGGGGCAGACGGAAGCGAAGCGGCTGACGCTTGTAGTTTTCGAAGCGCTCGGTGGCACATTCTTTTCCGCTTTGGATGGTGTCAAGAAGGTAAGAGGGGTAGTACCACACATCGCGCATCTCGTCGATGTTGAAGGTGAGTTTGCGCTCGCCGAATGTGATGTCGAGGTCGCGGCCACTACTGGTGCGTCCTATCTCGACAACGCGTACTCCGGCGTTGCGAAGAGCGCTCAGCATACCGTTGCGGCGGCTGTTGGCTACCTGGATTACAAGTGCCGGATTCTCGGCAAAGAGAAGCTTGACAATATCGTTCTCGCCAAGTGTCTCACTCATCTCTTTAAGGTTAATGTCGAGACCGCCCACATTGTTGGGGAACACCATCTCGAAAAGAGTAGTGATGAGACCTCCGGCCGATACGTCGTGAGCCGAGATGATTACGCCGCGCTTTACAAGCGCCTGAATGGCGTTGAAAGTGGCGACAAACTGTTCGGGAGACGCAACATCGGGGCATTCGTCGCCGAGACGTCCGAGGGTCTGGGCGAGGGCCGAGCCTCCGAGCGCGAGTGGAGAGCCCGAGAAGTCGATGTAATAGAGGCGTGAACCGGCGTGACGCTCAGCCACGGGGGTGACAGTGCGACGTATGTCGCTCACCTCGCCGGCAGCCGAGATAATGACTGTGCCGGGGGCATATACCTTGTCGTCGCCGTATTTCTGGGTCATTGACAGCGAGTCCTTGCCGGTGGGGATGTTGATGCCGAGACGGCAGGCGAAATCTGAGCAGGCCTCTACTGCACGATAGAGAGCCGCGTCCTCACCAGGATTCTTGCACGGCCACATCCAGTTGGCGCTGAGCGATATGCTCTTGATGCCGTCGGTGAGTGGAGCGCCTACGATATTGGTGAGTGCTTCGGCGATAGCTATTACAGAGCCCTTGGCCGAGTCTACGAGCGCCACTTGAGGTGCATGTCCGATTGAGGTGGCAATGCCTTTGTGGCCCTCGAAGTCGAGCGCCACAACGCCGCAGTCGCTGACGGGGAGCTGAATGTCGCCCTGACACTGCTGGCGGGCAATCTTGCCGGTGATAGAACGGTCGACCTTATTGGTGAGCCAGTCTTTGCAGGCCACGGCTTCAAGGCTGAATACATTGCGCACGTATTCGTGTATCTTGTCGGGGTCAGTCACTACGGGCTGATATTTTACGTCGACGGTATTGTCGGTCATCACGGTGCGGGGCGAGTTTCCGAACATATCGCCCATGGCGAGGTCGATAGGACGTGTGCCGTCGGCTTCTTCAAACACGAAGCGGTTGTCGCCCGTTGTCTGTCCTACTGTGAACATAGGTGCGCGCTCGCGATCGGCGATAGTGCGGATGCGGTCGAGGTCGGCTTCGGCGACAACCATACCCATGCGCTCCTGGCTTTCGTTGCCGATGATTTCCTTGGCGGAAAGAGTGTCGTCGCCAATGGGGAGGGCGCTCATGTCAATTTTGCCTCCGGTTGCCTCGACAAGTTCGGAGAGGGCGTTAAGGTGACCGCCTGCGCCGTGGTCGTGAATCGACACAATGGGGTTGTTTTCATCCTCGGCAAGTGCGCGGATGACGTTTGACACACGCTTCTGCATCTCGGGATTGGCGCGCTGAACGGCATTGAGCTCGATAGCTCCGGCATAACGGCCGGTTTCTACCGATGACACGGCTCCGCCGCCCATGCCGATACGATAGTTGTCGCCGCCCATGACTACGACAGACTGTCCCGGTTCGGGCTCGCCTTTGATGGCGTCGCGCTCGTTGGCGAAACCTACGCCGCCGGCAAGCATGATAACCTTGTCGTAGGCATAGAGACGTCCGTTCTCATCGTGCTCGAAGGTGAGGAGCGAACCGCAGATGAGCGGCTGACCGAACTTGTTGCCGAAGTCGGAGGCGCCGTTGGAGGCCTTGATGAGAATATCTGAGGGGGTCTGGTAGAGCCACACGCGGGGATTGGTCATGAGCTCCCAACGGCGCTCGGGGTCGATACGGGGATAGGAGGTCATGTATACCGCTGTACCGGCGAGCGGAAGTGATGCTTTGCCGCCGCCGAGACGGTCGCGTATCTCACCGCCCGAACCGGTAGCTGCGCCGTTGAAAGGCTCGACGGTGGTCGGAAAGTTGTGTGTCTCTGCTTTGAGGGATAGGACGGTAGGTATTTTCTTTACTTTGAAATATGAGGGCTTGGTGGGATCTGATGGAGCGAACTGCTCGATTTCGGGACCCTTGACAAAAGCCACGTTGTCCTTGTAAGCAGATACAAGTGAGCCGGGATTGGTCTGTGATGTCTTTTTGATGAGCTTGAAGAGGCTCATTGGCTTCTCCTCGCCGTCAATGACGAAAGTGCCGTTGAAGATTTTGTGGCGGCAATGCTCAGAGTTCACCTGCGAGAAGCCGAACACCTCGCTGTCGGTGAGCGGTCGGCCCAACCGTTGGCTTAGGTCGGAGAGATATTTCTCTTCTTCGGGTGAAAGCGCGAGGCCCTCTTTGAGGTTGTATTCGTGTATGTCGTCGATGTGGACAATCGGGTCAGCCTTTTTGTCAAGGGTGAAGATGTTCTCGTTGAGGCCGTAGGGATAGAATCGGCTGAGCATTTTGTCGTAGACAGGCTCCACGTCGTGACGTGTAACAAAAAACTCCTCGATGCGACTGATGCCTTCAATACCCATGTTGCGGGTGATTTCCACGGCATTGGTGCTCCAAGGAGTAATCATTTCTTTGCGGGGGCCTATGTAGCGGCCCTTGACAACCGGAGCTGCGATGTGGCGAGCTCCGTCGAAGAGCCATGAAAGCTTTTCTATCTCAACGGGAGAGAAACTGTGGTCGGTGTCGACGGCTATCACGCGTGTCGCTCCGTGCTTAAAGAATACAACCATATTGAATATGATGCGGACGAATGGTAGATAAATCTTGTTTTATCGTAGAGGGGAGAATGAATGAGGCTGCAAAATTACGCAAAATCCTCGAATTGACAAATCTCTTGATGATTAAGATTAATCACATCAAGAGGAACAATCACGAGTTCGGTGGTAGACAGCCTATAAATAAGGTGCGAACGACTTAGACGACGGCTTACAATTCGACTCGACGGGATGAATACCGGATCGGGGAGACGAGGCCTGATGGCGGGATACGCGCCAAGGTCGTCATCGGAATTATCAACAAATTCATCCTGAATCCAGCTTATGTACAGCGAGCCGTCGCTCCGTAGCGTTACGGTGTGGAGCAATGTAGACCTGGCGGCTTCGGGTGACAGTGCTATCGAGAACCATACGAAACTCATCGCTACGGGCACTCCGATGAAAAGCACCATCAGTGCGACCAGGAGAAACCGCAAATCTCCCGACATTGCCGAGACCGCGACAAGCGCAGCAATAACGGCGATGCACGCGGCAGAGACTATCGCCGCCGTCCGGTCTGCGAACGCGTAACGGAAATACACCGACGGTGAAATCCGGAACGGAGCGCTCGCAGACTCGGAATCAGGTTGGGGCGAATCAGGGGAGATAGAGCTCACTCAGTACAGTCGTCAAGCGAATGGATGATGAGACCCGAGCGGAGTTTAGGCTCAAACCATGTAGTCTTGGGAGGCATGATGTTGCCACTGTCGGCAATATCCATGAGCTGCTTCATCGACACGGGATAGAGAGCCAGGGCGACAGCCATTTCGCCGGAGTCGACGCGGCGTTTTAGTTCACTGAGTCCGCGGATGCCGCCGACGAAGTCGATGCGCTTGTCGGTGCGCAGGTCGGTGATACCAAGAATGTCGCGCAGGATAAGATCGGACGAGATGGTGACATCAAGCACGCCGATGGGGTCAGCGTCGTCAAATCTGCCTTCCTTGGCGGTGAGGCTATACCAGCGTCCGTCAAGATAGAGTGAGAAGTTGTGCAGACGCTCGGGATGATATATCTCTGTGCCTTTTTCCTCAATGTCGAAGTTCTCGGCTATCTTATCGAGCAACTGCGCCGGAGTAAGCCCGTTAAGGTCGCGAATCACGCGGTTGTAGTCGATGATTTTGAGATGTGAGGACGGGAAAGCTACGGCGAGGAAGTAGTTATATTCCTCATCGCCGCGGTTGGCGGGATTGGCGGCGGCCTTTTCGGCGCCTACGAGCGCGGCGGCGGCCGAACGATGATGGCCGTCGGCGATATAGAGATATGGTATGCCGTCGAAGGCGGCGGTTATCCTGTCGGTGAGAGTGTCGTCATCTATAACCCAGAAATGGTGACCGAAACCGTCGGGAGCAACGAAATCGTAGACAGGCTCACCTTTGGTGACAGTGTCTATGACATCTTGAAGCTCTACGTTGTCGGGAAACGCGAAGAACACCGGTTCGATGTTGGCGTTGTTGACGCGCACATGCTTCATTCGGTCCTCCTCTTTGTCGCGACGTGTGAGTTCGTGCTTCTTGATGCGCCCCTCCATATAATCCTGCACGTATGCAGCCACCACAATGCCATATTGGGTGCGTCCGTCCATGGTCTGGGCGTAGATGTAGTAGTGCGGCTTGTCGTCCTGTACGAGCCAGCCTTCTGCTTTGAAACGTCGGAAGTTGTCGGCGGCCTTGTTGTAGACGCGGGCGTCGTGTTCGTCGGTGCCTGGCTCGAAGTCAATTTCGGGCTTGATGATGTGGTAGAGGCTTTTGGGATTGCCTTCTGCTTCGGCACGCGCTTCTTCCGAGTTTAGAACATCGTAAGGACGCGATGCAACCTGCTCCACGAACTCGCGTGGAGGACGGATGCCTTTGAAGGGTTTTACTTTCGCCATGTCGTTGATTTGATTAGGTTTTTATGGTAGAAGGTTACGGTCGGCGACTGTCGTCACGCCTTGGCGCGTTCTATGGTCTGCTCGCGGTCGGGGCCTATTGACACAATCGTTATCGGGGCTCCAAGCTCGCGTTCAAGGAACGTGATATAGTCGCGGAATTGCTGTGGGAACTCATCCTCGCTCTTCATGCCGGTCATATCGGTTTTCCAGCCGGGGAGAGTAGTGTAGACGGGTTCGATGTCTATGCCGTCGACACTGTAAGGAAATTCAGTGGTAAGTTTGCCGTCGATTTTGTAGGCGGTGCAGGCTTTGATTTCATCGAAGCCGTCGAGTACGTCGCTCTTCATCATGATGAGCTGTGTTACGCCGTCAATCATGATGGCGTAGCGGAGTGCCACAAGGTCAATCCAGCCGCATCGGCGTTCACGGCCCGTTACGGCTCCGTACTCATGGCCGAGGTCGCGTATGCGCTTGCCTGTTTCGTCGTGAAGCTCTGTTGGGAAAGGCCCGGAGCCTACACGGGTGCAGTAGGCTTTGAAGATGCCGAACACTTCACCGATTTTATTGGGGGCGACGCCCAGGCCGGCACATGCTCCTGCGGTAATGGTATTGGATGAAGTGACAAAGGGGTAGGAGCCGAAGTCCACGTCAAGCATCGTGCCCTGTGCGCCTTCGCACAATACGCTCTTGCTTTCGGCGAGTAGTCGGTTTATGTAGTGTTCCGAGTCGATGATGTCGTAGTTGCGGAGATAGTCAATAGCGTCGAGCCACTCTTTTTCGATCTCTGTAATGTCGGGATTCTCGCCCATGGGTGCGAGAATGGCGAGATGACGGTTGCGAGCCGCTTCATATCGCTGATGCCAGTCGGGGAGCAGTGCATCGCCGAGACGCAGACCGTTGCGCGAGATTTTGTCGGTATATGTCGGTCCGATACCCTTGCCTGTGGTGCCAATCTTGGCGCCGCCTTTGGCGCGCTCCAATGCAGCGTCAAGAATGCGGTGGGTGGGGAGTATGAGGTGAGCCTTACGGGAAATCTTGAGCACTTTGCGCAGGTCGATACCTGAAGCGAGGAGCTCTTCGGCTTCTTTGCGGAAGAGAATGGGGTCGAGCACGACGCCATTGCCGATTATATTGATCTGCCCGTCCTGAAAGATGCCGGAAGGAATAGAACGCAGGACATATTTCTTGCCTTCAAATTCGAGGGTATGGCCGGCGTTGGGGCCGCCCTGGAAGCGGGCCACTACATCGTAGCGAGGTGTGAGCACGTCAACTACTTTGCCTTTACCTTCGTCGCCCCATTGGAGGCCGAGCAAAACGTCAACTTTCATGTCTGATTGGTGATGTTTTTTTAATTATGATGAATGTTATTTTGTTATCCTTGTATCGAACCCGCCTTTCGTTGGCCACGCGACGCGCAACGTCGGCATAGGCCATAGAAAACGAGCGAGACATCAGCGGCCTTAAAGCCGCGCGGGAGAGTGACTCCAGAAGTCAGGGATTCGAGAGTGAACTCCGGCTCACGGGTCTCGAAGATGTTGCCGCATTTGGTACAGACCAGATGATGGTGCCCATGCTGCGTGCGGGAATTTCCGCCAAGGGCCGGTGCCTTTTCAAAAAGCGGGCGGTGACCGTCGATGGAAAGGCGACGCAATATGCCTATCTTAACAAACAAATCGAGTGTCGAATATATAGTGGGGAGGCTGACATGATGCCCCGCATATTTCAAGCTGTCGGCAAGATCAAATACGGAGAAGTGTGGCTCCCGCTCTATGGCGGCATCGAGTATAAGCAACCGTTCCTGGGTCCGTCTCATGTTGTTGTGGACCAGAAACTGATCAAGCATCGCCAGGGCGGTGCGCTTAGCTCGATTGTCGATCATTGGTTGTGGCTGTATAGCTTTGTGCCACAAAAATAGTCATAATAATTTTAATCGCCAAACTCCAAAAGCCATTCCTTATTAATAATTTCAGGCGACAGATGAAATCAGGTGGCACATATGGGCGCGGGAACTACAATAAATATATAGGAGAATCACGGTTGGCGTTCCGGCACGAACGCCTGAAATGAATTGTCGGAATAATAGACAATGATGTTTACGATTTTTTTGGTGCTGTCGCCTGGGAGAGCTATGGATTGAAGGCCGCCGATGCCGCAGACGGTATTCTGCTGTGGGGTGTCACTGGAAATATCGGCCGAGATTTCGATTTCATCGTCATTGACACGTTCTGAATTATCTGCTTCAAAATCCGAGATTTCGTCGAACTGTAATACTTGCGGCGTATAAGGTTGTTCAACTGGCTGTTGCGAGTCTGCGGAGTCGGATTTTGACGTAGTTTGAGGCTCTGAGAATGCGATATTTTTATTGACAAGCATCTCTCCCTGTCCAAACATCAGCCATAAGACGTTGAGCTCAGGGAAGGCATCGTGGATTTTTGTGATGAGTTCGTTGCTCACTTTCTTGTTTCGTCCGCTGAGGAGCTGAGAGAAGGTGGGACGGGGGATGTTGCATGCGTCGGCAAACTGGGTTACCGGCATAGCAATGCTTTCGATATATGTTTTCAGACGTGAAACTAAATCCATGGTGTCGGTGATTACGGATGCAAATGTAAGCACTATGATTGGAATATGCAAATTTTGCGTCAATTTTGTGAATTGCGAATACAGTGCATCAGTTTTTCTTTTGGAATTTGCAAATGAGTAGACATAGTATGATTCCCGTTCGATCAACAAAAACCAACTGCAATATGACGATGGTAGAGCAGGGGATTAACAGTTATAATCAATCTTTAAGATTTGCCCATAACTATTGTGAAAGAACAACCATTAAATGCAACATCAGGGGATAATGCTGTTAAAATCGAGCGCAACCGTGTTAAAATTTAGAATATCGATTTAAGATGATTAGACAAAGTGCTGGCAGCAAGGGCGCTAATAAATATGTTAACAATAGTTAATAATACGGTGATTATATGAAAGTTGTCGGATGCAAACGAGTATTGGGCGATTGTTAAATGCAAATTTTGTCGGTCCGGATGGATTTGCGTTATTTAATAGTACTGAATTTGCAGATGTAATTGGATGAATTTTTCCTGTTTGCATTATTGAATTATTCAAATGTAACTACTGGGTTGCGGTTGCAATCAACTCGCGTTGTTGTTTTGCAAAGTATGTATGCGTTTGCAAGTATGATAATGCTTGCGGTGTAGGTTTGAGCACTATCATCTATCTATAAAACGATCGGTGAAATTGCTTAGTTGGTTTAAGCAACGTTAAAACTCCCCAATATATAGCGAGTTAACATTTAAAAACATAGGCCTAACTTACATTTTAAGCCTCTGAGAGCAGCATTATTTGATTCGACTCATAACTCATGTCGAAACAAATGCGCTCTCAGGGGCTTAAAAACAATGTTGTCGTGACTGCCTGGGATCCCAGGGACTGTCGCGACAACATCAGATGTTTATTTCACACTGTCAATGTCAAAGGGGCGAAAGAAGTCCTGTGAGGGAATTCATGATATAGCCGGCGCAGCGGATGTCGTGAGGCATTAGCGGATGATTGCATATAAGATCGACGGTCTCCTTTACGGCAACCTCTGTGTCTTCGAAACCGTGGAGCCAGCTGTCGAGGTCTATTCCGCAATGGCGCATAAGGGTTATATGCTCGTCGCTCACTCCACGCTGCTTCATGAGCTGGAGCATCTCTGTGGCGTTCATTCCTTGAACGCCACAGCCTGTATGTCCGATGACCATAATTTCGGTTACTCCAAGCTCATATACGGCAACAAGAAGAGAGCGCATGGTCGAGTCGAAAGGATTGGTAATGGTTCCTCCCGCGTTCTTGATCATCTTTACGTCGCCATTGCGTATTCCGAGTGCGGCCGGAAGCAATTCAACTAATCGTGTGTCCATGCAGGTGACTATTGCAATCTTTTTATCCGGATATTTTGATGTGGTGAAGCGCTCGTATTCATTGCGCTCGACAAAGCTCTTGTTGTAGCTCAGTATTTCGTCTATCATGACTGTGGGCTTATTATTAAAGATGTTCCGATTAGAATGCGCAAACTTACAAAAGATTTGCATCATGAGCAAGCCAATTATTTAACTAATTAGTTCGAAAATCACAGTCTCTTTGAAAGCACCGTCTCCTGTGACGAAATGCGCATAATCACTATTATGTTAAATAGAGATACGGGATATCCGGAAAATTCATATTAATCATGCCCTATTTAAGCCATCTGCGCCGAAACATTTTCATGCTGGCAGCATTTTGCGTACCTTTGCCTCGTCATTAAGATTTTGCCTATGTATTACGTATCTAAGCGTCTTGAAATAGCCGGCTCGCACCAGTTGACTCTGTCGTATGAGAGCCAATGCTCCAATATCCACGGCCACAACTGGATAATAACCGTTTTCTGCAAGGCTGAGCATCTTAACTCAGATGGAATGGTGTGCGACTTCAAGCATATCAAGGACAAGATTCACGGCCAACTCGACCACCGTCACTTCAACGATGTAATCCCCTTTAATCCCACAGCCGAGAATATTGCACGTTGGGTCACAGAACAATTCCCTGAGTGCTATAAGGTTATAGTACAGGAAAGTGAGGGTAATATGGCCATGTATGTCAAGGACGACACCGACCCCGGAGCTTTATGAAAATCAACGAGATATTCTACTCACTCCAAGGCGAGGGCTATTTCAGTGGCACCCCTGCCGTCTTTATCCGTTTGTCGGGGTGTAATCTGAAATGTACGTTTTGTGACACACAACATGAGGACGGCCGTGTGATGACCGAAGCTGAGATTATCGAGCAGATAAAGCATTATCCGACCAAGCATGTTATAATTACCGGCGGGGAGCCCTCGCTTCAATTAACAACTGAATTTGTCGGCCTGCTCCACGACAACGGCTACTTCGTACAGGTCGAGACCAACGGTACGCGTACACTCCCCTCCAATGTTGACTGGATTACATGCTCGCCGAAGTCGGCACCGGTTGTCCACAACGCCGTAAATGAAATAAAGCTTGTATATGAACCCGGCGGCTCACCCGAAGCTATCAGACGCGCTTTGTCGATTAAAGCCGACCAATATTACCTACAACCCTGCGATGTGGGCGACAAGGCTAAAAATGCGCATATTATAGCAGAGTGCATCGATTATATCAAGTCCAATCCCTGTTGGCGCCTCTCGTTGCAGACACATAAGATTCTCAATATTCGCTAAACCGATAAAATGATTGCAACACAAGCAAGCCGTTGTCACACATCGCGACAACGGCTTGCTTGTGTTGCAGAATTATGCCTTAAAAAGGCGTCGGGGTCATACCCATGGATTGGAGCGTTCCATAGCAACAGAGGTCGACGGGCCGTGACCGGGCAGCACTGTGGTGTCGGCCGGGAGAGTAAGCAGATTGGCGCGGATAGAGCGACGCAGTTCGTCGCCGTTGCCACCGGGGAGGTCTGTGCGGCCGATACTGCCACGGAACAGAGCGTCGCCGGTAAGAACGAAGCGATCCTTGGCGCAATAAAGCGCTATTGAACCCGGAGTGTGTCCGGGCACAGCAATTACTTTCAACTCCCCTTCTCCAATTTTTATGGTGTCGCCGGCATGCAGTTCTTTGCCTATGGTGAGCGGCGCGAGATTAGCGAAGTCAAGATGAAACAGTCGTGCCTGTGCCACACGGTCCTTGCCGAGGAAGTCGTCGGGAGCGGCGGCTTCGAGATCGAGACCATACGTTGAGCTCACGAATGTGTCGCCAAGTGTGTGGTCGAGGTGCAGATGGGTATTGATAAGGTGGACCGGATGAAGACCGTTTGAGGTGATGAAGTCGGCAAGTACTTTCTCCTCGTCGGAAGTTTGCATGCCTGGGTCCACGATAGCGGCGTCAAGAGTTTCCGGGTCCCATAATATATAGGTATTCTCACCAAATAGATTAAATTCAAATCGGGCAATCTTCATCAGTCGTATGATTTTTGTCAGTTAATGTTATTACTTTGTCTTTGTTGCCGGACGGGCAAGGATGAGGGCTGAACGCGGCGCTACCGTCACATTACCGCCTCGCGAGGAGCGTACACGGCCCTCGGAATCAAGGAGCCCATCTGCGCGGAGGTTGCCGTCGTCGGCCACCACTATCCACTCCCCTTTCGGCACTTTTATTGAGCGGGGCTCGTCGGAACCATTGAACGCCACACGGATTGTGTGCCATTCGTCCCCCATGGCCCGGCCATTGAGGGTGTAATCAATAAGCAGTGGAGTGTTACGGGTGTCTTCGAATTTCAGATTCCGCGCGATCTCGTCGGCTTTCGTCATGCGGAAAGCTGGATGAGCCTTCCGCAGCGCTATGAGTTCGCGATAATAGTCGAACTGCGATGCGTTGCGTGTCTTCAACTCCCAGTCAATCGCGTTGATTGAGTCGGGGCTCTTGTAAGAGTTGTGCACCCCCTTTTTGTCTCGGAACACTTCTTCGCCGGCAAACATGAAAGGCGTGCCCTGGGAGGTGAACACGATAGTCTGGGCCAGACGGGCGGCGCGCTGTCGCTCCTCTTCTGTTGACTCGGGCATAGATACCGCGAGCTTGTCGGTGAGCGACAAGTCGTCGTGACACGACACATAATTGATTATCTGCGTAGGTGCAGATGCGTAGGCAAACTTTGAGTTGTTGCCTTTTGAATAATCAACCTGCGGGTGAGCAGTAGAAGCCACAATGCCTATCTTTACAGTCTCTTCATTGCCCATTTTGCCGGTAGCGAAACCGCGGTCAGAGGCATCGGAATAATGCCCTTTCACTGCGTCACGAATATCATCGGAGAACACCGCCACGCCATTCATCTTAGCCACATTCTCTTTCAGGGCGCGACGGTCGGCCGCGAGAGGCGAGGCGCCTGCCGTCCATCCCTCGCCATAGACAAATATGTCGGGATTGATTTCATGCAGACGGCTCACCACGTCGTTCATCGTCTCAATGTCGTGTATGGCCATGAGATCAAAACGAAAGCCGTCGATGTGGTATTCCTTTGCCCAGTAAGCCGCGGAGTTGACGATATAGTCGTGCATCATCTTGCGGTCGGATGCCGTTTCGTTACCGCATCCTGAGGCGTCGGAATAGCTGCCGTCAGGGTTATGGCGATAGAAATATCCGGGCGCCGTGAGCGAGAAGTTGGAGTCGTCGTTGTTGGCAGTGTGGTTGTATACCACATCCATCACCACGCCGATGCCCGCGTCGTGCAGAGCCTTCACCATACGCTTCATCTCTCTCACTCTCGCCGCGGGATTGGCCGGGTCGGTCGAGTAGGAACCTTCGGGGGCGTTATAGTTCCAGGGGTCGTAGCCCCAATTGTAGGTGTTAGCCTGAAGATTAGCTTCGTCTACACTGTTGTAGTCGTAACTCGGGAGAATATGCACGTGTGTGACGCCAAGCTCTTTCAGATGGTCGATGCCGGTGGCAAGACCCGAAGGATTGTGTGTGCCGTTTTCAGTAAGCGCAAGAAATTTTCCCTTGTGCACTATTCCCGACGACGGGTCGACCGAGAAGTCGCGATGATGCATCTCGTAGATTACGGCGTCGGTGATTGCTGCGAGTGAGGGACCACGGTCGTCGGCCCATCCCTCGGGATTAGTATCGCTGAAATCTATTATGGCGGCGCGTTCGCCGTTGGTGCCGACAGCCTTGGCCCATATACCGGGCGTTTCGTTGAGCCATGCACCGCGATAGTTTATGGCGAAGGTATAGAATTTGCCATAAAGCCCGCTGTTGAGTTCGGCGGTCCACGTACCGGCAGTGTCGCGTTTCATGCCAATCACGCGCTCCGGCTTTGAGTTTCGGTCGGTGGGATATATCATCACCCTTACACTGTCGGCCTCAGGACTCCAAAGGCGGAAACGGGTGGAAGTTGTGGTGGCTGTGAGCTCGAGGTCATCGCCGCCATAGGCCGGCAACGCGTCAAGCACAGCGTCGGGTGAATGAGGGAGTGCGGCATCAGCGGCAAGCGGTATGGCGCTTACACCGCAGAGAACGGCTCCGAGGGTAATCAGTTTCATCGGTGTGTAAAGAAATATTGTAAGTATGTATAGTTTATCGGACTATGATTTTCTTAGCCCAAGCCACGCAACGTACAACGTAACAACCGCCCGGGAGAGAAACGGTCATCTGCGCCGAAGCTTCTACTTCCGCCTTCTTTACAAGTTGACCTGTTATGGAGTACACCATAAACACAGTCGGCTCGTTGGGTGACGCTATAAGTTCCACTCCGCCCTCGGTGGCTCGTATGGCCGGATAGTCGGCTTTATCCACCGTGTTTATGGCCTCTAAATCCGCCTGGGGCATAATCGCACCGATCGCATCTACTTGTGCAGCAGATGTAATCAGGGCGCTCAGGGCTATTATGACTTTGCGTATCATTACTTGCGTCGGTGGTTATGGTGTTTTCTTTGCAAAGTTACAAAATCGCCGTCAAATCGGCAATATCAATGATAATTTTTTGTTACAGGGGTATTTTTTAAAGGGCAAAATTGCGAAATTGCAGTGAAATGACTACTTTTGCAACGCTTTTTGATATTTTTCATCTGCGGCTAAACCCTCATGAAGTCACAAAGCCAAGCGAAACACTTCATAACACATTATGCATCAGCTTAATCAGTCGGAAGTTCTCGACCTGCTCGTAAGCGCGAGCTGGGAGGTCTGCAACAAAATCGGCGGCATTTATGCCGTGTTGTCGACCCAGGCTGCCAACCTCCAAAAGATTTACAAGGATAACGCTATATATGTAGGTCCCGATGTGTGGCGTCAGGAAGGAGTAGAATCACCATATTTCATCGAAGACGGTTCTGTACTTAAAAACTGGCGCGGACGGACTTCTCTCCCCGAAGGCGTCAAAGTTAGAGTCGGCCGTTGGAATGTGCCCGGACGCCCCGTAGCCATACTCGTTGATTTCCAGTCTATGTACGCCGGCAAGGACGCGTTCTATGGCCGCATGTGGCAGCTTTACGGAGTCGATTCTCTACATGCCTACGGCGATTATGACGAGGCTTGTGCTTTCAGCCATGCCGCAGGTATTGTGGTAGCAAGCCTTTACGACCATTTCTCGGCCCTCAAAGCCAAGAAGAAAGGCGCCTCGCCTCTTAACGCCGCAGCCCATTTCCACGAGTGGACCACAGGTATGGGTCTATTATATATAAAGGCGGAACGCCCGGAGATTGCTACACTCTTTACTACTCACGCTACGTCGATAGGCCGCAGCATCTGCGGTAACGGCAAGCCTCTCTACGACTATCTGAAAGGCTATAACGGCGACCAGATGGCGCGTGAACTCAATATGGAGTCGAAGCATTCGCTCGAAAAGACAGCGGCCCACCAGGCCGACTGCTTCACAACAGTGAGCGACATTACTGCCGCCGAGTGCGAGCAGCTTCTCGACAAGCGCCCCGACATCGTAACCCCCAACGGCTTCGAGGCAGGATTTGTCCCAGCCGAAAAAAAATTCGCCGCCGCGCGTGCCAAGGCGCGTAAAGTGCTTGCCGAAGTTGCCCGCTCCCTCACAGGCTGCGCCGAAAACGACGATACATTTTTCGTGGCGACATCAGGCCGTTGCGAGTACCGCAACAAGGGCATAGACATTTATCTCGATGTAATGGCTACCCTCCGCGCACGCGCCGAGCAGCTTAATAGAAAAATTGTGGCCTTTGTCATGGTTCCCGCTTGGGTTGACAAGGCGCGTCAGGATCTGCGTAAAAGCATCGACGTCCAGAGCGCTGCCACCCTACCCGATCCTGTCATTACCCACACGGTGCATAACCCCGACAGTGACCCCATCCTCTGTCGTATTCACGGCCTCGGCTTAGGCGCAATTGACAAGCGCCTTGCCGTAATATACGTGCCGTGTTATCTCGACGGACGCGACGGCATCTTCAACGGAATGACCTATTACGATCTGTTGATAGGCATGGACGCAACAGTGTTCCCCTCCTACTACGAGCCGTGGGGTTACACTCCCCTTGAAAGCTGCGCTTTCGGCGTACCTACCGTCACAACATCTCTCTCGGGATTCGGCCAGTGGATTCTCAGATCATTTGAGGCTACTTTCGAAGGCTGCGGAGTAAATGTTGTCGCCCGTGGTGACAACAACTACGGCCATGTTGTCGATTCTATCAGTAACTCGCTCCGTTTTCTTATCAATAGCGACAAGACCCAGGTCGCAGCAATAAGCGCCGCCGCCCACCACACAGCCGAGTGCGCTGCATGGGATCACTTTATCAAATATTATATAGAAGCCTATGCTATAGCCGAACGCAACCGTGACGCCCGCACCGGCTCAGGGATGTGAACATAAACCGCTCTCCGCGTGTCATCATTAAATGATACCTACAAACGAATAACGAAACTTAAAGTCAATATACAACTAAGTCAGCTTATGAAAATTCAGGTAAGCAACACAAACTCTCCCCAATGGCGTGACATGACTGTCAATGCCGAGCTGCCCCTCAAACTTGCTCCGCTGTCGACACTCGCAAAGAATCTCTGGTGGGTATGGAACAGCGATGCCAAGAACCTCTTCCGTGACCTCAATCCCGACCTATGGCGCGCTACCGGCCAAAATCCGGTGATGCTGCTCCAACGCCTTTCGGCTGAGCGTCTTTCCGAGATCATCAAGGACAAGGAAATGATGTATCGCATCAACAAGGTCTATGCCGACTTCCAGGCTTACATGGCCAAGCCGATGCGTGCCGACATCCCCTCGGTGGCCTATTTCTCGATGGAATACGGCCTGTGCAACTGCCTCAAAATATACTCCGGTGGCTTAGGTGTGCTTGCCGGTGACTATATCAAGGAAGCTTCCGACAGCTGCGTCGACATGACTGCGGTCGGCTTCCTCTACCGTTACGGCTACTTTACCCAGACCCTCTCGGTCGACGGCCAGCAGATAGCCAACTACGAGCCCCAAAACTTCAACCAACTCCCTATCGAGCAGGTTACCGATGCAGAAGGCCAGCCACTCATACTCGAAGTACCCTATCCCGGTCGTATAGTTTACAGCCACATATGGCGCGTAAACGTAGGCCGCATGAAGCTCTACCTCATGGATACTGACTTCGACATGAACTCGGAGTATGACCGCTCTATCACCCACCAGCTCTATGGCGGTGACTGGGAAAACCGTATCAAGCAGGAATACCTCCTTGGCATCGGCGGCATCCTCATGCTCAAAGCCCTCGGCATCAAGTCGGAGCTCTATCACGCCAACGAAGGCCACGCCGCACTCCTCAACCTCCAGCGTCTGGTGGACTATGTGCAGGAGAAGAATCTCGACTTTAACACCGCCCTCGAACTCGTTCGCGCTTCGAGCCTCTACACCGTTCACACTCCCGTTCCTGCCGGTCACGACTACTTTGACGAAGGCCTCTTCGGCAAGTACATGGGAGAATATCCCGCCAAGCTCGGTATCTCTTGGCAGGACCTTATGAATATGGGCCGTGAGAATCCCGACAGTCATGAGCGCTTCTCGATGAGCGTGTTTGCGCTGAACACCTGCCAGGAAGCCAACGGCGTAAGCTGGCTCCACGGCGAAGTGTCGAAGAAGATGTTTGCCGGCATCTGGAAAGGCTACTCATGGGAGGAAAGCCATGTAGGCTATGTAACCAACGGCGTACACATGCCCACCTGGGCTGCCTCCGAATGGAAGCAGTTCTATGCAGAGAACCTCGGCGAGCAGGTGTTCGACCACCAGAGCGACCCCAAAGCATGGGAAGGCATCTTCAAGGTGTCCGACGACGCTATCTGGGATATGCGAGTGCGCCTCAAAAACAAGTTCATCAACTTTGTTAAGCGCGATTTCAAGGAGAAGTGGCTCGCCAACCAGGGCGATCCCTCCGCTGTGATGAAGATTGTCGACAAGATTAATCCCAACGCTCTCATCATCGGCTTCGCCCGCCGCTTCGCTACCTACAAGCGCGCTCATCTCCTCTTTACTGACCTCGACCGTCTTGCCAAGATTGTCAACAACGACCAGTTCCCCGTACAGTTCGTGTTCTCCGGCAAGGCTCATCCCGCCGACGGTGCAGGACAGGGCCTGATCAAGCGCATCATGGAGATTAGCCGCATGCCCCAGTTCCTCGGCAAAATCATCTTCCTTGAAGATTACAACATGATAGTGGCCAAGCGCCTTGTAACCGGTGTCGACATATGGCTCAACACCCCGACCCGTCCCCTTGAAGCATCCGGCACATCAGGCGAGAAAGCCGAGATGAACGGTGTGCTCAACTTCTCGGTACTCGACGGCTGGTGGTACGAAGGCTACAAGTTTGACGAGAAGGCCGGCTGGGCCCTTACCGACAAACGCACCTTCACCGACCAGAGTCAGCAGGACAAGCTCGACGCCGCCACCATCTACTCAATGCTCGAGAACGAGATTATTCCCCTCTACTTCGCCAAGAACTCCAAGGGCTATTCTCCCGAGTGGATTCAGTACATCAAGCGTTCTATCGGCCATATCGCTCCTCACTTCACCATGCAGCGCATGATTGAGGACTATATCGACCGCTTCTATCGCCCAGAGGACAAGCGCTTCCGCGCTCTCGCCGCCAACGACTACTCTCTCGCCCGCGAAGTAGTGGCATGGAAGGAAAAGGTTGTCGCCGCATGGAGTGGCATCAAGGTTCTCAGTGTCAACGATGACATCAACACCCTCACCCAGCCCGCAACCACCGGCGAGAAGTTCAGCGTAAACATCACTATCGATACCAACGGCCTGTCGTCGGAGGACCTCGGCGTAGAACTCGTAATATATCGCGTGGCCGACGGTGTCGAGAATCTCGCTACCACCCGTCAGTTCACAGTCACCAAGCAGGACGGCAACATCGTTACCTACTCGCTCCGCGACAACATGCGCGAGGCCGGTGTTTATCGTTTTGCATACCGTCTCTATCCCAAGAATGTCAATCTGCCTCACCGTCAGGACTTCGCCTACGTGCGTTGGCTCTGATAATCCGGCAGCTTCATACATAGTTCGGGCCGCTTTCCGTATCGGAAAGCGGCCCGATTGCTATACTGACACTGACTGCGATGCCATGAACCACTGTCACCTCAATGTTGTTATCCACACAGAAAAAAGACTAACAACACACTCATCAATATCTTAATCATGGACAGAAAAATCCTGCTCTCCGACCTCCAGACATCTGTTGCCGAGGCCTATGAGAAATATCGCGTATATGACACCGGCGAAGCAACCTCCGATTCGCGTGTTGAATCTGTCGACCCCAACGCTTTCGGTATCGCCGTAACTTTGACCGACGGCACTGTTATAGCCGCAGGCGATTCCGGCAAGGCCGTGCCTATGACCACAGTGGCCAAAATACCCATAATGCTCACTCTGCTCACTCAAAACAATCCTCAGGATATAATCCAACGCTCGGGTATGTGCAAATGCGGAGCCGGTGGCTGTAAGCATCCCGCCAAACCCAAAGTGCCGGTAAGCGCAAAGGGTATCCGTGCCATGAGCATGCTTCAACCTACCGGCGACCCCGACGGCAAATGGGATATTCTTATCGGTAATATGCTTGGTCTTACCGGCTCGGAAGTGACCCTCGACGACGGCTTTTTCCAAAAGATGATGGGCGAGAATAAGTCGGCCAACACCGAAAATCTGCTCGCCGACGCAGGCTACTATCTTTACGACGACGCTCAGAAGTCAATCGAACTCTATACTAAGATGATGGCGATGACTGCATCCGCCGAGCAGTTGTCGGCCATGTGTGCCACAATCGCCGCCGACGGCTACAACCCCCTTACCAAGGCCAACATCTTTGATGGCAATCTCGCTCAGCGCCTCGTAGGATTCATTGCTGCCAAAGGGCCTCACAAGATGGCAAAACCCTGGCTTATGCTCACAGGCCTTCCGGCTCTTTCCGGATATGCGGGCACCATTGCCGGCGTACTTCCGGGTGTGATGGGCATCGCAGCCTATTCGCCAGTGGTAAACGGAGCAGGCATCTCCATACGCAGCGCACAGGCTATCGCCGAGATTATGAACCGTCTTGAACTCTCGGCGCTTTCAAGCGCGCGTGTCACCATTTCAGAGAAATAAATCTAAACTGACACCTTACATATACGTCATCCGCTCGGGTATGACACATAGTTGTGCCCGAGCGGATGATGTATATTTTCGGAAATGTGTCATACTCTCGCCTGCGTGCTTGCACAGGGCTTACGAATTTAGTAATTTTGCTATCTCAAAAGCAATGTAAGTAATGAAGAATATGCGCAATTTCTGCATAATCGCACATATCGACCATGGCAAAAGCACCTTAGCAGACCGCCTGCTTGAATACACCAAGACCGTGGCACAAAAAGACCTGCAGGCTCAGG
>CAMWXJ010000023.1 GCA_947178215.1 uncultured Porphyromonadaceae bacterium
AAATTTGTGGAGCTATTCAGAACGAAATTTTGCACTTCGTTCTTGAATCTTCACACAAGCGAAAAGTTATCAAATCAGCACTTTAAGGCCTCGCGGCTCTCGGCACGCGCCAGCCCCCTTATGGCTTTGCGGATAGTACGCCACTTGGGGAAGATTGCCGACGGACGCAGCGGAGCATAGCTCAAGGCTATCACTGTGATAAACACCAGCGAGGCTATGAGCAGCCAGCCATAAATCTCTTTCATCGACACCACCATAGCCTGACGGCTTATCATGGCGGCAATGTTGCCGAGAGAGCCGGCGTCCACTACCGGATTGACATCGGTGACGACCGAGCCTATCATCGACATGTTGGACGCCATGACATGCCTGAACCACTCGCCTATCACGGCAGGGCCGAACGCGGCCGACACCACAGCGCCCATGAAGCCGTTGATGACGAGAGCCTGCGGAAACACGAGGAAATGCAGTCCGCTCTGCACGATTGAAGTCAGCAGCACTATGGACAATATTACCGAAGAGATGCCGCGGAGCATAAGCGGCATAAACAGCATCTCTTTCTCAATGCCGTAGTCAATGAGAAAATAGAAGTAGGCGAGATAAGCCGACAGGAAAGCTACCGACAGCGCCGTCATGTGCTTGTAGCGCCAGCGGCGACGGCAGAACAGCCAGTAGGTCAACGCCACGCCTGCCAGGATGCCGACGAGCACATAGAAGTTGAGATCGATGAGGTTTGTTTCGTCGAAACCGAGAATTGTGGAGGCATAGGTGTGCTCAAACACATGTTCCGTGCCGAGCAGAGTGTAGAAAACGACGTATATCAGCGAGGCGCGCACCACATTACGGTTTGTCATCGCCTGAAATGATATGTAGGGATGATGCAGGAACGTGGCACGCCACAGGTTGACCGCGATACATACAAACCCAAACACGGTGGCGCCCGTAATCTCTGCGGAATCCCACCAGTCGTAGAAGTTGCCGTAGACGCATACGAAAGTAAACGAAAGGGCGGCCAAACCCCACAAGAATCCGCCGAGCCAGTCGATGCCCAGCAGCGGGATGAACATGGGGGCGCGCATGGGTTTGAGCAGAATCAGCACGAGAACCAGCATCACGGCGAGCAATCCTATGACAAGCAGGTGCATATACTCCCACTGGGAGTAGAACGCTGTGTAGACCGCGGCTATGCCCGACAACTGTATCGCGCCGTCGACCACCAGATACACGAAGCAGAAGAACACCGACATGTCGCGTACGGGAGTAAGCCACAGCTGAATGGTGGAGTTGCAGATAAAGGTGGCCCACATTCGGAACCAGCCCGCAACGGCACACGCCGCCACAAGCAACACCACTGAATCAGTGACAGCGCACACGGCACAGCATCCCATGATTACCATACCGCATAGCAGAAGCCCTGTCCGCCCGGAGAAGCGGAATTTGAGGCGGAACATGACGGCAAAGTTTACCGACATGCCCACAATCTGAGCGTAGCCTGCCATGAGAATATCTTCCTGCATCAGGGCAGTGGTGCCAACCATGTCGCTTGCGGCAGCAAGATAAAGGCCGCCCGACAGCTGGATGATAACAAGAAACAGAATGAACACCCACGGTTTGAGGCGTCGGGGCACCGCGTTTGTCATCTCGGGGATGTCAAACGGCCCCTGCAAAACGTGGCCCGACATCAGTAGGCGATTTCACATTCCACATTCATGCCGGAACGTAGCCTTGACATGGCCTCGGCACTGTTGCCCGATGTGAAGCGTATGCGCACAGGCACACGCTGACGCACCTTGACGAAGTTACCGGCCGAATTATCCTGAGGTATCAGCGACAGCGCGGCGCCGGTAGCGTTGGAAACCGACTCAACCTCGCCCTCAAACACAGTGTCGGGTATAGCGTCGACCTTAATCTCGACCTTGCTTCCGGGAGCTATGTGTTGAAGCTGAGTCTCCTTGAAGTTGGCTATGACCCATGTATCGGCTGTATCGACAATATCGAGCAGGGTGCGACCCGGCTGAACAAGCTGCCCCACCCGTATCTCTTTGCGCGAAGCGAATCCGTCGCAGGGGGCGGTGATTACCGTATACGACAGATTGAGCTCGGCTGTTGCAAGCAACGCCTCGGCAAGCTCTATCCCTGCATCGCTCTGCCCTACCCGGTTACGGGTTTCGGCTACGGCCTGAGTGCTTGCTTTGCGGCTGCTGACCATTCTGTCGTAGCGGGCGCGTGAAGCCTCATATTCAGTGGCTACGCGGTCGTACTGCTGTTGTGTCACGGCCTCCTTGGCAAGCAGTGCCTTGTAGCGCTCATATTCCGAGCGGGCGTTTTCCATCACCACGCGCGCCTCCTCGATCGAGGCATCGGTCACAGCCACACCTGCCGACACCGTGGCCACACTGCTGCCGGCTACTTCACGGCCGGCCAGGGCGTTGCGGTAGTCGGCGCGCGCCTGAGCGACACGAAGCCTGAGATCCGAATCATCAATGATTACGAGGGTGTCGCCTTTTTTCACCGGCTCAAACTCCTTGAAGCGTATCTCCTTGATATAGCCCTGCACACGGCTGATGACAGGCACTATCTGCCTGCGCACCTGCGCGTTGTCGGTAAATTCGATATTGCCGAAATGGATGAAGTGCGAGATTACCCACACTGCCGCTACCGCTACCACGGCAAGCGTTACTACGTAAGAGAGTATTTTTTTAGTGCGATGATTCATATCTGTCCTGAGGTGAATAGGAGTTTGTAATAATAGTAGATGATGTTGATGCGGGCGTTGACAAGACGCTGCTCGGCGTCAAGCTTCGAATTGGCCGCGTCGAGCTGGTCTGTTATGAGCGCCATGCCCTCGGCGAAGCGGGTCGAGGTAGTGGCGTAGTTGCGGTCGGCGAGTTCCACGCTGTGCTCCTGTGTGCGCAGCTCCTCATACGCCTCGCAATAGCGTATGTAGTCGGCCCTCACGCCAAGCTCGACATTGAGGCGCGAGGCACTTAGATTGTCGTATGCTTCGAGGGTGCGGGCTTTTGCCGCCGCCACCTTGCGGTTGCTCTTGTATAGCGATGACAGACTGTAATTGACCCCTACGCCCACATACCAGTAGCCGAGGTTGCGGTTGATAGGGGGCACCTCCACGAGTATCGGGCCGTTGAAATTCCATCCCGCCTGAATACCCACATGCGGCATAAGCTCAGATTTGGCGAGCTTCTCGCCGGTGCGGCTCATATCCACGGCCGTTGATGCGAGTTTGAGCGACGGTGCGTTATCGCGCGCTACCTCCTGCCACGTCGCCTCGCCCTCCATGCCAAGCGAGCGCGCCAGCAAGGAGGAATCGGGTAAAACGGTAGTGCCTTCGGGCAGTCCTGCCATAGACACGAGGTTGGAGTTGAGGATAACGAGCGTATTGTCAATCCGGGTAAGTTCAAGCTCCATATTGGAGAGCAGGAGTTCGTAACGGGTGATGTCATTGCGCAGAGCCATGCCCTCGGCATGACGCGCCTTCATATCGTCGAGCACACGCGTTGCCAGAGTGATGTTTTTCTCCATCACCCCGCGCAGATTGCGGTATTTATAGATGTCGAGATAGAAGCCGGTGAGCCGGAAGCGTATGTCGTCGCGCGCCATATCGGTGGCGAAGCGCGCGGCGGTCGACTTATGTGAGGCCATCTCTATCGCGCCGGAGATAGCTCCGCCGGCATAGACAGGCTGCATTATCTCCACGGCCGCCACATTGTTGAAATGCGGGATGGGAGCTTTCTGATAGTCGGAGAAATGGCGGTCGGTGGTGAAGCCGTCGCCGTTGTAGCCCACGCTTACGGAGGCATTGATTTCCGGGAGTCGCGAACGGCGGGCAGCGTCCAGCTCTATCGCGGAAGCTGTTTCGGCAGTGAGCGACGGGCGCAACAGCACACTCCCCTTCTCAGCCGCTGCGAATATCTCGTCGAGAGTATACACAACGGTCGACCGGGCATGGCCGCACACCCCGCCGCTGCACAGGACAGCAGCAAGCAGCCCTGTGAGCAATCGGTGATTGTTCATGTCAAGAAAAATAAATAAGTAATGATTGATTTGTGGTCGGCCTCGGTATAAAATCCCCTCGGAGTGCCGACATTCAAGCTGTACGGGCCGCTATCCAACCGCGCGGCCGGGCATCAGCGCGTAGTGCGCCAATTTTCCATTACAGCATACTGTATGACAGTGATTTCTGTTGAAAAAAATAAAGTGTCGATATGTATCATAAATAGTGTGCTCATTGTAAGCACGCTGCAAAGATACAAAAAAAATTCCGCTTCAAATATATCTGATTTTCGATTACAGATGTGATTTTCGGCGCACAGTTTTGGTCGGAAGATTGTTATAGCCAATAAGAACTCACTAAAATAAAAGAGCAATCCATGATTTCAACCGGCAAACAACCGATGTCCGTTATGACGTTCTGCGCCATAATGTCACTCTCGCTCATAGTCAATCTTCCGGGACTGGCGGTAACTCCCATGCTCGGGACACTTCACAAGATATTTCCTGACACGACGCAAATCGAGGATCAGCTGCTGACTGTACTCCCCAACCTGCTCATCATACCCTTTGTACTCCTTTCCGGCAAGCTTTCGCTGGCCCGACACAAGAAGCGTATCATAGTGACCGCACTGGCGATATTCTGCATCAGCGCCATAGGCTATATGTTTGCCCGCACTATGGCTATGCTGATTATAATCAGCTGCCTGCTCGGGTGCGGTACGGGACTGCTCATACCCTTCTCTACCGGCCTTATTGCCGACAACTTCTGCGGCTCCCGCCGCCTGAGGGTCATGGGTCTGCAATCAGGCATATCCAACACAGTGGTAATGCTCGCCACTTTCATCGTGAGCTGGCTGTGCGGAGCACGCAACTGGCACATGCCGTTTGCCGTCTACCTCATCGGCCTGGTCCCCCTCTCCCTCTCGTTCTGGCTCGGAGGGATGTCACAAAGCGCCCCCGACAGCGACAAAAGTGCTTGCGACGTGTCGGACAACGCTTCTCTTGCCGGGAAAGACGTATCGTCGACCGGCGCCCCACGCGTCAGGGACGGTTTCTACGTAGGGAGAATCGCGGCTCTTACAGGTGTCTATTTCTTCATCACATTCGCCACAATATGCATATCCTATTACTGCCCCTACCTCGTGGAAAAAGAGGGGTGGAGCGACACCCTCACAGGTACTACCACCGCCCTGTACTTCCTATTCATTTTCCTGCCGGGCTATTTTCTGTCATGGTTTGTAAAACACCTTAAAGGGAGTTGCTTCTTCTTTGCGGCGGTGTGTATGACGGCAGGCATAGGGCTGTTCGCGTTCATACCGTCGGACCTGTCGCTCTGCGTCGGGGCCGGGCTCGCCGGACTCGGCTACGGTATCTGTCAGCCTATCCTATACGACAAAGCCAGTGTAGCTGTGAAGTCGGAGAACAAAGCCACACTCTCGCTCGCGCTCGTGCTCACGGCCAACTATCTTGCCATAGTTCTTACACCTTTTATTATAGACCTTCTGCGCAACATTCTACATGCCGGGAAGGTGACGGGCTTCGCGTTCATAGTGTGCTTCGCGCTCCTCGTCATATTTACAGTCATCACCGCTATAAAACGCAAAAGTTTCGTGTTTATGGTGGGTGATAACAAATAATGACGCTCAGCCGATGAGACCGCGCATACGCGCCACTGCGAATGCGAATGTGAGCAGGCCGTCGGGATATTGCGAAGCGTATAACTCATACATCTTCTCGCCCGGGCCGAGCGACTTGTATTGCGCCACGATACGGGCCAGTGTGGTCGGATCGACGACTGAATCTATCTCGGAATGCGTGAGCTCGCAAGCTACCGCGAGGTCGGCGAGATGACTGTAAACGGTCTGTATCTGTATGCCGCGGATGCGTGCGATGTCGGCTGGCGAAGTGCCGCGACGGAACAGAAACAGCGACGTATAGCGCGAGTGTTCGACGACCGGCTTGAACGCGGGCGACACCTTTGACAGCGCTTTGGCCACCGGCCCCCAGTAGAGGGCGGCTTTGCGCTCGCTTATGCCCTCTATCATGGCAAACGCCGCCATAGTCAGCGGTTTTTTCTCCACTATCGCACGGATAGTGGGGTCCGACAACACCAGATACGATGCTGTGCCCTCTTTGGCCGAAAGCTTTTCGCGCACGTCGACGAGTGCGGCAAGCATGAGTGTCGACACGTCGGGCTTGACGCGAGGCTGCGGCGTGGTCTTGCGGCCGGCGCGGTAATTGTCGTAGCCGTCGTTGCGCGCGAGCATTACCGGCTCGGTAGAGTATAATATGCGGCGGCCATAGTCAGTGACGCGCAGCTTGTTGCCATCATCGTAAGCGATGTCGACAATACCGAGCTGAATCATTTGGAGTATGATGTGGTGCCAGTCGGATGCGGGTATGTCGCGCCCCACGCCGTAGGTCTTGATGCGGTCAAATCCATGCGCACGCAAATCGGCGCGTGCCGAGCCACGCAGTATGTCAGTGAGCATCGATGCTCCTACCTGTTCCCCTACCCTTACCATCGCCGAAAGGGCCATGCGCACGGGAGTAGACGCGTCGTAACGCTGCGGCGGCGACAGGCACACGTCGCAGTTGCCGCAGTCGTGGTCGAGGGTCTCCCCGAAATAGCTCAGTAACATTCTACGGCGGCATATCTTCGCCTCGGCATACTGCTCCATGCGTTTGAGCTTTTCAAGGTTGACGCCGGCCTGGCCGCTCTCCTCGGCGAAGTGACGGAGCGAGATAAGGTCCTGCACGGAGTAGAACATGATAGTCTGCGACGGCATACCGTCGCGGCCGGCACGCCCTATCTCCTGATAGTAACTCTCTATGCACGACGGCATATTGTAGTGAATGACCCAGCGAATGTTGCTCTTGTCGATACCCATGCCGAAAGCGACCGTGGCCGCCACCACCTGCAATCGTCCCTCGCGAAAAGCGTTCTGCGTGTCAAGACGCTGCTGAGGGGGCAACGCGGCATGATATGGCGCGGCACGGTAGCCGCGGCGCACCAGTTCGGCTGCCACCGTCTCGGTGGTCTTGCGTGACAGGCAATACACAATGCCGACATCGTGAGGATGACGGTCAATCATGGTCGAAATAATCTCAAAGCGGCGCGCCCCTTTTGGCGCCGGCATCACATTGAGGCTGAGATTCGGTCGGTCAAACGAGGTGATGAACGTGGCGTGGTCGTCAAGACGTAGCTGTCGGGCTATATCGTCGCGCGTGAGACGGTCGGCCGTGGCGGTTAGTGCGACAATAGGCACCGTCGGGAGCGCCGAGCGCAGTTCCGACAGTCGGGTATAGTCGGGGCGGAAGTCGTGTCCCCAGTGCGAGATGCAGTGGGCCTCATCAATAGCCACAAGGGAGATGTCGAGCGACGAGTTCCACCGTGGCAGGTCGGCCAGCAGTCGCTCCGGCGAAATATACAGCAGCTTGATGTGACCGGCTGTAAGCGCATCGGCCACGGCCCTGTTTTCATCATCGCTTTGAAGTGAATTGAGCGTGGCTGCTGGGATACCGTTGGCAGTGAGGGCTTCCACCTGGTCGCGCATGAGCGACAGCAGCGGGCTCACCACTATCGTCAGACCCGGCAGCATCAGCGCCGGTATCTGGAAAGTTATCGACTTTCCCCCACCCGTGGGCATCAGCACCACCGTGTCGCGGCCACGGAGAAGCGTAATTATGATGTCGAGTTGACCCGGACGGAACGACGAATAGCCGAAAAAGCGCCTGAGCATGGCATGGGCCCGTTCACCGAGCTGCCTGTCAGTAATATCTTCAAATCGTGATGTGTGTGCCATAGGCTTCAATCAGGTGTGAGTGGTGTGGAAGGTCAGAATGCGTTGGGCTCGCCTGCAATGGCGTTGTAGACAGTACGGAATATGATTTTGAGGTCGAGCAAGGCACTCCAATGTTCGATATACCACACGTCGTATTTGACTCGCCTGTCCATTTGCCACAACTCTATCGTGGCGCCACGGTAACCGTTGACCTGGGCCCAGCCTGTAATGCCGGGCTTTACGCAACTGCGCACCATATATTCGTCAATGAGACGGGCGTAGTGTTCGGTGTGGCTAAGCATGTGCGGACGCGGCCCCACAAGCGACATGTCGCCGATAAACACGTTCCATATCTGCGGAAGCTCGTCAATAGAGGTGTGCCGCAGAAAGTTGCCTATGCGTGTCTTGCGCGGGTCGTCGGGAGTGGCTTGCAGGCGGTCGGAAGCATCATTGACTTTCATGGTGCGGAACTTGTAGCATACAAATTCGCTGCCCATATAGCCTGTGCGGCGCTGCCGGAAAAACACCGGTCCTGGCGAAGACATCTTTATGGCGATAGCCACCGGTATGACAACGAGAGGGGAAAGCAGCAGCAGAACTCCCGACACAGCTATGTCGAAGCTGCGCTTCAGCATCTTGTTGGCGAGGTTGTCGAGAGGATTGCGCCCAGCCGACATCACCGGCATCGCCCCTATGGCCGTAAGCTCGAACACTCGGTTGAAATGGTGGTTGATGAGCGGCACATAATAGAAGCGGATTACATTGTCATCGGCTATCTTTACAACGCGTTTCATGCGGTTCTCGTCATCGCCGGGAATAGCGTAGAAAATCTCGTCGACTTTATTGCCGTCGAGCAAAAAACGCTCCAACGCCGCGATGTCGCCGCGAAAAAGGCTGTCGGGCACGTCGCACTGAGGTTCGTCATCGAATACTCCCGCAACCTTGTAGCCAAACCCGTAGTCGGACTGCATCTCGTCGAGCAGACGCAACCCCGTCGATGTCGCCCCTATTATTACCACACAAGCATAGTTGCCTCCATGACGGCGATATGCTTTCAGCGACAGACGCGCTGCGACGCCCCACAGCGTAAGACCGACAACAATCAACGATGAAAACAACGCGTAAGCAGTCCAGGCTATATTACCGATACCGACAAATTGAATGACCGCGATAAATACAATCACCTCGGCGACAGCCGCTTTCAGAGAATTGGCCATAACGTGGTCCATCTGAATCGTGCGATTCTTGTGGTTGGCATCGAGCCAGTAAGCGACCGGAAGATAGCAGAAGTTAGCCAACAGCCACACCGTGCGGCCTCGCTCCTCTACGAGCGCCGGTTGCAACCACGCGGTGACCGCAAATGCTATGTTGATAATAATGAAGTTGGCCAACGTAAGCAGGTAGTGAATATACTTGCCGTAACGTCCTTTCTGAAATATACCTGACACTCGGATGATAGATTCGGGTTAGAGTAAGGGCATACGCGCTGCGGCTGCTGGCCGCCGGCGCCGGGAGTCTAAACAAGCCCCTGCCTGACAATGCTGCCGGGCAGGGGCGATATTATCGGTAGGTCGATTAAGCTTTCGCGCTTGAATCGATGAGAGCTATCTTGTCTTGGAGCATCTTTATGTCGTCGCGCAGACGCTGCATCTTGCGCTCCATTTCCATAAGCATGGCGTTTCCGCTCTTGCTCTTGGCGGTGAGGAAGCCCATGTTGTTCTCGTATGTTTGAAGCTCGGAACGGCGCTGCTCCAATGTTCGGGCAAGGCGTTCGCGGTCACGGTTGATACCGCGGCTATCGCCGGCCGCTGCACGCTCGGCGACGGAGTTTTCAAACCGGGTCATACGGGCACGGCTCTCGTTGAGGTCGAGCTTGTCGAAAAGCTCACCCACCACGGTGCGGTAAGCATCTTGAAGCTTGTCCTTTTCACGGAAAGGAACGAAGCCAATCGATTGCCATTTTGCACGAAGCTCCTTGACGGCATTGACGGCCTCGGCGCGGGGTGTGGCCGAATCGTCGGCATTGAGGGCGCGAAGGCTTTCAAGAATCTCGCGTTTGGCTTTGAGGTTGGCGCGCTCCTCGCTGCGGGTGTCGGTCACCTCTTTCTTCTTGCGGTCGAAGAAAGCGTCGCAGGCGGTCTGGAAACGACGCCACACAGCGTCGCTGTGACGCTTGGCCACTGGGCCTATTGTCTTCCACTCCTTCTGTATCTTCACGAGCTCGTCGGTTGTCTTGCGCCAGTCGGTGCTGTCTTTGAGAGCTTCGGCACGCTCGCATAGAGCTGTCTTGCGGGCGAGGTTTTCGCTCAGCTCGTCTTTCATTGTCTTATAGAAAGCGGCTTTTGCGGCGAAAAAGCGGTCGCAGGCCTGACGGAAGCGGTTGAACAGCGCCGTGTTGACCTTGCGCGATGCAAAGCCTATGGTCTTCCATGACGCTTGAAGTTCAAGCACCTGCTTAGTGAGCGTCTCCCATGCGGCATAGGTAGATGCCTGAGAAAATTCTATTGCTTCGGCACGATTGCATAGCTCGGTCTTGGCCTCCTCGTTGGCGCGTTCACCTGCCTTGCGCTCCTCAAAGAATGTCTGATAGCGCTTGTTGATTGCGGCCGAAGCGTCTTTGAAGCGGGCCCATGTCTCCTCGCGTATCTCCTTGGCAACGGGACCTATCTCGCGCCACTTCTCGTGGAGGTCTTGGAGGCGCTTGAACGCCGTCACCACGTCGTATTCGTCGACAAGCTTGGTGGCTTCGTCGATAAGGAGCTGCTTTTCCGAAAGATTTTTCTTGAAGTCGTAGTCGCGGAGCTCCTTGTTGACCTTCCACTGGTCGTAGAAGTGCTCCACGGCTTCCTGATACTTCTTCCATATCTCCGCAGCCTTGGGGGCGGGCACCTCGCCTACGGTCTTGAACTCGGCCTGGAGGTCCTTGGCGCGGGGATAATGACGGTTTACGTTGTCGGTATCCGAACCCATAGACATGAGCTCGGCGATAATAGCCTCCTTGCGGGTAAGGTTGGCTTCGCGTTGTGCGTCCTGTTCGGCACGCAGAGCGGCTTTCTTCTCCTTGATTTCGTTGAGAAGAACCTTGGCTGTCTCTTCGTCGGGATCGGGCTCGGGCACAAACGAATCAACCTCGTTGCCGGCATCGATATAAGCCTGACGGGCGGTAGCGAGCATATCGTTGTGGCTCTGATAGAAGAGCTGTTTGAGACGTGCCACTTCGTCGTTGCTGATTTCGGCGGCAGGAAGCGCGGCGACTTCTGCGAGGCGCGCCATAACGTCGGCTCGGCTCATCGGCTCACGGTTATCGGCCTCCTCGCTTGCCTCCGACGTTTCTGTCTCGGCTTCGGGGTTCTGCGCCACGACATCGGCCATGGCCTCAGCCACCTTGACGTCATCGGCAGTGGCTTCGTTTACGGGTGTTTCGGCGGCGGGAGCAGCAGCCTCAACAGCTGCATCAGTGACTTGGGTAGGATCCACTTCGGCGCCCTGAGGAGCCTTGTGTAGTTCATTCAATTCCATAGCAGAATGAGTTTAGGGGTATTAGTAGGGGGCCGAAAAAGCACGCATCTCCGTACAGAGACACGCCTCGTTGCCGGCAATTCGGCTCAAATATACACATTAAATCTTCAACAGGCAAATATTTGCACAATTTTTGTCGACAAATGCCAACATTAATATTTTTTTGAGCCCCAATATATAATAATGTGTCGGCATAGACAGCAGGATTGTTATCTTTGCACCACCAATCCCCCAACTGACCCAAAATGTATTACCTCATAGCAGAATCGAAGACAATGAAGCGCGACGAGCAACCGGTCGCTCCGGAGCTATACGCATCCCATACTCCGATTTACGAAGCCGAAGCCGACGGCCTTGCGGAAGCCATGCGCGGACTCGACGCCGGTCAACTGGCGTCACGCGTCAAAGTCAGCCTGAAACTGGCGCGCGATATCCACCGCATGATATACGAATTTCCCGACAAGTCGTGTGGCATAGAGGCCATACGCGCTTTCACGGGAGTGGTGTTCAGGCAACTCAAACTCAGCGAGTACGATGCCGCCGACCGTGATTTTCTCGACAGTCATGTGAGGATAATATCAAGCGCCTACGGCTGGCTCCGCCCCTCCGATATAATAAAGCCCTACCGCCACGACTTCGGCGTGAGCTCCCCGGCGGGCATGACGATGAAAAGGTTCTGGCGCGCCAAGGTCACAGATGCCCTCATTAACGAGATTGACGCTATCGGCGAGTCAGCTGTCGTCAATCTGCTACCTAAGGACGCTTCCGACTTAATCGACTGGAAACTTATAGGCAAACACGCAACTGTGTACCGCATAGAATTCAAGACACCAGCCGGCCCGTCCATGATGAAGACACCGCCGTCGGGACGCCTCAAAGAGCTGCGCGGCATCATGCTCGACCTGGCCGTAAGATACCGGATAGACACACCCGAGGCATTACGCGAACTCGCCTGCGACGACTTCATGCCTCAGGAAAAGCCCAACACCCCCGAATGTTTCGATTACTTATGCTGAGCGGCGTCGAGAAGTGATTCCACCACAACAGGATAATGCAGCGGTTCAAGCTCGCGCACTTTGGCCTCGATGTCGGCGACACTGTCGGAGGGAGTTATAGCGACACTGGCCTGAAAGATGATGTCGCCTGAATCATAATGCTCGTCTACATAGTGGATAGTGATGCCACTCTCCGTGTCGCCGGCCGCATGAACGGCCTCATGCACGTGGTGACCCCACATTCCTTTGCCGCCATGACGCGGCAACAGTGAGGGGTGTATGTTGACGATGCCCCCGGGATAACGGGCAATCATCCATGCCGGAATCATAGCGAGGAATCCTCCGAGCGCGACAAACTCTACGCCATAGCGGTCGAGAATCGCCCCGGTCTTCGCTTCGTCGGCAAGAGTGGCGCGATCGACAATCTCGCATGGCACTCCAAGACGGGCGGCGCGCTCTATTACCCCGGCATCACGGCGGTTGGTAACGACAAGCGACACACGGTGGGAACTGCCCGGCCTGTTGAGCCGGCTGATTATGTTCTCGGCATTGCTACCCGAGCCGGAGGCGAATATTGCTATGTTCATCTGGCTATGATTCAGAGATAAAATTATGACCGACGACACACGCGTCGGTCAGATATGTCAGGTACCCAGGAGGGGAATCGAACCCCTATCTAAGGTTTAGGAAACCTCTATTCTATCCGTTGAACTACCCGGGCGGATAATCAGCGTCGGCTTGCGCCTAAGCTGCTTTTGCGGTGCAAAGATAGCTAAAATTCGTCAAGCGCATAGTAGGGGCACGCTTTTTTTACTATTTTTGCGGACGACATGGACAGATTTGACGTTACAATACTCGGCTGCGGCTCGGCCACACCGACACTGCGCCACCATCCCTCAGCACAGGCACTCAACTGCCGCGACAGGGTGATGCTCATCGACTGCGCCGAAGGCACCCAGTTGCAGATGCGCCGCTACTCCATACCGTTTTCACGCGTAAGCGACATATTCATCTCACACCTTCACGGCGACCACTGTCTCGGTCTGCCGGGATTTCTGTCGACTCTTACCTTGCAGGATCAGAAAAATCCCGTAACGATACACATGCCGCAACAGGGCATCGATCTCTTCGACCGCATGATAAGCTTTTTCAGTCCGGGCAGCAAAGACCTTGTAAAGCTCAAACCTATTCCCGACGGAATCAACGTGATAGCCGAGACGCGCGCCATGAAGGTCACAGCGTTTCCGCTCTATCACCGCATGCCCTGCTTCGGATTCATCTTCCGCGAAAACGAGCGTCCGCGCCGTCTCCTGGGCGATGTGGCCGAGACGCTCGGCATACCACACTCGTTGCGCAACTGCATCAAAGCGGGAGCCGACTGGTGCCGTCCGGCCGACGGCCGAGTATTTGCCAACAGCGAGCTCACCGCCGACCCGTTGCCGTCGCTATCTTACGCCTACTGCTCCGACACCATGGCCGACAGCCGGGTAGCCAAAGCGATACGCGGCGTTGACGTGGTGTACCATGAGACAACCTATCTCAGCGACATGGCTGCACAGGCACACGCCCGCGGACACTCGACAGCGGCCGAGGCCGCCCGCATAGCCGCAGAGGCGGAAGCCAAGATACTCGTCATAGGCCACTACTCGAAACGCTACACCTCGCCGGAACCGCTCGTTGCCGAGGCAGCATCCATATTTCCAGGCACGGTAATAGCAGCCGACGAGGGTCTCGTCATCGATGTAGCCCGTCTGAATCAGAAGTTATAACCCACGGTAAAGCTTACCAGACTGCGGTGGAAACTTATGGAGTTGTTGCTGTGCTTCGCCAGGTTAACCAGACCGAATGCCGCCTCCACACCCACATAATAATTGTAGTTGAAGGCATACCCTACTCCCACTTTCCACTGGCAGTCAAAACGGCGCAATAGCGTATCATAGAGCTCGCCGGCAAGCGACGAGCCGCCAGGCATGTCGTCGGTGAGGTGTGCGGTAAAGCCTATTTCCAGTTGCGGACCGGTAGAGAAGAACAGCGACGAAGCGGGAGCCAGATCTACGCGGTAGCCTGCCATGAGCGGTATGTGTAGTCCCACAGTCCCCACCCACGCGTCTATCGTCTCCGCGCCCGGCAAAGGTGCCTCGCGGTTTGTGTCATAGTCGGCGTCCATGGTATCGTAGAACACGCCTATGCCCGGCTCCACATAGAAGCCTCCGCCGAGCGGACGGTTATAGACCATGCCGACATTAACACCCGGGCCGGTGCCGAAAGCGTCAAGCTTCGTGTTGTCGACCTTCCATTTGCCGGGACACGACAGGTCAAACGATGCCCTGAGGCCCCAGAACGGGGTATCATACGGAAATTCATTGTCACGCCCCTGACTCTGTGCCGAAACAGTCACAGTCGAGGCGGCTCCGCATATAGCCAATGCGGCGAGTAAACTGACGGTATTCATGACATATAAACACCGGAACCTGCAAAATCGTTTCGGCCTGACTTCAAAATCAGTTGGACGTATTCAGCTCCCCTCCTCCACAATAAAACTGCAATAAAACACTCCCGTGTTTTTACATTTTTTATGATTTTGTGCCGTTCATTGGTCTAAAATGCCTAACTTTGCGGCTTATTCGGAAAAAATACTATCACCAATCAGCCCAATCAACAGTTTCCAATCACGTAACATTCTAAGCAGCAATGGTATTTTCAGGGCCAATCGATTACAAGCCGAGTCTCGTATCGGCACTTCGCGGATATAACGCCGCGCGTTTCAAGCAGGACCTCATAGCAGGCATAGTGGTGGGCATCGTAGCCCTCCCTCTTGCGATAGCCTTCGGTATCGCTTCGGGCGTAAGCCCCACGATAGGTCTCATCACCGCCATTATAGGCGGCTTCCTCGTATCAGCACTCGGCGGTTGCTCCGTGCAGATAGGCGGCCCCACCGGCGCCTTCATCGTAATAGTCTATAACATTATCGCCACCTACGGCCTCCAAGGGCTCGCCATAGCCACTCTCATGGCCGGCATAATCCTCGTGGGACTCGGCCTGTTCCACCTCGGCACGGTGATAAAGTTTATCCCCTATCCTATTGTGGTGGGATTCACAGCCGGCATCGCACTCACGATATTCTCAACACAAATCAACGATTTCTTCGGCCTGGGACTCACCAACGTGCCGAGTGAATTCATTCCCAAGTGGGGCCTTTATCTTAAAAGCTTCGGCAACACCCACTGGCCCACGCTCATAACAGGCATTGTATCGCTCCTCATCATCATACTGATGCCGAAAATATCCAAAAAACTTCCGGGAGCGCTCATCGCTATCATCGTCGTCACCGCGGCTGTAGCGATACTCAAAAGCGTGTGCTCCGACATGGCTATCGAGACAATCGGCGACCGTTTCGGCTCCCTCCCGACCGACATACCTCTCCCCCACTCGCCTGAAATCAACATGGCGACAATCAACCTGCTTCTCCCCTCGGCATTCACAATCGCCGTGCTCGGCGCTATCGAGAGCCTGCTCTCGGCCACCGTAGCCGACGGCGTGACAGGCTCGCGTACCAACTCTAACACCGAACTTATCGGTCAGGGCATAGCCAACATCGTAGTGCCCTTCTTCGGCGGCATACCTGTCACCGGAGCCATCGCCCGCACGATGACCAACATCACTAACGGTGGCCGCACTCCCGTGGCCGGCGTTATCCATGCAGTGGTACTCCTGCTGATATTCCTCTTCCTCATGCCCCTTATTAATATGGTGCCCATGGCGTGCCTCGCCGCAGTGCTCGTCAACGTTGCATACAACATGAGCGGCTGGCGCACAATCCGCGCAATATTCCACAACCCCAAGAGCGACATCTCGGTGCTCGCCGTGACATTTATCCTCACCGTAGTGTTCGACCTCACCATCGCAATAGAGATAGGCCTACTGCTCGCCATAATCCTCTTCCTCCGCCGAGTGATGGAAAATACGGAGATTAAGGCCTACTCAGGCGAACTCGACATCGCCGAGGGCACCGAGGCACACGCCGAAGTGCTCGACCTCGCCAAGGGTGTCGACGTGTATGAGATTGACGGCCCGTTCTTCTTCGGCGTCGCCCAGAAATTCGACGACATGATGCGAATCTCCATGGCCGAGAAGCCCTACGTGCGCATCATCCGCATGCGCAAAGTGCCGTTTATCGATGCCACGGGCGTCCACAACCTTGAAGTGCTCATCAAGTCGTCGCACGACGAAGGCATCCTAATCGTGCTGTCGGGCGTCAACCCCAAGGTGCGCGAAGTGCTCCACAACGCCGGCATCGACCGCATAATCGCTCGCGAGCACATATGCGACCACATCACCAAGGCAGTTGCGATTGCCAACTATATGGCCAATAATCGTACCAAATAGCCACGAATATTAACAAGAAGGTCGAAAATTATACAATTTTTAACTATTATTTGCTAAACATTCAATCTCCGCAAAAAAAATACTAATTTTTCTTTTGGCGTATCAATTTTCTGTCTTACCTTTGCGGTGATTTTGACAATCAACATAACGTCAAGCATCAAAAGACTTATATCAAATAGTTATAAACCCCCACATTAATCACACCAACACAAATGAAGAAATTAGTTTTCTTACTCGCTGTTGCCTTCTCAGCCGCTCTCTACTCATGCGGCAACAAGGCTGAAGAAGCTACCGACGCAGCCACCGACGCAGTCGAAGTTGCAGAAGAGGCTGTTGAGGCTGTTGACACCGTCGCCGGCGATACTATCGTAGCTGTTACCGACACTGTCGTAGCCGCCGCCGAATAATCAAGGCAAAATCGGGACGCGGGTTTTCTACTTCTAACTTCTACGCTTCTATCCCCCGCAAGCAATCCCGAAAAGATATAAAAGCCGATAGGCGCTTGTGCCTGTCGGCTTTTTTTTGCGCTCTTGTAAATTCTTACTATCTTTGCGCAAAACATCCCCCTTAAATCAACAGTCAAGTCACAGAAAAATGAGACTCATTATCGAACCCTCCTACGACAAAGTATCGCAATGGGCAGCTGCCTACGTCGCCTCTCGCATCAATGAGGCCAATCCCACACCCGAACACCCCTTCGTTCTCGGCTGCCCCACCGGAAGCTCACCCCTCGGCATGTACAAGGAGCTTATCCGCCTCAACAAGGAGGGTAAGGTGTCGTTTAAGAATGTCGTGACATTCAACATGGACGAATATTGCGGCATACCCCGCGACCACGAGCAGAGCTACTACACCTTCATGTGGACCAACTTCTTCAACCAGATCGACATCAAGCCCGAGAATGTCAACATCCTCAACGGCAATGCCGAGAACCCCGAGGAAGAGTGCAACCGCTACGAAGAGAAGATAGCTTCCTACGGCGGCATCGACCTCTTCATGGGCGGCGTGGGCCCCGACGGCCACATCGCGTTCAACGAGCCCGGCTCGTCGCTCACCTCGAAGACCCGCATGAAGACCCTCACCAGCGACACCATCATAGCCAACTCGCGTTTCTTTGACAACAACGTAGACCTCGTACCAAAGACCGCCCTCACCGTAGGCGTAGGCACCGTAATGGCCGCCAAGAGCGTGATGCTCATCGTCAACGGCCACAACAAGGCACGCGCGCTCCGTCACGGCGTTGAAGGCGGCATCAGCCAGATGTGGACCATCTCAGCACTCCAAATGCACCCAAAGGCCATCATCGTTGCCGACGACGCTGCTTGCGGCGAACTTAAAGTCGACACCTACCGCTACTTCCTCGACATCGAGAGCGAGAACCTTGACCCCGCCTCGATGCTCTGAGCATAAACTGTACGACACAGACTCGCAAGGAGGCCGCCCCCCGGGGAGCGGCCTCTCTTTTTGCCTGTCATTACGAAAAATTTCGTACCTTTGTAGGCAATGAACGGTTCAGTAAAATTCAGGGCAGCCTGCATCATCGTGTTATGGCTGGCGCTGTGCTACATTGTCATTGCTTCTCAGCCTTTTACACTGAGAGTGGCATTTGTGGTAATAGCGTCGGGCATCATCGTGTTCGTACCTCTCTGGAAAAAGTATGTCAGAAATAAACGACAGTCACATGACAACAACGACGGCAAAGACGGCAAGTAACAAATACACCATGCCCGCCCCACACCCCGTCGACAAAGAGCGCTACCCGTTGCTCAGTCGCGTAAGTTCGCCGGCCGACCTGCGAGCCATGTCGCTTGACGAGCTTAAAGGGCTGTGTTCCGACATACGCCGCTTCCTCATCGACGAAGTGAGCGTCAACCCCGGCCACTTCGCTTCGTCAATGGGCGCCGTGGAGCTCACCGTGGCCATACATTATGTGTTCGACACACCTTTTGACCGTGTGGTGTGGGATGTCGGCCACCAGGCCTACGGACACAAACTCATCACGGGGCGCGCACCCTATTTCTGGTCCAACCGCCGCTTCGGCGGCATAAGCGGCTTCCCCAACCCCGACGAAAGTCCCTACGACACCTTCACGGCGGGCCACGCCTCCAACTCGGTCAGCGCGGCGCTCGGCATGGCAGCCGCCGCTCATCTCAACGACGACACAGCGCCCGACGGACACAAGCGTAACGTGGTGGCTGTAATTGGCGACGCCTCGATAGGCGGCGGCCTCGCATTCGAGGGACTAAACAATGCCGCCGACAGCGCCGCCAATCTCCTCATCATACTTAACGACAACAATATGGCTATCGACCCCAACGTAGGGTCGTTAAAGTCATATCTTACCAACCTCAACACCTCGAAGAGCTACAATGCCCTGCGCTACAACGTGTATCGCGGGCTCACACGCATGCACCTGTTCAACGAGCGCAACCGCGGACGCGTGCTGCGGTTCAACAACTCGCTCAAAAGCCTCATATCCAAAGAACAGAACATCTTCGAGGGGCTGAACATACGATATTTCGGCCCGTTTGACGGCCACGACCTCGGCCGCATAATCCGCGTGCTCACCGACATTCGCGACATCAAGGGACCACGGATCCTCCACCTGCGCACACACAAAGGACGCGGATACGCTCCCGCCGAAAACAATCCTGCCGCCTGGCATGCCCCCGGACTGTTCAACGCCGCCACCGGCGAGAAGATAAAGGAACAGGGCGGCAACCCCAAATGGCAGGACATATTCGGCACCACACTCGTGGAAATGGCCGACACCGACAGCCGCATCACAGCCATAACGGCAGCCATGCTCTCCGGCACTTCGGTGAGCAAAATGGCGACAGCCCACCCCGACCGCACATTCGACGTAGGCATTTCCGAGGGGCATGCCGTGACATTTGCCGGAGGCCTCGCCAAAGAGGGCCTGAGGCCCTACGTCGCTATCTACTCTACCTTCCTGCAACGCGCCTACGACCACATCATCCACGACGTGGCAATCCAGGAACTGCCCGTGACATTCTGCATCGACCGCGCCGGACTCGTAGGCGAAGACGGTGTGACCCACCACGGCATCTACGACATAGCCTATCTCCGCAACATCCCCGGACTCACTCTCGCCGCACCACGCAACGGCGAGTGGCTGCGCCGGCTTATGCTGCTTTCAGCCTCCGAGTCGCGCAAAGGCCCCATGGCCATACGCTATCCGCGCGGCACGGCTCCCGACACCGCCATGGCACCGCTCTCCGATCTCGCTCCCGCGCTCCCAGGCAAAGGCCAACAGCTGCTTGAAGGCACCGATGTCACTGTCCTCTCCATAGGCCCGATAGCCGACGAGGTCGCCAAGGCCATCGACATTGTGGCGAAGAGAGGCATAAGCGTTGCCCACTACGACATGGTATTCATCTCACCCATCGACGAGGAAATCATGCAGCAGGTAGCCGAAGCCGGGCGCCCGATAGTCACAGTCGAGGACGGCACGGTGGCCGGCGGCTTCGGCTCCGCCATACTCGAATGGCTTGCCGACCGCGGCTACGCCCTCCCACTCCGCCGCATAGGTATACCTCGCCGATTCATACCCCACGGCTCCATTGCCGAACTGCGCGCCATCTGCGGCATGGACGCTCCCGCCATAGCCGAAGCCATCACCGCATCTCTCAGCAAGCACGGAAATAAATGAAGATTCTCATAGCCGGAGCCGGCGAAGTAGGCTCGCATCTGGCCAAACTGCTCTCCCACGAACAGCAGGACGTAACAATAATCGACACTGATGCCGACCATCTCGCCGCGCTCGATTCCAATTACAATCTGCTCACGGTTCGCGGAAAGCCCACAGCGTTTTCAGCTATCCATGACGCCGGCGCCTCCGACTGCGACCTCTTCATCGCTGTCACGCCTTTTGAGACCAACAATATCACGGCCTGCGCGATAGCCAAGAGCTTCGGCGCCAAGCGTACGGTGGCCCGTATCGACAACTATGAATACATGATTCGCGACCACCGCGAGTTTTTCTCGCGCCAGGGCGTCAATCATCTCATTTACCCGGAATATTTCGCCGCACGCGAGATTGTGAGCAGCCTCCGCCGCTCATGGGTGCGCAACTGGCTCGAAATACACGAGGGCCAGCTCATCGTGGTTGGCGTTAAGATACGCGACAACTCACTCATCGAGGGTAAGGCGCTTAAAGAAATAGGCCGCGACCACCGCTTTTTCCACATAAGCGCAATAAAGCGCAACCACGAGACCATTATCCCGCGAGGCAACGATATTATCCGTCAGGGCGACATAGTCTACTTCACGGCCACGTCAGAGGATATAGACGCCATACGCGCCATCTGCGGCAAAAAGAAAAGTGTGATACGCAAATGCCTTATCATGGGAGGCAGCCGCATAGCAGTGAGGCTCTACCGCCTCGCCGGCGACGCATACAAATTCAAAATTATAGAAAACGACCGCGACCGATGCGAGTGGCTCGCCGAGCGGTGTCCAAACGCCAACATAGTCCACGGCGACGCCCGCGACATAGACCTGCTGCTCGAAGAGGGCATCACGGAAATGGATGCCTTTATCGCGCTAAGCGACAGCTCAGAAGCCAACATACTCGCCTGCGTCACCGCCAAGGAACTCGGGGTGCGCAAGACGGTGGCCGAAGTCGAGAACACACAGTTTATCTCCGAGGCCGAAAATCTCAATGTCGGCACTATCATCAACAAAAAACTGCTCGCCTCGGCGCAGATATTCCAGATTATGCTTGAAGCCGACTCAGAGTCGCCAAAGTTCATGGCCCTCGCCGATGCCGACGTTGCCAGCATCGAAGCGCGCCCCGGCTCAAAGATAACACGTGCAGCGGTCAAGGACCTTAAACTGAGCCACGACATGACTATCGCCGGACTTATCCGCGGCGGCAAAGGCATGCTCGTGACGGGCGACACCCGCATCGAGCCGGGCGACAACGTGGTAGTGTTCTGCCTCGCCGGCTCCATACATAAGATTGAGCGTCTTTTCACCTGATAGCGATGAACCTTAGGCATATTCACATATCAATGCGCCGCATCAACTACGGCCAGATAGCGCGCGTGCTGAGCTGGCTCCTCATCATCGAGGCGGCGTTCATGGTGGTGCCGTTTGTCACAGCGCTTGTCACCGACGGCAAAGATATAGCGGCCTTTACCTGGAGCGGCATCATCACACTTGCGGTCGGCCTGGCAGGGACGGTTTTCATCCGCCCGTCGCGCAACAACATGGCCAAGCGTGAGGGATTCCTCCTCACTGCGCTTGTATGGGTGGTATTCTCTATCTTTGGTATGCTGCCGTTCATCTTCTCCGAGACCGAACCTATGGGCGTCACCGACGGTTTTTTCGAGGCGATGTCGGGCTTCACCACCACAGGCGCCACGGTAATGGAATCGGTGTCGGACTCATCCCACGCAGCACTCATGTGGCGTTGCCTGATGCAGTGGATTGGCGGCATGGGTATCATCCTGTTCACGCTCGCCCTGCTGCCTATGCTCAACAGTTCGGGCGGCATGCAGATGTTCAACGCCGAAGTCACCGGTATAACCCACGACAAGATACGCCCACGAATATCGCAGACAGCCGTACGCCTGTGGGGCGTCTATATAAGCTTGTCGATAGTGCTGTTCCTGCTGCTCATCTTAGGCCCCATGACACCTTTCGAGGCGCTGTGTCACACATTCACCTCAATCTCCACCGGCGGCTACTCCACGGCTTCGAGTTCAATAGCTTACTGGCACTCCTACTACACCGAAACGGTGCTGACGGTGTTCATGTTTCTCGGCGGTGTCAACTTTGGCCTGATATACAAGGCGTCAATGGGTCAGCCGGCCACCTTGTGGCGCAACGACGTATTCCGCTCCTATCTCTACATCATCCTCGTAGCCTATCTGCTGTTTGTCATCGCCATTGTAGCCATGGGACAGTACCACGACATCGCCTCAGTGACGATACACCCAATTTTTCAGATTGTATCAACAATAACCTCCACGGGCTACACCGTCGAAAACTTCGAGGCATGGGGACAGTTTGTGCTCGCGCTCACGTTCATGCTCATGTTCTTCGGCGGATGCGCAGGTTCGACGAGCGGCGGCGCCAAGATTGACCGCCTGCTCTACCTGTTCAAAAACTCGCGCAACGAACTTTACCGCGTACTCCACCCCAACGAAGTCGCTACCGTGCGTATCAACGAACGCGCCGTGCCCACCTATATCGTGTCGAAGGTAATAGCTTTCCTTTGCTTCTATGTCATCATCATAGCTGTGGGAGGTATCGCACTGACAGCGTGCGGCATGCCGATTGTCGATTCATTTTTTAGCTCATTCTCGTGCCTAAGCAATATAGGCCTTGGCGCCGGCATAACCGGCTACGGCGGCGGCTACGAACTCGTACCCGACTTCGGCAAATGGATTCTGTCGTTCCTTATGCTCGTAGGGCGTCTGGAACTATTCACCGTGCTGATTCTCTTCACACCCACTTTCTGGAGAAAATAATCCGTATCGCGTCGGCGAAAAGTCCGCATTTCAGAGCCAGCTTAGCCATATATGCTTTTTTTTCGGCAAAATAACGGTCAAGGTCGGGCGACTTTATGCCGTAATAGTCTGCGAGGATTGCAGTGCACCTCACAGTAGCCTTGAAATAGCTTAGTGATTTGGCCGCGCTTGCGGGATTGCTTACCGATTGCCGTCCCACCGTATAGGCAAGCACATCGCCCGGGATATAGGCCGCGTTGCCACGTGCGAGCAGCGCGGCAGTCAGCGGCAAATCCTCGCAGCCAAAAGAGCGGTCAAATACCACCGCCGGCCGGTCGTGCAACGCTTCCATTAGCGTGCTGCGCCGATACATCGCAGTCGAAAGATGAACAGTAAGCGGCGAGTTGTGGGCCAGAAGGGGCTCAATCAGATTCCGGCCTTCGGTTGTCACGGCAGTGTCGCCCATTCCATATGGCTTTCGGTGAGCCACACACTCGCCGCAGGAAGTCACTTCCACCCAGTCGCCGTACACTACCACCACGTCGGGATTGGTGTCGAGACATCGCGTCTGCACCTCCATACGTCCGGTGTCGAGCCACGCGTCATCACCGGCGCAATCGGCAATGTAGCGCCCGCGACACGCCGTAAACGCGTCACGGTAATTATCCACAACACCCTTGTTGGGAGCCTTGGGAAGAAGTCTGATTATGTCGGGATAGCTGGCGGCGTAGTCGCTGCATATCTCGCGTGTGCCGTCGGCAGAAGCATCATCGCCAATCACAATCTCGAAAGTAATATTGTCGGTCGTTTGCGACAATATGCTGTCGAGTGTCCTTGCTATGGTGTCGCGCTGGTTGCAGGTAAGCACAATCACCGACACATCCGGAGTGTTCATTCTTCAATAATTGTTTTCAGCCTTTTCGCGAAGTCGGCTCTAAGGCGGGAGGCATCAAAACGTTCTCTCACAACCTTTGCCGCGCCCTCGCACAACGCGTTGTAACGGTATCGGCTGTCGAGATACGGCACGAGGCCGCGCACAAGCTCCTCCTTTTCGACATCGACAGGGAGCAGCAGACCCGTCTCGTCGTCGACAGCCTCGCTTACTCCGCCGGCATCGGTGGCGATGACCGGCACGCCATACGACATAGCTTCAAGTATCGAAACCGGCAGCCCCTCGCTTGTCGACAACAGCATAAACCAGTCTATCTCATGCGTGGTGTAATAGTCCATCACGGCATGATGAGGCATCGCTCCGAGGAGATTGACAGTGAGATTGCTACGGGTACCGGCCGCAGCTCTCTGTCGGAGCGGCTCGAGCTCCGGGCCATCGCCTATGAGAGTCCACTCGACGCGCCAGTCGGGACGTGCCACGGCAAGCGCCTCAGCCATATCAAAGCACAGTCCCGGGCGCTTTCTTACCGTTGCCTGCGCCACGGTGAGAATTCTCAGCGAACAGGAACCCTCAGGTGAGTGGGCCGCCATGCGCAAGGCGGCAGGAACGCCAAGAAAAGCCGTGAATATGCGTGACGCAACTCCGGGGAAACGTTCGCGCAACGCTTCGGCGCCAGCCTCGCTTACAGCATACACGCCGTCGGAGGCGGCAATCGCCTTACCGCGACGCCGCGGCGCCTTGTCTATCAGAATATCATACCTGTGAGCCCGCGCAACGAATCTGAATCCGTGCTTGCGGCGCAGGTTTGCGAGGGCGATAGTGGGATAGTCAAGCCAGAACGATTCAACAACAGTGGAGGCCGGTGTAAGCCCGTAATGCCTTATCACGCGCTTCAAAGCGCCCTCTACCGTGGCAGCGGCAAGCAGGTAGGGCGAAACTGCCGACAGCGGATGATACAACGGGCGCAGCCACTTGTGACGCCACTCCGTGGCATCTATCACATCACGCGCCACCTCGACATTGGCCGGCATACCCGACTTCGGCACTCCTCTATCCACCAGAGGAATCACAATCACTCGGTCAAACTCCGAAACAAGCGCCGCAATCTCCGGCGCCACAAACGCTTCTTCGGTAAGTCCGCCCAACGGAAATGCTTCGGTGATTAATATTGCTGTGGTCATTGCTGTGATAGGTGTTGTTTTTAATAGCTACAAAAGTAATAATTTTCCACGATAAATGCCTACCTTTGCGACAAGATGGAGATTACTGTAATCATACCTGTGCGCGACAGGGCCCGGCTTCTGCCCCGCACACTCGAATCGATAGCGGCGCAGACACGTCGCCCCGACCGTCTTATCATCGTCGACAACGGCTCTACCGACGACACCCCCGTCAAGGCCCGCGAGTTTATGACAGCGCATCCCGAAATGCGTATCGACATCATCAGCGAACCTGAGCCCGGAGCAGCGAGGGCGCGCAATGCGGCTCTTCGCCTTGTAGGCACGGAGCCCGAAAGCTATGTGATGCACTTCGATTCCGACGACATCATGCTGCCCCAGCATATCGAGCGCGTTGTCAAGGCGCTCGAAAACCGCCCCGACACCGACCTGCTTTATTTCGACGTCACGATGCGCGATTCCGACGGCTGGACTCAACCCAAGACCTGCGACGGCGACGCGCCGCTCGTGCGCAATCACATATTCCACTGCGTATTGTCAACGACACGCTACGCCGCATCGGCTGATCTGCTGCGTCGTGCCGGGTGGTGGAACGAGAGTCTGCCGCGTTGGAACGACTACGAGTTAGGACTGCGCATTGCCCTTGCGGCAGAGCATCCGACGAAGCTCACGGGAGAGCCTATGGTGGTGATTCTCACTCACGACGATTCAATAACCGGCACATCATACTCCGCCGACGCTCCGGTGCTTATCGAGGCCCTCGACACAATGCGGCGCGCACTCGCGGAGGCCGGGCGCAAGCAGGACCTGCGATATCTCCACGCACGCCGTGCCATCGTTGCCGCGCTGTTTGCCCGAGAAGGTGATCGCGACAACTCCCGCGCCCTGCTCGCCGACGCCCTACGAGCCGTACCCACGGTCAAAGACGCCTTGAAGCTCCGGCTCATCTACACCACTGTGCGACTGCTCGGCCGTGGCGGCGGAACGCTTGGCGCCATGCTGCTTGCGCCTCCGAAGCCGCGTCACGCAACGCGGCTGAGAAAGGAGCGCGAATAGCACCCCGAAAGCACTATTCCGACTATTTAATGTTAATCTAACAGACCCATCAACCAACATCTCCCAATAATATGCAACAGGTAAGAGCAAAAAAAGCCCTCGGCCAACACTTCCTGACCGATGTATCAATCGGACGACGCATCGCCTCGACACTTGACGATTATATCGGTCTTCCGGTAATCGAGGTTGGCCCTGGCATGGGATTCCTCTCACAGTTTCTGATTGAGAAGGGTCATGACCTGACAGTGGTTGAAATCGATGGCGAGAGCGTGGAATATCTACGCAGGGAGTTCCCGAAGCTGGCCGAAGGCGAACGTATTCTCGCCGTCGACTTCCTTCAGACCGACCTCGCCTCTCTCTTCCCCGATGGAACGAAATTTTGCGTCATAGGCAACTACCCCTACAACATATCGAGTCAGATATTCTTTCACATACTCGACTACCGCGAGAGCATACCTTGTTGCTCGGGTATGCTCCAACGCGAAGTTGCCGAACGCCTTGCCGCCCCTCCCGGCGGAAAGGCCCGCGGCATACTGAGTGTGCTTCTGCAAGCCTGGTATGACGTCGAATATCTTTTCACGGTCGATGAGAACGTGTTCAATCCCCCCCCAAAGGTCAAGAGCGGCGTGATAAAGCTCACGCGCAACTCTGTGACCGACCTCGGATGCGACGAGCGACTGTTCCGCACGGTGGTGAAGACATCGTTTGGCCAGCGCCGCAAGATGTTGCGCTCGTCGCTCAAAGGACTGTTTGGTGCATCGGGCATTCCTGAGGCGGCCACGCCCATGATGACCATGCGCCCAGAGCAGCTTTCCGTCGCCCAGTTCATTGACCTCACAAATCTTATCGCAGCCTCACGCGCAAAACAGCAATGACCGTTACACCCGAATTTGTCGACCGCCTGAAATTCATCATCGAAAACAAGGATGAACAGTCGGCACGCCTGCAACTCTCAGATTTGCACCCGGCCGATATCGCCGAACTCTACCGCAACCTCGACATCGACCAGGCTGAGTTTCTGTACCGCCTTCTCGACGACGAAAAAGCGGCCGACGTGCTCATGGAGCTTGACGAGGACGACCGCCGCAAACTCCTCTCCAACATGCCGGCCGAGGAGATTGCCAAACAGTTCATCGAGCATCTTGACACCGACGACGCCGTAGACATTATCCAGGAGCTTGATGAGGACGACCGCGACGAGATTCTCGCCCACATCGACGACGTGGAGCAGGCAGGCGACATCATCGACCTGCTGAAATATGACGACGACACCGCCGGCGGCCTCATGGGCACCGAGATGATTACCGTCAACGAAAACTGGTCGATGCCCGAGTGTATCAAGGAGATGAGGATGCAAGCCGAGGATATGGACGAGATTTACTACGTCTATGTCATCGACGACGACAATAAGCTCCGCGGCGTGCTGCCCCTGAAAAAGCTTATCACCCACCCCTCCGTGTCAAAAATCAAGCATGTCATGGAGGAGAACCCGGTGTCGGTAAAGGTCGACACTCCGATTGACGAGGTGGCGCTCGACTTTGAGAAATACGACCTCGTGGCGATGCCGGTCGTCGACTCTATCGGACGGTTGCTCGGACGCATAACCGTCGACGACGTCATGGACCGCGTGCGTGAGTCTACCGAACGCGACTATCAGTTGGCATCGGGTCTGTCGTCGGACGTAGAGACCGACGACACTCTCTTCACCCAGACCAAGGCCCGCCTCCCATGGCTGCTCATCGGCATGCTCGGCGGCATCGGCAATTCGCTTATTCTCGGCAACTTCGAGGCGGGACTGGCGAGCGACCCCACCCTCGCACTGTTCATACCGCTCATAGGCGGCACGGGCGGTAACGTGGGCACCCAGTCGTCGGCCATAGTGGTGCAGGGCCTTGCCAACGGTTCGCTCGAAGTGAGAAACGCGGCCAAGCAGCTCTTCAAGGAGCTCGGCGTAGGACTAATCAACGGCTGCATCATCTCGCTGCTCGTTTTCGCCTACAACTTCATCAAGCTCGGCTCAGGCCACCAGGTGACCACGATAGCCGTATCGCTCTCACTCCTTGCCGTGGTGCTGTTTGCTTCGGTATTCGGCACATTCGTGCCCCTGACACTCGAACGCTTCAAAATCGACCCCGCTCTCGCCACAGGCCCCTTCATCTCCATTACCAACGACATCATCGGTATGGTGATCTACATGTCGATTTCCACAATTCTCCTTGCCTGTCTCGCCTGACTGACACCTGCAATTCATCAGCCATGAAGACCCTCAACAAACATACTTTTCTCCCCTTAGCCGCCCTGGCATCGATAAGCCCGGCAATTGCAGCCGACGTCGCACGGCAACCCAACATCATCATGTTTCTGGTCGACGACATGGGATGGCAAGACACCTCGGTGCCTTTCTGGAGCGACACCACGGCGCTCAACCGCCGCTATCGTACCCCTAACATGGAGCGTCTGGCCGAGCGTGGCGTAAAATTCACTCAGGCCTACGCATGCGCGGTGTCGTCGCCGTCGCGTGCGAGTCTTATGAGCGGCATGAACGCCGCACGGCACCGCGTCACCAACTGGACTCTCCACTACAACCGATCGACCGACATGGAGGGCGGCGAACTCAACATGCCCGACTGGAATGTCAACGGCATCCAGCCTGCCGCTACCGCCACGCCCCACGACACGGTAAGAGCTGCAGTAATCACACCGTTCCCCGAACTGTTGCGCGACGCGGGCTACCGCACTATCCATTGCGGCAAAGCGCATTTCGGAGCCGAGGGAACTTCGGCGGCCGACCCGCTCACCATGGGATTCGATGTCAATATCGCCGGAGGCGCCAACGGCGCACCTGCAAGCTATCTCGCGGAGTACGAATACGGCTCCGGACCATTCCATGTAAGTGGTCTGGAAAAATATTACGGCACCGGCATCTTCCTCACCGAGGCGCTAACACTTGAAGCCATAAAGGCCATGGACAACGCGGTGGAAGCCGACAAGCCGTTTTATCTCTACATGAGCCAATATGCCATACATACCCCATATAACCCCGATTCACGGTTTACGCCCAATTACAGCGACACTGTCGACCCGGTGTTCGGCGAAAAGCTCACGGAAGCGGAAATTAACCATGCCGCTCTCATCGAGGGCATGGACAAAAGTCTCGGCGACATAATGGACTGGCTCGACGCCAACCCTGATGTCGCCGCCAATACCGTGCTTCTGTTCATGTCTGACAATGGCGGCCACAGCATCTGGCCGCGCCAAGGCCGCATTGACCGCGACCAAAACTTACCGGCCCGAGCCGGCAAAGGCTCAGCGCTCGAGGGCGGCATCCATGAGCCTATGCTCGTTAGCTGGCCCGGAGTGGCGCAGCCCGGCACTGTCAACACCAGCCGCGTAATGATTGAGGACTTCTATCCCACGATTCTCGATATAGCCGGAGTGCACGACTACAACACCGTCCAGACTATTGACGGCATATCATTCAAGGATTTAATCGGCGCCCCGTCGGTCAGCCGCGACCGCACCACCGTGTGGCACTTCCCCAACCGCTGGGACGGCACAGTCGATGAAAGCGAGGGCTACGGCGCCTACTCGGCGCTCATGCGCGGCGACTATCACCTCATCTACTTCTGGGAGAGCGGCAACATAGAGCTTTATAACGTGGTCGATGACATAGGCGAGACCGTCAACCTCGCCGCTAAGGAGCCTGCAACAGCCGCCTCAATGGCCGAGGAGCTTACCCGCCGCCTCAAAGAAATGGACGCACAACGTCCTACGTTCAAGGCCAACGGCCAACTTGTGCCGTGGCCATCAGAGCGCCACTGAGCGAAGCCGTAGCGACTCGACTGAGCTGTTGGCGCCTATCTGAACTGATTTATCTCCGGCATATACTCGAAGCCCGCATCAGCAAGCGACTTCACTATGCTGTCACGGTCAATATCCTCCGAAGCGCATAGTTCGTCGAGAGAGGAATATTGGTCGCGCAGCAGCATGTTTACCATACTGAGAAGCATAAAAGGGTCGGCTGGAAATGTTCTTGCCATATCTTTCAGGATTTATCGTTTTGAGATTTCGGGGTGCAAATATAAACAAAAATCCGGCTGCTGCTCATCAAGAGCCGCAGCCGGTTTTGCAATCGTGCCAGTCGCGGCACCTCTTGCGTGACCTACATTAATCGTGTGTCACCATGTGTTTCTCTACCTAAATCTTCTATCCTTAAAACAATTAATTCAGTCTATCTTTATACTAATCAAAATTGGTCAAGTGTACCTATATCAGAAACCATGTGAAAAATGAAAATGTAAGTGGCAACCTCTACTCAATCGTTGCGGCTTCTTGGCCTTCAACGCTGTTGCTTCATAATATACAATCCTATTTGGAAACGTCGGATTGAAGAGCATAAAAACGTTGGAGCAATTTTTAAGCGGACAATTTAGGTTGGAGAGACTTGTATGTCGTTACTCCGTTGACCGCCTCTGCGGTTCAAAACCACTAATTGCAGTTGTTACACGACGCAAAATTACAACCTGCGTGGCGCTGATGCAAGCATTGCAAAATCAATATAGACTATATATAAGCATATTCACTATTTATCAACTTGTATATCTGCAATTTCACATACTCATAATACAACTTGTAATATAGATGTATTATCACGTAAATAAAGGCCGGCACAGCACAATCCACGAGCTCATAAACCTACGCTCTCACGCGCGACGGGATTTTTTTACTATCTTTGCCGCGCATTTGAAACAACCACACCAATTCTACATGAGCAACATAAACGACGACGGCAACGGTATCATGCCCGACGACAACGACAATCACCAGCAAGGCGCCACCCACTCAGGAGTAGTAGCGCTTGGGCAGATTGACATCGATCCGAAGCGTTTCGGTGCCACGCCCGACACCGAAGCACTGCCGATATTACCCACCCGCAATCTCGTACTTTTCCCGGGAGTGACGGTACCCATCGCTCTTGGCCGTAAACAGGCTGTTGCTACCGCAACGACAGCCAACGAAAAGAGCATACCTATCGGAATAGTGTGTCAGACTGACGAGGCTTGCGAGAACCCATCGTCCATCTCAGACCTTATGGAATATGGTGTTGTGGCCGATGTGCTCAAAGTGTTCACTCTACCCGATGGCAACCGCACCGCAATAGTGCGTGCCCGCGACAAGGTGAAGCTACTCGACATCAATACCGAAAGCGGCGAGATACCGGGCGCGCTGACCGCAAAAGTCAAACTCATACATGAACCGATGCCGCGCCCGGGCGACATTGAGTTCGGCTGCGTGGCCGCCGAGGTCCGCGATACGGCCATTACCGCGATACGCCGCCTGTCGGGCGACGGAAACGAAATGGTGTTCAACATCGAAAACAGCGCTTCGGCCGTCGAGACAATCAACATCATAGCTACCAACGCGCCCATCTCCCCTGCCGAGAAGCAGGAGCTGCTGCGCTTTTTCCGCGTAAAAGACAGGGCATTCGCCCTTCTCGCCAAGCTCAGCTACCAGAACGAGATGGCCTCGATACTCGACGACGTGCGCAAACGCACTGAGCAGAACATATCCAAGTCGCAGCGCGAAGCATTTCTTTCGCATCATCTCGAAGCTATCCGCAAAGAACTCTATGGCGATGCCGACGATGACGCATCCAAGCTAAAAAAAGCAGCTGAGAATGTAGACTGGACACCCGAGGGCCGCGCCGCCTTTGACAGCGAGTGGGAAAAGCTCAATCGCCTCGCTCCCCACACCCCGGAATATGCCGTGTGCCGTTCGTATCTCGAACTGCTTACCGAACTGCCCTGGAAGAAACGCGACCCGCTTACCACCGACCTCCCTGGCGCCCGCGCCATACTCGATGCTGACCATTACGGCCTTGAACGCGTCAAGGAACGCATCGTAGAGCAGTTGGCCGTATTGATGAACACCCCCGACGGCCGGGCCCCAATAATATGCCTCGTAGGCGCGCCCGGCGTGGGCAAGACCTCGCTGGGACAATCTATTGCCCGTGCCTTGGGGCGCAAATATCAGCGCGTAAGCCTCGGAGGGCTACACGACGAAGCTGAGTTGCGCGGTCACCGTCGCACATATATAGGCGCTATGCCGGGCCGTATAATAGAGGCTCTGCGCAGGGCCGGGACATCCAACCCCGTGCTGCTGCTCGACGAAATCGACAAAATGGGCTCCGACTACAAAGGCGACCCATCGGCCGCCATGCTCGAAGTACTTGACCCTGAACAGAACTGCCGTTTCCACGACAACTATGTCGACGCCGACTTCGACCTCTCCAAAGTGCTCTTCATCGCTACGGCCAACTCGCTGTCGCCAATACCCCAGCCGTTGCTCGACCGAATGGAGATTATCGACATATCGGGTTATCTCGCCGAAGAGAAGATAGAGATAGGGCGCCGTCACCTTATAGAGCGTCTGCGTCAAGAGCACAATCTAACCCCGGAAGAGTTTGATGTCACACCCGAAGCAATAGCCTCGGTAATTGAGAGCTACACATCCGAGAGTGGCGTGCGCCAGCTTGAAAAGAAACTCGCCGCTATCGCCCGCAAAGTGGTTGTCGCGAAAGTAGCCGGCGAGGAGTGGCCCCGCAAAATCAAGCCGGAGCATCTTCAACGCCTGCTCGGCGTTGAAACCTATACCGGCAGCCGCTATGAGGGCAACGACTACCCGGGCGTCGTCATGGGTCTGGCATGGACTTCGTCCGGAGGCGAGATTCTGTATATCGAGGCCTCCGCGACGATAGCGCGGAGCGAGAAGCTCACCCTCACAGGCAATCTCGGCGACGTAATGAAGGAGAGCGCCATGATAGCTCTCCAATATGTGCGCGCCCACGCCAACCGCTTCGGCATCGACCCGGCGATTATGGAGCGCCTCGCACTCCACCTCCATGTGCCCGAAGGAGCTATACCAAAGGATGGCCCGTCGGCTGGTATCACAATGGCTACGGCTATCGTGTCGGCGCTCACACGCCGAAAAGTTATGCCGCGCGTTGCCATGACCGGCGAGATAACTCTTCGCGGCCGCGTGCTCCCCGTAGGAGGCATCAAAGAGAAGATTCTCGCCGCCAAACGCGCAGGCGCCACCGACATCATTCTCTCAGACCAGAACCGCAAGAATGTAGGCGATATACCCGAAATGTATCTCAACGGCCTGACATTCCACTATGTGAAAGATGTAGAGGAGGTAATCGACATAGCACTGACCGACGAGACAGCCGGCGAACCACTCTCCCTCCCCGACGAGAAAAGCAAGTGACAGCACGGTCGCCGTGCCCTCGCTGATCGTATAAAAAGCCCGCGTCGAACTCCTCTTCCGCCGGGATGGGGAGTCGGCGCGGACCGACCTGTATTTTAATTTTAAGGTGAGAAATACGCGGTAGAGCTTACTGCGGCGTTATCACGGCGCGGCGGTCAAGATTATACTCCGAGTAGGTGTTCATTGAGCCGCCTCCCTTTGTCGAGATATTTGAGTGGTCGACACCATGCTTTTCGAGATAACGGCCGATGGCATTGGCGCGTCGTTCGCTAAGCCGCTGATTGTAAGCCTGCGAACCCTTTGGGTCGGAGTATGCCACAATTGCGACATCGCGTCCCGACTGCTTCAAGTCGGCAGCCAGACGGGTGAGCGCGGCGTTTTCGGGCACATTGTCACTGTCGTAATTGAACAGATACACTACGACGGGAATATTGCCGGATGCCGACGCCTGCCCTTTGGCACCGCCAACCGCCTTGGCGGCGGCTTCGGGTGATGTGGCGAAAATTGCAGCTATACGGGTCATATCCGAGCGATCGGGATAGCCGGCTTTTGGACCGCCCGTCATGTTCGAGCCTGCCAATGACGGCGATTCATACTCGGTGCGGCCTCCGTGGGTTGCAATCAACAGCAGTCCGGCCACAATAATGGTAACGAGGGTCAGTATGGCCGCCGCGCCGGCACCAAGGATGCCGTGACGTGACGTTGTAGCGGGTGGTTCCTCGGGAGGAACATACTTCGGAGCTTCCTCCTCATGCGACGGAAGAGCCTCGACAGGCTTGGAGGCACCTATCCTGCGGCATTCATCGTGGCCGCCTATGCGCTTGAAGTCGTGGTTGTCTGACATAATAGTAAGATTAAGATGAAGGTTTAGAGCGAGGGGAGTGAGAGAGTGTGTGTGCGGTGTTTGTGTTTGATATATTAGTAACAAACGGCGACTGGCGTCGACCTGTCTATTATGTTAAAGAACGTGAAAATACATTGTTAAATCCCTCCACAGCGCTTCTGACGCAATATATTTGCCCGGCTTTTGCGCGTAATTAAAAAAAATGGATTAACTTTGCACGATAGCTGAAATAGCATCTCCGCTTCTATCTACCCATGAGAGTAAAGATTCACCGCGAAGGTACCAACATATTGATTCTGCTCCTGCTGATTCTGGGACTCGTCAACGCGTCGGCCTGGATGTTTATCCGCCCCGCCGCCGTGCCGACTGTGTTCTCCGTTATTTCGGCGGTAGTTTACTTCTTTGTGGTCAACTTCTTCCGCTCTCCCAGACGCCACTTCACCGGCGACCGCGACAGGGTTGTCATCTCGTCGGCCGACGGTCGCGTAGTGGCCCTCGAAGAGGTCTACGAGCCGGAGTATCTTCAACGCCGCTGCATACAGCTCTCCGTATTCATGTCGGTGACCAATGTCCACGCCAATTGGTTTCCGGTCGACGGTGAGGTAATCATGACGCGCCACCACAACGGACGTTTCATGGCCGCGTATCTCCCCAAGTCAAGCACCGACAACGAGCGCTCCACCGTGATAATCCGCGCCACCAACGGCCAGGAGATACTGGTGCGCCAGATAGCGGGTGCCGTGGCGCGACGCATCGTTACATATGCCGAACCGGGCATAGAGGCGTCGATTGAAGACCACATGGGTTTCATCAAGTTCGGCTCGCGCGTCGACATCTATCTCCCCCTTGACGCCGAAGTATATGTAAAGATCAACGACAAGACGACCGGCGGCGTAACCCCCGTCGCACGTCTGTCGGCCAACCCACAATGTCCCTGACCTGACAGTGAACATCAAAGCACATATCCCCAACACTATAACCTGCCTCAATCTCATTTGCGGCGCAACCGCCATCGTAATGGCTCTCCACGGCTCAGCCACAATCGGAGCTCTGACAGGTTTTGAGTGGTCGTACATAGCCATAGGAGCGGCCGCCGTGTTCGACTTCTGCGACGGTGCGGCAGCCCGTATGCTTAAAGCTTATTCGGCGCTCGGCAAAGAACTCGACTCTCTTTCCGACCTTGTAAGCTTCGGCCTTGCTCCGACCGCAATGGTCTACACTATCATCAACGAGACCGCCGGCGGCTTTACGCTTTGGAGTCTGTTCGCGCTCTTTATAGCGGTGTGCGGCGCCCTGCGCCTTGCACGCTTCAACATCGACTCCTCGCAGTCCACCACTTTCACAGGCCTGCCTATCCCCGCTAACGCAATCTTCTGGATTGGCGCATGCGCCTGGGTCACCGCCCACGGATGCCCTCCCCTCTGGGCTTTTGCAGCAATCATAGTGTGCGAAAGCTTGCTCATGCTCAGCTCGCTGCGCATGTCGTCGCTCAAATTCAAGAACTTCGACTGGCGCGACAACTTCGGCCGCTACGTGCTCATCTTTGCCGCAGTGATGTTTGTAGCGACAGCGGGTGTCCCCGGCCTCATGTGGACCATTCTTTTTTACATCATCAAGAGCGCCGTAGGGCGCAAGGAGTGACTCTCGGCTCCCTATCTCTCTGAGAGAGACACACCATATCATAACCATGACCTTCATTCTATTCTTAATACTCCTGTTTTTCTCAATCCCCTACATAGGCCGACTGCTCCTACGACTTTTCAGCTGGTATATCCGCCGCAAGGTTGTTCGTCAGCAGCAACAGGCTTACGAACAGATGTTTGGAGGCGCCCGGCAACAGCAGCGCGAGCAACGCGGCAGCGGATGGACCGGCGACCACCGGTCGGCCTCGTCATCGGCCTCGTCATACTCTCGAAGCAGCAAAGGCAAGCGCATTGACCCGTCGGTAGGCGAGTATGTCGACTATGAAGAGATTGAATGCGCTTCACGCTCCACCGAAAGCACCGATACAGAAACGACCTTCAACGCCGAGAGCCAGATTGTCGACGCCGAATGGGAGGATATAAAGTAAGCCTATGAACAACACCTACTACATGGCGCGACTCTACACCTTCCTGCGCGAGATAGCCGCCAACAACAACCGTGAATGGCTCGCAGCCAACCGTCGCCGCTACGACGACCTGCGCGGCGCATGGCTCGAAGACCTCGACCGGCTCATATCGCTCGTCAGAGAGTGGGAACCGGCCTGCGGACCCGACGCCCGTCGCGCCGCCTACCGATTTGCACGAGACACTCGCTTCTCCCCCGATAAGACACCGTACAAGACCTTTTACTCTGCGGCTTTCGGACCGCGCGGACGCCGTGAGCCTTATGCCGGATACTATATCCATATCGGCATCCCCGGCGAGTCGGCCATCGGCGACACCGGTCTGTATGGTGGATGCTATGCACCACCCTCGCCTGTGCTACGTAAGCTCCGACACGCCATAATCGACAACATCGAGGAGTGGGAAGAAATAACGTCGGCACCTGAGCTCGAACGTCTCTACCCGGGATGGTGCGGCGCGCGCCTCAAAACAATTCCGATGGGATGGGACCGGAATCATCCTCATGCCGACATCCTGCGCCTTAAAGACTACGGCCGTTTCATGCCGGTAGGGCCCGAATGGTGGCTCGACCCGTCATGGCCCGAAAAGACCGCCGACGCCCTGCGCCCGCTCAAACCCCTCATTGACTTCCTCAACTACTCTATCGACGAATAACGGAGCACGACTTCCGACACACGACCATAAGCCGCTCCCACGCTTGTGACTGCATAATCCTCCATATCCGGCAATCAATAGGCAACAACCCGCTAATCCGTCAGCATCTTCGGGTGTTGCCTAACGTGGGTCATTGCAGTAGTCACTCCGTACTATCGCAGGTGTCGATGAGTCGTAGATATACGCCAAATTATGAAGGAATCCGTTTGAAACCACCTCGATTTCATAAGGATTGTGTGGCGTATGTTGTGAGTTAGACATCTAAAAGACGCCCAAAAGCGGATTAAACCAAAAAAAAATATTGTAAAAAATTTGGCCAAACCATAAAAAGTACCTAACTTTGCACTCGCAAAACGGCATTAGAGGATGCCGCAGCAAAATAACATGATGGCTCATTAGCTCAACTGAATAGAGCATCTGACTACGGATCAGAAGGTTACAGGT
>CAMWXJ010000024.1 GCA_947178215.1 uncultured Porphyromonadaceae bacterium
CTGCTGACCTCCCTGCTGGTTATAGCGGGGCTTGTAGCCGCCCTGCTGACCACCGTTGTTGTAGCGTGGCTGATAGCCGCCGTTGTTGTAGCGTGGCTGATAGCCTCCCTGCTGGTTGTAGCGGGGCTGATAGTGGCGCTGACCATCGCCGGCGGGTGCTCCGTCGGTGCCGTCGGCCTGAGGCGCGGCTATCGCTCCGTCGGTTGCGGGCGCGTCGTGGTCGGGTCGAGGCTGATAGGGACGGGGTTGATAGCCTCCGGGCTGATTGTAGCGGGGCTGATAACCTCCCTGCTGATGTCCTCCCTGCTGATTATAGCGAGGCTTATAACCTCCGGGCTGGTTGTAGCGGGGCTGATAACCTCCGGGCTGATTATAGCGGGGCTGATAGGGGCGCTGATACTGTGAGTTACTTTCGGCTCCCTCGGCGACTGATGAAGCGGGCATGCCTTCTGATGAGCCTGCGGGGCGCGGTTCGCCAATGCGTGGGCGTTTCGATTTTTTGTCGTTGGGATTAGGAGTAGTTTCCATGATGATAGCTATGGAATGGAGGAGTTGTTGACTTTGGATTAGTTAATGATGAGTTGTTGGTGTTGTGGCAGGCGTTCGGGAGAGCGGCTCTCGCCGTGCCCTGACGCTTGTATATGCCGGATGTTATGTGGGTATTGCAATAGGTTGATATGAAGTGTTATATGAAGTGGATTACTGTTGTCGTGTAATGTCGTGACCGGATGTGTAAGCAGTATTAATCTGCTTGGGGCGGAAATGCTTAGCAAGCGCCGTGGTTCCGCCTGCGGTGAAGAACCGAGATGCGTTGATTATGGGCTGCAAAATTAGCTTATTTCCAAAAATAAAACAAGTCTGAGGCCATAAATTGTTCATGAAAAAATGAAAGCGTGCCGGCTTGTGATTGCCGGCACGCCTGTGGTGGTTGAGGTCGCTGCTTTATAGCTGCAGCAAAAGAGGGGAAATCAGTTGTTTTCGGGACGAAGCTTACGCACGGTGACGGCAGTCTGCCACATCTCGCTCTCGCGCATGGCGCGGAGCTCTTCGTTGAGCTTGTCGCGGTAGTCGGGCTGCGAGTTGGAGTCGATTGATATCTGGGCCTCGTTGCCGCACTTCACGCTGGCATAGAGTTTCTCGACAACAGGCTTGATGGCGTCGTGGAACGGACCCATCCAGTCGAGGGCGCCGCGCTGCGCGGTGGTCGAACAGTTGGCATACATCCAGTCCATGCCTTTCTGTGCAAAGAGAGGCATGAGGCTTTGTGTAAGCTCCTCGACGGTCTCGTTGAATGCTTCGGAGGGTGTGTGGCCGTTCTCGCGGAGCACTTCATACTGTGCGAGCAGGAGGCCCTGGATTGCGCCCATTAGTGAGCCGCGCTCGCCGGTGAGGTCGGAAGTGGCCTCGCGCTGGAAAGTGGTCTCGAAGAGGTAGCCCGATCCGATGCCGATGCCGAGGGCTATGGTGCGCTCAAACGCGCGACCTGTGTAGTCCTGGTATATAGCATACGACGAGTTGAGGCCGCGGCCTTCGAGGAACATGGTGCGGAGCGATGTGCCCGAGCCCTTGGGGGCCACCATGATTACGTCGATGTCGGCGGGGGGGACTACGCCGGTACGGTCGTTCCAGGTAATAGCGAAGCCGTGGGAGAAATATAGGGCTTTGCCGGCGGTGAGGTAAGGCTTGATTGTGGGCCATACGCTCATCACGGCGGCGTCGGACAGGAGGCACATGACGATAGTTGCACGCTCGGCGGCCTCTTCGACCGAGAAGAGTGTCTCGCCAGGAATCCAGCCGTCGGCTACGGCCTTGTCGTAGGTCTTGCCCTGGCGCTGGCCCACGATGACGTTAAAGCCGTTGTCGCGGAGATTCATGCTCTGGCCGGGGCCCTGTACGCCGTAGCCGAGCACTGCTATGGTTTCGTCTTTGAGTACCTCGCGTGCTTTTTCAAGAGGAAATTCTTCGCGGATGATGACATTTTCTTCAACTCCGCCAAAATTCATTTTAGCCATATTGTGGATGGTAGTATAATATGATTAGTTGTTTTCTATGAGTAGGATGCGGCCTGCGCAATACACTTCGGCGTGATTGCCGGCTGCGGTGATTGCCGCGGTGATGACGGTGGAGCCGTCGGCGGCGGTATCTGTCTGCGCCACTATGTCGACGGTGTCGGCATAGCGGGCCTCGCGGTGAAAGGCGAGGTCGATGCGTCGCAGCGAGCAACGGTCGTAGAGGTCGAGAGGTATGGTGTCGATGATGAGGTCGACGTAGTGTGTGGTGGTGACGTGACGGTTGAAGTCGAGATCCGACAGGCCGAACGTGTAGCTGCGCGTGCTGTCGGGCTCGGCGGGGGCGCCGAGGCGCGGGGCGCGGCTTACGGGGCACACTCTGTCGCTCCTCACGGCCACGTCGAGACCGCCGGTGACGGGGGTGAGCAGTGCCGCCTGGCGGGTGTCGCTGTCGATTGCACTCCATATAGTGCGCGCATATCCGGCAGGGCGTCCGTCGATGGTGAGTTCGAAATCGCGCTCGCTCATCATGCGGTTGACCGACGTCACCCAGGTGGTCAGGGTATAGTGGTCAAACATCACCGGCCAGCGTTCGGCCTCGATGCTCAGGCGTCCCATTACCCACATTATGCCGTGGGGCGCCATGGCGGCATACCCTACGCCGAGTTTGTCGGCGTGGGCTACGGCGAGATCGATGATGTCGGCCACGAGCGTCGAGGGGGGCAGGCGACGGGCGGCGTCGCACCCGGCAGCACTTATCTCAAAGCTCTTTGAAAGTTCTTCGGCGGTAGTCATCGCGTAAGGGTTCAGATCATGTCGTGGGTGAGGCGGTGACGGCGCTCTTCCTGCTCTTTGAGGTAGGCGTCGACAAGCTCCACGGGACTCTTGGTGATAGCCACACGGCCTGAGCGCACGAACTGGCTTAGGTCGTAGCGTTTGAGCTCGAGGAAAAGAGCCTCGGTCTCGTCGCTGTGTCCCGTCTTTTCGAGTATGGTGTAGTTGGCTGTGATGTCGAGTATGCGTGCGCTGTGGCGGCGCATGATCTCTTCGAGGTTGTTCTCTTCGAGTAGCTTGGTTGTCGATACCTTGTAGAGGGCCACTTCCTGGTACACTACCTCGTCGTCGGTGTAGAGATACGCTTTTATAACGTCGATACGCTTCTCTATCTGGTCGATGGCCTTTTCGAGCGAGCGTCGGTCAGAGTAGCAGGTGAGGGTTATCTTGTGTACGCCGTCGAGCGAGCATCGGCTGGCCGAGCAGCTTTCGATGTTGAGGCATCGGCGTGTGAAAATTATCGATAGCTGGTTGAGGAGGCCTACATGGTTCTCGGTGAAAATCGATATGGTGTAGAGGGTCTTGTCTTCCATTTCGGGCATCGGCTGATTAGGGTTCGTTCATGTCGGGGGTGTAGACCTCGTTGGGTGTTATCATGATGTGGTCGACGGCGCAGCCACCCGGGGTCATGGGGAACACCATATCCTGGTCGCTCACCATTACATTGAGCATATAGGGGCCGTCGGTAGCCATCATGCGCTCTATGGCGCCGTCGAGATCGGCGCGGCGCTCCACATCCTCGGCTTCGATTCCGTAGGCGCGGGCTATCATCACGAAGTCGGGGTTGACCATGGGGGTCTGCGAGAAGCGTTTGTCATAGAACAGCAACTGCCACTGGCGCACGTTGCCCAGGAAGTCGTTGTTGAGCACGATGATTTTCACATTGACGCCATACTGCATTATGGTGCCGAGCTCCTGCATGGTCATCTGTATGCCGCCGTCGCCGACAAATACACACACCGTGCGGTTGGGCGCGCCCATTTTGGCGCCAATGGCGGCGGGGAGGCCGAAGCCCATAGTGCCGAGGCCGCCGGTGGTGATTATCGAGCGCGGGGCGGTGTAACGGAAGTAGCGCGACGAGAGCATCTGGTTGAGACCCACGTCGGTGACGAGAATCGGATCGATGCCGGCGGCAATTGATACCTTGCGGGCCACTTCGCCCATGTGGCAGCGGGCGTCGGGATCGGTACCGTTGAGCTCCGGGTCTATGACGCGGCGGCGCTCCACGTCGTTGATGATGTCGAACGAGCGCAGCCAGTCGGTGTGCTTGGCTTCGCGCACGAGGCCGTAGAGGCGGTGGAGCACCTCGCGGGCGTCGCCGTGGACGCGGGCGTAGGACTTGACGTTCTTGTCAAACTCCGATTTGTCGATGTCGATATGCAGTATCTTGGCCTGAGGGGCGTATTTCGACAATTCGCCTGTCACGCGGTCGTCGAAGCGCATGCCCACGGCGATGATGAGGTCGGCGCGGTTGGTGTTGTAGTTGGGGCCAATGTTGCCGTGCATACCTACCATTCCTTTGTATAGCGGGTGGTCGGAGGGCATTGTCGAGAGGCCCATGAGCGTCGAGGCGACAGGTATGTCGGCTTTCTCGGCGAGCATGGCGAGTTCTTTCTCAGCTCCCGCAATCATCACGCCCTGGCCGGAGATAATCATTGGCCGGTCGCTCGAGTTGATGAGCGACGCCGCGATATGCAGTTCGGTGTCGCTCACCTCAGGATAAGGTATGTAGGAGCGGATGAAGTTGCAGCGGTGGTATCGGTCCCATTTCAGGGTGCCCATCTGGGCGTCCTTGGCGATGTCGAGCACCACAGGGCCGGGTCGGCCGGTATTGGCGATGTAGAATGCGCGGGCTATGGCGGCGGGGATGTCCTCGGAGCGGCGTATCTGGAGGTTCCACTTCGAGATAGGCTGCGTGATACCCACTACGTCGGTTTCCTGGAAAGCGTCGCTGCCCAGAAGCCCCGACACCACCTGGCCTATTATAATCACCAGTGGCGTGGAGTCAATCATGGCGTCGCTCAGGCCGGTGATGATGTTGGTGGCGCCCGGTCCCGATGTCACGATCACCACGCCGGTGCGGTGGCTGGCGCGGGCATATCCCTGTGCGGCATGAATGGCACCCTGCTCGTGGCGTGTGAGCACGTGGGTGATTTGGTCGGTATAGTCGTAGAGCGTGTCGTAAAGAGGTATGATGGCGCCTCCTGGGTAACCGAATACTCGGTCGACGCCTTCGTGTATCAGTCCGCGCACTATGGCTTCGGAGCCTGTGATGGTCTCGCTCATAAAATATATGTTATGGATGAATTGTTTTGACGGATAAAAGGTGGTGAGTGGTCAGAGCCTTACACCGCCCTTGTCGGCCGACGCCACATTGGCGGCGTAGCTGCGTAGGGCGCGCGACACCACGCGGTCGCGTCCGGCGGGGGTGAACGCTTCGTCGCCGCGGGCCTCCTCGGACTTGCGGCGCTCAGCGAGCTCTTCGTCGCTCAGTTCGACCCTGATTGAGCGGGCGGGGATGTCGATTGTGATGATGTCGCCGTCGCGCACCAGGCCAATGGCTCCTCCCGAAGCGGCTTCGGGCGACACATGGCCTATCGACAGGCCCGAGGTGCCTCCCGAGAATCGGCCGTCGGTGACGAGGGCACATTCCTTGCCGAGGTGACGGCTTTTGAGATAGCTCGTGGGATAGAGCATCTCCTGCATACCCGGGCCGCCCTTGGGGCCCTCGTATATGATTACGGCCACGTCGCCGCTCTGCACCTTGCCGCCGAGGATGCCGTCGACGGCCTCCTCCTGTGAGCGGAACACCTTGGCGGGGCCGCTGAAACGGAATATCGAGGGGTCGACGCCTGCCGTCTTGACCACACATCCGTCAAGGGCGATGTTGCCTTTGAGCACCGCGATGCCACCGTCCTTGACGTAGGCGTGCTCCATGTCGCGGATGCAGCCCGAGGTGCGGTCGGTGTCGAGTGTGGAGTAGTAGCTCATCTGGCAGCCGAGCTGCGAGGTGTGTTTCTCGCCTGGCGCCGAGCGCCACAGCTCGTCGGCCTCGTCGGTGTAGTCGTTGCCCCCTATGGCGAAGCGGTCGATTGCCTGGACGAGGGTGAGGCGGTCGACGCGGTTGACGTCAGTGTCGACAAGCCCGTTGTCGGCCAGTATTTTCATGATTGACAAGATACCGCCGGCGCGGTTCACGTCCTGGATATGATAGTGTGAGTTGGGAGCCACTTTGCATAGCACGGGGGTGCGACGCGACAGCATGTCGATGTCGTCGATAGTGAAGTCGGCGCCGGCCTCGTTGGCTATGGCGAGTAGATGAAGCACGGTGTTGGTGGAGCCGCCCATGGCGATGTCGAGGGTCATGGCGTTGAGCATGGCCTGGCGTGTGGCTATCGAGCGTGGCAGCACTGATTCGTCGCCGTCGCGGTAGTAGGCCCAGGTGTTGTCGACAATCTGTCGGGCGGCCTTGCGGAAGAGGGCTCGGCGGTTGGCGTGTGTGGCGAGGATGGTGCCGTTGCCCGGGAGGGCAAGGCCAATCGCCTCGTTGAGCGAGTTCATGGAGTTGGCAGTGAACATGCCGGAGCATGAGCCGCATGTGGGACAGCCGGCGCGCTCGATAGCCTCTACGGTGTTGTCGTCGACGCTCTCGTCGGCTGCGTCAATCATGATGTCGATGAGGTCGAGTGCGCGCTTGCCCAGTCGGCCGGCCTCCATGGGGCCGCCGCTGACAAAGATAGTGGGTATGTTGAGCCGCATGGCCGCCAGCAGCATGCCGGGCGTCACTTTATCGCAGTTGGAGATGCACACCATGGCGTCGGCCTTGTGCGCGTTGACCATATACTCTACCGAATCGGCTATAAGCTCACGCGACGGGAGTGAGTAGAGCATGCCGTCGTGTCCCATGGCGATGCCGTCGTCGATTGCTATCGTGTTGAACTCGGCGGCGAAACACCCTGCTTTTTCAATCTCGGCCTTGACCTCCTGACCAATCTCGTGGAGGTGTGTGTGACCGGGAACAAACTGTGTGAACGAATTTACTACGGCGATTATTGGCTTGCCGAATTGCGAGTCCTTCATGCCGTTGACACGCCACAGCGCACGGGCGGCAGCCATACGACGTCCTTCGGTGCAAGCGGCGCTCCTTAATTTATGTACCATATTATTGGTGTCGGAATAGAATAGTGAGGAATTAGAGGAATTGCAAAAGTATGTTTTTTAACATAAATCAGCAAATAAATGCACAAAATAATTGCTAATATGCACTAAAATGTCACAAATCGTTGCTTTTGACGATTCTGCTGCTGTAATATCGCCTTATGCGACTATGGCGAAGAGCACCGCCGCGCGGTCGATGCCTTTGAGTAGCGCGTCGACGCGGGGTGTGGTGACAGATCCGGCGGTGTAGGCGAGCAGCAGGCGTGTGTCGGCGCGGTCGGTTAGAAGCGACGCCAGTTCGGGCAGTCGGTCGGGGTCGGGCACCTCGATGATAACGAGTGCCGAAGGGTCGAGGCGGCGTATGTCGGCAACGCGCCGGCGGAAAGCGGGGAGGGCGAGCGAGTCGTTGTCGGCGGGCAGCCCTGTGTCGGCCGGCCTAAGCAGTTCTGTGGCGCGTCCTATGGCGCCGAAGGTGGCCACGAGGCTTGCCTCGGCCTGCGCTGCGGCATCTCCGCTGACATACAGTATCGCCGGCGAGCCGCAGTCGGTCACAAGAGTGCGCAGTGCGTTGGCCGAGGCGCGGTCGGCGGTGTTGACCGCGAGGGCACGGCTCTCAATGCCGAGCGACGCAAGATCCATAACTTCGGTGACATGGCGGTCGCGCCACGTGAGCCACGCAGCGAGCAGTGTGGGGCAGAACAGGGCCATGAGCAGGCAGGCACCGCACACGATAATCGCTTTCTTGCGGCTCGGCTTGACCGAGGTGTATGCCTCGTCGACCACAAAGCCGAGCGTGCTCTGATTGTAGAGTTGTAGCATGGCGCTCTCGCGCTGCGACACAAGGAAAGCGTAAAGCTCGTTTTTGAGCTGACGGTCGCGCTCGAGAATCACATAGTCGCGTTCGGCGGCGGGGAGGCTGTTTAGCCGTTTGTCCGACTTTCCTGCAAGTGCGCTCTGTGATGCCAGCAGTGTCTCCGATGCTTTGAGCAGCCCCTCGATGTTGCGGATTACCGATGCGCGTGTGCCGGCAAGGTTCTCTTCGGCCGCCACCATGACCGGATTGGTGGGCTTGGCCGAGCGCGCGAGATTTTTCTTGGCGATAAGCATATCGTTGTAGTCCTTAATCATAGGGTAAGCTTCGTTGTCAAACACCGGAAGCAACTCGTCGTTGCGCGACGGCGTACGAAGTGCCGACAGCACCTCGCGGTAATAGGCGGTCTCGGCCTGCGCCTTTACCATTTCGGCGTGTGTCGCAAGCGAGTTCTGGAGCAGCAGCGGCGCCTCGCCGGTAATGTCAACAATCTTGTTGCGGGCCTTGAACTCCTCGATTTTTTTCTCCGCCTCCGTGAGCTCGCCGAAGAGAGCGCTGATGCGGCTGTCGAGAAATTCGAGGCGCGTGCGGGCATTGGTGTGAGTACGTTCGAGACGCTTGGCGTTGTACTCGGCCATAATAGTGTTGAGTATTGCCCGGCCACGCTCTCTGTTGGGGTAGAGAAATTCAAATGATATGGCGTCGGCGAGCTTGTCGGGCATGTCGACGTTTATGTCGGTGTAGAGGAAGTCGGCCGCGTTCTCGTATGAGCCGAGGCTCACGTCGATAGTGGCGGGGGCGCCGGTCCATGCGGTGGTGCGGAGTACCTGCAACGGTCCGCAGGGGGTGTCGATTGACGCCGGAAGCACCACACCGTCGCGTTCGGCGACAGTGTGGCCGAGCAGTCCCCGGGTCACTTTTATGTCGGCCTTGTCGCCGTGGATTGTTACCCGTATCTTCATCGCGACGGTGAGGGTGTCGAGCATCTCCTGCGGCGCCTCGACTGCTATTGGCGAGTCGAGGAATAGCATCTTCTTCGACAGGCCGTCGCGCTCCACATAGTTGCGGTTGAGGCCGAGCGACTTGGCGGTGGCGAGCAGCACGTCGTGCGAGTTGATGAGCTGGAGCTCGTTGTTGGCGCTCGAACCTCCGAAGCCACCTATCGAGAATGTGCGCATCATGGAGGCCATGCCGCCCGCTCCGTTGAAGCCCCCCTCGCTCCCAGAGTCCTCGATGAGAAGTGTGGCCTTGACCTCATACTGTGGATATTTGACGACGCAATATACTGCGGCCATCCCCATGAACAAGATGAAGCAGCCGAGATATATCCATTTCAGTCGCTTAACGGCGCGGAAAAACCGTCGCAGGTCGATGTGGTCGTTATCGGTGGTGGAAGCTGAGTGAGCCATATTGTGAATGGTGTGATTGAGAGATTATCGTGTGGCCGGAGTACCGGTCTTGGGTGTGTCGAGCGCCCTGCCCGCTATCATGCCGAGTATCAGCATAGCCATCATGCCGCCCGAGTTGACCATCGCAGTGCCGCTTGTGCTTTCGATCAGTACAAACATCACACACTGCATGGCGGCCGCATAGAGGTATTTGTTTCGCGTGGCATCGGCGCGCACCAGGCGCCCCGACAGCCTTACGATGTAGACCCACAGCCAGACGAACAGCGCGACGCCTGCGATGCCAAACTGCGCGAGCGACGGGTAAAAGGCGTCGCATATAAAGTCGGGCATAGCGGCCGACAGGCCGTAGACCTTGTCGATGCCGTATTCGGCATACACGCCTGAGTATGGTTCTGACGACCTGAACGATGCGAACGACGCCAGGCCGGTGCCGAACGGGAAGTGGTCAATGAGAATCATCGCGCCGGTAAGATAGAGCACCGGGCGGGCAAAGGTTTCGAGGGTGTCGGGGTCGAAGCTGCCGGAGTTGCCGGTGATGAAGTAGAAGTTGAATTTTTTCCACGCTACCAGGGCCACCAGGATTATCAGTCCGGCTATAATAGCCATATGGCGCGGTGTGAGGTTGCTGAGCATGCCGGGACGGTAGGCAAACAGGAAAAACAGCAACAGCACATACTCGCCGTAGAACTTGGAGCGGCCGCACAGCAGTCCCATCGCGGCGAGCGCGGCTATGGTTATGGCCTTGTTGCGGCTTAGCCGGCCGTCGGCGTCGGTCATGCAGATTATCAATACGATTGATGATAGCATGATGTAGATGCCGCCGTAGGATACGTGCTGCAACACGGCACGTATAACGCTGTTGGGCATCATGAGCAGCAGGGCGCACACGGCTATGTTGACAAACGCTATGATTCGTAGCAGCTCCTTGTCGGCGCCGGTGAATACCGGGCGTATCGCCATGACGACAAATAGGGCGACAAACGGCTTGCTTTCGACAAGGATGTCGCCGGCTACCGCGAGGCGGGTGTTGTAGCTTACGGCCGTCACGGAATACACTGCATAGAATGTCATGACGCCGAGCAAAATCCACAGCAGGCGGTAGCGCCGCCACACACCGTTGACGATTGAATCGGCCACGGCGAGCGCGAGCAGCATCATGGCGACGAGTTCGTCGAGATATTTGAGAAACTGCACCGACGGAACGATCAAGGCGAAACTACCGATTATGATCCATACGGCTATTCGGTCGGTGCGCAGCATTGCCGGAGATGTTTAGCGGGTGAGTGCTATTACAAGTGATGCGACGACGGAAGCGGCCGAGATGACGGCCGAGATGACGGTGAGCTTGAAAGCGTTGTTGGTGTTGTAGCGCGAATTGTCCTCAAGCACCTTGTTGGGCTCGACATACACCACGTCGTTTTGTCGGAGATAAAAAAATGGCGATTCCATGACCTTGCTGTCTTTGAGGTTGAGGCGCGCGTAGACCTTTTTGCCGTCGATTTCGCGGATTACGAGTATGTTGTCGCGGCGCCCGTAGGCTGTGAGGTCGCCCGACTTGCCCAGGGCGTCGAGTACGGTGAAGCGCTCGCGGTCGGCGCGTACAGACTGTGGTTCTTTGACCTCGCCGAGAACGGTTACGTTGAAGTTGGTGAGGGTCACGGTAACTATCGGGTCGATTACATGCCTTGATATGCGCCGGGTGAGATACCCGGTGAGATCCTGGATGGTCATCCCCTCGGCGTGTATCTTGCCGAGCGAGGGAAAGTTGATGTAGCCGAGCGCGTTGATGCGGTAGACCTGTTGCTGCGGCGTGTTGGCTGTCGCCGGCGAGGTCTGCTCGGTGGCCGGATTGATGAGCGGGAGGTTGTACTGTGCCGTCGCCTCGGGGTCAGTCGAGTTGACGGTTATAAGCAGCTCGTCGCCCGGCATCAGTGTGAGCTCGGTGTTGGCGATTTCTTCGGCGAGTGTTCCCGACTCGGATGCGCCCAGGTCGTCGAAGTACGACAGTTGCTTGCGGTGGGTAGAGCACGACATAACGACGATGGCGGCTATGGCGATAAGCGGCAGTATGAAACGTTTCATTTAATAGCAGTTGTAGGTCCGTAACTATAACGTTGCCGTCGTGCCGTTTATTATGTATTATGCTGCGCAATCGCTTCTTTTCAGTTGCGCCTCGGGGTGGTCTGCGGAAACGCTTTCGATAGCTTCATGAGATTGCGCGCCATGTTGAGCTCCTCGATGTCGGCGGCGTTGGTGTAGGTGCGGAAGCGTTCGAGCATCCTGTCGGTAAGGCGGCGGAACGTGAAGTTGGTGGAAGTAATCATGCTTCCGGTGAGCATTTTCGACAGGTCGATTACGGCCTTGCGGCGGTTGGCCACCTGAATCGACGCTATGAATCCCGGGCGCGAGGGGTCGGGGGCTTCGCGTGTAGCCGAGAAGCGGTAGATGTTGGGGCCCTCTGTGTGGCCGGTGTGCAGTATAGTGCAGTAGCCGCGGGCCGCTTCGAGGTCGTAGGCTTCCTTGGCCTTGCCGAACTCCTCCGAGAAGCGGTCGTAGAGCGCGGCAAAGCTGTCGAAACTCTCGGCTGAATGACTGTCGACAAACATTTCCAGAAGCACATGGAAACAGCGTAGTGTAACGAGTGTGTCGTACTCGGCGCTGTGGGCGAGCTCCGGGTCCTGCTCTACGCCGAGTTCGGTGCAGCAGCGCGCCAGGCCTATGTCGCGGGCGTAGTCGAGGCCGTGGTCGCGTCCGTAGATGAGCCAGAACCAATCGCGTATCTCGATTATGCGGCGGTCGTCGAGATTACGGGTACCCTGCGCTTCGAGGCGGCGCAGGTCGTTTTCGACGGCGAAGCCTACGAGATAGTCGGTGTGGTCGAGAATGCGCTGTATGGAGGGGCGGCATGATGCAAACGATGGTTCGTCCTTGACCATTGCCGGCTTGATGCCGTGGGGCACGAGGTTCCACCGGCGCATGCGTGCCGGGTTGAAGCGATGGTTGTAGATTACCTTGCCCTCGCTGTCGGTCATTGTCAGTTCGAGCATTTCGAGAATGTCGCGCGATGAGGCGAATTCCGCGTCGAGGCAGAGGCAACTCAGCGGCTCGAAGTCAGGAAAGAGCGTTTTCGGTGTCAGTGGCATGTGATGCTGATTGATTGGCCAGGGGCGTCAGGCCGAGCGACTCGGCTATTGGTAGCATGAACTGAAAGGCGGCGTCGTGGTCGTTGGCGACGCGGCCGTCGAGTATGGCATCTTTGATTGCGTTCTTGATGATGCCCACCTCGCGGCACTGTCCGAGGCCGAATACGGTCATTATTTCGTTGCCGTCGACGGGCGGCTGATAGTTGCGTATGTGGTCGCGGGCTTCGAGTTCCTCCATCTTGGCCCTCACATGGTCGAAGTTTTCAAGGAGGCGGCGTACTTTTTCCGCGTTTTTCGAGGTGATGTCGGCGCGGCATAGCAGCATGAGGTCCTCGAGTTCGTCGCCCGCCTCATGTACGAGGCGTCGTACTGCCGAGTCGGTCACCTCATCCTCCACGAGGGCTATCGGTCGCATATGGAGCTCCACGAGCTTGGCTACATATTTTGCCGGCTCGCCCTGTGGCAGACGCAGGTTGCGGAATATCCGCGGCACCATTTTGGCCCCGATGAAGTTGTGGTTGTGGAAAGTCCAGCCGAGCTTGTCGTCCCAGCGGCGCGTCACAGGCTTGGCTATGTCGTGAAGTAGCGCGCCCCAGCGGAGCCACACGTTGTCAGTGCGCGAGGCTACATTGTCAAGCACCTCCATGGTGTGGAGGAAATTGTCCTTGTGGCCGCGCCCGTTTACTGTCGACACTCCGCGCATGGCGTCGAGCTCCGGGAGGATATGTTTCAGCAGCCCGGTGCGGGCGAGTATGCGCCAGCCCTGCGAAGGGCGGTCGCTCTCCATCATCTTCATCAGCTCTGTGGCGATGCGCTCGCGTGCGATAATATCGATGCGGTCGGCGTTGCGCTTTATGGCTTCGAGAGTGGCGGGGAGTATGGTGAAGTCGAAGCGCGTGGCAAATCTCACGGCGCGCATCATGCGGAGCGGGTCGTCGGAAAAGGTGATGTCGGGGTCGAGCGGCGTGCGGATTATACCGGCGTCGAGGTCGGCGAGACCGTCGTACAGGTCCACGAGCTCACCGAGCCGGTCGGCGTTGACACACACCGCCATGGCGTTGACAGTGAAGTCGCGGCGCGCTATGTCGTCGGCCAGAGTGCCGTCCTCGACAATAGGGTTGCGGCTGTCGCGGCGGTAGCTTTCGCGTCGCGCGCCGACAAATTCAAGCTCCAGCCCGCGCGAGCGTAGCGTGACCTGGGCCGTGCCGTAGCTCTTGAACACGCTGAGGTGTGCCTTGCGGCCAAGTTCGCGGGCCACGGCGCGTGCGAGCTCTATGCCGCTGCCTACGGCCACGAAGTCGATGTCGGTGGATCGGCGCCCCAGAAAGATGTCGCGGACGAAGCCGCCCACGACATAACATTCAAGGCCGAGACGGTCGGCTACCGCGCCCACGAGGGCGAGTTCGGGATGTCGGGCAAGAGCCGCGTTTATTTTATCCTTGTATCCTTCGGAGGGATTGCTCATACGAGAGGTGTGAGTGATTCGGGGGCGCGAGTGATGCACTCGGTGCTGTCGTGGCCTACAATGTAGGTGTTTTCGATGCCCACGGCGCCCACTTTGGGGATTACGAATTTGGGTTCTACCGCTATTACGTTGCCTTCGGCGATGATGTCGCGGCTGCGCGGCGCAATCACCGGCAGCTCGTTGATCTCTATTCCCACTCCGTGGCCCACGAAGCCGGCTTTCTGGGTGTGGCCCATGAAGTACTCCGCGAGTCCGGCGTCGGCGGCCATTGTCTCGGCTATCTTCCAGAGCGATTTGGCCTCGGCTCCGGGGCGGGCGGCCTCGGCTATGGCGCGGCAGATTGCTACTGATGTGTCGTGGGCCTTGACGGCGAGCTCCTCGATTGTGCCGAGGCTGAACGTGCGGGTCATGTCGGTCATATAGCCGGTGAAATTGCCGTTGGCATCGACCATTACTGTGGTGTGGTCCTTGATTATCTCGCCGTCGGCGCCTACCGGGAGCGAGGGGTCGAGGCCTGCGCCACCCATGGCGAAGTCGTAGGGGGTGGGGTTGTCGGCGTTGCGGCCGGTGAGGATGTTGGCCATATACAGCTCCATGGAGTCGCCCGAGATGCGGAATTGTCCGAGGCACCCTTCGAGGCGCAATGCGCGTTCAATCTCGACCTGGAGCTCAATGTCGCGCATGCCCTCGCGGTAAAGTTTGGGGATGAGGCGGTAGACATGCTCCTGCTTGACGCCGCTCATGCGGAGTGCGTCCTGTTCCATGGCGGTCTTTACCGCGCGGGCGGCGCGGAGCACCGGAGAGGCATTGGGGGTCGCGATGCCGCCTAATGCCGAGCTCAGACGCATGGCGCTGTTGTAGGGGAGAAGGTCGAGTTCGAGGCCCACCGCTTCGGGCAGGTTCAGACCGATGCTCTCGGTCATCTGCTCAGGCTTACGTATGTACACCACGCCGTCGCCTTCAAGCTCCACAGGGCGGCGCACGAAATATATAGGTTTGCCTTCGGAAGGCAGGTATATGTATCCGGTGTAGACGCGGCCTGTGATGTAATATATGTTAGCGAGGTCGGTGACAAGTATGGCCGGAAGCGAGGCGTCGGCCATAAGGCGACGCATTCGGTCGAGGCGAAGCTGCTGCTCCGCCTCGGGAAGGAGGTTGAGAGGTTGGCGGTGGCTCATTATGATATTGTTGTTTTGGCTATGGGGTTGAGTATATTCAGTCGAGTATGAATATACCGGCTTGACTTACGGCGGGGAGAGTGTCGAGGCGCATGATATGGCGCACGTTGACTACGGTGCCGCTGTCGATGCGTACGCGCGGCGCAACCACGGCTTCGCACTGTCGGGTTGGCCCGACACCCGTGCCACGCCAGAGTCCGAACGGGTCGGCGAGTTCCAGCTCCACGGTATCGCGGTATCGTGGTGCAGAAGCACCGGGGGCCGTGAGCGACACCTCGAGCCATAGGTTGCGGTACGGATATTGCGAGCTGTGGCGCACTGCCACACGCATCTCGCCTGCCGCGGCCGGTGTCACGAAAGTGAGTGTATCATCGTAACACCAGCCTTTGCCGGGGAGTTCGCGGAAGTCGCTGTAACCCGAGGGGAGCCTCAGGTCGGTCACGTTGCCCTGTTTTGAGCATGAGCCTGTCAGGGCGGCGACGAGGAGCAGGAGAATGACTGCTGTGAGATTACGCATCGGCTTCGGTTTTGCCCTGTTGCGGGCCTGGCTTGCGGTTGTTGCGCCGATTGCGGTTGTTGCGGCGGGATGATTTAGCGGCGATTTCGGGCTTGTCGGCCGGGTCGGCTTCCACCGCCTTGCCGGGCTTTGGGGCCGGATGAGGTTGCTGCGGCCTGGCGTTGTCGGAGAGGTTGGCGCGGGGGGCGGGCACCCCCTCGGGAGTGTCGTCCTCGGGTCGGAAGCCCTTGGGCTTCTGACGGTCCCGGCGCTGCTTGGGGGCCTTTTTGCCTTCGGGTCTGTCGGACTTCTCCGATGTCTCGGTCTGGTCAGGCTTGGCGGCGGACTTGGTGCCCTTGTCGCCGTTGTCCTTTTTCTTGTTGCGCGACTTTTTCTTCTTGTCGAAGCGTGTGATGTCCTGGCCGAGTATGTCGTTGTAGGGCGTTTTCTCGGCTGCGGCCTGGGCTTCGTCGGTGAGCAGTGTCACCGGCTTCTCGCCCGCTTTGTTGAGGGCGATGACCTCGAAGGCGCGCTCGGCGCTTATAGTGACGAGGTTGGCGGCTATCGATTTGTCGGTCGAATAGGTCACTTCGTGGCGGAACACGTCGTACTTGAAGTGATACCAGGTGTTGTCGGCGGTTTCAAGTCTAATATCCTTGGGCGGTAGGTGTTTGAGGCTCTCCATGTAAGCGTCGACCTCGAAGTTGAGGCAGCATTTGAGCTTGGCGCACTGTCCGGCGAGCTTTTGCGGGTTGAGCGATATGTCCTGATAGCGCGCGGCGGCGGTGCCTACGGTGACGAAGTTAGTCATCCAGCTTGCGCAGCATAGCGGACGGCCGCAGGGGCCTATTCCGCCAATGCGTCCGGCCTCCTGACGTGCGCCTATCTGCTTCATCTCGATGCGCACCTTGAAAGTGTCGGCGAGGATGCGGATGAGCTGTCGGAAGTCGACACGCTCGTCGGCTATGTAGTAGAATATGGCCTTGTTACCATCGCCTTGAAACTCCACGTCGCCTATCTTCATGTTGAGTTTGAGGCTTTCGGCGATGCGGCGTGCCTTGACCATGGTATCGTCCTCGCGTGCGCGTGCCTCTTCATACTTTTCGAGGTCGCCCGGCTTGGCGATGCGGAATATGCGTTTCAGCTCGGTGTTCTGTTTCACTCCCGCGCGCCTCATTTGAAGCTCCACGAGCTTGCCGGTGAGGCTCACGCGGCCAATGTCGTGGCCGGGCGCTGCCTCAACGGCCACCATGTCGCCTGTGGAGAGGTCGAGATGAGCCGTGTTGCGGTAGAAGCCCTTGCGGGTGTTCTTGAACGTGACCTCTACGAGGTCGCTTTCGGCCATTGAGCCGGGCACGTCGGCGAGCCAGTTGTAGCTTTGAAGCTTGCTGCGCGGAAAGCTCTTCCCGCAGCCGCGACACGGTTTCAGGCACTGTCGGGGCTGCTCGTCGTGGTTGCCTACGGGACGCGAGTCGGGTCCGGTGGGTTCAGCAGCAGGATTTTCCATTGTGTCTGCACCCGTTTATTTTGCGAAACTTACCGAGCGGGTCTCGCGGATTACGGTTATCTTGACCTGACCCGGGTAGGTCATCTCGTCCTGTATGCGCTTGGCAATCTCGGCCGAGAGCTTTTCGGTCTCGACGTCGTCAATCTTGTCGGCGCCCACAATCACGCGGAGCTCGCGGCCTGCCTGGATAGCATAGGTCTTGATTACGCCGGGATAGCTCAGGGCAAGCTGTTCGAGGTCGTTGAGGCGCTTGATATAGGCCTCTACAATCTCGCGGCGTGCGCCGGGACGAGCTCCGGATATGGCGTCGCACACCTGTACTATGGGGGCGAGGAGCGAAGTCTGCTCAATCTCGTCGTGGTGTGCGCCTATGGCGTTGCATATTTCGGGCTTTTCCTTGTACTTTTCGGCAAGTTTCATGCCGAGGAGTGCGTGGGGCAGTTCGGGTTCTTCGTCAGGCACCTTGCCTATGTCGTGGAGCAGGCCGGCACGGCGCGCCTTCTTGGGGTTGAGGCCGAGTTCCGAGGCCATGACGGCACAAAGATTGGCTGTCTCGCGTGAATGTTGGAGCAGATTTTGGCCGTAGGAGGAGCGGTATTTCATCTTGCCGACAAGGCGGATGAGGTCGGGGTGGAGTCCGTGGATGCCGAGGTCGATAGTGGTGCGCTTGCCGGTCTCGATAATCTCTTCTTCGACCTGCTTGCGTACTTTTGCCACAACCTCCTCAATACGTGCCGGATGAATGCGGCCGTCGGCCACGAGCTGATGTAGGGCGAGGCGGGCAATCTCTCGGCGCACGGGGTCGAAGCCGGATAGAACGATAGCTTCGGGGGTGTCGTCGACGATGATTTCGATGCCTGTGGCGGCTTCGAGGGCGCGTATGTTGCGGCCTTCACGGCCTATGATGCGGCCTTTTATCTCGTCGCTGTCAATCTGGAACACGGTCACCGAGTTCTCGATAGCGGTCTCGGTGGCTACACGCTGAATCGACTGCACCACGATGCGCTTGGCTTCCTTGTTGGCGGTGAGCTTGGCTTCGTCCATGATGTCGTTGATGTAGGATGCGGCGGCTGTCTTGGCCTCGTCTTTGAGGCTTTCGACGAGCTTGTCGCGTGCTTCGTCGGCGGTGAGTCCGGAGATATGTTCAAGCTCTTCGCGTGCGCTCTTTTCGAGGGCGTCGATTTCGGCGCGGCGGCTGTCGAGGCGTGCCGAGAGCTCGTCGAGCTTGCGGCGGCTCTGCTCTACCTCGTTACGGGCCTTGGCAGTCTCGCTCTGTTGCTGGTTGAGCTGCATCTCGCGCTGTTTAAGCTTGCCTTCGGCGCTCTGCACTTTGCCCATGCGGCTCTGTGCCTGTCGCTCGGCCTCTCCGGTTATCTTTATGCTCTCTTCCTTGGCTTCGAGGAGCTTGTTCTTTTTAAGCATCTCGCCTTCAAGGCGTGCTTCTTCCACTATTGTCTTTGCCCGTGTGTGGGCCATGTTGCGCTGCACCATGAGCGTGATGCCCACGGCTACGGCAACAGCCACTACGACTATGATTGCTGTGATTATGAGATACATATTGTGATTTGTTGGGTTGGGTGTTGGCTTAGGAGTGGTTGGGTGGTGTGAATGTGGGTTGTTGTGGTTGGTGTGAATAAAAAAAGCAGGGTCAAGGCATGCATGGCAAGCCCTGACCTGTCGGTGATTACGTAGTCGGTGCAATGAAAGAGAGTGTTGTGCAGACCTCGGGGGCGCTTTTAAGTCAGCGCTCGTCGAGCAACTTGTCAAGCCTGGCATCGAGGTCAGACAGGCAACTGTCGACATGTGCGTTATCCCGGAGTGCCGAGAGGTAGGCGCGCGCAAACGAGATGGCTACGCACGTCATGGCGCGTGTCGGAGACATATCTTTGAACTGCCTGAGCATCGAATTGATGCGCTTGGCAGCCTCTCGGGCAATCTCTTCGTCCTCACGCGGGATGGTGAGCTTGTAAAGCTCATCAGCTATATTGAGGGTTATGTTCAGATTATCTTTCATTGCAGTCGCTTAAATCGGCGATGCAGCGGTCTATGTCATGCAGCAATCGGGTCAAGCGGTCGCGTGCGGCAGCGCGCTCTTTGGCCGTGGGCTCGATTACCGATATAACGCTGAGGTATTCGAGTCGGGTGGAGAGAAGTTCGATTTCCCTGGCCTGTGAAGCCACAGTGGCTTCAAGTCGGGCTATCTGGTCGCGGGCTTCGGCATTGCGCCGACGCAGCAGGCTACATTCCGAATTGATGAGTTCGATTTTGCCGGTTATGCTGTCGATGCGCTTCTGCAGTTCGCTCATTCTTTTCCCAATTTTCTGCAAATTTACAAAAATATTTGTATCGCTGCCTATGCCGCGCAATAAAAATGCACAATCGGCTGCGGCTTTGCCCCGGCGTGTAAGTCGGGTCCGGTGTGTGTGGAGTCAAGGTGGTAGGGGCAGTGCCCGCATGCCGGTGTCAGAGAATCGGGGCGAGCAGACGGCACACGCTCTCGGCGATTTTGCTGCCGAGGGGTCGGCGTCGCCACGACGGCAGGTGTATCCTAACGCACGAGTGCATATCGTCGAAGAAGATGCGGCGGAGATTGGTGTTGACTTCTTCGCCGTAAAGCATCATGTTGCTCTCGAAATTGTAGTCAAACGAGCGGAAGTCAATGTTGGCCGAGCCTACGGATGAGAAATCGTCGTCGACAATGACGGTCTTGGCGTGGAGCATCCCTGCGGTGTAGGAGTAGAACTTGATGCCGGCGCGGAGCGACTCGCTCACATAGCTGCGCGAAGCATAGGTGAGTATGCGCGAGTCGGAGTGGCGCGGCACCATTATTCGCACGTCAACGCGGGCGAGCGCGGCAGCCTGGAGGGCTCGGAGCATACTCTCGGGCGGGAGGAAATAGGGGGTCTGAATCCACACGCGCTTGCGTGCGTCGCCAATGGCTTTGAGCAGCAGCAGCTCTATGTTGCTCCACATGTCGGTGGGGCCCGACGTCACGAGCTGCATGGAGGCTTTGAGGCCGGTAGGCTCCGGTTCGTTGGGTGTCTCTTCGGGGTCGAGGTCGAGGGGTTGCCCCATGAAATTCCAGTCGACGGCAAAGGAGTAGCGCAGGGCCGCCACGGCGTGGCCCGTGATGCGCAGATGTGTGTCGCGCCAGCGCGGAAATTTGCGGCTGCCGTCGACATAGCGGTCGGCTATGTTCATGCCTCCGATATAGCCCACGCGGTTGTCGATGGTCACTATCTTGCGGTGGTTGCGCCAGTTGATGCGTGTGGCAAAGGGCGGGAACGCGACGCGGAAGAAGGGGTAGACCTGTACACCGGCTTCGCCCATGGCGCGGTAAAATTTGCGACTCACGCTGATAGAGCCTATGTCGTCGTAGATTACGCGTACGGTGACCCCCTCGCGGGCTTTGGCTATAAGCAGCGAGGCTATCTCTTGTCCGAGTACGTCGTCTTCGAAGATGTAGTATTGCAGAGATATGCACTTTCGCGCCGCCTTGATGTCCTCTTTCAGTCGGTGGAATTTCTCGCGGCCCGTGGTGAAAATCTCTACACGCGATGAATCCATGAAGCGCGAATCGTTGAGCTTCATGGCCATCATGGCGAGCTGTACGTTCTCGCGGGTGAAAGCGATAGGGTCCTCGCCCGAGGGCTTAGGAAAGGGCGCGGCCCGCTCTTCGAGCCGTTTGAGGGCACGCTTCTTGCGCCGCGAAATCATGCGTGTGTTCTTGATGCTTCGGCCGAAAAAAATATACAGCAACAGGCCGCCGACGGGAAGGGTGAGCAGCACGGTGACCCATGCCAGCGATTTAAGCGGATTGCGGTTCTCGCTCACAATCACACCGGCAAGCCCGAGCACGGTGGCGCAATAAATCACCACTATGCTCCAATAAAACCAGGGGCTTGCAAGAAATGACATTGTGACGAAATAGTGTAAAAGGTAGAGTGTGGGGGAGGGGCCGCGGGCGTGGGGCCGGTTATCTGTAAAGGTAGCGCTTGATTGACTTCTTGGGGGTCTTCTCAAACTCTACCGGTACTATCTGTACCGAACTGAGCTGTTCGTAGGGGGCGAGCTGCTTGTTGACTTCTTTTATCACGAGGTCCATGACAGGCTGCATCTTATCAAGTGTGAGGCCGGCGCTGTCCATGGCCTCGTAGTCGGGATAGACGAGCGCCACAAGGCGTGGGCCGCGCTCCACGACGAGGCTCTCGGCCACATAGGGCTTGTTGTTGATCTTAGCTTCGATTTCCTCGGGATAGATGTTTTGGCCCGATGCGCTGAGTATCATGGTCTTGTAGCGGCCCTTGATAAAAATAGTGCCGTCGTCGGTGATTGAACCCATGTCGCCGGTGTGGAGCCAACCGTCGGAGTCGATAGCGGCTTCGGTGGCCTCGGCGTTCTTGTAGTATCCGAGCATCACGTTCTCGCCCTTGACGCATATCTCGCCTACCGGCATCTCGCGGCCGGCCGACACCATAGTGACCCGTGGCGCGTCCTCGGGGAGCTTGAGGCATGAGTGCATAATCTTGGGGAGTGTGCGGCCAACGGAGCCGGGCACGAACTCTTTCCAGAAAGTGTAGCTTATGAGGGGGCCGCACTCAGTCATGCCGTAGCCTACGGTGAGGGGAAACTTTATCTTCAGCATGAACTGCTCGACCTCGGGATTGAGCGGCGCGCCACCCACGATTATCTGCGTGAAGCATCCGCCGAAAGCATCCACAAGCGTGCGGCGTATCTTTCCGTATATCTGGTTGCGGATGATAGGTAGTGCGAGCAGACGTTTCATTCTGGGCGTGCTGATGAGCGGGAGTATCTGCTTGCGGTATACCTTTTCGAGTATCAGCGGCACGGATATGATGAGGTTGGGCCGCACGTCTTTCATGGCGGCCAACAGCAGTCGCGGTGTGGGCGTCTTGCCAAACAGGGTTATGTGGGAGCCTGTGGCGAGAGGGGTGAGCATGTCGAATGCACAGCCGTAGGCGTGGGCGAGCGGCAGGAAGCTCAGGCAGCGGCTTCCGCGGTAGTGGAGCCGCACATTGATGCCGTAGACCACGTTGCCGCACAAATTGTTGAGGCTGAGCATCACGCCCTTGGAGAAGCCGGTGGAGCCGGACGTGTAGTTGATTTCGGCGAGGGAGTTTTTGGGCAGTCGCGGATAGTTTATATCCTTGGCGCCGAAGCCGCTCGGGTAGCGCTTGTCAAACACGGTCTGCACGCGCGCGAGAGCGCGGGCCACCTTGCCGTTGTTCTTGGGGTGCTCGGCAAGCAGGCGGGTGCCGTCGATGCTCATGACCACCTTGACGTTTTTAAGCCGGTCGAAGTCGAGGTTTTCCCATATCGAGTCGCTGACAAAGAGCACTTCGGCATCGCAGTGGTTGATGATGTGCTGCATGTCGGCGGGATTGAACTCGTTGAGTATCGGCACTATGACGGCGCCGTAGGTCAGCGTCGCCATATATATTGTCACCCATGTGGCGTGGTTCTTGCCTATGAGTGCGATTTTGTCGCCGCGTCGCACTCCACATTCCTGAAAGAAGATATGTGTACAGGCTATGCGGCGCGCAAAGTCGCCGTAAGTCATAGTGGCTCCGCCGGTGTAGTCGGTCACTGCCGGGAGGTCCCAGTTGTCACGAAACGACTGTGCGTATATTTGAAGTAGATCCTGTTTCATCATAGGCGTATTGGGCCGCGAGTTAAGTCGGGTTATGAGTGCGCAGAAGCTGTGTCGGCGTCTGCGCGGCAACGCGCCCTGCAAATATAACAAAAATCAGCACGATTTAATCCTCTTGTTCACGATTTTTTGTGAAATCGGTGTCAGATTGTTGCTGTGGGACGGTGCGGCCGTAGCGTTTGAGGGCGTCGGCTATAATCCATTGGAGTTGTCCGTTGACCGAGCGGAATTCTTGTGCGGCCCACGCCTCAATACGCGCCATGGTGGCGGCATCGAGGCGCAGGAGGAAGCTTTTTGTGGTCTCTTTTCTGGCCATGGCGAGGCCTGTGTCAGTTGTAGAGAGTGCCTGTGTTGACTACCGGTTGAGCCGGCTCGTCGGCGCACAGCACCACGAGCATGTTGCTCACCATAGATGCCTTGCGCTCGTCGTCGAGCTCCACTACCTGCTCTTCGCTGAGGCGGTGCAAGGCCATCTTCACCATCGACACTGCGCCCTCGACAATCTTTTCGCGGGCGGCGATGATAGCCGATGCCTGCTGACGGCGCAGCATCACGGCCGCAATCTCGGGGGCATAGGCGAGGTAGTTCAGGCGTGCCTCCACAACCTCTATGCCGGCCATGGAGAGGCGCTCGTTGAGCTTCTCTTCGAGCAACTCGACAATCTCGCGGCTGCCGCCACGCAGCGTTATCTCCCCTTCGGTGGAACCTTCATCGTCGTAGGCGAAGAGTCCGGTTACTTCGCGCAGGGCGGCGTCGCTCTGTATGCTCACGAAGTTTTCGAGCGCCGATGAAGTGGCACGTGCCGCCGCTCCTGGGACGGCTGCGGGGCTTTCGGCGTCGATGTCAAACACGGCGCGGTAGGTGTCGCGCACTTTCCACACCAGCACCATGCCTATCATTACGGGATTGCCGACCTTGTCGTTGACTTTGATGGGCTCAACGTCCATGTTGCGTATGCGCAGTGATATTTTCTTGTGAGTCATGAACGGGTTGACCCAGTAGAAGCCGGTGGAGCGGCAGGTGCCGCAGTATTTGCCGAAGAATATCATGACGCGGCCCTGATTGGGCTGCTGCACGAAGTAGCCGCTAATCATGAGGCAGCATGCAAAGGCGATGAGGATGTCGATCGCGAGGAGCCACGTCATGCCGCTCTTGTCGGTAGCCATGCCTATGAGCACCGCGAGTGCCGGGAGAAATATGATGTTGATGAACAGCATGAAGAATCCGTTGAAAATGCGGCCGCTGTAAGGCACTTCCTTGTTCTGGTTGTCAGTTTTCATGGCATGATATTATTATGATATTATTATTGTATCGCAAAGATATGTATTTCCGGCCGTATTTCCAAATTCGAATCAGGCGAAATGCAGAAAAAAGAAGCAGGGCCGCGCAAAATAGTGCGGCCCTGCGGCGGTAAAGGTCGTTATGTCGGTGACTGCGGCGAAATTACCAGTCGCAGTCGATGAACTCGAATGTGTGGGGTGCGCTTACGCGATAACGTATAACATAAGCGGTGGAGGTGCCGGAGTAGACGGTGAAGTTGATAGTGTAGATAACTTCGACACCGGGAATCGGCGCAGCGTCGGGATGGAGAGTAGCGAGAGCGGCGGGGAACACCTCTTCGGCGAAACGCTTCTTCATGAGGGCCACTACTTCGTCGTCGGTCATCCCCTCATAGCCGGCGGCATATTGGGCGCGTGCCGAGGCAGCGCGGAGGTCGACGTTGCCCTGATAGGCCGAAGCGCCGCTGTAATACTCGTTGTTGCCGTAGGAGGTCACGTAGGTGGCGCCGGTGGGCTTGTCGATGTTGGCGGCTACCCAGTCTACGCAGGTCTGGAAGTAGAGTGTCGAGATTTCGATGCCTCGGCCTGCGGGGAGGGTAATTGTCACGTTGGGATCATAAATCCATTTGCCGCCGGTGCGTACAAACTGCGAGGTCTCGCTGATGATACCGTCGTCGAGCTTCCATTCGCTGCCGTCGAAAGTGAGGTAAGCGCAGCGGCGGGTGGTTGCCGATGAAGCATAGTAGTTGTACACCACATAGCGGGTGTCGCCTTCGAGGGCGTAGGGGAAGTTAACGTTGCAGAAGCGGGGGATGAGCAGCTCGGGACTGTCGTCGGTGAGGTTGTCGTAGCTCTGGCCGAGGGCCTGGTAGTCGCTGTGGGCGAGCACGGTGATGTCGCTTGCTACGCTCCATCGGCCCGACGAGTAGCGGTACATTGTGTTGACATCCTTGGAGGCGATGCTTACTGAGCGCGAGCGTGCGGGAGCGGCTGCCACGGCGGCTGCGGGAGCTATGTCGAGGGCTACGAAGTTGCAGTAGCGGTTGCCGGCGATAGCGATGAAGTAGCCGGTGAGGACAACGTTGCTGCCGTCGGCAAGTTTCTCCTTCTGCTCGGGAGTAGCGTAGTAGATGCTGGCCTGGGCGGTCTCAGCACCCTCGATGACAATGTTGATATTGTTGCCCGACACCTTGACGGCGCCGGTCACGGTGCCGTAGTAGGCGGGCTCATTGTCGGTACGGCTGAGAGCGGCGTCAAGAGCGGCGCCGGTGTAGTCGACGGGAGCGGGATAAGTGTACTCGCCCTTGCCTGTGACTTCGATAGTCGCCGACGAGCCGTTGACTTGGAGGCCGCGGTTGTAGGCGCCAATCTCGCCGGAGATTGTCACACGGTCGTTGACGTTATATGAAGCGTAGTCAAACGAGCTGCCCATATACACGAAAATCGAGCCGGAAGCGTCGGAGGCGATGAAGCCTGAGGTGCAGATTGCAGTGATGTAGCCGGTGATGTCGACCTGGTCGCCCTTGGCGCAGCCCGCGATGACGTCAGACAGCTGATAGCCGGGCTGGTCGGGCTCCGGAGTGGCGTTGAACACAGGTTCGACGTCGGCCTGCTGATAGTTGACCACCACGAGGTCGCCTTCGGCGGCTTCGGGGTACTGTGCGGCCAGTATGGCCGGGATGAAGCGTGTGGCGGGTTTGGAGGGAGCGAAGGCGTTGACATAGTCGTTGTCGCTGTTCCACACGGTCATGTAGTTGGCTTCGGTGACGACGTAGGTCGACGAAGCAGCGGCGAGCTGAACATCCTCGGGCAGACCTACTGCGGTGCGGTAGGTGAGCTTTATGGATGAGCCGTCGGTGAGCGTGAAGTAGGGGAACGAGGGGTCGCTCAGCAGCGCGGGCACATATTCGCGGGCCGAAATCTGGTCGGTGAAGTAGCCCTGCGAGCCAACAGCTTTGAGCTGGGCGGCGAGGGCGTCGCCGGCGAGGGCCTTGTTGGTCGAGTTGGATGCCAGAGTGGAATAGTCGGCGGCGGTGAGAGTATAGTCGACCGACTGCACATCGGTAATCACCGGCTTCTCGAATCCGTCGAGCTCATGGTCGTTCCAGTAGTTCTCGCTACACGACGACATGGCGGTGAGCATAGCTGCTGCTGCGCCAATGGTAAGTATGTTGGATTTCATGAGTTACAGTGAGTGAAGTTAGAAGTTGAGGCGAAGACGCACGGATGCGGTACGTCCGAAGGAGTAGAACACCTGATAGGCGTTTTCCCAAGTGCCGACGGCCGAAACGGGGCAGTATGCCTGGGTGATGTAGTTGTAGTTGAACACGTTGTTTACGTTGCCGTAGACAGTTGCGTCGAGGCCTCCGAACTTGAATCGGTAGCTTGCCGAGAGGTCGAGACTGTTGCCCCATGGAATACACCAGGGATCGCCGGCACTGATGACGCCGCCGTTTTGGAGGGTCGATGCGGTGATGTTGAGGTCGGAGTAGTTGCGTGCGGCGCATGTCCAGTCGGCGCCTATGCGCATGCCCTGGAACGGCTTAATCACGAGACCGATAGCGGCTGTGGTCTGTGCCGAGCCGCCCACCTTGACGCCTTTCTGTTCGAGTGTGGCCCAGAGGTGGTCGGGAGCCATAACGCCCGAGGCGATGTTGCCGGTGATTGACGACAGGGGGTCGCCGTCCTGGTTGTAGAAGTAACCCGTGGCGTCGCTGTCCCACTGCCAGTCGCCGAGCGACAGCATGCCGTTGATTTCGAGCCACTGGGTGGGGAGATAAGTGGCATTAAATTCAAGGCCCATGTGGCGCGAGTCAACGCCCTCCATGTTGAAGAAGTAGCGGTCGCCGGCGTGTTCGCCGGTCTCGATGTAGCCGCCCTTGGCCATTGTGCGGTCAAGCCATTTGGTATAGTAGGCGTTGAAGGTTACGGCCACTTTGCGCGAGTGGTAGCCATAGCCTACCTCAAACGAGTAGACCTTCTCGTTGACGGCGTTGGGGTTGGTGATGTTGGAGTTCTGTGCGTTGAGGAACACGCCTCCCGAGAAGAAGGGAGCACGCGAGATGTAACCTACGTTGAAGAAGGCATTGTTGTGGCGGTCGAAGTTGTAGTTGGCGCCGCCTTTGATTGTGCCGCCGATGAAGTTCATCGTCTCGGAGCGCTCATTGGCCTTGTCGTAGTAGAAGAAGTCGCGGCGCCAATAGGTGTTGTTGTTGAGTGCGCCGGAGAGCACGAGATTGAGCTTTTTGTCAAGCATCGAGTACTCGCCTTGGGCGTAGACGCCTTCCTGTACGGTGAAGCCGTCGTAGTTGCGTCCTACCACGTCGCCCACCTGGAGCTTCTGGTAGATGTAAGCCTGGTTGCCGGCGAGCGACGAGTTGTAGGCCTTGATTTGCTTGCGGTTGGCGTCGTCCATATAGTAGGCGCCGTCCATGAGGTCCTCGATTTCGTAGTTGTGGTGACCCACATAATAACGGAGGTCAAGACCGCCGGTGAGGTTGAGGCGGTTGCCGTTGCGCTGATTGATGCTTTTCTTGTACGACGATACGAGTCCGTACCATTCGTGGTTGTTGTTCTTGCGGATGAGCACCATGTTGGAGCCGGTGGTCGACGCAGCGTTCATTTCCTGGATTGCGGCATAGTCGAATGTGCCGTCGGGGCAGCGGAACTTGTTGTTGAGCACGCCGTTGGACGAGCCGTACCAGTCGGAGGAAGAGTATCCGTTGCGGCCGAGACCGCCGAGACCGTAACCCGATGCGATAGATGTGTAGACCGATGTCGAGAGGCTTGATGTCTCGTCGATCTGCCATGTGTGGTTGAGCGCAATCTGAGGCTTGTGGTACACATTGTAGTAGCTCGACATCTGACGGCCGTGACGGTCAAAGCCGTAGGTGGGGTTGTAGCGATACATGCTCTTGCCGTCCATCCAGTCCTTGACCTGCTGCCAGCCCTCGATTGAGAGGCCGTCGTAGCTCGAACGCTGGAAGTGCTCCTGGGGAGCGCCGAACGCGGTGAGCGAGAGCTGATGATGCTCGTTGAGGCGCTTGGAAATGTTGAAGAAGTAGTTGTAGGCCTTGTAGTTGGTGCCCTGAATATAGCCGTCGCCCCACTTGCGCGAACCCATGAATGTCACGGCCCAACCGTTTTTCATGAGGCCTGTCGATACCTTGAAGCCGACGTTGTTCATGTTGTCATTGCCCATGCCATACCACAGCGAGCCGCCTTTTTCGACGTCGATGGTGCGGGTGGTGATGTTGATGGTGCCACCAATAGAGGGGGTCGACACGATAGTCGCGCCGAGGCCGCGCTGTGTCTGGATGTTGGAGGCCACGTCGGAGAGGCCGGCCCAATTGCTCTGATATACGCCGCCCCATTCCATGTCGTTGATAGGAATACCGTTGACCATCATGGCTACATTGGCGCTCTTGAAACCGCGCATACGTGTCTCGGCATCGCCGAAGCCGCCGCCCTGACGAATGGTGTAGACGCCGGGAGTGGTTTTGAGGAGTTCCATGAGCTCCTGATTGCCGATTTTGAATTCGATGTCGCTCGAACCGATTGTCGACATTGCCACGGGGGTCTCACGTGTCTTGCCGACTGACTGTGTCACAACCACGTCGGCGAGCATAGTGCTCTGGGGGTTCAGCTTGATTGTGCCCATGTCGGCGGCAGGCGCCAGCTCTACGGGCGAGTAGCCGATAAAAGTGATTTTGATACGCTTGGCGGATGAAGGTACGCCGAGTTTGAACATACCGTCGTAGTCGGTTGATGTGGCGATGGTAGTGCCGGGCACAGCCACCGTAGCGCCGATTACGGGCTCGTCATTCTCATCGAGCACCTGCCCGACACATACTATGTCGGGGGCTGCCATCGCAGCCATCGCAGCCACCCATATCGCGGTGACTATCAGAAGGAGTCGCTTCATGTGAATAAATGATTGATGTATATTGATAAGTGATATATGTCGATGGTAAGTCATTTTCCGATTGCAAAATTACTTAAAAAAATCTTCACGACTGCTAAACGTAGCTATTAAATATCAGTTACAAAACAAAAAAGGGGCGCCGGCAGGGTGAGTGCCGACGCCACGTGTGCTTCCCGGAGCTGTGTCGGGAGCGGAGAAATCTCTTTTTGTGTGAAGATTAGAAGTAAGCGTTCATGTTGCGGGGATAGACCATCATGGCCTCGCCTATCTCGTGCGAATGAGCCTCGCCGGTGGATATGGCCGCTATGGTGAGGCCGAAGAGGAGCGATGCGCCCGGGCCGTGGGCGGTGACGATGTTGGATGAGGTGACTATGGGCTGCTCAATCCAGTTGATGGCGTCGGTGTGGGTCTGCATTCCGGGATAGCATGTGGCGTCCTTGCCATCGAGGATGCCGAGGGGGGCGAGCACGAGAGCGGGGGAGGCGCAGTTGGCGGCGATGTTGCTGCCGCGGGCCGCCTGGGCTTTGAGCAGGTCGTTGAGGGGCTTGCAGGCTGCGAGGTTGGCGGCGCCGGGCATTCCGCCGGGCAGGATGAGCCAGTCGGCGGCGGTCATGTCCTCGTCGTCGAGCAGGATGTCGGCAGTGACTTTGGCGCCGTGGGCGCCGGTGACTTCAAGTGTGGGATTTATTGATACGGTGGCGACGGGCATACCTGCGCGACGCAAGATGTCAAGTGGCGCGAGAGCCTCGATTTCTTCGAAGCCGTCGGCAAGAAAGATGTAAGACTTTTGCATGATGACCGATTTATTCTGATGTATAGTATAGGATAATTAGAGACAGGTAGAGCCGCGTTTTCGTGGCGCGACAAGGTTTATATGGGATAATGCAGTCGATGCCCGGATTGTTCGGCGGGAAGTGCTAATTTAACCTATATTAACAATAAAGGCGAGAATAGTCAGTCCGGCCGTAGCGATGAGAGCGGTTGTGACGGTGCGGTGGGGAAGCCGCAGCCCGTATTGGCGGCGTGTCACGGTGACGACGAGAAGGGAGTAGAGCAGATACCATATTATGAAGCTGATGCCAACACCGTTAAGCCCCAGGCAGAGATAGCCGGCGACGGATAGGGCGAGGCATATGATGCCGCTTGCAAGCTCTACGGCAAGGTAGGCGCGGCCGTCGCCGCGGGCGATGATGAGGAAAGCGGTGCACCAACTGAGCGCTCTGAGGGGCGTGGCGGCGGCGGCAAGTGACATGAATGTGGCGGCCTCGGCGAAGTCGCCGCTGTAAAGGAGCGTCATGACGTAGCGCGACAGCAGGATGAGCAGGGCGACCGCCGGCACGGCGATACGTAGCACCACGCCTGTCTCATGGGCTATCAGCAGGGCAGGATGTCGCGGCGAACCGTTGACGCGGGTGCTCAATCGCGGATAAAACTCCATGGCGATAGCCGAGAATAGCACGCCCACATAGCGCACGGCCACTATGTAGCCCGACTGGTAGAGGCCGGTGGCGATGTCGCCTCCGTAGGAGTTGAGCCACGACATGAACAGATAGCTTGCGCCCCGGTCGACCGCGCTCGACAGCGTGAGCCATATTCCGAGACGGAGCAGCCGCGAGCTTTCGCGGAGCGTGTCGCGCAGGCTTATGCGGGGGAGTCGCCTGCCGTCGATGCGCAGCGGAGGCCACAGGTAGGCTGCTGCTGTGGTGGCCGAGTAGACTACGATTATCCATGCGATGCCTTGAAGCCGGAGGAAGTAGATGAGCGGCACGGCGAGCGCCAGACCGGCCACGGAGCCTGTCAACGAAGCGGCGGCTATGCGGCCAAGCGTGCCGCCGGCCTGGGCTATCGCCTCGCGTGAGGCGATAAAGGCGTTGAGTGCGACGGCCAAGGATACGACAACGAAGGCCCAGGAATAGCTGTAACTGCCGAACGACAGGCGGCTCAGTGCCGGAGCGAGCAGGAGCATTGTCACCGCTCCCGCCAGGCCGACGATAAGGCCGCAGTTGTTGACGACAGCCGCCATACGTGCCATACGTGGAGTGCCGGCCGTGGCTGCGACGTCGCCAACCGCCGAAGTGCGTATGCCTTGTTGGGCGAGTGCGCCGGTCATCTCCACGGCTGAGTTGAGGATGCCGGCAAGGGCTATGCCGGCCGGCCCTATCCACAAGGCTATAAGCTTGTTGCGTATCAGCGAGCACAGCATTGCCACACCCTGGGCGCTCCCGAGTAGTCCCAGTGCACGGAGCACTCCGCGCGTCACGGGTTTCACGCTGTGTCGGCGTCCGGCGTGATGACCGTCTACTTCACCCATTCAAGAGGATTGAGTTTGGCGCGCTCCTTGCGCAGCTCGAAATGGAATGTCGTGGCGCCGCCGTCGGCCTCGCTTTCGGTGAGTATGCGGCCCAGCGCCTGGCCTGCTTTGACTTCCTGGCCTTTTGCGACGTAGGTCGATGCGAGGTTGGCGTATAGGGAGATATATTTGCCGTGGCGCACCATAACGATGTTGGCGTATCCGGGGAGGCGGAAGATTGCGCTCACGTGGCCGTCGAATATAGCGCGGGCGTCGGTGCCGGGAGCAACCTCTATGTCGATGCCGTTGTTGTTGGTCTTTACATGTTTCAGTTCCGGATGATTTTGCAGGCCGTAGCCGCGCACTATGCGGTAGCGTCCGGCAACGGGGAATAGCAGCCGGCCCTTGTTTGCCTCGAACGAGCCGGAGAGCTTGCGGTCGGCAGCCGCTTCGGAGTCGAGTGTAGCCACGCTCTTGGTCTTGTTTGCCAAGCGTTTGGTTGCTGTCTTTTCGGCGCCGGTGTCTTTGCTTCTTTTCGCGGCGCTGCCACTGCCATTCGACTTTGCCGCTTTGGGTTGCTGCTCCTTGCGTTGGCGCTCTTCGGCGGCGCGGCGCTCGGCTTCCTGGCGCGCCTGCTCTTCGGCAATGAGCCTGTCGAGCTCGCGGTCGAGGGCGTCGGCACGGCGTTGCTTTTCGGCGAGCACTGCGCGCAGTGTCTTGCCCTGTGCGCGGAGCGACTTGACGAGCGAATCGGTCGATGCCTCTTCGCGGGCCAGTCCGGCGCGCTGGCGGTGGAGGTCGTCGAGCGCTGCGGCGCGTTCTGACCGAGTGCCTTCAAGTTGCGCGCGTGCCTCTTTTACCGCTTCGGCGGCGGCGGTGAGCTCGTTAGTGCGGGCTGAGCGCCAGCGGTCGTACTCCCTGAGATAGCGCAAACGTCGGTAGGCGTCGGCGACCGACGAGGCCGAGAAAACGAAAGCTATCGGGGAGTTGACGCGCGGATAAAGCTGCTGGCGGCGCAGTGCGCGGGCATAGCTCTCTTGCAGAGTGGTGAGCCGCGAGTTGAGCAGACTGATTGTGTCGTTGCGGCGGCTTATGGCTGCGTCGAGCGAATCGACCCCGCGCTGTGACACAGCGATAGCTTCGCGGCTCTCGGCAACGCGGCGCTGAAGCCGGTTGAGATGTCCGAGATTGCGCTCCGTTTCGCGCATGTTGAGGGTAATGGCGGCGTCGGTCTTGCGCACCTCGGCTGCTACGGCAGTCTGCTCGCGCTTCACGCTCTTGATGTCGCGACGCGGCCGGGCGGCAATGACCGCGAGAGCCATTACCATAAGCGTGGTTATCGTGATGAGAAGTCTCAATTTGCGTTGACTGGTAGCGACTTGATGAGTGCTTCGGGGTTGATGGGCTTATAGTTGCCGCTTATTTTCACGGGGGTAGCGTCGACATCGTTGTCATAACGCGCGCGGTTCCAGTTCCATTCGAGGGTGGCGTCAATGCGCTTGTCCTTTACGGTGAGGTCGATTGAAAGCAGCGATGCGAATATACCCTCAGGTGTGCCGGCGGTGTCGGAGTAGCCGAGTGTGGCTTCCGGATGCCCTTTGGGTGTCACGGTAAGGCCGGTGAGCTCGTTGGCGGGATTGAATGTGAATGAATATGCGGCCTCCTTGGGGGTGCGCCGTGGGGTCAGGGTCCACGCTCGTCCGGCGTCAATGACGCTTATGTTGAAGTCGGATTGCCGTGTGGCTGCAAGCGAGTCGGTGCCGAGGAGGAAAGCACGGCCCGTGAGGAGGTCCTGGATATTGGAGAGGTTCGCGTCAAACCCTCCGAGCGCCTTGTCGACAGGGAGTGAGAGATAGCGGCGGTTCATCTTGTCGACGAACGTGGCGGAGTCGGGCGTGACCTGCACCACGGCCATTTCTATGCCGAGCACGCGCATTGACAGTAAGAGCAGCCGTCCGCGCTCCATTGTGGCGGTGCCGCTTATCGACGCCTTTTGCGGGGCGTTGAGGCGCAGGGTAAACGGTACGCGGACACGATTCCAGTTGCCGTATGAGGTTTTTACCGCGTCGTAACCTATCGCGCGCTCTTCCGTGGTGGTGGTACCCGGTGTGGCGATGGCCTTTTTCTGCGTGGAGCAGCCGGCGAGCGTTATGCCGGCAAGTATGAGCAGTGTGGCTGCTGAGGCAAGGAGCTTATTCATAGAAGTAAGTCTTATGGGTGACTTTGCGGCGCAGCAGTTCGTTGTCGGGGTCGAGGGCGAGGGCGCGTTTCCAGAATGCGAGCGCCTTTTCGGGTTCGCGCACCATGAAGTAGATGTCGCCGGCGTGTTCGAGCATTTCTGACGAGAGGTCGTCGTTGTCTGACTCGTCGTTGCCGTCGGACTCGGAGCCTTCGCCGCTTAGTTCGAGTGTCTTGTCCATTATTACCCGAGCCTTGTCGTACTCATGGCGCTTGAACAGCACCCATGCGTAGGTGTCGAGTGTCGTCGGGTCGTCGGGTCGGCCGTCGACAGCCCGCTCTATGAGCGAGAGGGCGCGGTCGAGGTCAAGGTCGGAACAGGCCATGAAGTAAGCGCAGTTATTCATCGCCAGATAGTTGGCCGGATTGAGGGTGATTGCCTGCTCGTAGTACACAAACGCGCTGTCGGGGCGGTCGTTGCGGTAGAGCACGTCACCTATGAAGGTGAGGAGGTCGCTTTTGGCGTCGGGTCCGAGGAGCGGGTCGTCGAGGCGCTTGTGTACCACGTCGAGCGCTTCGTCGGTCTTCCCCTCGTGTGTGAGCGCCTCGGAGGCGAGGAGCGTCAGATTTGTGTCGTCGGGAAACAGCTCCATGGCTTTAAGGGCTGTGGCGGCAGTCTTTTCGTAGTCGTTGAGGCTGTAATAGAGCGAGCCGAGCATGCGCCACTGGTTGACGTCGCTCGGGTCGAGCGAGATTTGATAGTCTATCTGTTCGGCGGCTGGGGCATAGTCGCCCATAGTGGCGAGATAGGAGCCGTAGAGCCCGTGGATAGCGGCTTCGTGGGGATGTGCTTCGAGCAGACTGTTGAACAGCCTCACAATGCGCTCTTTCTGCGAAGCGTCGCGATAGAGGTTGCTGACATAGTCGCGCATGAGCTCGGTCTTGGTCTCGACGTCGAGGTCGGGCTGTTCCAGAGCCATGAATATCTCACGGTCGTAGGCGGTGGAGTCGCCACGGGTGAGGTAGAGGTTGGCGCGCGAGTAATAGGCTATGCCACTCGACGGGTCAAGCTCTATGGCGCGGTCGTAGTAGGCGAGCGCCGAGTCGGGCATCTGGAGCTGGCTGAACACGTCGCCGGCAAGCACGCAGTTGTCCGACGACTTAGGCGCCGACGCCACATAGCGGCGCACGTCGTTGATGAGCGCCGTGGTGTCGCCTTGCATCATGCGCACTTTTAGGCGCATCCCAATGAGGGGCACAGGTATGCCCCCCTCGTGAGCCTCGATAGTGTCGAACACGGCTATGGCTTCTTTGAGGTCGGCTGCGCGGCCCGTTGAGGCGAGCATCTGCGCGTAGTTGAGCCCGGCCTCGGGGCGGTCGGGATTGTCGCGGTAGAGGCGGCGCATCATCTCGCGGGCGTCGTCGGAGTGGCCTATGCGCTGGGCCGTTGCGGCGGCCATAGCTACGGTGCTGAAGTCGGTGGCGCCCTCGCCGTCCATGGCATATGAGCGCATGAGGCGGTAGCCGCGCTCCACCTCGGCGCTGTCGGCGTCGCTCTGCGACGCTATCGCCACGAGGAAGCGGCCATATTCAAATCCGATATACGGGTCGCCGGGGTTTATCTCGGCGGCATAGCCCACGAGGTCGGCATATGCGTCCATGTCGCCCTGCTCCTTGTAACGCAAGGCTTCGAGAAACACCATGTCGGCCTTGCGTTCGGCGCGCCCGGCTTCGGCCGTCTTACGGTCGACGCGCGGAGCTGCCGCCATGAATGTGGAAATCACGGTGGCGACGATGGCGGTTATGATGGCGTGTCGGTGCATTGAGGATGAGGGTGGGAGA
>CAMWXJ010000025.1 GCA_947178215.1 uncultured Porphyromonadaceae bacterium
TCCCCCAATCCGCCATCAAGTCTCGAACGTCAAAAATTTGTGGAGCTATTCAGAATGAAATTTTGCACTTCGTTCTTGAATCTTCAAAGCGCGGAGCGCAACCGTAAACAATGCTGTTTATGTGCTGAATCTTCGGCCCGGCCGGTCAGGTCATACACCTGTATCCGCTCACTTGATCACGGAAAGGGACTATCATGCTCCACAAACAAGCGTTTCAAGCTGTACATTAGCCGATTACACCTACTATTGTGTGACACCGGCGGATGATTGGAGCAGAACGGCAAGTGTTTATAAAGGTTAAAATCATGCTGAAAAACATATTTTTTCGTCATATTTCTTGCATAGTCGGCCAAAAGCCTATACCTTTGCATCGTGTTTTTCATGGTATTAGATTCAAAGGTTAAAAAGAGATTGATAGTCGTGAGACTCTCAATCTTAATTTTTTTATATACCTTTGTACTCACAGCGGACTCAACCGCCGCCCCGACACCATGAACAAAATCCTTGCAACTATCTGTGCCCTTACGCTGTCGACGCTTGTCGCCTCGGCCGCATCCCCGTTTCGTGAACACCGTTACGACGAGTTTCGCGCTACTCCGGTGGGCAGCGACGCAATAGTGTTTTTCGGCAACTCAATCACCCACATGCACAACTGGGCCGAGGCTTTCGGCGACGACCCTCGCGTAATCAACCGCGGCAACTCGGGCGGCATGACCGACGAACTGCTCGACAACGTGGAGAGCATCATAGCGGGGCGCCCCGCCAAGCTGTTTCTGCTAATCGGCACCAATGACCTCGGCCACAAGGAGCTGACCCCGGCCAGCACGGCGGGCAACATCAGATATATCCTCGAACGCATACGCCAGGAATCACCCTCAACCGAGCTCTTTGTCACCGGCATCCTGCCGTCGCGCAACGGCAACCGCACTCCCGAGCGCATTGACAGCGCCAACGTCCTCATACGCCACGCTTGCAGCGACATGGGCGTCACATATATCGACATGTCAGAGATGCTGCGCGACATCCCCTCCGACCGCACCCTCTCTTACGACGGCCTACACATTACGGCCAAGGGCTACTATCGGTGGTGCAACGCCATAGCGCCCCTCGCCGGACTCACTTGCACCTACCCCGACCCGGCGACGGCCGAATACGACAACGCCGGCATTGACAGCAACTCGTATGGCATGCGCGCCACTTATTGGAGCGTAGATTCCGTGGGCCCCGACGACACGCTCATCATCGGCAACACCAACATTCACAGCGGCGAGTGGAGAGAGCTGCTCGGTACCACGAAGGTCAAGGACCGCGGCACCTCATGGGGCTGGAACGGCTTCCGCATCCCGCAGTGGTCCAAGGCCATGGGAGCTATCCTCGACGCCAACCCGTCGCGCAAGTCGGCTCCGCGCCGCATCATGCTCAACGTAGGCGACATCGAGGTAACCGACACTGCCGTGAGCATCGCGCAGATGCAGGCCGACTGCCTCGACCTCATAAGACGCATACGCAGCTCGGCACCCACTACGGAAATAACCTTACTGTCGATTTTCCCCTCAGCCAACACCGACCTCAACCGCATCCGCATCGTAGCCGCCAACGATATGCTCCGGGCCCTCGCCGACGCCGACAGCGGCGTAAACTACATTGACCTCTACACTCCCCTCACCGCTGCCGACGGCATCACCGCCGATCCCCGCTATGTGGCGGAGGGCGACTACATCCTCGCACCGGGCTACAACCGCATCGCACAGATTATCGCGCCGAAGGTAGGAGGCCACGCACTCACCACAGAGGAGTTTGAGGCCCACTACGCCCTCATAATGGCCCGCACCGCACTCGGACGCGAGGTCATGAAAGCACGACGCTCACGCCTCACGCCCGAGGGAGCGGCGATGATAGGCGAAGCCATGACGCTCCTTGCCGGCAATCCTGCCAAAGCAGAGCTCGATGCCATGACCTCGCGCATCAAATCGCTGACCGACTGACCGCTATATCCATGCCGCCACGATGCCTGAGCGCCCGGCATCGCGCAGAGAGGCATAGGCTGTAACTGTGGAGAGCGCCTCTTCGGCCTCACGGGCAGCCTCCGAAGCCCCCGCGTCGGTCATCACCCCCGCAAGCGCTTTCATCGCCACGGCCGTCTCCATGGCCGTGCATATGGCCGCACCGTCGACGCCCGGCGGCAAATCAAACTCGACTACAAGGAAAGAGTCGCGGGCAATATCCACATCATCGAGATTTACGCTCCTGATATGGCGCAGAAGCCTGAGGCACACACCCGCAAACGACGCTCGGAGCAGTTCACGCAAAGCCGCTTCATGCTCGCGTCGCAACACCTCAGGGCGCCTGTCGGCGCGGGTCCTGGCATAAGCCATGGCGCTTCGCGCGTATATTACGCGCAGCATCGAGTCGATTGATAATGAAAAGGTCATAGGTTGGATCAGTTAAGGTTACGATTAAGAATGATTGATTGATGTATTGATATCTATTCAATTGTATTTATAGAGACTCCTCGCCACGCCCCGGCATCCTCATCGGCGCTCCGCGTCGCGCAGTATGCGCAGCCCCCTCGACACGGAGATAAAGAATCCCGACGCACGGCCCGACGCGAGAACATCTACCAGGGCCATACCAATACCGGGCGCGCCGGCGGCCATGGCCTCCATACAGCGGTCGTACAGTTCGAGCCACTTGCCGCGGCTCGCATGGGCGGCGTCAGCCCGCGGCATCTTTCCTATGTTGCCAAGCACGCGCAGGGCATACGTATAGTCGACATAATAGCCGGGGGCGGGATGATTGACGGCACGAGCCACTATCTCGCGCGGAGTTAGGGGTGTTCGGCTTGAAGAGGCGATGAGGCGGCACACGCGGTAGAAATCTCGGTCGCGTTCAGCCGTAAATCTACCCTGCTCCGTCGAGGCGAGCAGCACACGCCCCTGCCCTATTACGAAATTGCGGCGCGACATTCGCGGCGTGTTTCCGACAATGTGATGATTTGTGTGTTGTGTCATAGCAATAGTTGAAATTCCTTGATTGTGTTACATGGCAAAGTTACCTCTCACACCGGGCAACAAAACGCCGCGCAATTGTTAACAAAAACTAACACAGCCCTTGCATCGACAGCACACTGACATTATGCCTCGGCAATAGATTTTCCCATCACACTTAAAAGTTGAGTGGCAATACAAAGCCCTGATAGTGATTCATATCGATTGAAATGTGTGGCAATGTGGCATATGTTGTGGTGCGAGCGCATGATTTCAGCGATTTTTTTTCACATATCGCTTGCCGACAGAACAAAAATCCGTATTTTTGCAACACGCGCAACAGTGCTACGCACACGCGATGGCACACACCACACACAAAACCAAATCTCACCACGCCACATTACTATCACAACACTGTCATGAAAAAACGCCTGTCACTTATTTCGTTACTAATCTTCATGCTTGCACTTGCCGGATGCCATGAAGAGGTAGATGCGCCGCTGCAATTCGACGTGATTGAAAACACCGCTCCTGATGTCACGACGATACGCTATTTCGCTAACCCCGGCCCCGGCACTCAGCAAAAGGATTACTACGTCTACACCGACTTCTCGGCGTGTGAACTAAGGCTGAAATGCACCAACTGCGATCGCTTGCAGGTAGAGACATCGCTTACGAAGCCGTATGTCCCTGAAACGGGCGGAACCATCACCGTCGAGGCCACGCCGGAGGAAACGGGCATCCATGTCTACCTGTCAGAGAGCGACGTCGTAACCATACGGTTCACCGAGCTCGAAGCGAACGAAAATCCATACGGATTTTTCGGCACAGTAGAAGCCTATGGCAAAGTCAACGGAGAGGATAGCAAGACCGTAATCTACATCGCCCGAAAAAACCCGCGGCTTTCCGACTATTAACCGTCCTGTGCCGGTCAGTCTACGGCTGCCTACACAAAATCCCCCTCGGCCTTTTGAGCCAAGGGGGATTGCTTATTTACATCGGTCAGCGCATAGCAAACAGATTGACAATCTTGGCGTCGCGCGACTCACGGAAAGCATCGAAGGCGGCAAACGTGTCGAGCAAAGCCACAGTCGACGCGTTGAGCTGAGCCTCGTACAGCGCCGCCGAGTTGCCGCTGCCCGCCGACTGACGCCCGGAAAGCGCATCGCTCACTCCGCTCACCTGCTGCATGAGCCGCAGCTCCATTTCGAGCAGATGATAGGCGCTCGACGGCTCCTTGGTCGTCACTATCTGCTGCGGAAGCGGCAACCGCGACAGCCCGTTGTAAGGTATCACGCCATCGGGCGTGGCCCACTGCGCCGCCACGTCATCCATGGTCCACCCCTCAGCGAGCTGACCTATCGGAAACAGTAGCGCGCCCTTGGCCGAGGTGCCTATCACATGGTCGATGAGCGTGGTGAGGCGGTTGACTGCCTTTTGCTGACATATCACGTCCTCGACAAGCGAGTGAACCTCGCCCGCTGTGAGCGGATAGAGCTTTACCGCAAACGGGTGGCTGCCGTGGGCCCACGGCGAGGGATAGACGTCGATAAGGGAGCCGTCGGGCGAGTACCACCGGCACATCCATGTAAGCCGTCCCTCGGCGTCGGAGTCGAGAGTCCACACCTCGACGACGCGGCATCGCCCCGACGGAGCATTGCCGAACACTCCCGGCATAGCGCCGCCGGCGCCGTACAGCCGTCGCAGACCGTCGACACCCGCCGTGCCGCGCCCGAATCGTCCGGCAAGCTCGCTGAAACTCATATCGTGAATCATGCCCGCGAGCTCGATGTCGCAACCGCGGGGGTCGCAGAACCGATTGGTGAAGAAGCGCGACGGGTCAACATTATCGACCCATACGCCGGTACCGGAGGGGCGACGCTCGGCCACTATGCGCTGCACCGCGCTCCCCGAAATCAGAAACTCCTCGAAGAGGCGGCTGTCGAGCTCGTCGAGCGAATTGGTTCGGCGCACGGCGGCTATCGGGTCTCCATCCTCGGCAGTGCGCTCGCGCTCCTGCATGAGACGTTGCCTCATACGCCCCGTCACGGTTTTCACGAGCTGACGGATGAGATTGTTGACAAGCGGGCGCGTGCCCTTTTTCTCACACAGCGTTGCTTCGGTCATGGAGCGCCCCTGATATGTCACGGTGTCGTTCCATTGTCGCCCGAAAGTGAAGTCAATCTGCCGCTCGCGCCGGCGCCTGAAATCGGCGAGCGCCGCGTAGGCGCGTGATGCTGATTCAAATGGCATAATGGTAAGATTACGTTTTAAGGTTGTAGGGATTGGTTATATACTCTCCTCGCTGTCAGCGACGATGGAGGCAAGCAGGCGCGAGTCCATAATCACGTCCTCGTCGTCGCCCGGAGCGCGGTCGACGCAAATCAGTGTCTCAACTCTCGCGTCGGCACCTGCCGGCATCACGCGGAGCGTGCCGTCGCCAAGCCGTATGGCGAGAGGATTGCATGAGTCACCGCAGAGAAAAGGGTTGCCCGACGCCACAGCTCGCGGATTGTCGGCGCCGACAGGCTCGGCCGGCCGGTGCCATCCCGACAGACGGATGCTTACGACACGTTCCACGCCCGCCGGCAGCCTCACCGTGGCGTCGCCGCAATCAGAGCAGCTCAGCGTGGCCTCAGCCGAGAAGTCGCTCCACGGAAGCAGAGCCGCCGGAGCTGTGGCGTAAATCTCGTTCACGCGGTCGGCCACGCGGCGGCGCGCCCAGGCCCTCATATCGCTACCGGTACACAGGTCGACCGATCCGTCGGAGCGAAGCGGGACATACCCGTGGCGGATGAGCCACTCATCGAGCAGCTCATCACGGGTAAATTGTTTCAGCATGGCGGCTTAACCTCCGATTACACGGATATGGGCCTTGGGATGACGGAGCACCACACACGACGCCTCGGTAATCACTGTCGCGTCGACATTGCGCACGCCCGAGCCTTTGAGGTCGAGGCTCTCGACTTTGAGAGGGATAAACGAGTACTTTGTCACATAGTCGGGGTCGAGAATAAGGCCGTCATTGTCGTGGCCGCAGGAGTCAAACACCTCGCTGTGAACCACGTAAAGAGTGCCGAACTTGGAGTTTATCTCGCTGAAATCTATCCCCCAACGCGTCACCTTGTCGGAAGCGCCTACGGTGCGGCCCGGGTCCATACGGTTGATGCGTTCGATAAGACCCGAACCGGCCACGAGAATCTTGCGGTTGGAGCCCGCCGCCGCGCCGGTAAAGGCACGGCGCATCATCGACACAAGGTCGGCGTGGGTTATCTCGTCGCCGTCGAAAGTGAAGCTGCTGCCTGCCTGGGTCCAGATACCCTCGGTGAGCATGGTCTCGTCACCGCTGCGACGGTTAGTCAGACGCGCACGGGTGCCGAAGAGAAAGTTTTTCTCCATGCCGAGTCGCATATCCATGACAGCCACCTCCTCCTGGTCCGAGAAGCTCCACCCCGCCTCCTTGCGGGTGAGACTCATCACGGTACTCTGCTCCACCTGAGCCTTGAATATCTGGCAGTTGTTGGAGCTCTTGCAGGGCAATGCCTCAAACTGGTCGGTCTGCATGTCGAGCTCCGACGCGGCGCGGCCCATGCGCACCAGGCGTGTCCCCGGGGCGAGTGTAACGTTAAGCTCGCCCGAATCGTCGGTAGCGGCATTTATCACCACCACGTTTAGGCCCGCGCCATCGGGGCAACGGCTGTCGACATAGAGTACGAGCGACACCCCCTCGGCGGCGTTGCCCTCATGGTCGGCTCCCGACACATCCGGCACAAGTATCGTTTCGGTGGGGGCAAACATGGCGTCGTCGCTCGTCGTGAGCCTGTAACAGGGCTTGCCCTGATAGCTCTGCCCCAGCGAGCCTATGGCGGTCCAGGTCGACGCCTGGGCCTCGGTGGGTTTGGTGTCGACGCTGTAAAAGTCGACCACCATTGACGACGCGCTGCGGGCGCCGATAAGGCGGGTTATCTGGTCGACGGGGGTCGACATGGGGCGCACACGCACCACGCGCTGCTCCACCTCGTTGAGCAAAAGCCCGTCGGCAAGGTTCATGGCGGTCGATACGGTGAGAGGAGCACCCGAAACATGGACGCCCGCATTGGCGGCACCTACGGTGGTGGTGGGTTCAAACTGGTTGTTCATAGTCGTTAAGATAAGATTAAAGTGGTTATTGATTGGTTTTCGGCTGGGAGTCGCGACAATAGCTCATCGCTCCCACACGCCGGGGCGGAGGCCCGAGAGAAAGCCGTCGGCGGCGCGGGTCATGCGGCCTGCCGGCGATGCGGCATATCCTACCGGCTGCCACATACCCTGTTCAGACACAAGCTGTGCAAGCGCCTCCTCGCGTCCGCGTCGGTAGCCGCGCTCCTCGGCCTCGGCAAGCAAGGCGGCGAGAGTGTCGGCGCTTTCGGAGTCGGCACACTCCGGCGCGGTGTCGGGCTGATTCTCTACTGCGGGAGTGGTCTCGGCACCGGTTTCCTGAGCCGGGGCCTCGGCATTCTTGATAGCATCGATTTGTTGTTCGGTCATTTCCATATCATTTGGGTCAATTGGTGATTACATCGCAAAATTACGCCCCCCGTCGGAGGCCGATATGTCAAAATGACCTTTACTTGCAAAAAAAGCAGTACCTTTGCATCACTATGATTACCGCTACACATTACCCCGACAGCAATACTACTCCCCGTACATACCGCCGCATAGCAGTGATTGCGGCTATGGATAAAGAGGCCGCGTTGCTTCGCTCGCTCCTCGGCGACGACGCCGCAGAGTGCCACGACGGCCGTATACCCATGACCGTGGGCCGCATAGGCGACACGGAAGTGGCGATAGCCAAAAGCGGCATCGGCAAGGTCAACGCAGCACTCGCCACACGCGACATCATCGACACGTTCCACCCCGACGCCGTGGTAAGCACCGGCGTGGCCGGAGGCACCGGAGCAGCGGCAGGCATCCTTGACGTCGTGGTGGCCGACCGTCTCGCTTATCACGATGTGTGGTGCGGACCCGGCACGGAGCCATGTGTGCCCGACGGCTTCGGACCATATTTCAACGCCGGCCCCGACATACTCGCCCTCCCAGCCCTCGCTCCGCGCCACGGGGTGATGCACGGCCTCGTATGCTCCGGCGACTCCTTCATTTCCACCGCCGACGAAGTGGCAGAGATACGCCGCAAACAGCCCGACGTAATGGCCGTCGAGATGGAAAGCACCGCAATAGCACACGCCTGCGCCATTGCAGGCGTGCCTATGGTGGCCGTCAGGGTAGTCAGCGACACTCCCGGCGCGCATCACGACAATGCCGCCCAATATGAGAACTTCTGGGACGACGCTCCAAAGAAAACCTTCGCCGTTGTGAGCGCCCTGCTTGAGCAGATGGCCGCAAAGTGAAAGACATCAAAGCCATACGAGGTTCATTCTACATAGCCCGCCTCATCGCGGAAGGGGAGCATGAGCATCAGGACTTCAAGTACGCCATTTCCGACGCGCGCAAGATTGCGCGGTCGGTGAGCGCCTTTGCCAACAACGACGGCGGACGCCTCCTCATAGGCGTAAAGGACAACGGCACCGTGGCGGGAGTGCGCAACGAAGAGGATATATTCGTCATCGAGCAGGCGGCACAACTTTACTGCCGTCCCGAAGTCGAACTACGCTTCACAGCTTTCCGTGTCGACGGGGGCCTCACGGTGATACGCGCCGAAATCGACCGCGCAACAGCCCGGCCCGTCATGGCGCAGGAGCCCGACGGGCGATGGCGGGCATATTACCGCGTTGCCGACGAGAACATCGTGGCGCCCGACCTCATGGTAAGGGCATGGCGCGAAAGCGACACGCCGCGCCTCATGCGCCTCACCGATGCCGAGCGCAAGGCTATGGAGATTCTGCAACGAGACGGATCACTCACCGTTGAGAGCGTGGCCCGGGCGGCGGCAATCTCACACTCCACCGCCGCCGACATACTTGTAGGGCTACACTCGCTCGGCCTCGTCAGCTTCCGTTACACACACGGCGCCTTCATCCTCGTTCCTGCCGACTGACGCACCGCTGACCGATATTCGCCTCGACTCAGATGCGGTCGAGCACGGTGGCTATGAGGTCGCGGACGGCGGTCTTGTAGTTGGGCGTGGCGTCGTTGTTCACGCGGTTGGCTATAATCGAGCACACAGTCATAGCCTTGTGTCCCATAAGCAGACTCAGGCCTTGAAGCGGTGCCGATTCCATCTCGTAGTTGGTGATGCGGCGCCCGTCGGGACGACGGAAAGCCTCGATGCGCTCGTTGAGATGAGGCGATGCGAGGTCCACGCGCACTTTGCGCCCCTGGGGGCCGTAGAAGCCCACAGCCGAGATTGTGTTGCCGCGCACCATGTCGTCGCGCCCTATGCGCTCCACGAGCTCCGGATGAGCGTCCACCACATACGGCTTGGCCCATAGCGGATTCCAATCCACGTCGTGACAGAACTGGCGCTCGAAGTCAAGGTCGGCCACGCGGTCGCGCCCGGCGTAATAGTTGAGCACACCGTCGAAGCCTATCGCCTTGGTCGCAATCACGGGAGTGCCGAGCTTCAAGTCGGGTTGAAGTGCGCCCGAGGTACCGATACGCACCAGAGTGAGGGCGCGGTGTTCGGGATTGACCTCGCGGGTGTCGAAGTTGACGTTTGCCAGTGCGTCGAGCTCGGTAATAACGATGTCGATGTTGTCGGGACCTATGCCGTGACTCAGACACATTATAGGCTTCCCCTTGTAGGTGCCACCGATAGTGTGAAACTCACGCGACTGCACCTCGAAAGTCCGGCTGTCGAAAAACGACGCCACCATTGTCACGCGGTCGGGGTCGCCCACCAGAATGATGCGGTCGGTGAGCTGGTCGGGGCGGAGATGAAGGTGAAACACGCTTCCGTCAGGGTTGATTATCAGTTCTGAGGGGGGTATCTTCATTTGGATGTCGGTTATGTTTTCGGTTATGATGGTAGGCTGCACAGGTTGGCCGCAGCTGTTATAGTCACAACTTGCGGCAGGCGCCGTGTGTTCACCCGGGCCTGAACAATCCGCCCGGGAACGATGTGACGCGCCCCTTGAATTCCAGGTCGACGAGCGTGGCCATGACTTTGCCGATAGGGCGCCCGAGCGCCGTCGCAAGCTCCGCCGCGCGTGCCTCGCCGCGCTCGGCGAGAAGGTCGATTATGGCCATATCTTCTGCCGACAGCTCAGGGAATAGTTCGAGCTGCTCCCCGTCGGCGGCTTTGACAGGCCAGCCCATTTCCTCGACAAGCTCATCGGCATCCGTTAGCAGTCGGGCGCGCGATGAGGCTATAAGCTTGTTGCAGCCGGCCGAGTAGCGGTCGCCCAGACGACCCGGCACGGCAAACACATCGCGCGAATAGTCGTCGGCAATACGGGCAGTAATGAGGGCGCCCCCCTTGGCGGCACTCTCCACCACCACGAGGCAGTCACACAGCCCCGCCACAATGCGGTTGCGCGCCAGGAAGTTGCCTTTGTGGATGGCGTCACACGACCGGTAGTCGGTCATCAGCAGGCCGCCGCTGCGCACTATCTCCACCGCAGTTGTGCGGTGTTGTGACGGATATATGGTATTGAGCCCGTGGGCGAGCACTGCGGCCGTAGGCAGCCCCTCGCGCAACGCCGCGCGGTGAGCGGCAATATCCACGCCGAAGGCCAGCCCGCTCACTATTACAGGCTTGCGTGCCATTTTTCGCGCCAACGCACCTATCAGCCTGTCGGTAAAGCCGGTTCCGTAGGAAGTGGCGTGGCGTGTACCCACCACAGCTATCACCGGAGTGTCGTTCAGCTCGCAGTCGCCAAGGGCGTAAAGCATCAGGGGCCCGTCGACGGTGTCGCGCACACGCCGCGGGAAGTCCTCGTCGGTATAATAGAGCGTCCGCACCGAGTGTGCGGCGATGAAATCCACCTCGCGGCGAGCCGCTTCAAGGGCCTCGTCGCGACACTCGCGCGTAAGCAGCCGCGAGCGCATGCCACCGGTGAGCGATTCAAGCGACCGCTCCGACGCCTCGAAAAAAGCCTGCTCCGAGCCGAGACGTTTCAGAAACTCGCCCGCGAGCACATAGTTGATGCCCCGGAGCGAGGCAAATGCTATCCGGTAGATCAGCCGGGTGGGGTCGTCGGGGCGCGGCATGGTCAGTACGCGATATGGTCGCCGAAAGCGTCGGCGAGGATGTCGCCGCGCGTAAGGCGCCCGTTTTCCAGACACACTATCGTACATTCGGCCCTCACCACATGGGCCATGTCGGGCCGACGGTATATGTTCTGGGCAAACACAAACCGCGGGCCGTCGCGCCGGAGTGTGAGCGAGCTGATGAAGCGGTCGCTCAGCCTCAGCGGGTTGAGATAGTCAATCTCCACACGGCGGAGCACCGGGTCGACCCCACGCTCCTGAAGCTCCCTGAAACTCATGCCGGCCGAGCTGCAAAACTCATGCCGCGTGTGCTCCAGATAATGCAGATATATGGCATTGTTGACAATGCCCTGAGAATCGACCTCATAGTCACGCACCTCCATTTCGATGCTAAACGGTGCGGGTGATGAATTTAAGGGTTGTGCCATGCCCCAAAATTAGCCATTTTTTTCATCATTTCAGCCATTCCAGGCGAAAAAAGCAGATAGTCACCGATATGGCAATCCTGTGCAGCAGCTATAAATCTATTGATTGGCGTTTTTACTGAGTAAGTCTGACTGCATGGTAATAGACTTTTATGAATATTGGAGCATCTGTAGAACTCCGTGACACCACATAGTCGGCAGAGCTATCTCTGTGGAGGCGCGAGTCGCACATTCTATAAGTGGTACCCAGGCCGACGTAACATACCGCTGTTGTACGGCACAAATTCTACTTGCTGGTATGTTCTTCCATTGATAACCTGGGCTTTCATAGTACCGTGATGATATTTGACAGCGCTCTCATTATCAATATTGATCATATATCCCAGAATAGAATCCGGAATAAGAATTGGTGCGGATGCGAAAGGCTTGAGTTTCTTGACATCAATCATTTCGATCAATCGTGGAGTCAGTATGTGACTGTGTGCAGCCTCATCGTAGGAATGAATTCCTATAGCGGTTACATAACCGTCATCACATATCGTGGGTCCATATTTAAACCCATAAATATCATCATCATCCCAGTAGACCCCCTCTTCGATGAGGTCACCGTTCTTTGGTGTGTCTGAGCAGGCCGCAAATATTGCGGCGTTCAGCACACCGACAACAATCGGGAAAAGTTTCTTGAATAGTCTAAGCATAACTGAAGTGATTCGATTGGTGGATTTGTTTGTGTGTTGGCATTTATGAAAATAGGAGTTCATTCATGCTTCGCCTCAAATGTATAAAACTTTTTTTAATTATCAAAAAATATTTTATGTTTTTAACACTATTCTTATTAAATAACTCAAACTATATGCTTAAAAATCTCATGCAGATATCGCAACGGAATATCCTTACCGTATGATTTTGCAATCATACGTATGCACGTCAGGCCGCAGTCGGAGTGCTCTAACTGTCGATAACACTTAAACATCGGCAATCTCATCGGGCGGTACTTATTACGCTCGTCTTGGCCGATTCAGGACCGGATATGTCAATGCCCCTGTCGACTTTCTTGCCGTAATCTATGGTATATGTCAGATTGACTACAAAGCAGCGCCCGGTGCTCAATTCACGGTAGCCTGATGAATAATAGGTCGAATTGAATATCGATCGGCTTTTTCTTTTGTCATTCAATATATTGTCGACCCTCACCGTGACATTAAGATTGTCGTTGCCATATACTGCCGAGACATTCAGCTTGCCGTCAAACCGGCGCTTGTTCATACCGCCGTTGAGAACCGACTTCTCGGCTCCCTCATACCACACCTTGAACCTGAAGTCGCCTGCCGTGTAGGAGGCATTTCCGCCGAGCGAGATATAACTCAGATTTGTACGGTAGGGACCGCTGACATGGGTATGATTCCACTGAGGATTGATTCCGAGCGACAGACTGCTTCCGGGAACGTAAGCCTGGATCTTTACGCTTGCGTTATAAAAGGTCTCAGGGTCGGCATTCAGGTTCTCCTTGATAAGTCCCCCCATCTCGGCGGGAGCCGGTGTATAGGTCGATATCACCTGGTTATTCATCCTGTAGCAAAGCAGGGTGCCTGAAACACTCAGCCAATTGGACGGCAACCAGGTTGAGTAAATATTAAACGACCGGTAAGACCTGTTTTTAAGGTGCGGATTTCCGAGTACCCACAGCAACTCGGAATTCCTGACGAGCACCGGATTTGAGGCAGATACTGCAGGCGCGAACATCTGCAGATACATTACGCCACCCAAAGTCAGTCGGCGGTTGATATTCCAGTCAACATAAATGTTGGTAACAGGATTGACGGTGTGCTCGCTCACATCGCCTATCTGCCACATGGCAGCCGAGGCGCCGGCTTCAGCCGTCATGCTGAACGAATTGAAAGGTATCCAGAAAGCTCTCAGAAGCGATGAGATGTCCTGACGGCTCTGCTTCTGCCTCACATCGGCCGATCCGGAATAAAGCGTGGAGAACCAATCGAAGCTGCCCTTCATATCCATCTGGAAATACCATTTCTCCGACAGCATGAACGAGGGCAACACGCTCACTCCTGCCGAATGTACATTCTCGTCGGTGCCGTTGAATATCGCGTCCGAGTCGCCGAGCCTGTTCCACGACGACGAATTATTGTCGGCGTATGAATACCGCCAGTTGGCAGTCATGAACCACTGAGGGGAAAAGACGTAGGAGTAGTAGCCTGAAATCTGAGGAGTGACTGTGCGCGATTTGTCGAAAGTCTCTGACAGCGAGGAGCCGAACAGATCGTCGGTCCATATATCCGAGCTGTGCGATCCGCTGCCCGGATTCCGGTCCCATTTCAACGCGAATGTGTGCGTCATCCTTATTTTGTTATTGGACGCATACTTTGCATTCACCGCGAAATCGATGTACTCATTGCGGATGAAACTGTGACTGTCTTCCGTTCTCGTTATCTCGTCATATTTCCTGCCGTTGTAAAACAGATCGCGATAAGTCGTCGTGCCGGTCATCGAAGTGCAATGGTCACGATTATAACTGCCGAATATCATAGCGCCATAAGTCATCTTCTTGTATACCAGCTTGGAAGAGGCTTGGATAAAACCGCTGTTCGGAATTTTCTCAAACAGGTTGGCCCGGCTTACGCCTCCATACTCATATTTGTCCATCACGAAATTGATCGCAAGCCTCGCTCCCTGATAATTCGGGTCGGCAGGATTTTCCATATACTGCACGCGCCTTACGTTTTTAGGCCAGAACGTCTTGATATCTATATTATCGGCAGGCTCACCGTTAATGAAGATACTGACATCTTCGCCCGTAAGGCTCACAATCTTATCATCCTTCTCCTTTACAAACGTAAGATTCATCGCATCGATAAGTGAGGCGGGGCTGTTTGACAACCGCTTCTCCTTATTAGTCGGAATAATGTTGATTACACCATTCTCAATCCATCCCCGCTCGGCCACGACAGTAACCTCATCAAGCTTTCTCGACGGAATAGAGTCATCCGCTATGACAACATTGAAACACAGCAGAACCAGCAAAAGTGTATATACAAGTGAATATCTAGCAGCAATTTTGCTTAATCTTTGTTCCATCTGCTGTTAAGTATTAATAATGTTATCTCTGTGGAACTTCGTCATCATTCATCATTCCATGAATTCAACCATAAATCCACGCCCAAATATACAATTATATTTTGTAATATCAAAATATTTTTTCACAAAAAAATAATAGTACATGTAAATTTATTCCCTTCATCCCCAAATACGGCTTGGCCGACCACGTTTTTTAACAACTGTGAGCCGCTGCGACACCAATTTTTCACGTCTGTTAATGAAACTTCGTGAGCCATTTTTGTTGTATATGTAAATCCCTGCATTACGCTTATTCATAAAACCAACACCGACTAAACGCCAATCTGGAATGCAATCAGAAAAGATAAATGCCGGCAAACGGCTGACCCTCAAACATATCTTAAACAAGATAAGCCCACGAAACCGCCGAAGCAAATGGGCCTGGCTGTCCATTATACTTGTTGCGCTCATTGTGCTCGCCATACTTTGTTTCGCACTCCGCCCCAAAACCCACGAGCCGGAGCTGCCGAAAGTGGAGGTCGAAGAGGTCACCACCGAAGATGTCAGCATCTACGGCGAGTATGTGGGTCGAATCCGCGCTCAGCAGTTTGTCGAGATTCATGCCCGCGTAGAGGGCTACCTCGAAAAGATGCTTTTCAAGGAGGGTTCATATATTGAAAAAGGTCAGACTCTTTTCGTCATAGACCCCAAGCTCTACGAGGCCCATGTCAACAAGGCCCGGGCCATACTCAACAAGGCCAAGGCGCAGGAGATGAAAGCGAAGCACGACCTCGACCGCATCACTCCCCTCTTTGCCCAGAATGCTGCGTCGCAACTCGACCTCGACAACGCCCGCGCCGCCTACGAGAGTGCCAAGGCGGAGGTGACAGTGAGCCAGGCCGACCTCATCCAGGCCGAGCTCACGCTCAGCTATACCCGCGTGGCATCGCCTATCTCGGGTTACATCTCCGAGCGTGTGGCCGACATCGGAACACTCGTCGGACCCTCAGGCGGCAAGTCGCTGCTCGCCACAGTAGTGAAGAGCGACACCGTGAGAGTCGACTTCTCAATGACAGCCCTCGACTATCTCCGGGGAAAGGATACCAACGTCAATCTCGGCAACGCCGACTCCGACCGCAAGTGGGATTCGTTTGTCACCATTACGCTCGCCGACGGCTCGACATATCCGTTCAAAGGACTGGTGGACTTCGCCGACCCGCAGGTCGACCCTAAGACCGGCACATTCTCCGTGCGCGCCGAGATGCCCAACCCCGACAAGAACCTGCTCCCCGGTGAAATCACCAAGGTAAAGGTGCTGCTCGACGTCAGAGAGGAGGCTATCGACGTGCCAACCAAGGCTCTCGTAATCGAGAAAAACGGCGCCTATATCTTTGTGGTGCGTCCCGACAGCATAGTCGAGAAGAGGTTCGTTGAGTTAGGCCCCGAAACGGGCAACAACACCATTGTGGAGCGCGGACTGGCCGCCGGCGAGAAAATCGTCGTGGAGGGTTATCACAAGCTCTCCCACGGCATGAAAGTCGACCCCGTGACCAAAGCCGCGGCCACCCCCGAAGCCGCCGACAAATCCCCTGACGCCAACGCAATCATCAAGGAGGAGGAGGAGTGAACATGAAAAAGAATTTCTTTCTTGAGCACCCCGTTTTTTCAATCGTAATATCGATAGTGATATTCATTATCGGTATCATAGGATTGAGGCTGCTCCCCGTCGACCAATACCCGCAGATTGTGCCGCCGGTGGTGAAAATCACCGCATCATATCCCGGCGCCGACGCCATGACGGTCACCCAGGCCGTGGCTACACCCATTGAGCAGGAGCTCAACGGTACTCCGGGCATGATATATATGTCATCGTCAAGCTCCAACTCGGGAGGCTTCTCGGCGCTCGTCACTTTCGACATCGACGTCGACCCCGAGCTCGCCGCCGTCGACATCCAGAACCGTATCAAAAAGGCCGAGTCGCGTCTTCCCGCCGAAGTGGTGCAGAACGGCATCTCTGTGTCAAAGGAGACCGCCAGCAAGCTCATGACCATAGCCATACTCTCCGACGACCCCAAGTTTGACGAGGTGTACCTGAGCAACTACACCACCCTCAACGTACTCGACCCTATCCGCCGCATACCCGGAGTGGGAAGTGTCAGCAACGTGGGCAGCCGCTATTACGCCATGCAGATATGGGTCGAGCCCGACAAGCTCGCCAATCTCGGCCTCACCGTAAAGGATATTCAGAACGCGCTGAAAGACCAGAACCGCGAGTCGGCCGCCGGCACACTCGGCCAGGCTCCCATGACCGACATCGACGTTTCGATGCCGATTATCGCCCGCGGACGCCTGTCGTCGGTAAAGGAATTTGAGGACATTGTGCTGCGCGCCGAGTCAAACGGCTCCATAATCCGTCTGCGCGACGTGGCACGCATATCGCTCGAAGCCCAGAGCTATGCCACCGAGAGCGGCATCAACGGAGGCAACGCATCCGTGCTCAACATCAACATGCTCCCCGGCGCCAATGCCATCGATGTGGCCGAGGCTGTAAAAGCGGAGATGAAGGTTATCGCCGCCGGATTTCCCTCCGGCATATCCTACGAGATTCCGTTCGATATGACTACATATATCGAGGAGTCGATACACCACGTCTATCAGACCTTTTTCGAGGCGTTGTTGCTCGTGATTGCGGTAGTGTTTCTGTCGCTCCAGAACTGGCGCGCCACTCTCATACCCGTAATCGCCGTACCGATATCGCTCGTAGGAACGTTTGGCGTGATGCTGCTCTTCGGTTTCTCGCTCAACATGCTCACGCTGCTCGGCCTTATCCTTGCCATAGGCATCGTGGTCGACGACGCAATCGTTGTGGTCGAAAACGTCGACCGCATTATGCACACGGAGCGGCTTTCGCCCTACGAAGCCACAGCCAAGGCGATGAAAAACCTCGGAAGCGCCCTCGTCGCGATGTCGCTGGTACTGTGTGCCGTATTCCTGCCCGTGAGCTTCCTACCAGGCATAAGCGGACAGCTCTACCGCCAGTTCTCCATCACAATCGTTGTGTCGGTAGTAATATCCACAATCGTGGCGCTCACGCTTTCGCCCGTGATGTGTGCCAAACTCTTGAAGCCCACGCACGGCAAGAAGCACAAGCTGTTCCGCCTCATCAACATCTGGCTCAACCGTGGCAACAAGTTCTACTGCCGGTCGATAGCGCGCACCCTTTCCCACCCCCGGAGGATGTACTCCGCTTTCGGGCTCGCACTGGTGTTTATCTACGTGATGAACACCCTCACACCCACGAGCTTCATGTCGCAGGAAGACCAGGGTTATTTCACCGTGGAGCTCGAACTCCCCGAGGGCGCCACCATAGAGCGCACGCGCGAAGTCACCGACCGCGCAATGGAGTTTCTGCTTGCCGACCCCGACGTGGAGTATGTGCTCAACGTCACCGGTTCGTCGCCGCGCGTAGGCTCCAACCAGGCCCACTCGCAGCTCACCGTGATACTCAAACCATGGAAGGAGCGCACCACCGACAACATGGCCGACATCAAGGCGCGCATCCACGACACACTGTCGTCATATCCCGAGAGCAAAGTCTACCTGTTCACACCCGCCATCATACCGGGCCTCGGCAGCTCGGGAGGCTTCGAAATGGTGCTTGAAGCGCGCGCTGACGCCACCTACGCCGACTTGCAGAACGCCGTCGACACTCTACGCCATTACGCCGCCTCGTCGAGCGCGATAGCCGACCTGTCCACCTCCATGCAGGCCGACATTCCGCAACTTTATTTCGACGTGGACCGCGACAGGGCGCAGATGCTCGGCATACCGGTAAGCGATATTTTCTCGACCATGAAAGCATTTACCGGATCGATATATGTCAACGACTTCAACATGTTCAACCGCATTTACCGCGTGTATATCCAGGCCGACGCGCCCTATCGCGCCCGCAAGGAGAACATCGACCTGTTCTTTGTCAAGAGCTCCGACAAAACCATGGTGCCGGTGTCGACACTCGGCAAATCGAGCTTCACTACCGGACCCGGCACAATAGGCCGCTTCAATATGTTCAACTCGGCCACTATCTCCGGCGAGGCGGCACACGGCCACAGCACCGGCGAGGCAATGAATGCGCTCGAAGAGATTGTCAGAGAGCACCTGCCCGACAATATCGGCGTGGAGTGGAGCGGACTGTCGTATCAGCAGAAGCACGAGAGCGGCAACACCGGCATGGTGCTCGGACTGGTATTCGTGTTCGTATTCCTCTTCCTTGCGGCCCTATACGAGAGCTGGTCGGTGCCGCTTGCCGTAATCCTATCGCTACCGATAGCCGGCGTGGGCGCCTACCTCGGCATATGGCTGTGCGGCCTCGAAAACAACATCTATTTCCAGATCGGTCTGGTGATGCTCGTGGGCCTCGTGGCTAAAAACGCCATTCTCATAGTGGAGTTCGCCAAAGAGGAGACCGACAAGGGGGTCGACCCGGCCAAAGCGGCCCTCACAGCAGCACGCCTAAGGTTCAGGCCCATAGTCATGACGTCGCTCGCATTCATGCTCGGCCTCGTGCCGCTGCTCATCGCTTCGGGCCCCGGATCCGCCGCCCGCCGCGACATCGGCACGGGAGTGTTCTTCGGCATGGCCGTGGCGATAACGATAGGCATCGTATTCGTGCCGTTCTTCTTCGTGGCCGTCAACAAGTGGTTCAAAAAACGCTCAGCCAAAAAGATTCCTCAACAGCAATGAAACACATATTCCTCTTATCCTTAACAGCCATCGTGGCACTGCTCGGAGCATCCTGCTCCGGCACCAAAAACCTCACCCGCCCCGACGTGGATATGCCAGGGTCGTTCATGACGTCGGCCGACGACGAGAATGTGGCCTCCGACTCCCTTACCCTCGCCGATATAAAGTGGTGGGAGCTTTACTCCGACCCTACACTCACGAGAATAATCACAGCCGCCCTCAACAACAACCGCGACATAATGAAAGCCGCCGCCAAGGTAGAGCAGATGCGTGCGCTCTACGGTGTAGCAAAGGCGGATATGCTGCCGCGCATAGACGCCAACGTGGCTTACTCCTACGAGACCAACAAGTATGACGGCGGCCCGACGACAAAGGACCCCGAGCACGACCTCAAATTTCCTATCACATGGGAAATAAATCTCTGGGGTGCCATGGCCCGGGCAAAGGACGCGGGCAAGGCCCGTTTCATCGCTTCGATTGAGGACTACCGCGCCATGCGAATGACTCTCGTGGCCGAGGTGGCCACGGCCTATTTCAAGCTTCTGTCGCTCGAAAACGAGCTTGCCATCGTGCGTCAGACCCTCAGCACCCGCGAGGAAGCGCTCGCACTCGCCAAGATACGCTTCGAGGGCGGACTAACCTCCGAGACGGTATATCAGCAGTCGATAGTGGAATATTCGTCCACGGCATCGCTCATTCCCGACCTGGAACTCCGCATCACCTCGATGCGCAACTCACTCACCTCGCTCATGGGCGAGTACCCTCACGAGACGCTTGAAAACCGCGACGTGGTGATCGACACCGACTTCGCCGACAAGTTTCCCGCCGGCATACCCTCCGAACTGCTCAAACGCCGCCCCGATCTCCGCGCCGCCGAACAGCGGTTGCAAGCGGCCATGGCCGATGTTGGTATGAACTATGCCAATCGCTTCCCGTCGTTTCTCATAGGGTTTACCCCCGGCTTCGAGAACGACGGCATGAAGGACTTCTTTAAGTCGCCGTTTACCTACACCATAGGCCAGATTACAGGCTCGATATTCGATTTCGGACGCAAAAAGAGGAAGTACGAGGCATCCATCGCCGCTTACGACCAGAGCCGTTGCGACTACGAGAAAGCGGTGATACAAGCATTTACCGAAGTCAACACCTCTATCACCGCCTATAATAAGTATCGTGAGAATCTCCGGGTGAAGTCAAATCTGCGCGATGCCGCCGCAAAATATGTGCAGCTGGCATGGCTGCAATACCGTGGAGGCACACTCAACTATATCGACGTGCTCGACGCCCAGCGACGCTACTTCGAATCACAGGTAGGCGTCAACAACGCCCTGCTCAACGAGCATCTCGCACTGATAAATCTCTACAAGGCGCTCGGAGGCGGATGGAGCTGAGCTTTACGCCGCGCTCCGGCGCGCAAATGGAAACTCGAGCCATGTGGCCCGCTTCCACAGCCATTCGAGCGGCCCGTGACTGTGACGCTTCACCCACACACGGCACACGGCATACTGCACCAGGAAGATACCGATCCCGACAAGCTCACTGTAAGTGATGCCGAGCTGAATGAACAGGCCCCAGTGATAGAACAGCGCTGAGCCTATTATGCCCTGCGTGACATAGTTGGTCATCGACAGCCGTCCGTAGGGGCGGAGCAGGTCGAGGACACGGCTGAGCCGGCGCGTGCAATAGTAGGCAAAGATGATACCGCTCACGAGTATGAGCATGAAGCAAAGATTGGCGAGCGACGACAGTATGATGCCGAGCGGCGTGAGTATGTTGGGGTTGGAGATAAACTTACCCACCATGTTGTTGAGGCCGTAGAGCGGAAAGAAGCCGCAAAGAGCCACGGCGAGCACCATGCCCCATCGGCTGAGATTGGCGCGCAGAAACCACCCCTGACGTCCGATGAGCATTCCCGCAATGAACAGGCCGGCTGTCTGGAACACTCGGCCGTGGTCCCATGCCCAGGCCAGCGAGGCAAGCTGCCCCTCCACGAGATTGACTTTGACCGTCTCCCAGAATCCGGCCGACGACTGAGCGGCAAAGGTCGCGCCCCAGTAGGCCGAAGTGTCAAGACGCATTATCTCGTAGGATGAATCGGCACACGCTCTCAGAACCTGCCACACGCACACCGGCTGCAACAGGCAGATGGCCGACAGGACCACGAGAGTGCGCGTCGACAGACGGCACACAGCCACGAGCACGAAGCCCACGAGGCCGTAGAGCACAAGCACTTCGCCGGTGAAGAATGCGGCGTTGACCTGACCTATCAGCAGCAGCAACAGGAGGCGCCAGCAGAAGCGTGCCCTGAAATCGCGGCCTCGCATACGCTGATTGTCATGCTGAATAAAGAAGCTAAACCCGAACAGCAGGGCGAAGATTGCGTAAGCCTTGCCGGCAAACAGGAAGAAAATACCGTCCCACACGGCGCGGTCGGTGAAATTAAGCCAGTCGCTCTGTGTCGACGTGTCGGGAAACGAATAGAAATTGAAATGCTCTATCGAGTGAATCAGGATGATTGCCATCACAGCGAAGCCACGCAACACGTCGGCCACATCCACGCGCTCATGACGCCTTATTTCCGTTGTCATAGATCGATATGTTGTCGGTATTGTTGTGTCAGAGCGTGCGCAGGGTATCTTCAAGAAATTCTGCAGCATCGGCCACGCAGTCGTTGCAGGCGCGCAACGGCGTTCCTGTGCCTATTCCCTTGAGCTTACAGCACACGGTGCTTCCGTTGCGGTCGGCGAAGCGGTCCATGACCACGCGCATCGCCTTCATGGCTTTCACGCGGTCGCCAGCCACAATGCCTATTATCATTCCGGCGCCCACTATCGAGCCGCAGGTACCTTCGAGGTTGCCCATGCCGCTGCCGAAAGCGTTGGTCATGGCCGCGGCGGCTTCGGGGGTGATACCGGCCATGTCGGCGTAGGTACACGCCACCGCCTGGGCGCAGTTGAACTTGCCCGACGCCTTGCGCTCGCGCGCCGTCTCTATTCTTGATTCCATATTGTGTGACAGATGATTGATATTATATCTCAATTGATTACATATCTCTCCCTTTACGCCGGAGATATAACGGCGGTGCCGGCCTTTACGGCATAATCGCGGCCATTGAGGCGCAGGGTGTAGGGAGCGTCGGAAGTCACGGTGACGGTGCCCGTGGCGGGGTCGTAGAGCAGCGAGGTAGTTATGTCGCCGAAGCGCAGCCGCTCTATGCCGTGACGCCCGTTGTCGTGGTCAAGGTCCCATGTGAGAGTGCGTGTCAGGGCATCGGCGTCGCGGAATCCGAGCAGATTCTCTATCATCAGCGATATGGGGCCGAGAGCCGACCACCCGCAGAACTCTTGGCGACACACCTGCCCGTATTCGGTCGACGGACCGTCGGCATTGGGGTTGTAGCACTCCCAGATAGTATGGGGCTCGTAATTGTCGTAGACCCTCGCCTGCATCTCGACAATCTGTCGGGCGAGAGAGTCGGCAAGCTCCTTGTATCCGTAGCGTTCAAGCGCCTTTGTGCCCATATATACCTGCGGGAGCCAGATACCTCCGCGCCAGTACTCGCCGGTGATGCTGTCGTAGCCTTCGTCGCGGCGGCTGAGGGAGTTCCATGGATGTTCGCCGCCGAAGACGTCGGGCTGCCGGAGGCGGCTCACCATGCGCGCCGCGCGGATTGAGTCGGGCACGCCTGCGGCCATGGCCCAATACGACGCCGTGGTCATGACGCGACACGGTTCACCCGAGTCGGCGTCTATATCGTAATAGAAGCCGTCGGTCTCGTCCCAGTAGCGGGCGTTGATAACGTCGCGCAGTCGATCGTACTCCCTGCGCCATTTCGCCGCCTCGTCGGTAAGGCCGCGCAGCACGCACAGCTTGGCGATGTTCTCGGCAGCAAGGGCCTGCTGGCATATCGCGTCGACCCACAGCATGTTTTTCCAGCCACCGTGGAGATGTCCGCGGGTGGTGTTGTCCATGCCCGACGCCCACGGATTCCACTTGAAACCTATAATCTCGCCCTTGTTGTCGCGCACCACACCTATGGCAATTGCATTGGGGCTAACGGCCTCGTTGCGCTCGCCGGTAACGAGGTTGTTGAACCACTCGTAGTGGCGTTGGAGATAGCGCTTGTCGCGCAGAATCCCGTCAATATGGGCGGTATCGCCCGTAAATGTGTAGTTGAGCCGCTCAATCCACGCGAAGAGCGGCGGATTGTCGCGCCAATGTATGCGCAGCGGACTGGGGGCTCCGTCGTGGATAGGGGCATAGAGGTTGAGCAGCGTTTCCTTTCCGGGGAAAATGTCGGGCGCATACTTGCTGAACATCACCATGAAGCATGCGTCCCATATCCATATCTGGTCGTCGTAGCAGTTCTCGTCGAGATAGGGACTGGCCACCATGCCGTCGGGACCACGGCGCACACGTCCGGCCGCTATATCCCACGCGCGCTCGTAGAGGCGTGTCAGTGAGCTGTCGGGGTGTATCACGCGGGGCACGCCCGCGCGCCAGTCGGGCAACACGGCGTCGGGCGGATTGACGTTCCACTGCGCTTTGAGCGACAGGGCTCCGAGAAGTGCCGCCACCGCCAGAGATAATATGCGCGCTGTCATTTATCGTCGGTGGATTTAGGGAAATTGGGGCTGTAAAGCACACGCTTGGGATTGATCACTGTGTGGCCGTCGACGCTCCACTCGGGGCCGCGCTCGGCCAGATGAGCTGCCATGGCCGCACGCATCTCTTTGAGCTTCGACTTGTATTTCTTGTCGGCGGTGAGATTGCGGGTCTCGCCGGGGTCGGCAGTGAGGTCGAAAAGTTGCTCGTCGCCGGTCTGCTGAAACCATATATATTTGATTTTGCCGTCGGTGAGCATCACCCAGCCGTAGTTGGCCTGATAGCAGGTGGTGTGTTCGCTGTCAATATATTTTCGCCACGGCGCGGCGGGGGTACCGGCAAGAAGCGGCAGCAGCGACATGCCGTCGATGTCGGCAAGCGCCTCGCCTCCGGCGGCCTCGACAAAGGTAGGCAGCAGGTCGCGGAGCTCCACGGGGGCCTCTATTGCGGCACCGGGTTCAAGGGCGCTGTCGAAGCCGGCGGGCATCTTGACGATAAACGGTATGGCGGCCGAGCCCTCGTAGGGATATGTCTTGCGCCACATGTGGTGGTCGCCCATGGCGTCGCCATGATCCGATACAAACACTATCAGCGCGTCGTCGTACATACCGCGCGCTTTCAGCTCGTCGACAATGCGGCCTATCTGCTCGTCAATAAATGTTATCGAGGCGTAATAGTTGCGCTTGGAGTTGCGCACATACTCGTCGCCGTAGTTGCCGCGCGAGGCCGATGGATGGGCATCGGGTAAGGTGTCGAGCGGCAAGGCTTCGGCCCACTCCCCTATCACCGCTTCGGGTATATCGCGCCCCTTGTACATGTCGATTACTCGCTGAGGCGCGTCGTAGGGGCTGTGTGGTCGTGCAAACGAGACTTTGAGGAAGAGCGGGCGGTCGCTGCTGTAACCGCGTATCGCCTCGACCGCCCTGTCGCCGGTCCACACCGTGGGGTGCAGACGCTCGGGCAGCGCGTAGGGGCGCGCGGTGTGATCGTTCCAGCCTATGTGGGTACTATCGGGATCAAGGCCGAAAGCCTGTGTGGCAAACCATTTGCGATAATCGCTCTTGAAATTTGGGTCTTCCTCTCGGCCGCTCTCGTCGAGCAGAGTGTACTCGAATCCGCGAAGCGACATCTGCGGATACCAGTGCATCTTGCCAATACCGAGAGTGCGGTATCCCAGGGCGGCAAGCTCACGAGGCATCTCATGAGGATATTCCGGGGCCATCCGGCCGTAGCCAAGCATGCCGTGATGCCAGGGTGACATACCGGTGAGCAGACCGGCACGCCCCGGGGTGCTGCTCGGAGCCGCAGTGTAGGCGTTGCTGAACAGGTGGCCGTCGGCCGCGAGACGGTCGAGATTGGGCGACAGTACGGCTTCGTTGCCGGCACAGCCGAGCGCATCGCCGCGCTGCTGGTCGGTCATAATAAGTATCACATGAGGCTGCCGCGGAGCGGCGGCGTAGGCTGTGAACGCGGCCGAGGCAAATGCCCCCGTCGCCATTCCGAGCGAAAACAGATTACGGGTCTTTATCATGGCATTAAGCAAGGATGTGACATATACTTCTGCAAAAGTACAAAATTGTTGCGTAAATTTGCAGCTATACGGGCCAAGACAAACGTTATAACAGCGACAAGCTATTTCCGTCATCAATCCCCACAATCCCTTTACACCACGACATAACCATGCGTAAACTGCTCATCGCACTGCTCGCCACGGTCATGGCGCTGCCGGCGCTACGCGCGCTCGGCCCCGCCCCCACACTCGACGAACTCGGCATAAAGGCCGAACGCTATTTCGCCCAAAAGGAATGGGCCAGCGCCGCCGCAATGTACTCGCTCATGATTGACCGCCGGCCCGACAGCGCCGCCCTCTACGGCCGTGCCGTGACTGCCGCGGCAATGCGCGGAATCGAAAGCGAACAGCTCACTCTACTGCATCAGGCTCTGACTTCGCATGTGCCTATCGATTCGCTCTTCGCGGCGGTGCAACAGTCGAGCTTCAGCCTCGGCCAGTCGTCGCTTCTGGAACATTTCCTGATACTTTCGGCCAAGGCAGAACCGTGGATGTCGCGTAAAATCGATGCCTCGCTGCTCGACTACTATACCTTCCGCCGCGACGGTGCCGCTATGATAGAGTATGCCGAAAAGCTGCTCAAAGGCCTCCCCGACAGTGAGCAGTTTGGCCTCCGTCTGGCTCAGGGATACTTTATCGAGGGGCGCGACGCCGAAGCCGTGGCTACATGGCAATCGGTGCTCGAACATCACCCCGAATCGCTTGAAGCGCTACTCTACCTCGGCGAGATGTCGCGCCGCACGGGCGACACTGCCGCTGCACGGAGCTATTTCACCCGAGCCAACAATATCCAGCCCTCCCCCCGCCTCGCCGCCTACCTCGCCGCCGGACAATAACACCCCGACATCTGTCTTACTCTGCGGGGTGGAGAAGCAGGTCGAGGGCGCGGTCAAGAATCGGGTCGCAGCCCCGGGCCGACTCCGACAGGTCGAAGTTGATTTCGTTGTCGGGAGCGGGCGACACGCCGTCCTCGACAAGCTCACCGCGCGGGTCGAGAATCGGACAGGCCGAGAAGCGCACGGTCCAGCCGTTGGGCAGCGAGGAGCTGAACGGCATGCCGCCGCCGCCCCCGGTCGTGGCGCCAACCTGTGTCACATTAGGCAGCGTGCGCATGAAAGCGGCGAAATAGTTGGCCGCGGAGAATGTAGAGCGATTGGTTAGCAGAATCACCGGCTTGCTCCAAAGGATATGCCCCGCCGGCGGCGTGAACGTCACGGCGCGGGGCTCGGAAAAGTCGTTGTGGCCCGGCCCGGTCTTATGGCACAGATAGGCGCCGGTGACCGGCTCGCTGATGAACCGTTCGGCTATCGTCTGCGCGGCGGTGAGCATTCCTCCGCCATTGTCGCGCACGTCGACCACAAGTCCCGGGGAGAGGCTGAGCTGATTGAGTATGAAGTCAAGGTTGCCCTCGCCCGGAGCACTCTCAAACGACGATATGTGCATATATCCCACGCCGGTGCCCTGAATGGTGCCGTAGGTAATGCCGCCCATCTGCTGATAGTCGCCACGCAGATAACCGAGCGTCACTACGCGCGAGTCGTAATTGGCGGGATAGCCGTCCCACCACCCGCGGTAATAGCTCGCGCCGAAAGGCGACGACAGATTGACGTGGCCGTCGCGCAGGGTGTTGAGCATCTCGGAGCATACGCGAAACAGCTGATAGCTGCTTATGGAGCTGCCTACCCGGGGAGCATATACAGTGTAGACCGAATCCCAGTCGACCCCCTGCTTGTCAAGGAAACAATACCGGGTGTCGATTATCTCCCACAGGGCGCGGAAATTACCCTCGGCGGTGTCGGGCTCGTCGATTATGCCCGCATTGTGGCAGCCGGCGAGAGCAGTGAGCGTCGTGCAGGCCGCTATAAGGCGTCGTGTGATGTTCATATCGTCAGAATGAGTAGGCTATGCGTCGCGCTATGCCGCTGTCGGCGTCGCGGCGCCTGTTGAGCGTCATGAAATCGGTGGTGATGCCGATTACAAAGAGGTGTGTGGCCGCGTTGACCGACAGGTGCGAGGCCTCCTGGGTGAGCAGTCGCAGCGAGTAGCCGAGACGCAGTTGCGTGGCTCCGAAGCAGAGGTCGGCAGCAAGGAGATGACTGTACGACAGCCGTTTGCCGGGCCATGCGAATCGGCACAGATTGTCGCTGTCGCCCTCGTATATCTCATAGTAGAGCTGACCGTAGGAGGGAGCGAAAAACGCGCCGAGAAGTTGAAGCGAAGGGCGATAGCTGAGGTCGACCGGCAGCCCGAAAAGGTTGACTCCGAGAGCGGCGCGACCTGTGACGCCCACGGTGAGTGCGGCACGTGCGGCAGCGGGATTGTTGCTGTTGGAGGGGCGGTAATAGGCACCGGCGAGCAGTTCGGCCGACGGGCCGACGGCGAGCCGCAGTCCGCACGGCAGCTGACCGAAACGGCGCAACGCAGCAGCTTCGACGTCGACGGCAGCGCCCCACATGGTGCCGTTGGAAGTATTATTGCGGTGAGTGCGCGAGAGCGACAGCTCCACCGACAACAGCCGGCTCCATGTGTCGGGGCGGCTTTTCAGCGCCTGCGAACGTTCGTAGATAAATGCCGTGCCCCACCCGGTGGTGGAAAAGGGTGCAAGATAGGCGTCGGTGACATGTGCCGTGCCGCCTCCCGCCATATAGCTCACGGTGACGGGGCGCAACGGTTCCTGCTCCCCTGCCGACGCGCCGGGGGCGCAAATCATGGCCGCGCAGGCAAGCAGGGATGCCGGGCGCATCATCATAAAGCCTTTGGCTGACGCTGAGAGATGCATGTCTGTGACTGTAAGTGAGGAGGAATGTCAGAATATGCGACCCTGGCCGGTAAGTTCGTCGCGCACCTCGTCGTCGGAGCGTTCGGTGAAGCCGGTGTCGGGCTGAGTGTCGGCTCCCTCGCCGGCGTCGCCCGATGTTTCTGCCTCATCCTCGACGGCTTCGGGCGCCTCCTCCTCGATTTCTACCGGTTCAAGTTCGGTTATGGCCTCGTAGGCGAAGTTAGTGAGACGCTTGCCCTTGGCGCGGAGCGACTTCACTGCGATAAACTCGCGTGCCACGACTTCAAGTGGCTCGCGCACCACCGGCATACCCTCCACGGCCTTGAATGTCACTTCGTAGCGGGCTCCAGGATTGTCGCTGAGCATAATCAGACGGCTCTCGGGATTGTCGCCGGTAAAGCTCTGCTTGCGCGCCGACGACTCAAACGTGAAGCGTTTGAGGTAAGGATAGCCCTGGTCGGCATCGAAGAGTACGGCTGTCCACACTTTCTGGGGCTCGAAGCGCTCTATGCGCAAGATGCCCTCCTCGTAGTGGTTGGCGGCGTCAAACGATGTGGTGTAATACTCGCCGGAGGCAAGCACCACAAGCACCTGGTCGGCGGGACCAAACTCGCCGAGATAACGGCCTCGGCCGTCGTAGTTGAGGCGCATCACATCGGGGTCATACCACACCTGGCGGCCGCCGAGCGTGGAGCGTCCGCGCTCTTTAAGGGCGAATCGGTGCACCTCGTTGCGGGTCACGATATTGCCGCGCGACGTGCGGCCTTTGATTGCCATTTCGGCGAAGTCAATGTCAAATTGGAGAGTTTTCAGCCTCGCCTTCGGTTTAAGTGTTACCCTCACTACCTCGGCCTCGCCGTTGGGATTGGCCGAGAAATAGGCCACGCGCGAATTGGGCGTGCCGAGTGTGAGATTATACTCGCGGTCGCGCGTCACGCCGGTCACGGCGAAGCGCTTCATGTAGAACGTGCCGCCTCGACCGTCCTGATATATCGCGTTGTAGATGGTGCGGGTGTCGGCCTTGCGGAATATTCCGATATGGATTATGTTTTTTCCTACAAAGAGCTTGTCGGCCACACGCACCACCTTGTAGCGGCCGTCGCGGTAGAAGATGATTATGTCATCGATTGACGAGCACGACATCAGCGGCTCATCCTTTTTCAGTCCGGTGCCGATAAAGCCCTCCTCACGGTTGATATACAGCTTCTCGTTGGCCTCAGCCACGTTAGACGCCTCGATGTTGTCAAACGAGCGTATGACAGTGCGTCGCGGGAAAGCGTGGCCGTATTTCTCTTTTAGGTTAGCATACCAGTCGATTGTATAGCCCACGATGTTGGCAAGGTGGGCGTTGAGGCCCTCGATGCGCTCCTTGTAGCGCGCTATCGTCTCCTCGGCTTTCTCGGCCGAAAAGCGGTGAATGCGCTTCATGGGTATCTCTTCGAGGCGGGCGAGATCGTCGTCAGTGACGGGGCGTATGAACAGACCCGCAAACGGCTCGAAACGGTCACGCATGTGTCTGAACACCGCTTCGCGGTCGACCCCCTCCTCATACTCGCGGTCCTTGTAGATGCGCTCCTCGATAAATATCTTTTCGAGCGACGCGAAATGTAGCTGCTCCTCTACCTCGCCGCGCTCTATTTCAAGCTCGCGGCGTAGGATGTTGAGAGTGTTTTCGACTGAGCGGCGCAGCACGTCGCTCACCCCGATAAAGTGGGGCTTGTTGTCGTAGATTACGCAGCAGTTGGGCGAGATAGGCAGCTCGCAGTCGGTAAACGCATACAGGCCGTCGATAGTCTTGTCGCTCGACGTGCCGGGTTGGAGGTGGATTACGATGTTGGCTGTGTCGGCGGTGTTGTCGTCGACCTTGCGTATCTTTATCTTGCCTTTCTCGAAAGCTTTGAGGATAGAGTCAATCAGGCTCTCGGTGGTCATGCCGTAGGGTATCTCGGTAACGGCAAGAGTACGCTGGTCAATCTTCTCAATCTTTGCGCGGACGCGTACTCGTCCGCCGCGGCGGCCGTCGTTGTAGCGGCTCACGTCTATCATGCCGCCTGTCATGAAGTCGGGATAGAGCGTAAACTCTTCCCCTTTGAGGCAGGCTATCGACGCGTCGAGAATCTCGTTGAAATTGTGGGGGAGGATAAGCGACGACAGACCCGCGGCGATGCCGCCCACACCCTGCGATAGCAGCAGCGGGAATTTGGCCGGCAACGTCACCGGCTCGCGCTTGCGGCCGTCGTAGCTCCATGTCCACTGCGTCACCTTGGGGTCAAACATCACGTCGAGGGCAAAGCGGCTCAGCCTCGCCTCGATATAACGGCCTGCGGCTGCCGAGGCGCCGGTGAGTATGTTGCCCCAGTTACCCTGCGTCTCGATAAGCAGCTCTTTCTGGCCGAGGGTGACGAGCGCGCCATAGATTGAGGCGTCGCCGTGGGGATGATATTGCATGGTGTTGCCCACGATGTTGGCGACTTTGTTGAAGCGGCCGTCATCGAGGGTCTTCATAGAGTGGAGGATACGGCGCTGCACCGGTTTCAGACCGTCGTCGATATGGGGTATCGCACGGTCGAGGATAGTGTAGCTGGCATAATCGAGATACCAGCTCTGATACATACCTCGGAGCTGCCGGCGCGCCGACTCGTCGCTGAGGTCGACCGTCACCGCGTCAAAGCCCCCTTCGGAAGCCTCGGCCGAGTCGTCGCCCTCATCGTTAACACCCTCGTTTTCGTTGCGCGAGGTCATCTCCTCGTCATCTTCGTCGTCGTAGCTCATGTGATGTCGGATTGCATTGTGCGCTTATGGTATGCGCCCCTGCAAAGATAGCGAAAATCCCCCTCATCCGCAAATCCTCTTCCACCGCTTCCGCCGATTCGGACCGGTCTGATGCCTCGGATGCCTCGGACACCTCGGACATATCGGACCGTCGGACAACCCGGCGGACAACCTGTCGGACACGTCGACAAAGGACGCCATAAAAAAACGCATCCCGCGCCTGCCATTGCAATTCGCCTACCTTTTCCTATCTTTGCACTGTCAAATCCAACTCTCTGTTCTTGGTCGCGCGCTTTCGACCTGTTGTGATTTGCCTACATTTTCCTATCTTTGCACTGTTAAATCCAACTGCCCGTAGAATCGTTGCCGAGCCAGCCCGGTTGTGATTTGCCTACATTTTCCTATCTTTGCACTATCAAATCCAACATCTTGAATACAACTCTTGCACTCAATACAGTTGTGATTTGCCTACATTTTCCTATCTTTGCACTATCAAATCCAAC
>CAMWXJ010000026.1 GCA_947178215.1 uncultured Porphyromonadaceae bacterium
TAGAGCATCTGACTACGGATCAGAAGGTTACAGGTTTGAATCCTGTATGAGTCACAAGAACTGCCACGAAGCGATTCGCGGCAGTTTTTGTTTGTGCTTACCCGAATTTTCATTATCTTTGCGTGATAATCACTACGATGCCCCGCCGGGGCGTCACAACACCATAGTAAAGCTATGAAAAAGGTACTTGTCACAGGCGCCGACGGTTTCATCGGTTCACACCTCACCCGGGCGCTCCTTGATGAGGGATGTGAAGTGCGTGCCCTGTGCCTATATAATTCTTTCGGCACTCTCGGATGGCTCGAAGGCTTATCACACCCCAACCTGGAAACCGTTTTGGGCGATGTACGCGACCCCGATTTCTGTCGTGAGATATGCCGCAGCATCGACACTGTGTTTCACCTCGCTGCGCTCATCGCCATACCATACAGCTACATCGCCCCCGACAGCTATGTCGACACCAACATACGCGGCACCCTTAACATGCTCCAAGGCGCGAAAGCGGCGGGAGTAAGCCGCATTATCGTTACCTCGACAAGCGAAGTCTACGGCACGGCACTCACCGTGCCCATAACCGAGAGTCACCCGCGCCAGCCGCAGAGCCCCTACTCGGCGACCAAGATAGGCGCCGATGCACTCGCACTGAGTTTTCACGCAGCTTTCGACCTGCCGGTCGTGATAGCGCGCCCGTTCAACACCTACGGTCCGCGCCAAAGCGCACGCGCCATTATCCCAACCATAATAACGCAGATAGCATCCGGACGCCGTGAAATCAAGGTAGGCGACCTCACTCCTACCCGCGACTTCAATTATGTGGCCGACACCGCTGCCGGTTTCATAGCCATAGCCGGAGCAAAGGGAGTGGAGGGCCGCGAAATAAACATCGCCACCGGCACGGAAGTGACAATGCAACAGACCCTCGAAACAATAGCCGACATCATGAACGCCGACGTCACATGGGTCGTTGACCCGGAGCGACTTCGCCCCTCGGCCTCGGAAGTGCGCCGCCTGTGCGGCGACAGCACACTCATACGTCAGCTCACAGGCTGGACGCCGCAACACACCCTCCGCGAGGGTCTCGCTAAAACTATCGAATGGTTTACCGACCCGGCCAACCTTGCTCTCTACAAACCCGACATCTACAACCGCTAACCCCCTCATCGCCGGCACCATGCCAAAAATCGGAGTCCTATATCTCGGAGGCGCCAAACGTCTCACCGTCACCGACCTGCTCAAGCAGGCCTACGCTTCGCTCGGATATACCGTAGATGCTTACAGCTATGAGCTCAGCGAAGAGGAGCCGATAGCGAGCAGCGCCACGGTGATAATAGGCAAGCGGTGGAGCGACCCCGACGTCTACGCCGACCTCGAACGCATCATCGACAGCTACGGCATCACAGTGCTTCTGCCCTTTGTCGACGGCGCCATAGAGATAGCAGCCCGCATAGCCGAACGCCGCGACGACATATATGTGCCGGGGTGTTCAAGTGCCCTATCATCGGCACTCTTCGACAAGGCAGCGAGCGAACGCCTCTTTGCCGCCGCGGGCGTCGACATCCCCGCGACCTACACACCCGGCGACACTCCGGCATTTCCGCTTATTGCCAAGCCACGCTGCGGGTCAGCGTCACGCGGCATACTCGTAGTCCGCGACGACTCCGACTTGCGAGCGATAGCTGATCCCGACAACTATCTCATACAGGAATACATCGAGGGAGCCGAAGAATATACTGTCGACTGCTTCATCGATCGCTCAAAAAAGATATGCGCCCTGTCGCCACGCCGCCGCATAGCCACACTCGGCGGAGAGGTGATTCGCACCGTCACCGTTGACATCCCGGCGCTCACCGCCGCCTCGCGCCGTACCATCGAGCACCTCGGACTCCGCGGAGCCGTCACATTGCAATATCTGCATGGCGGCGGCCGCTTCCTGCTCATGGAGATTAATCCCCGCCTCGGAGGCGGAGTCACGGCATCCATTGCAGCCGGAGCCGACATTACCCGCATGATTGCGGCGGAAAGCACAGGGAACCCGGTGCCCGAACTTGCCGCACAGCCCGGAGTGCTCACCATGCGCTGCTTTCAGGACATAACAATCTTTCCCTCCTGACCAACCACCATGAACATCTCACCCTCCCACACAATAATAATAGCCGAAGCCGGAGTCAACCACAACGGCTCGCTTGATATGGCCCGCCGCATGGTCGACGCAGCTGCGGCCGCCGGAGCCGATTATGTCAAGTTCCAGACCGCCGTTCCCGAGCTTGTGATATCGTCAATTGCTCCGAAAGCCGCCTATCAGAAGGAGGCAACCGGAAACGAAGAGAGCCAGCTTGAAATGTGCAAGGCTATCCACCTGCCTCTTTGCGACTATGCCGACCTCGCCTCGCTATGCAGCGAGAAAGGGATAGGATTCATGTCGACCCCCTTTGACCTCGTGAGCATCGACACCCTTGCTCCCCTCGGCATGGACTACTGGAAAATCCCCTCCGGCGAAATCACCAATCTGCCGTACCTTCGCAAAATCGGAGCTCGCAACGAGCGGATTATCCTCTCCACGGGCATGTCAACCCTTGACGAAGTGGAGCAGGCCGTGAGGATTCTCGAAGAGGCCGGCACTCCGCGCTGCAACATAATCCTGCTCCACTGCACCACCCAATATCCCACCGAGTGGCCTGACGTGAATCTGCGTGCTATGGACACACTCGCCACCTTGGGGTGTGGAGCGGTTGGTTACAGCGACCATACCCGAGGCATCACAATACCGATAGCCGCCGTGGCGCGTGGCGCACAAGTGATTGAAAAGCATTTCACCCTCGACCGCACTCTACCGGGCCCCGACCACAAGGCTTCGCTCGAACCCGACGAGCTTGCAGAAATGGTGACCGCAATCCGCGCCGTAGAAGCATCCTTAGGCACAGGCGACAAGGTGGTCGCACCCTCGGAAGCGCCAAATATCGAAGTGGCACGCAAAAGCATCGTGGCCGCACGGCCGATTGCCAAAGGGGAGATTCTGACGCCCGACAACATCACCGTCAAGCGTCCGGGCAACGGCATATCGCCCATGCAATGGGACGAAGTCATTGGTACCCGCGCCACACACGACTTCGATTTCGACTCGCTGATAGAACTATAACGCCCGTCGAGCATTATAACTGTATCAGATTCACAACCAAGCACAATTATCTATAAGTATCTATATAAGACACAGATTACCACCGGCATATTGACATACCGCCACCTTGTGTCACCGCGAGTCATGTAGCGCGGGAAAAGCACAGCATATCTCTCACTTCACTCACTCTCAATCAAAAAATCCGGAATGTCACCAACACCAAACTCCTCATCCCGACAATCGCTCAGTCAGACACAGGCTCTCCGACAACAACAGTCGCTGTCACCTCAGCAAGTGCTGTTTGTGCGTCTGCTCGGACTTAATGCCATAGAACTTGAAGACGAAGTGCGCCGCACCCTCGACGAAAATCCGGCCCTCGAAGCTGTCGACGAAAGCGAAACCACCCAGAAAGAAGACCTCGCCGGAGTGTTGCCCCCCTCCGAAGCCGACGACGAAAGCTCGGCATTCAACGAAAGCTCAGAGGCGCTTCAGATAAGCGATTTCAACCGTATAGAAGACATACCGTTTGTGGTGGCCGGCAACGTCGACGACTTTCTTTCGGCGTCGGGACGCATCGACCCTGCCATTATTGCCATGCGCAGGGTCGAGGACTCGACAGGACAATCAATAATTGACCACCTCAATCAGCAGCTCGCCGAGCTTGAACTCACGGAGCATCAGCGTATGATTGCAGCCCACATTGTAGGAAACATCGACGACAACGGCTATCTCACTGTGCCGCTCCGCCAGATTACCGACGAATTGGCGCTGCTCGACGGAATCGAGGTGACCGTAGCCGAAATAACCGAAGTGTTCAACGCCATACGAAGCCTTGAACCTGCGGGAATTTGTGCCGTAGACCTGCGCGACTGCCTGCTGCTGCAAATAAAGCGTCGAAGGCTCACCGACAGCAGCCCCGCCGTAGTCGTTGCCTGCGAGATGATTTCCGATTACTTCGACCTTTTTTCAAAGCGGCATTTCGACAGGCTCTGTTCAGCACTCGGAGTGACACGCGAACAGTTAAAACAGGCCGTAGAGGTCGTCAAGTCACTCAATCCCAAGCCGGGGGCCATAATTAGCGGCGGACGCACCGACGACGCAATCAACCAGATTACCCCCGACTTCATTGTAGACACCGACGGCCACAACGTCGATTTGCAACTCAACAACTCTATCCCGGAACTGCGGATCGAAAGCTCATTTGATATCGACGACGCCCAGCTCCCCACAAAGCCGCGCAATAGCGACGCCCTGACTTTCATCCGCAATCGGCGCGACGATGCCGCGTCGTATATCCATGCCATTAATCTGCGCCGCATGACCCTCTACCGTGTAATGCGCGCCATAATATCGCTCCAACGCGATTTCTTTCTGAGCGAAGGCGACGTCACCACTCTTCATCCCATGATATTGAAGGATGTCGCCTCTATAACAGGCGATGACATATCGGTAGTATCAAGAGCCACCGCCGGCAAATATATAGCCACCGGATTCGGCACCTATCCGCTGAAATTTTTCTTCAATGAAGCCGTGAGCCCCAAAGGCACAGACTCCAGTCATAAAATAATAGAGACCCTGCGCAACTTCATTGCCGAGGAGGACCCCACAGACCCGCTTAGCGACGAAGCTCTCGCCGCCATGCTCCACGACAAAGGCTACGACATTGCCCGTCGCACTGTCGCCAAGTACCGTGAAAAAGCGTCGATACCGGTAGCCCGACTTCGACGACGCATAAGCTGACGCGAGCTCACCAAACTCATAACCACCATGACAACAGCATCTACACGCACGCTCCCGCTTTATGAGCGACTCCTCAACGGAGCCGCAGGATTCTTTTCGTTCATATTCAGCCCACTCCTCGCTCCCACTTACGGTATAGTGATAGTGTGGTTAACCACCATACTGATGCTGTTGCCGGGCGGCACCGTACGCTCGCTTCTGCTGACGGTGTTCAGCCTCACCTGCCTCGTTCCGCTGCTGCTCATAGGCTTGCTCTGGAAGCTCGGCATAGTCAGCGACCCCGGCCTCAACAAGCGATCGGAACGCACATGGCCGTTTGCGATCAGCGCCACCGGATATGCAGTAGTGATATTTCTCATGATTCACGTCAATGCACCGTCGTGGATTACCATGTTCATAGCGGGCGGTCTCGTAGCCACGATTGTGGCCGCAATAGTCAACCTCAGGTGGAAAATCTCTATTCATCTTACCGGCATGGGCGGTCTGCTCGGGCTAATGTGCCGCCTCTACGCCTCCCACCTCGTGCTGTTCAACGGATTCGCCGTGATGTCGGCTATCATCGTCGCCACAGGCCTTGTCGGCACCTCGCGCCTGATTCTCAACCGCCACACCCCTCTGCAAGTTGTTGCGGGCATAGCCAACGGCTTTATATGCGTGTTTCTACTCACGGCGATAAAGTGGTGACCTGCTCCCGCCTATACAAATTTAATAAGACTCCGGGAGCTGCCGCAGCGATGTGCGGCAGCTCCCGGCTTTTATTATAGTATTGTCGGCGCTCAGCCCTGGTGAGCCGGGCGAAGGAGGTCGTTGACAGTCTTAACGGGATTGAATGTCGAAGCCGGCACCTCGACAAATGCGGTTAGCCAGCGTGCCATAGCGCCGTTCCACAACCCGGGAAGTTCAAGGGCGCGGAGTTCTCGGCCGGCGTACGACTTCGACGATATGAAACCGGTGGTGGGGTCGACATACTTGGCGAGGTCAAACGGCTTACCGTCAGTGTCGCGGATATAGCACACCAGGTCAACCGGATTGAAGTGTGTAGCCTTGGCTGCGAGGGCTTGGTACTGAGCACCTATCTGGTGACTCTCGAGGATTTGGAGCGATGTCGAGCCGTCGGGTTCTGCGATAACAAACGGGCCACCTCCGGGTTCGCCCTCGTTGCGAACCATACCGCATACACGAATCGGACGGTTGAGACGGTCGTTAATCCACGCGGCGCGCTTATCCCGGTCAGCTTTCACAGAAGCGGGCACCGAAAGCGAGAACGCCTTTTTCATGAATGTCTCTATCTCTTCGAGCTTGCCTTCGTCGGCCACACCGGTGGCAATCGAGCGGCGATAGTCGCACACCTTGTCGCGCAGTTCCATGAGATAGCCTGCGAGAATCTTCTTATAGCGTATGGTTGACTCGCGGAGTGAATCGGGCACCACATTGTCGATGTTTTTTACGAACACCACGGCTTCGCTCTGCTCGGAGAGGTTGGCGATGAGGGCGCCATGGCCACCGGGACGGAACAAAAGCTTGCCCTCCTCCACCGTAAAGGGAGTGCCGTCGGGGTTGGCGGCGACAGTGTCGGTGCGGGGTTGCTGGATTGACAGGCTTATCTCAAACTTCTTGCCTGTGGTCTGCTCCATTGTTGGAACGGCACGGGCTATCTCGGCCTTGAAAAGGTCAACATGGTTGGCCGATACAGTGAAGTGGAGGCGCACCACACCGTTGGCGTCGGATGCGGTCTGTGCGCCCTCCATGAGATGCTCTTCGAGCGGAGTGCGCGAAGTGGCTCCGTAGCCGTGAAATTTTAGCAGGCCCTTGGGGAGCTGGCCGTAATTCAAGCCCTCGGGACGTATTATCGCCGCGATGACATCGCGACGGCGGCCGTCGTTGAGTAGCGAGGCTGCATCGCTGCCATGCAGACGGACACAAGCGGCGTCGAGGTCGGCCTTGAAAGGAAGCTTGTCGAGCGCGGCGAGCAGTTTTCCAACGGCGCTGTCGGCAGGTGCTTCGTCAGTGTCGCCGTCGGCAAATTCAAAGAGCGCCTTGAACATGCGGGAAGCAGCACCCGATGCCGGCACAAACTTCACTACAGTGCCTCCGGCGTTGAGATACATGTCCCAGCGCTTTACAGCGCCTTCTTCTTCGGCCGGGCTGAGTATTGTGATACCTTGACCGGGAGTGGCCGCCGACGCTATTTCGAGGGTGGGAAATCCGGTGACAAAACGGTTGAGCTGTTCCTCGACCACTTCACGAGAGATGCCGCGGTCGGCGAGCTGTTGCTCCTGTACAGATGTCAGATTCATGGTTTTAGTTAGGAATTTAATTTGTTATATACCCCAAAGCTACGACTTTTTTTGCTTGCACGCAAATAATTTCCACCAAAAGCGCAACTCGCTATGGCCGCGGGACCCCGAGGGGCTCCGATATGCCCCGTTTTTTTCTGCCCGAGAGCCATACGTGGCCGGAAATTGTTTATCTTTGCGACGCATCCACAGCGCGATGAGAACCAACACAACAAAACTACAAATTGATGATGAAGAAGAAAAAACTCGTAGTATCGACCGGCGCCGGCATAAGCGCCGAAAGCGGTATATCGACTTTCCGCGACGCAGGAGGCCTGTGGGAACAGTATCCCGTAATGGATGTAGCGTCGGCCGACGGCTTCCGCCGCAATCCGGCCCTTATCCACCGCTTCTACAACGAGCGCCGCAAACAGCTCGTTGCAACACTGCCCAACGCCGCCCACACCGCGCTTCACGACCTCGAAAAATACTTTGACGTGTACGTGATTACGCAGAACGTCGACGACTTGCACGAACGCGCCGGCTCGAGCAACGTGCTTCATCTGCACGGCGAGCTGATGAAGGTGCGCTCCATACCTCACCCGGAGCGTGTCTACCGGCTCAAAGAGGACGCGCTCGAAACCTCGGTCGACACTCGCGACGAACACGGCGACCCGGTGCGCCCTCACATAGTATTTTTCCAGGAAGCTGTGCCTATGATGGAGCCGGCAGCCCGACTTGCCTCCGAAGCCGATATTTTCGTGGTTATAGGCACAAGTCTTAACGTCTATCCCGCGGCGGCGCTCATCAACTACGTTCGTCCCGACGTGCCCGTCTACTATATCGACCCAAATCCGGCGGCGGTGCCTGCGGGCGTCACGGTCATCAAGGCAAAGGCCACCGAGGGCATGAAGATTCTCGCCGAAAAACTTGGTGTGGAGCTCTGAGCGCGCCCTATTCGATTTGCGAATGTAAACGATAGCCGCATGTCAGCAACGACGTGTGGCTGTTGCTTTATTACATAAAGAGGCCGAAGTTGTGCATTGTTGATAACTTTTTTCATCCAATCGCAATTTTAACACTGTTGACATTTGCAAACGAGGAGTTAAATTTTGTAACTTTGTCGAATGAGTGGACACTTTTCCGACAGCCGGTGACGCGACCGGCGGCCAACCGTCCACAACACACTGAACAACAATGGAATCACAGCCCGCATATCATATACCGGCACTACTGCCCCAGTGCATGGAGGCTCTGGCGATAAAGCCGGAAGGAATCTATGTCGACGCCACATACGGTGGCGGCGGTCACTCGTCGGCCATTATTGAGCGCCTTGGCCCCGGCGGACGCCTGCTGGCGTTTGACCAGGACGACGAGGCGATAGCCCGTGCCCGCAAGGATCCGCGGCTCACCATGATCCACGGCAACTTCCGCTTTCTCACCAACTTCCTGCGTTACTACGGCGTGGGCGACAATCAGGTCGACGGTATCCTCGCCGACCTCGGCGTGTCGTTTCACCACTTCGACGACGCCACACGCGGATTCTCGTTCAGATTTGAAGGGCCGCTCGACATGCGCATGAACCGCCACGCTGCTGTCAACGCCGCCGACATCACCGCCACCTCCGACCGCGACACCCTTGCCACCCTATTCAAGCTGTACGGTGAGCTTCCCAAGGCCCGCGCCATTGCCGACGCAATAGTGCGCGAACGCTACAAAGCGCCTATCGACACAGTGGAGCGGCTTGTCGAGGTTGCCGACCCGTATATCAACCCCAAAGCCAGGCGCAAAGAGCTCGCACAACTGTTTCAGGCTCTCCGCATCAAAGTCAACGGCGAAATGGAGGCCCTCGAACAGTTTCTCGAATCGGGACTGCGCGCACTGCGCCCCGGCGGACGGTTTGCCGTCATTACCTACCACTCACTCGAAGACAGGCTCGTAAAGAACTATTTCCGGACAGGACGGCTCGACGGCGAGCGCTCGACCGACTTTTTCGGTCGCTCCACCTCCCCGTTTCGCCTCGTAGGCGGCTCGAAGCCAATAGCGCCCGACGAGGCAGAAATCGAAGCTAACCCAAGGTCACGGAGCGCCAAGCTTCGTGTCGCAGAGAAAATAGACCCCGTCACCTAAACAGCAACACACCTGCTCCTCATCCACTTCATCACACAGCAATGTCAACAGCCAACGCCACAACACACCGATTCTCGTTCCTCAGCCGTCTGTTACACGGCCAGGTCATCTCGCTTGACTTCTTTGTGCGTTACTGGCTCGTCATTCTCACCGCCATCGCCATCATCATGATGTATATAACCAACAAGTACAACACACAGACCAAGATGGAGGAGATACAACGGCTGACCCGCGAACTCGAAATCGTCAAGACTGAGCGCATAAGGGTAAGGTCGGCCTACATGAGCCGGATACGCGAAAGTGAGATGCAGACACTCATCGACTCCATGCATCTCGGACTCAGCGTAAGCGAACAGCCCCCATACATTTTACCCGACAAATAAACCTGCCCGACACACAACAATAATACACGGATTCTGAAATGGCACGCTCCGACAACCGCCGACGCACCTTACTGCGTTACGCCCTAATCACTTTCTTCACACTACTGCTGTGCGGCTTCATTGTCGCGCGCCTTGTCGACACGACTATCGTGTCAGCCGACAAGTGGAATGAGAAAGCCAACAAGGAATTGTCGCGTACTACCGTAATCAATCCCGAGCGAGGCGACATACTCGCCGCCGACGGTTCCATACTTGCCACCAACCTCAGCTTCTATACACTGCGCATCGACTACCGCTCCGAGCGTTTCATGGAGCAGCGTCTGCGCCAGCAGATTGACACCATAGCAGATTCTATGGCCGTGTATTTCCCCATACGCACCGCCAAAGAGTGGAAAAAACACATTCTCGCGCCGCTTGACAAGCCCGTCGAAAAGCGTCCCCGCGCCTACCGCCTCATACGCAACATCAGCTATGCCGATATGATGCGAATCAAGAGCTTCCCCTTTTTCAGCATACGCAACCCCAACCGCAACGGCCTCACAGTGGAGACCACAATGCGGCGCGTAAACCCCTACGGTAGCATGGCGCGCCGAAGCATAGGCTCTGTGGGCCAGACAAAGGAGTGCAAAGAGATACACGGACGCTCCGGACTCGAAGGCGCCCTCGACTCGTTGCTTTACGGCATCCCAGGAATAGCAAAAAAAATACCTCTCACAAAGCAAATCGTCAACTGGACCGACACGCCAGCCGTGGCCGGTCTCGATATCCTCACCACTATCGACATCAAGATGCAGGATATAGTGGAGAACGAGCTCAACGACGTCCTCACCAATGTAGACGCGGACTGGGGCGTGGCCGTGCTGATGGATGTGCAGACCGGCGACATCAAGGCTATATCCAACCTTGAAAAGAGCGGCAAACCGGGCGAGGGCTACATCGAGGGCATGAACCGCGCCGTACTTGGCTATGAGCCCGGTTCGGTCATCAAAACCCTTTCCATGATGATAGCGATTGAGGACGGCATCGTGAAGCCTACCGACTATTTCAACACCGGTGCCTCATATGCCTACGCGGGAGGCCGCCCCATTTCCGACTCACACGGCGTAAGCGGCATGACAGTGTCGGAAGTCATCGAGCGGTCGAGCAACATAGGCATGACCAAGGTCATCACCAAGAAATACGACTCCAATCCCGGCGCCTTTTACTCACGTGTAAAATCGACAGGCTTCCTCGAACCGTTCAATACCGGCATCACAGGCGAACGCACGCCGCGCTTCGACTCAGTGCCTTCCGACCGCGGAGGCCGCATCACGCTGTCGCGCCAGTGCTACGGTTACGCAACAGAAATTCCGCCGCTCTACACCCTCTCCATATACAATGCCATAGCCAACGGCGGCAAGTATGTGCGCCCGCGCCTTGTGGGAGGACTGCGCGGCGAGGGTGTCGACTCAGTGCTGCCGGTTACATACGTCCGCGACCGGGTGTGCTCCGAAAAGACTGCCGCCATAATGCGCGACATGCTTACCAACGTAGTGTGGGGCGACCACGGCACCGCTCGGCGTCTGCGCTCCGACAAGGTGCGCATCGCAGGCAAGACCGGCACCTGCTACATGGTGTCGCCCACAGGTGGATATGATTCGCGCAAGCGCCTTGCATTCTGCGGATTCTTTCCTGCCGAAGCCCCTAAATATTCATGCATCGTGCTTACTTGTCATCCTCGACAGAACGCTTTCGGCGCCGCCTCGACCTCCGGTGAGGTGCTGAAAAACATAGCTCTCAAACTCTACTCACGCGGCATGCTCGGCCTTGGCAACGATTACCGCGCCCCTGAGGATGCCTCCCCTACTCCGGCCACTCTCTTCGCTTCGGCCGACGAGAACCGCCCGGCACTTATTGCCAAAGCAGTGAAGCTCGGACGCCACTCAGCCATAAAACGTCCCGTCGAATCGCCCGAAGGCACCGTGCCCGACGTAAGGGGCTACGGGCTCCGCGATGCCGTGGCGGCACTCGAAGAACGCGGTTACAGCGTGCATTTCAGCGGTTCGGGACACGTGTCGACACAAACGCCGCAAGCCGGCACACGCCTCACCAAAGGCGCAGCCATAGCCCTGACACTTATAGAATGACCGGCCCGACCGACATCCACAAAAGACCAAGACTTAAATTCATATCAACTGACCACCATAATATTACAACAATATGCGTTCACTTGCCGAACTCCTATCAGCCATTACCGTCGAAGAAATAATCGGCGTCGAGGATAAGCCCATTAACTCGCTTCAAGCCGACTCACGCAAGGTAAGCCGCGGCGATCTCTTCGTCGCCGTGCGCGGCGTAAATGTCGACGCACACAAGTTCATCCCGCTCGTAACCCTCGCCGGCGCTTCGGCAATAGTGTGCGAAGAGCTCCCCGAACGGCTTGAATCGACCGTAACGTACATACGCGTAGCTAACTCGGCGGTCGCCCTCGGTTTTCTCGCCTCGCAGTGGTGGGGCAACCCCTCTCGCAAATTGCGCCTTGTGGGTGTGACAGGAACAAACGGCAAGACCACGACAGCCACACTCATCTACGAAATGGCACGCCTGCAAGGCTTCAAAGCCGGCCTGCTCTCGACCGTATGCAACTTCATCGACGACGAGGCCGTGCCGACCAACCAGACCACGCCCGACCCGCTCACCATCAACGAGCTGCTCCACCGCATGGTAGTGGCAGGTTGCCGATACGCCTCCATGGAGGTTAGCAGCCACGCCGCGCACCAGCACCGTATTGCAGGCCTCACGTTTGCAGGCGGTATTTTCACCAACCTTACCCGCGACCACCTCGACTATCACAAGACCTTCGAAAACTACCTCAAAGCGAAGCAGAGTTTCTTCGACAATCTACCGGCTGAGGCGTTCGCCCTCACCAATATTGACGACAAGGTGGGCGAGGTGATGATTCAGAACACCCGCGCGCATCGCTACACCTACTCGCTGCGCACACAGGCCGACTACACCTGCCGCATCATCGAAAGCCGCCTCGACGGCACTCTCCTGAGCCTCAACGGCCGGGAGGTGCACACCCTCTTCACGGGCCGTTTCAACGCCTACAATCTTACAGCCGTCTACGGCGCGTGCCTGCTTGTAGGCCTTGACCCCGAAAAGACCATAATCGACATGAGCCGACTGGTGCCCGTAGCGGGCCGCTTCCAGACATTCCACTCCCCGTCAGGGGCCGTCACCGCCATTGTCGACTACGCCCACACCCCCGACGCCGTAGTCAACGTGCTTACGGCCATACGCGATGTGGTGGGCCGCACCGGCAACATCATCACCGTGGTAGGCGCCGGCGGTAACCGTGACAAAGGCAAGCGCCCCATCATGGCTGCCGAGGCCGCACGACTGAGCGACCGTGTAGTGCTCACCTCCGACAATCCACGCGACGAGGTGCCCGAAGATATTATCCGCGACATGGAAGCCGGCCTTACCGACGAGAGTCGCCCCCGCACACTCAGCATCACCGACCGCCGCGAGGCCATAAATGCCGCCGTAGCGCTCGCCGCCGCCGGCGATGTGGTTCTGATTGCCGGCAAAGGTCATGAAGACTACCAGGAGGTTCACGGCGTAAAGCATCATTTCGATGACCGCGAAGTGGTGGCCGAAGCGCTCAAAAACGCCAAATAAAAGAGTCAATCAACCCGATTCATTCCAATATATTACAATTTCCATAACAAGGTGCTTTACTATATATTCCAGCTTCTTCAAGACAGCGATATACCCGGCGCGCGCCTGATGACCTACATTACGTTCCGTGCCGGCACTGCGGGTCTGCTCGCACTGCTCATCGCCGTATTCGTGGGGCGACGCATAATCGACCGCTTGCAGATGATGCAGGTGGGCGAGATAGTCCGCGACCTCGGCCTCGAAGGGCAGATGAAAAAGACCGGCACCCCCACTATGGGCGGAGTCATCATCATTCTATCGATACTCGTGCCAGTGCTACTCATCGGCAACCTCTCCAACATCTACATGCTGCTCATGATTTTTGCGACAGTGTGGCTCGGGGCACTCGGCTTCGCCGACGACTACCTGAAACTGAAACGACACAATAAGGACGGCATGAAAGGCAAGTTCAAGATTATCGGTCAGGTGGGCCTCGGCATCGTGGTAGGACTTACAATGTATCTGAGCCCCGACATAGTGATGCGTGAGAACCTCGGCATACCCCAGGAAAACGAGACAACTATAAGCGCCATTGACTCGGAAGTGACGGAAACGCTTCTTTACGCTCCCGAGACCAAGACTCCACAGACTACGATACCTTTTGTCAAGAACAACAACTTCGACTACACCTGGCTCACCTCGTGGATGGGCTCAACGGGCACTACCGCCGGATGGATCGCCTTTATCATCGTGACGATATTCGCTATCTCGGCTACAAGCAATGGCGCCAATCTCACCGACGGCCTCGACGGCCTCTGCGCCGGACTGTCGGCTATCATATGCCTCGCGCTCGCCATTATGGCATATCTCGGGTCAAGCATGGTCTACGCCACCTATCTCAACATCATGTATATCCCCGGCACTGAGGAGCTTGTGGTGTTTATGGCCGCATTTGTAGGCGCCATAATCGGCTTCATGTGGTACAACACATATCCCGCCCAGGTGTTTATGGGCGACACCGGCTCGCTCACAATAGGCGGCATAATTGCCGTGTTCGCAATCCTTATACGCAAAGAGCTGCTTATTCCGCTGCTCTGCGCCGTATTCTTTGTCGAGGATCTCTCGGTAATGATACAGGTGGCATACTTCAAGATAACCAAACGCCGAACCGGAACCGGCCGACGAGTGTTTAAAATGACACCACTCCATCATCACTTCCAGAAGCCGGGCAACGCCGGCATCGACGCCATAATACAGAAACCTCTCCAGGCCATCACCGAACCGAAAATAGTAAGCCGCTTCTGGATTATAGGCATCATACTGGCAGCCATGACGTTCGCCACATTAAAGATTCGCTAAACCACAACATCAATAATTTTATACTCTACCTGATGTATAAAGAAACAGAATACCGTCCCCACCGCCTCGTAGTTCTCGGCGGAGGCGAAAGCGGCGTTGGCGCCGCCATCCTCGGCAAGGAAAAGGGGATGGACGTATTTCTCTCCGACTACGGCACTATCGCGCCGAAATATGCCGCTATGCTCGACGCCGAAGGTATAGCTTACGAACAAGGCACCCACACCATGGACCGCATCCTCTCGGCTGACGAAGTGGTTAAGAGCCCTGGCATCGCTCCTACCCTACCCGTGATGCAGGCTATTCGCGAAAAGAACATCCCCGTAATCTCGGAGATAGAATTCGCCGGACGCTACACTGATGCAAAAATGGTGTGCATCACAGGCTCCAACGGCAAGACCACGACCACACTCCTCACTTATCACATACTGAAAAACGCAGGCATCAATGTAGGACTTGCGGGCAACGTAGGGCAGAGCCTCGCACTGCAAGTAGCCCGCGACCACCACGATGTCTATGTCATAGAGCTCTCCTCGTTCCAGCTCGAAAACATGTATGAGTTCAAGGCCAACATAGCCATAATACTCAACATCACGCCCGATCACCTGGACCGCTACGACTACAAAATGGAAAACTACGTTGCGGCTAAATTCCGCATCCTCAACAATCTCACCCCGTCCGACGCGTTCATCTTCTGGCAGGATGACCCCGTGATAGCCAAGCAGCTCAAACAGATTGCCACCGAGGCACGGCTGTTTCCGTTTGCCCTCCACAACGAGCAGGGCACACGCGGCTATGTTGACGACGAGGACGAAATAGTGTTTGCCGCCGACCCCGACACCTCGCTTCGCATGCCGCGCGCCGACCTCAGCCTCAACGGTCTGCACAACCTTTACAACTCGCTCGCCGCCGGCCTGTCGGCCTGTCTGCTCGACATCAAGAAAGACGACATACGCAAAGCACTCTCCGACTTTGAGGGAGTGGAACACCGCCTCGAACCGGTAGCCACAATCGACGGCGTGCGCTGGATTAACGACTCAAAGGCCACCAATGTCAACTCCTGCTGGTATGCCCTCGAAAGCATGCCCGACAGCAAGAGCACGGTGCTGATTCTCGGAGGCAAAGACAAGGGCAACGACTACAATGAAATTGCAGAACTCGTCGACAAAAAAGTCAAGGCTATCGTGTGCATGGGCCTCCACAACGAAAAGCTGCTCGACTTTTTCGGCGACCGCGTGCCCGAGATTCGCTCCACCGCCTCAATGGCCGACGCTGTGGCTGCGTGCAAAGAGCTCGCCTCCGAAGGCGATACCGTGCTTTTGTCGCCATGCTGCGCGTCATTTGACCTCTTCAAGAGCTACGAGCACCGCGGCGAGATGTTCAAGGACGCCGTGCGCGCCCTTAAATAACCATCCTTTATAACCTCCCTGTCACTCCTCACTGTCATAATGTCGGAATACAACTTATCATCAACAGCAGCAGTGCCGGTCGCCGACAAGCCTCTGGCCAAAGCCGACAAGCATATCTGGGGCATATATATAGCTCTTGTCATCGTGTCGATAATCGAGCTTTACAGCGCATCATCGCGCGAGGTCGCCTCGTCGTCGATGGGCGTGTTCGGCCCGCTCGTGCGTCACGTAGCAATGCTCGGCCTCGGCTTCTTCATCATCATCGGGCTGTCGCGCGTACATTATCGCCATTTCTACTCATGGTCGCTGCTGTTTGTAGTAGGCAGTATCATAGCCATGGTCTACTGTATGTTTTTCGGCGAGATTATCAACGGCGCCCGACGCTCGTTTCCCCTTCTCGGATTCAGCATACAGCCCTCGGAGATGCTTAAACTAAGCGCGGTGCTGATACTCGCCGTAGTAGCTCACCGCACGCAGATGAAAGGGGGCGGAGTGACAAACACCGGTGTCACAATCATGGCGGTAATGGTGATGGCATTTGGCGGAATGCTCATAAAGCAGGGCCTCACCAACACATTGCTGCTCATGAGCATCAGCATGGCCATGTTTTTGATTGGCGGCATGCAGTGGCGCAAGATATTCATAGTTCTCGGTGTCTATGCCGTGTGTCTCGGCCTGTTCAGCCTCATTGACGGCCGCCGCGGAGTGGATGAGAACGAGGCCACTCAGAACATGACCACCGCCCAGGCAATCGACCACTCCGAATCAACGGCAAGCGGCCGAAGCGGTACATGGACCAAGCGCATCGAGCGCTATCTTGATCCGGAGCCCAAATATCTAAAAGAGATAAACGCACAAAACCGGCAGGAAATGTACTCGTACATGGCACAGGCCAACGGCGGAGTGTTTGGCGTGTTCCCCGGCAACTCGCGCGAGACCGCCCGACTGCCGCTCGCGTTTTCCGACTACATCTATTCAATAATCATCGAAGACTGCGGACTGGTGGGCGGACTGGTGGTACTGGTGCTTTATCTGTGGCTCATGGCCCGTGCCAGCGGCATAGCCGCGCGATGCACACGCGCATTCCCGGCTTTCCTCGTGCTCGGCATGGCAGTAATGATAGTGATTCAGGCACTTTTCCATATAGCGATTGTGACGGGCGTGTTTCCTGTGTCGGGACAGCCACTGCCACTAATATCCAAAGGCGGCAGCTCTATTCTCGTCACCTCGATTGCTTTCGGCGTGATGCTCAGCGTGAGCCGCCACACAGCACGCACCGGCAAGCGTGATGCGGAAAGGGCCGAAATAGAATCGCTCCCCGAGGACCTGCGCACCGCCAACCCAACCCATCTCTAATTACAAACATACGCACAATATGGCACACAAGATATTAATAAGCGGAGGAGGCACCGGCGGCCATATCTTCCCGGCCCTGTCGATTGCCGACGAGATTCGTCGCCGTGAACCCGACGCCGACATACGTTTTGTCGGAGCATTGGGACGAATGGAAATGGAACGTGTACCCGCGGCCGGCTACCCGATCGAAGGCCTGCCTGTGGCAGGCTTCGACCGCAAACGTCTGTGGCGCAACATCCCGGTACTCTTCAAGCTGTGGAAGTCGATGCGCCGTGCCCGCCGCATAGTGCGCGACTTTGCCCCCGACATCGCCATCGGTGTGGGCGGCTACGCCTCGGGGCCGGTCCTCAAAGCAGCCCAACGGCGCGATGTGCCCACTCTCATCCAGGAACAGAACTCATATCCCGGAGTGACAAACAAGCTGCTTGCAAAGCGCGCCAAAGCTATATGCGTGGCTTATCCAGATATGGAGCGTTATTTTCCCGCCGACCGCATCATCACCACCGGCAACCCAATACGTCATGCGCTTCTCGAATGTGAATTCACGCAGGCCGAGGCTAAACGCAAACTCGGATTTGCTCCCGACCGACCGCTCGTAGTTGCGCTCGGAGGCAGTCTCGGCGCCCGCACAATCAACGAGAGCATCGAAGCCTCGCTCCCCATGCTTGCCGCAAATGGCATCGATCTGCTGTGGCAGACAGGCAAACTTTATGCCGCCGAGTGCGCCCCAAAAGCGGCACCGTATTCCAATGTAAAGGCGACGGCTTTTGTCGACGATATGGGAGCTGCCTACGCCGCAGCCGACCTTGTGGTAGCGCGCGCCGGCGCCGGCACCATCTCGGAGATAGAGGCACTGGGGTGCCCGTCGATACTCATCCCGTCGCCCAATGTGGCGGAAGACCACCAGCGCCACAACGCCGAGGCCCTTTCGTCGCACAACGCAGCCGTGATGATACTCGATGCCGACGCACGCACACGCCTCAGCAACACAATAGTAGAACTTATCAACGACCCGCAACACCGCCGGCAGATAGCCGAAGCGGCCGCGGCAATGGCACTCACCGGCTCGGCTGAAGCGATAGCGGAGCAGGCTTTCAAACTGATGAAGAAATGAGCAAGCAATTCCCCGACAACATATACTTTGTAGGCGCCGGCGGCATAGGCATGGCCGCTTTGGAGCGCTATTTTCTCTCGCAAGGGTGCCGTGTGGCCGGCTATGACCGCACGCCCACCGACCTCACAAACGACCTCATTAGCGAAGGCGTCGACATAGTGTTTGACGACGACCCGACGCTCATCCCTGCCGAGATGCGCGACAAGGACACTACGCTGGTGGTATATACACCGGCCGTGCCCGACAGCCACCGCGCTCTGAGCTGGTTCCGCGCCAATGGCTTCCGCGTGGTAAAACGCGCCGAAGTGCTTGGTCTCGCCGTGAACCATGGACACCCTATCTGCTTCTCCGGCACACACGGCAAGACGACCACCTCGTCAATGGCCGCACATATGCTTCACTGCTCGCCCTACGGCTGCAACGCTTTCCTCGGCGGGGTGCTCCGCAATTACTCTACCAACTTCCTGCTTGCCCCCTCGACCGACCTCAGCGTCGTGGAGGCTGACGAATTCGACCGGTCATTCCACCATCTCCGCCCCTACGTGGCTGTCATTACGTCGACCGACCCCGACCATCTTGACATCTATGGCACCGAGGAAGCCTACCTCGAAAGTTTCGCCCACTTCACGGAACTCATACGTCCGGGTGGGGCACTGCTCATCCACACCGGACTCAAAGTGCGTCCGCGCCCGGGGAAAGATGTGCGCGTAATGACCTATTCGCGCACCGAGGGCGACTTCCACTCCGAGAATATCCGCCACGCCGACGGCTCAATCACATTTGACCTCGTCACCCCGTCGGGACTGATAAAGGATGTCGCGCTCGGCGTTCCGGTCGAAATCAACATCGACAATGCTATTGCAGCCATGGGAGCCCTATGGCTTGCCGGAGTGTTCGAACCCGACTCGGCCCGCGAAGCCATGTCGACATTCATGGGCCCCAAACGCCGCTTCGAGTTCTGGCTCAAAGAGCCTGGACACGCCATAATAGACGACTATGCTCACCACCCCGACGAGCTGGCGGCATCAATCCGTTCGGTGCGCGCGCTCTATCCGGACCGCAAACTCACTGTGGCATTCCAGCCCCACCTGTTCAGCCGCACACGCGACTTCGCCCCTGAATTTGCCCGCGCGCTGTCTTTGGCCGATGAAGTGATTCTGCTGCCGATATATCCCGCGCGTGAGGCTCCGATTCCCGGCGTAACGTCGCAGATTATCCTCGACAACATCACCGCTCAGGAAAAAATTTTGCTTGACAGCAAGAAAGATTTGACAGAAGTGATAAAAATGCGTAATTTTGAAGTTCTACTCACGGCAGGCGCCGGCGACATCTGCAATATGCTGCCCGATATAGTCGCTGCTGCCGCCCGAATCAAGGCATAACGATAATGTTTCGCAAGCTGCTCGCCCCCATAGCCGTCGTCGCCATGACAGTGTATCTGGTCGTGACGCTCTCGTTTACCTCACGCAACGCTGCCACTCAGCCGTGCGCGGGACTGCGTGTCATGGTGCGCGACAGCACCACTCACCCGTTTGTTACAGCTACCGAACTGACGCGCGAACTTGGCGAACTACCCTCACGCATAGCCGGCATGAAGCTCGCCGACATCAACACCGACTCTATTGAGCATATGCTCGCCGACATCGACAAGATTGAAGCCGTGAGAGTGGTGACGCTCACCGACGGTCATCTGCTCGTCGACGTCAACCCGATGGAGCCGATAGCCCGAGTGTTTCCGACAGGCCGTCGCAGTTACTACATCAACCGTTCCGGCAAGCGTATCGCTGCGTCGCCCCGCTATCATATCGACGTACCCGTGATTCAGGGCCGTTTTGCCGACACTGACACCGCTTTCACACCGATAAAACTGCTCCCGCTCCTCGACTGGCTTGACAAACACCCAGAATGGGGCGCGTTCGTGTCGGCCATTAAAGCCGACTCTCCCACCGACGTGATTATCGTACCTATGATTCGCGGCCATGTCGTCAATCTCGGTGACATAAATGCCCTCGACTCTAAATTCCGCCGTCTGCGCACGTTTTACGAACTTGTCATGCCCCATAAAGGCTGGGAAACCTACGACACTATCTCGCTTAAATGGGGCGGTCAGGCCGTAGCCACCAGACGCGACAAACGCATGCGTGTAATCCCTAACCTCGAAGAAATTGAGGAGGAGGTCGACACCAACACCATGATAGGTGTCGACTCACTCCGCATAGCTCCGCGACGTCTCTCCTGACCGATCCCACCACAACCAGCTATTGCTCTAAACCCACATAACTCCTAAAACTTCTCAGGATGCAATCCGAAACTACCTATATAGTGGCCCTTGAAATAGGCAGCTCCAAAGTGAGAGCCGCCGTTGGGCAGACCAGTCACGACGCCCCCCTCACTGTGACAGCCGTTGAGGAAGAGGCCCTGCCTTCCGACATTGTGCGATATGGCGTAGTACGCAATGTTGAAAAGGTGGCCAACGCTATCAACAGGCTTATCAGCCGGCTTAACCGACGTCTGGCGCCGCGAAGCATCAAAAGCGTTTATGTGGCTCTCGGCGGCCGCTCGGTGTGCTCATCGGAACGATGCGTCGAGCGACAGCTTCCAGAAGAGAAGGAGATTACGCCGCAACTGATACGCGAGCTGCGGCTCGAAGCCATGTCGACGACTCCCCTCGGTATGCTCGGAGCCGATGACCTGATAGGGGCACTACCGAGATATTTTGTCGTCGACGGCATCACGACCACACAGCCCGAGGGAGTAGTGGGACGCGACATCAACGCCTGCTTTGTGATTGTGGCCGCACAAGACAAGCTCCGCAAGAACATAGAGCGCGTGGTGAGCGAGAAGCTCGGACTCGACATATCGGGCTTCATACTCCGCCCGATTGCGGTAGCCGACTACGTGCTCACCAACGACGAGCGCGCCCTCGGCTGCATGCTGGTGGATTTCGGAGCAGAGACCACCACAGTTTCCGTCTACAAGAACAGCCGCCTGCAATATCTGTCCACACTCCCCATCGGCTCGCGCAACATCACCCGCGACATCATGGCCCTCCCCTATCTCGAAGAGCAGGCCGAGAGCCTCAAACGCACCGGCGGCAACGCCATGCCCAAACCTGGCGAGACCTATATATCGTCGGGGGTAGATTTCAGCCAGATCAACAACTATGTGGCAGCACGAGCATCGGAAATAGTAATCAACATCCGCGCCCAGATTCAGGCCGCCGGGTTCACGGCACAAGAGCTCCCCAAAGGCATCATCATAGTGGGAGGAGGAGCGAAGCTGCGCGGATTCAACGAGCGCCTCGCCGAGCTGACAAAGATGCACGTGCGCACCGGACTCCCCTCGGCCTCAGTTCGCATCGCCGACGGCACCATATCGCCGGGCGAGTTCATCGACATCATCTCGGTGCTCGCCAATGCGGCACTTACTCCGGAGGAGTGCCTGACTCCGCTTCCCGAGCCCGAACCGCTCCCTGAACCTGAAATAGAAGAAAACTGGGTCGACAACACGGTGCAGCCGGCCCCGGAAAAGAAAAAGAAGCGCCCCGGACTCTTCAGAAAGTGGGGCGACAAACTCGTCGGACTCATGAAAGACGACGACCTCGACAACGACGACAACGACTTCCGCGACGACGAATAATCATCCTCCTCCCAACCCACTCTACCTCAATCAATAACATAGACTTAAACCACCCATCATCCAACATAATGGACGAAAAGGACTACAATATCGACGGCCTCGCGCAGCAAATCGCGCCCGACTCCGACAAGACTTATCACAACAACTGCAAAATCAAAGTCATTGGCGTAGGCGGCGGCGGCAACAATGCCGTCAACCACATGTATCTGCAAGATATAAAGAACGTATCGTTTGTGGTGTGCAACACCGACCGTCAGGCACTCCGCGTGTCGCCTGTACCCGTAAAGGTGCAGATTGGCGACGGACTCGGAGCAGGCAACAAACCCGAAAAGGCCCGCGACGCTGCCGAACGCGACATCGACAAGATACGCGAACTATTTGACGAAGACACCAAAATGGTGTTTGTGACAGCCGGTATGGGCGGCGGCACAGGAACGGGAGCGGCTCCTATCGTAGCAAGAGAAGCCAAAGAGCTCGGCATCCTCACGGTTGGCATCGTCACCATACCGTTTCTGTTTGAAGGCGAACGTAAGATTCTCAAGGCGCTCGACGGTGTCGACGAAATGGCGAAGCATGTCGACGCACTCCTCGTGATTAACAATGAGCGCCTCACCGAGATTTACGGCGACCTCGACTTCATGAACGCTTTCGGCAAAGCCGACGACACTCTCTCCACCGCCGCATCTTCCATTTCCGAGCTTATCACCAAGGACGGCTACATGAACCTTGACTTCGAGGACGTCGACACAACTCTGCGCGACGGCGGAGCCGCAATCATATCAAGCGGCTACGGAGAGGGCGACGGACGCGTGACTCTCGCTATCAAGGACGCCCTCAACTCCCCGCTCCTCAAAAACCGCGACATCTTCACATCCAAGCGACTTCTCTTCCACATCTACTACTCTCGAACCGCCCAGAACAGCTTCAAGATGAGCGAGGCGCAGGAGATTACCGACTTCGTGAGCGGCATCAACCCCGACGTGGACGTTATCTGGGGTCTGGCTTTCGACGACACTCTCGGCGAAAAGGTGCGCATCACCATCCTTGCCGCCGGCTTTGAAGTGACTATACGCGAGGAAGAGACCAACGAAATGGCCGCAGCACGTCCCGGCGGCCGCGGCCCTATACGCTGGGGCAACGCTTCAGGCTCACGCCAGGCGGCTCCCGCGCCTCAGACGTCAGCAAGCCGTCCGGCCGACAAGATAGCTGAGGAATACGGCGGCGAAAAGGTCGCCAACATGCGCTACAATTACATAACCCTCACCCCGGAACAGATGGCCGACGACACGGCTCTTGAACGCTTCGAGAGTTCGCCGACATTTACCCGCGACCGCAAGAGCGCTGAGCTCCCATCGTCGGGCCGACAGTCATCCGCCCAACAGGAACCGGAGGAATCGCCACGCACCGGCACCCAGATTACATTCTGACCCGACGCCGCTTAGTATAAAAATATTTTGGCAGTCGCAACGCTTTGTAGTAATTTTGCGTTATACTTTTACCACAAGGCGTTGCGACACTTTTTTGTGCCCCGACGCAAGTTCATTCATCCATAGCCCCTCCTCACCCACTCCGCCATGAGCGAATCCATACAAGAGTCGATGCGACAGATTATTACAGCCGAGGCCGCCGCTGTGTCAAACATTCCTTACAGCGTCGACTACGACCGTGCCATAGAACTCATCATAGAGCGCGTCCACCGTCAGGGCGGCAAACTCGTGACCTCCGGCATGGGCAAGGCCGGCCAGATTGCGATGAACATCGCCACGACATTCTCATCAACCGGCATCCCCGCCGTAAACCTCCATCCGAGCGAAGCGCAGCACGGTGACCTGGGCATACTCCAACCCCACGATATAATGCTGCTTATTTCCAACTCCGGAAAAACGCGCGAAATCGTAGACCTTGTCACACTCGCCCGAAACCTTTATAGCGATTTACCCATTATAGTAATAACAGGCAACCCCGAAGGCCCGCTCGCAGAGACGGCCGACGCCGTACTCTCGACCGGCGGCGCAGCCGAAGTATGTCCGCTCGGGCTCACCCCCACCACCTCCACCACAATGATGACGGTGATAGGCGACATACTTGTAGTCAACGTGATGCGCCTCACCGGATTCAGCCGCGAACAATATGCGCTGCGTCATCACGGCGGATACCTCGGCCAGAAAGCCCGTTGCTGAACATTCCTCACTATCCCGCACACACCACCACAACCACAACTTCCCATCGTTTAACTACCCATGCGACGAATCATAATCATAGGCGAATGCGCCTTAGACATCGTGTTTCCGGCCACTCAGAACAATTATCCTCTCTCCACTCTGAGCAATCTTAATGCCGTGCCGGGCGGCAGGATGCTCAACGCCGCCGCACTTCTCGGTACTCTGCACGACAATGTGAGCTACGTGGGAGAAGCGGCACGCGACCGCATCGGCGACATGATTATAGCATTTCTGAGCGCCAACAAAGTCAATGTCGACTCGATTGATCGTTATGTCGACGGCGACACGCCCGCCAACCTGTTTTTCCCCGTCGACAACACTCACCCCACGGAGTCCATTATGATTTACCGCCGTTACCCCGACGAATGTTTCGACGTACGCTGGCCCGATGTGTCGGAAGACGACGTTGTGGTGTTCGGTTCATATTTTGCCATTGATCCGCGCGTAAGGCCTCGCCTGCATGAGTTGCTGCAATATATCGTCGACCGCAAGGCAATGATAGTCAACGTGCCCGGATTCCTCAAACAGCAGGAGCCACGCATCACCCGCGTCATGCCCGAGATTCTCGAGAATCTCGAAATTTCCGACCTCGTCGTAACGCGCGGCTGCGACCTCGAAAATATCTACGGCAGCGCCGACCCCGCCGAATGTTACCGCAAACATATCAAGTTCTATTGCCGCTCGTTTATCAATATCGACGCAGATAAGCAGCAGATGACCTTTTTCCACGATGACATTTCAGTGTCGACGCCTATTTCACGCCCCCCTATCTCGTTAATGTGGAACTCTGGCGCGCTCGCAGGCATCATATCGAGCATCGTCGACCTCGGAATCACCCGCGAGACGCTGCGCCGGCTCGAACCTGCAATCCTCTCCGACATCATAACCGAAGCCAACTCCATGGCAGACCATGCGGTGGCAAAAGCCTCGATAGACCACATATAATGGACAGCAATGAGACCTCATCGGCATTGGAGCCACTGTTTATACCCGCCGAAGCGCCTGTGGGCGTACTTTCTGACAAGGCACTCGCCGACGTATCGCCTGACGACCTCCGCAGAGCCGTAAACGACCTGCCGTTCAACACAATCTACGACTATATCCGTACTGGCGTACAACTTATGACGCAATCGGGCGAGACCACCCGTGCAATAGCCATCATCACAGAGTTTGAAGAGATGATGGCAAGCGCCGGCGACAACGACCGCCTCTCGCTCGACATCCACGCCGCACTTATGCAGGTGCTCGCCGGACTCCAATCAGCGGCCGGCAACGATGACGCAGCCCTGTCGGCCGCCGCCTCAACCCTCGCGCTGCTGGCCCAGGAACCCCGCCGCAAGGATGAGCCGTTTCTGGCTGTACTCGCATCTGTGCTCTACGACATGGCGCTCATCTACAATGCCCGAGGCGAATATCCCCACGCCGAACGTTCGCTCGAAAAATCGGCGCGATTGTTTGCACGCCTCGCCAAAATCTCGCCGGAACGCTATGCGCCGGTGCATGTCGTGGTGCTTGACGCTCTCGCCAAGGTATGCCGCAAGGCCGGAGCTCAGGCCGAGGCCCTCAAAAACTGCCAGGAGGCCACGGCAAGATATATTGAGATGACGCGTGAGGGACTTATGGATGACGCGGTAGCACGCTTGGCCGACTCGCTCGCCGAACAGGGACTCACACTCGCCAAAATGGGGCGTCACCGGGAGGCTATCCAGTATCTGTCGCGCGCGCTCCGCTATATGACCAAATTACAGCCCGATATGGATAAGCGTCAGCTGTCAATCTCAACACAGCTCGGCATATCGCTGCTGCTGCACAAACCCACCCGCGACAAAGGCATACATCTCCTCAACACCATGCTGCACAAGGCATCGCGCCTTGGCGACGCCGAACTCCACCGACGCATCGTCGACGTACTTGCCGACGCCCGCACACCGGTAAGGCTCGACATACTCGGCGTATGGCACAAAATTTTCCCACGCTGAAAAATCTCCCATCCATGTCTACATCCACCCCAACCTCACCCATTCCCGTCATCAAACGACACGCCCGCATTGCCGTTATAACCGCACAATGGAACGGGCATATCACATCCGCACTGGCCGACGGAGCCGTAGAATCACTTCTGACCTACGGCATCGACCCGGCTAACATACTGCGTTACGAAGTTCCCGGAGCCGTAGAGCTCACCTACGCCGCCGCACGCGTGATTGACCGCCACAAACCCGACGCCGTTATAGTGTTCGGCGCGGTAGTACGCGGCGACACCCCACACTTCGACTACGTTTGCCAGAGCGTCACCGACGGCGTCACAGCCCTCAACGTGCGTGGCGTCAGCCCGGTGATTTTCGGGCTCCTCACCGTTGACAACGAACAGCAGGCCCTCGACCGCATAGGCGGTCATGCCGGCCACAAAGGCATCGAGGCAGCGGAGACAGCACTGCGCATGATAGCCTTCGACGAATCACTCTGAATCACCCCTCTCCCCCGTCTGAATACAAAAAACTCGTAGGTCTCCACCTGATTCCAGGAGGAGACCTACGGTTATTTCTGCGTAAAATCTACGATTACTCGCCAGGGATAATAGCTTCGCTGGGGCAAACGCTTGCACAAGTACCGCAATCGATGCAGGTGTCGGGATCGATGTGGTAGATTTCGCCTTCTGAGATGGCGCCAACGGGGCACTCGGGGAGGCAGGTGCCGCAAGCTACGCATTTGTCGGTGATTACGTATGCCATAAGAATTTTGATTGTAGAATGTTGAAATGGATAAAAACTGTAACTGTGACAGACGTCGGCCAAAGCCGACGACTACACCCTGCAAAGTTAACGCTTTTTTCGTCAACTCCGCCCTATCTCCCCCAATTTTTTTTGCACCACATCAAAAAACTCCCCTACTGACTTCCCTACGCAACTATTTACGACCTCACAGTAGATTATTTTGCAAAAACGCTTGCACATCCGCGGTAAAAGCATTAACTTTGCACCCGCAAACCCCACAAAAGCGGCCTGGTGCCGCAACAACAAATGCCCAAGTGGCGGAATGGTAGACGCGCTCGTTTCAGGTGCGAGTGCTGCGAGGCGTGCAGGTTCGAGTCCTGTCTTGGGCACCCCAAGAAATCGCAAGTGATTTATTTTTAATCACTCGCGATTTTCAGTTTCACTCCGTGTCAACGCGGTATCAACCAACCTCCGCACGACCCCCGATTTCAACCGAAATAAATCGCTTTGAATCGAACTGAATAATAACTATATTTGTTCCGAGAGATTCATTTAATAGCTCAAGCCGAAAATTCAATTTATTTCATCTACTAACAAGTGATCCATATGAGCAAAAGCACTATTGCGCTTGTCGCTGTAATCGCAGTTATTGCAGCAGCATGTGTACGAGATAATGAAACGACAAGCACGACTCCGTCGTTAGATCTGACCGAGAATATATCGGTTGACGAGTCAGCAGCTTTGCCGGTAAAGGATCTTGCATACGTACAACTGAACGGCGATTCAGCTGCGGCGTACTTCAAGGATGCAGTGATAATTGACGTCGTCGGTGACACGGCAGTGCTTCTTGAAAAAGATCCTTCGATGTCACGTCTCATAATGTACAACATCGACAGCGGGGAATATCTCGGAGAGATTAATCATCGCGGTCAAGGCCCTGGTGAATATCGCGTGATTCTCGGAGCGTTTGTTAACGGCAAGGACGGTTCGGTGCTCCTGCCCAACTTCGATAATCCGTCGGTCTACAAGTATTCTTTGGCCGCTGATACACTGATGACCACTATTGATCGAAAGATGGTAATGTCGATGATAGAGCCTGTGGGAGGCACAGGTTCGGCTATAAATGTGGCGACCCCGACACCTGATGGACTCAAGGTTCTTCAATATGATGACAATTACGCCCTAATCGATTCCATCGAGGTAGATGGTTTCCGTGGAGGCAATTTCAACCTCTTGTGGGCCAATGCAGGCAATGTTGGCGTATTTATGATGGCCGATACCCTTTACACGTTCGTCCCCGGCGCCATGCAGCCCCTCGCCATATTAAAAAGAGGCAACTATGCCCTGACTCCGGAGCAAGATCAGGAAACGACTATGAAAGTCATGGATGGAGCCCACGAGATAGAGGTACTGAGGCCATATATACTTGTGCGCGACGTGCAGTTTACAGATGGCAAGATGCTCCTGACCACGATGCACGATGGTCACAAGTATTCCGATATATACGATATGGACAACGGCTCATTGATATACAGGAACAAATACGAGCGTCTTTCCACCCCCAGCAACATCGTTGTGTCATGCCCTGACGGTAAGACAATTGAGGTGGAGCGCTTGTTTGCAAAAGAAGGCAAATGGTATGGCATCGTCAGTGAAGATAATGTTGCTGCCGACTCCTCCAATTGCGCACTTGTTTGTTTCTCATTATAGTTAACGTGAGTGCGATGTAAGCAATCAGAGAACAACATTAATATTATTTATCCCCTCTCTTGGCGTCTATATGGCATAAAGAGAGGGGATTTTTCCTATGCCCACTGATACTTGATGATAATCAGCCATGTGGACGGCTCTTTCATTACAATCATAAGCTATATGCGGATAACAAATACTCTGTTGTGGGCAGAAGTCTCTGGCTGTTATCTTTTCTTTGTGTATTTGGCCCTGACTATATCGTATGACCTTCTGATGAAAGCATATATTTCATCATCAGAAATGTCTCCATTGAGGTTAAGCTGAATCCAGTGGCGAAGGCTTTGGTTCAACGGATTGCTTACGGATGAATGATACATGCGTATTTCGTCAATCTCATCGGGAGTGGATTTCACTGTGACGGACGTGAAATCATCCATATCCACGAAGCAGAACATGTGATCAAGAATGTAGAATACCAGAATGGAATCATATCTGCGTGCGAACTTTCCAAAAGGAGTTTTCTCCGTCACACCATCCATCGACAGGCAATAATCCCTAAATTCTTCGATATTCATTATCTGAGAAATAATTCAGGTTCACGACGCTTTGAGTTTTGCGCACAGAAGATTTTGCCGACCGTAGCATACATTATGCCCTTGAACTTGCGTGCATGGCTACCACATACAGTAATACAGCGACAGCACGTGATACACTTGCTCTTGTCTGTTGCCAATGTAACAGGGTCGATAGCACCTGTCGGGCACTCGCGGGCACACACTCCACAGGTGCGGCATTCGTTTTTGTCTGCCCGGGGACGCAGCGGCACCGCTCCGGGTTTCTTGTAAGGACGATTCCCCTTGATTGTCGAGATTTCCATTTTGCCGGATTCCTTGGCTATTTTGATAAAGTCGGTGGCAACCGCTAAGTCTGAGGCATCCGGTCTGCCGTTGGCTACATTCGGGAATATGCAGTGCTGGGCTATGAAGGCTCCGGCGGCCATGACCTCAAAACCATCCTCCGCAGCAATGTCTGCCAATTCGAGCAAAGCGTCGTCATAGTCGCGGTTGCCATATACTACTGCGACTATCGCCTTCATTCCGTGTCCGTCAATCTGACGAAACAGGTCTGCCGCCATAGCCGGTATGCGTCCTGCATATACAGGGGAAATCAACAGTGCGGTGTCTCCATCCACAAGGTCATATTCAATCTCGCATGGCCCGTGAGTCAGGTCAATCAGTTGTGAATCTCCGCCAAAGGCATCAGTCATGGCCTTGGCATATTTGCGCGTCGTATCTGACGGACTGAAAAAGAATGTATGAAGCATGATTCAAATATTTACTCATTAGACAAGAGCCATTAGTCACCACAACTGTCTAATCCGAGTTGTATGACTTCATCTATTTCGTTGTAGCCCGCACACTCCGGGCGCGGAGGAATTCGCTTGATGAATTTTGCCGGATTGCCTGCAACGATTGTATCAGCCTCTACGTCTTTGGTCACTACACTTGCGGCTCCGACTACTGCATTGTCGCCTACGGTAACTCCCGGTAAGATAGTGGCTCCGGCCCCAATCCAGGCATTTTTTCCTATGTGGACGGGCTTGCAGGTAATGACCTGACGTTCAAAAAGGTCGTGATTGTTGGATATGAGCTGCACGTTGGCTGCTATCATCGCGCCATCGTCTATTGTTATACCTCCGGCACACATCATCAGGCATCCCGGCATCACAACCACGTTCTTACCGATAGTGACCATGTGGGGTCTCACAGCTGTCAACGGAGCAGTAATCCTACTGCCTTCTCCCATTGAGGGGAATATACGGTGCATCAGTTCGTCATATTCGGTAGTGCCGGGCATTGTGTGGTTGAACCTGAATATGAACTGAGCCTGCTCATTGGCAAGAGCCAATTCTTCAGGAGTTTGCTTTGTTACGTCTATTCTTATTTCTTCCATCATTTCCGTAGTTTGTTGATGATTGCAATCGCGAAATGGGCAAATATGCCATAAACCAGAGTTGCCAGAAGTGCCATCCCTTCATTGATTATGATGATGTGTGACAAAGGCATAGGATATTCCGGTCGTGCCTGATGGAATGCCGCGACAATGGCGCATACCGAGAGGACGATGAATACAACTATCATCGACAGCGGCGCAAATCCCAATCTATATTTACCTATCTGTATCATTTGAACACCTTGACCCGGCCAAAGAGATTGCCTCGTTTGACCTGTTTTCGATAACACATATAGAACTTTACGCATAGTGCTGTTATAATGATGGAGGATAAAAGGTTCCACCATTCAACCGAACCATTCACAATGCGTACTGCTCGGTCAATCACGGTCAATCCTGACATGATAGTCAACGTCAGCCATATATTTCGTTTTACTCGATTGCTCAGCATAATATTTCAATATTGGGAACGATAAACAGTCTTTGTCACATTTACTTGCTTAACCGTTCATAATCCACTCCTCTGCCGGAGATTCCCTTTCCGCATAACTGCCGCAAGGCATATCTTTCAACAGACCGACCGAATGATCAAGCTCATAAATATATCTAAGAGAGACAATTCTTGCTTCATCTTCCGAATGCTCTCCGCCACAAAGAAATTGCCACATACCATCATCCTCGTCATGCGAAACGTAAAGCACCGGTGCGCCATCGCCTGTCACATGGCAACATGTGATTACTGCCGTGTCGGGAGCATCTGTGAAGGGTGT
>CAMWXJ010000027.1 GCA_947178215.1 uncultured Porphyromonadaceae bacterium
CCTCCCCACCCCTATTTATTAATTCTGCTTTATTTTCTAGCTTCCACCCCCCCGCCCCCCAACCCCCCCCCCTCCCCCCCGCCGCCCCCCAGCCCCCCCCCCCCCCCCCCCCCCCCCGACACTTAATCCAACCTGCCGGCAAGCCCGGTAACACTTACATACATGATAAACCTTATCAGACTGGAATCGGTAGCGTCGACCAACACCTACGCGTCGCAACACCTCGCCGAGCTGCCCCACGGCACTCTGCTGCTCGCCCACAGCCAGACAGCGGGACGCGGTCAGCGCGGCAACTCATGGGAGTCGGAGCCTGGGCGCAATGTGTCGATGAGCCTCGTGCTCAAAGAGCTGCCGGTAGGTCCGAGGCGACAGTTTGCCGTCTCCGAGGCCACCGCCCTCGCCGTGGCCGACACCGTGACGCGCGTCACGGGCCGCAACGACATCACCGTGAAGTGGCCCAACGACATCTACGCCGGCGACAGCAAGATATGCGGCATCCTCATCGAGTGCGGCATATCGGGTACCGCCATGACACACGCCATACTCGGAATCGGCATCAACATCAACCAGACCGTTTTTCTCAGCGACGCGCCTAATCCCGTGTCGGTGGCGCAGCTCACGGGGCGCGACGACCACGACGTGACCGCGATTGCCCTCGAAGTGGCGCAGCGCATAGCCGAGAGTCTCGCCACTCCGTTTGATGCCGAATGTCTTCATCTACGATACCTGTCGCGGCTGTGGCGCCGCGAGGGGGTCTACCGCTGGCGTCGACGGGCCGACGGGCTTGTGTTCAACGCGTCAATCGCCTCGGTAAGCCCCGACGGCTATCTCAGCCTGTTGCCGGCCCCTCCGGCGTCCGACATCCAGCTCCAACCCTTTGCGTTCAAGGAGGTGGAGGCCCTGCTCTGATTCCGAGACCGCACGCACGACGGACGTCATCTGCTTTACCGCCCGCAAACTCGGCTACGACCGGGGCGAGTGCGGATGGCAAGGCGCGCAAGGAAGATGATGCCTCGGAATGTCAGCTCAATGCACATGGCGAGCCATACGCCTTGCAGGCCCATGACAGGAGCGAGTATGGCGGCGAGGGTTACTCGCACTATCCATATCGAGCCAAGATTCATGAGCGCGGGCACAAGAGTGTCGCCAAGCCCGACAAACACGCCATAGACCACTATCGCGGCGGCAAACATAGGCTCGGCCCACGCCTCGATGCGCAGGGCGTCGACACCGAGCGCTACAATGTCGGCGTCGGGCGACATGAAGCCTATCATTGCGGGAGCGGCGGCATACATCACAAAGCCCATGACGGTCATCACCGCCATACCCATGCCCACTGTGAGCCACGCGAAGCTGCGGGCCAGCGCCCATTTTGCCGCGCCCTTGCACTGACCTACGAGCGCGGTTGCCGCGTCGGATATGCCGTAGCCGGGCATGTAACATAGCCCCTCGGCCACAATAGCGAAAGCGTTGGCGGCGATAGCGGCGGCGCCGAGAGGCGACACAATGGTGGTGAGGGTAATCTGCGCGCCATTGGTACACACACGTTCGAGACCCATTGGGGTTGCTATCCTGAGAGCACGCCTCACCGTAGCAAGGCGCGGCCTGAAACTGCCACCGCCGCGCAAACTCAGCTCCTCGCCTCGGCACATGAACAGTGTGAGCATGGCCACACACGCCACTATCATAGCGAGCGACGTGCCCAAGGCGGCTCCGGCCACGCCCATGCCGGCGCCCGGTACGGTTATCTCAAAAACGCCAAGGCTCACGCTGCGTGTGGGAAAGATGAGGAAGAAGTTGAAGATGACGTCGAGCACACATTCGGCCACGCCGATGGAGCCGGCGGCGGTCATCTTGCCGCTGCAACGGAGCATGCCCGACAACAGAAAGGTAAACATCAGCGCGGGGGCGCTGAGCGAGAAAATAAGAAAATAAAGGCTCGCGCCGGGATTGATTGAGGGAGTACCTCCGAGCCACCGAGGCAGCGGAAAGCTCACAGCGACGCCCGCAGCCATGAGCAACAGGGAGAAAACAAGACAAGCCACAAGGCTCTGACGCAGTATGTGGCGGGCGCCGGAGCGCTCACCCGCGCCAAGCAGGTGGGCCGCCTGGACATAGAAGCCCACGGCTCCCGATGACGCCAGGCCGCCGAAGAGCCATGTGGAGGTCGACACCAGACCTATCGAGGCAGCGGCGGAGGCTCCGAGCGAGCCTACCATCGAGGCGTCGATATAGTTCATCACTACGGCCGAAATCTGCGCGACAATGGATGGAACCGACATTCTGACCGCGAGGCGCAGCCGTTCGGCTCCCGACATGTGGCGGTCGGAGCGTATTAGTTCTGAAAGTGTCGATGCCATGTGACCGGCGCGACTTATTCAGCTTATCTCGCCACGGAGCGGGAGGTCGAAGAGGCGGCGCACCGTGGTGGCGTCAAAGTGCTGTCCGAGCAGATACATCATCTTTGTGATTGCGGCCTCGGCGGTGGAATCACGGCCTGAGATGACGCCGGTCGACGCCAGTTTGTCGCCCGCCTCATAGCGCTTGTTCACGCCGCCGTTGACACACTGAGTGACGTTGACAATCACGACGCCGCTGTCGACGGCCGCACGCACCGAATTGATAAACTCTTCGTCGGTGGGGGCGTTGCCCGCGCCGTAAGTGCGCATCACGATACCCTTGATGCCGGGGGTGGCGAGAAGATAGTTGAACGTGGCGATGCGCATGCCCGGGAAGAGGTCGAGAAACATCACGCCGGTGTCGAAGTCGTAGCGCGGCGTGAGCGACACGCCCGGCGCCGGACGGTAGAGGGCCTCGGGGTTGAAGTGTATGTCGAGGCCTATCTTGGCAAGGGGCGGATAATTGTTGCTCTTGAAAGCGTTGAAGTTGTCGGCGCTCATCTTGGTGGAGCGGTTGCCGCGCCACAGGTAGTCCTCGAAGAGTATCGCCACTTCCTGCACCATTGGGGAGCCGAGAGTGTCGGTAGCCGCGGCAATCTGCACGGCGGTGATGAGGTTTTCCTCGCCGTCGGTGCGCACTTCACCTATCGGGAGCTGCGAGCCAGTGATTATCACCGGCTTACGCAGTCCTTCGAGCATAAACGACAACGCTGATGCGGTATAGGCCATGGTATCGGTGCCGTGTAGCACCACAAAGCCGTCGTAGCCCGAATAGCGCGCGGCTATCAGCTCGGCAATCTCGCGCCACCGCGCCGGATTCATGTCCGACGAGTCGATAGGCGGGTCGAAAGATATATTGTCGATGTCGTAGCCGAGCATACGCAGCTTCGGCACATTGTCGATGAGGTGGGAAAAATCAAAGGGCCTGAGAGTCCCGGTGTCGGGATCCTCAATCATGCCTATGGTACCCCCGGTATAAATCAGGAGGATGCGGGGCGGCCGGGGTGACTCTTGTGCTGCCGGCATGACTACTTGACTTGCGCGCCGGCCACCACGGGGGCGGTCGGGCCGATTACCACAAGCGAACCGTCGGCGTTCTCGGCCGAGAGAATCATGCCGCGGCTCTCGATGCCTTTAAGGGTGCGCGGCGGTAGGTTGGCGATGAAGCACACCTGCTTGCCCACGAGGTCCTCAGGATTATAATACTTGGCGATACCGCTCACGATAGTGCGCGTTTCGAGGCCGTCGTCGATGAGGAACTGCAACAGCTTGTCGGCCTTCTTGACCTTCTTGCACTCCAACACCGTGCCGACGCGTATATCGCTGCGGCAGAACGTGTCGAAGTCCACGTCGGGAGCCTGAGGCTCGGCCTTGAAGCCCTTGATAACATTTTCCTTCTTGATGGCTTCGAGGCGGTCGGCCTGGGCCTGTATCTCCCCGTCGGTCACCTTGTCGAAGAGCAATTCGGCCTCGCCTACGGGCGAGCCGGCAGCGAGCAGGTCATCGCGGCCTATCATGTCCCACTTCATGTCGGTGATGCCGAGCATGGAGGCGAGCTTAGCCGAAGCAAACGGCGTGAACGGTTCGAAAGCCACGGCGATTCCGGCGCAGAGTTCGAGCGCGGCCCAGAGGATAGTGTCGACGCGGGCCGGGTCGGTCTTGGCCACCTTCCACGGCTCCGTCTCCTGCAAGTAGCGGTTGCCGAGGCGAGCGAGCTCCATGGCCTGTTTGAGGCCCTCGCGGAAGTGGAATGTTTCAAGAGCCTCGGTGAGGGCTGCTGCCGTTGTGCGGGCATCGGCAAAGAGATTGCGTTCGAGGTCAGTCAGCTCACCGGGGGCGGGCACGCGGCCTCCGCAATATTTGTGTGTGAGCACAATGGCGCGGTTGACAAAGTTACCGAGCACAGCCACGAGCTCATTGTTGTTGCGCGCCTGGAAGTCGGCCCAGGTAAAGTCATTGTCCTTGGTCTCCGGAGCGTTGGCGGTGAGAACGTATCGGAGTGTGTCCTGCTTACCGGGGAAGTCGCGCAGATACTCGTGGAGCCACACGGCCCAGTTGCGCGAGGTGGAAATCTTGTTGCCTTCGAGGTTGAGGAATTCGTTGGCGGGAACATTGTCGGGGAGCTGGAAGCCGTCGCCGTAGGCCATCATCATGGCGGGGAACACGATGCAGTGGAACACGATGTTGTCCTTGCCTATGAAGTTGATGATGCGTGTCTCGGGGTCTTTCCAGTAGGTCTGCCATGTGTCGGGGAGTATCTCCTTGGTATTGGAGATATAGCCGATAGGAGCGTCAAACCATACATAGAGCACCTTGCCCTCGGCGCCCTCGACAGGCACGGGCACGCCCCACGAGAGGTCGCGGCTCACGGCGCGGGGCTGGAGGCCGGCGTCGAGCCATGATTTGCACTGGCCATATACGTTTGTCTTCCACTCCTTGTGGCCGTCGAGAATCCACTTGCGCAACGCTTCCTCGTAGTCGTTGAGGGGGAGATACCAGTGTGTGGTCTCACGCATGGTGATAGGAGCGTTGGTCAGCGCCGAGCGGGGATTGATGAGCTCGGTGGCGCTCAGCGAGCTGCCGCACGCCTCGCACTGGTCGCCGTAGGCTCCGTCCTTGCCGCACTTGGGGCAGGTGCCCACTACATAGCGGTCGGCCAGAAACTCGCCGGCTTTTTCGTCGTAGGGCTGGAGCGAAGTCTTGCACACGAACTTGCCGTTGTCGTAGAGGCGGCGGAAAAACTCCGACGCTGTGGCGCGGTGGGTCTCTGAGGTGGTGCGTGAATACACGTCAAACGAAATGCCAAGCTCCTTCATGGAGTCGCGGATTATGGCATGATAGCGGTCGACAATATCCTGCGGGGTCACACCCTCCTTGCGGGCTTTGAGGGTGATGGGCACACCGTGTTCGTCGCTGCCGCCTATCATCACCACGTCCTCGCCGCGGAGGCGCAGGAAACGGACATAGATGTCGGCTGGAACGTAGACGCCTGCTAAGTGGCCGATATGAACCGGGCCGTTGGCATAAGGGAGAGCGGTGGTGACAAGAGTGCGGCGGAATTTCTTTTCCATATACATTCGGTTGATATATAGTCGCCTGCCCGTGGGAAGACGGTGCTGTTGAGTGTGTGGGAGGGGATTAATCTTTGGTGTAAAAGTCTATGAGGCGTGCCAGGGCGTCGGCACACACCACGCAGAAGGTCGGGTAGCTGTTGTTGCGCATGCGGCACTCGTCGGCGGGACGGTAGACGCCGTGGGCCGAGTAGCCGCCCCCCTCGTAGAGGCCGACGGGATATTTGGCGGCGTCCTTGGGGTCGGTGGGCACGGGCACGCCGGCGGGCATGAGGCGCTTCCACTTGGAGTCGAAGTCGGTGAGCGTGGTGATGTTCTGGTTCCACGGCTCGACGTTAGTGGGATAGCTGTCCTCCATTACGTCGCCGTCGTAGAAATACTCGTCGGCGAGGCCGCCGAAACTGTGGCCGAACTCATGCACCACCACGGGGCGCATGAGCGGATTACGCGCGGCGGTGAGGGTGTAGCTGTTGTAGATGCCGCCTCCGCCGTACTCCTCGGTGTTGGCGAGCACTATGATATGCTCATAGGGGATGTTGACAAGCGCATCGTGGATGCGCGACACCGACGGGGCGGTGAGATAGCGGTCGGAGTAGAACGTCGAGAAGTGTGATCCGAAAGCGGTGTCTTTCCACTGGCCCAGACGTGGCACCGACACGCCGCTCTCGTTTGACGGCGACGCCACGGCGATGAAGTTGAAGCGGTCGGCGCGGCTCTTGTAGGGTTCGTAGCTGAGCATCTCGTCGGTGGCACGCTGCGCATATACATAGAATGAATCCATTTCCTCCGAGGTGAAACCCTCGGCGAGTATGGCTATGTCGACGGCCTTGTCGACCGGGAGCGACGAGCGGTGGAGATAGCGGTGAGGGAGCGCCTTGCGGTTGTCGAGCTTCTCCACAAGTATATCCTCGGGCGAGTAGACGAAGGTGGTCTGGGCCATAACCTCGCGGCGCTGGTCGGTGAGAGTGAGGTTGACGCGGGCGTCACGGCGAGGCTCGGGGAGCAGCACGGAGTGGTCAAACGTGCGGGCGCGCTGCTTGGGCTCGTCGGTCGACAGCCACTCATGGTAAAGCGTAGAGAACGACGTGCGGTAAATCGTGTCGCCCGTAGCGGCATCGGTCATGGTGAGCTGCGCGTCGCCTGCAAGCGGAAGCTCGGCGAGGTGATAGCGGCGTCCGGCCCAACCCGGCATCGTCATCTGCCGGCGAAGCGAGAGAGAGCGGTCGGTGTCGTTGCCCGCAAAAGTATAGTCGAGGCGTAGAGTGCGCCCGTTGAATATGCTGTCAAACGGCACTGCGCCTGCGGTGTCGGCCATAGCAGTAAGCGGAGCCATACAGGCCATTGCGGTCAGTAGAAGATTTCTGGGCCTAAACATGGATTTCGGTGGAAATGAGGTGATAGATTATGTGGTCGGAGAGAGATGTTGTGCAAAGTTAGCGATTTTTTTTGGAGTGTGCCGAAAAAGTTGTAACTTTGCAGCCGGGTAAGTCCTACACGACTAGCTCCCCGGGTAATCCGTCAGATCTTGATCGAAGCAGCGGGCTCGGGTTGAGCGGTGCGATGTAGTAAGCTTACCCTTTTTTTGTTTCTCTCCGCATCTCCTCTTAGCCTTACCGTAACCTATACCATTCAACACTAACCCCGGCAGCACATCACACCGTAGAGATGAACGAATCACACCTCATACGACAGTTGGCCGACGGCGACAGTCGCGCTTTCGGCCGCCTATATGACCACTATGCGCCCGAGCTTATGGGCATGTGCATGAAATATGTCCATATACCGGAGGATGCCGAGGAGATAATAGAAGATGTGTTCGTGTCGCTCTGGAACAACCGCGACAATCTCCGGCGCACCGACAGCATACGACCACTGCTCTACCGATCGCTGCGCAATCGTGCCATCGACAGCTTCCGCCGACGCATCAACTCACCAATTTATGCCGACTTCGTGGAGACCGTCAACCTCCACGCCCCCGACTCCGGAATCAATAATATAGAATACAAGGAGTTCGAACGAGCCATCATTGCCGTAATCGACACCCTGCCGCCCACACAGAAAGCCGTGGTGATTCTCTCGAAGCTCGAAAACATGTCGAACGCCGAAATATCAGAGCGCCTCAACCTCAACATACAGACTGTAAAAAACTCTCTGTCGATGGGACTGAGCAAGCTCCGAGAGCGGCTCAACACACCATCGATGCGTCATCTCATCACCACTTGCTGCGCTATCCTGCTATCGGTCGAGGCATGCAGCGGCTATCTCACTCATAACCAACTACCATTCTGATGACACCTCTCCACCAAAGCGACCGCGACCTGCTCCGAAAATACCGGAACGACAGTCTAACCCCCGACGAGCTGACCGACCTCAGAGAGAAGTCGGCCTCCACCGACGACGACCGGCTCCTCGACTGGCTGAGCAGCGACGCCGACGACCGCGACACCACCATTACCGACGCCGACAAGCGATTCGAGCGGATGAAGACGCGGATAACAGCGAGCATAGGCATCGACGCCGACACCGCCCACCCGAGGGCCCACATCATGTCGGGACGCGCCCGCGCCACAGTGGCGGCCGTAATAGCCGTGCCCATACTGTTTATAGCCGCAATATATGCCGGGCTGGTGACAGTGCCCGCACACACCCCGGTGACATACACCGAGATAACCACCACCGGACGCCAGAACACCACCCTCACCCTCCCCGACGGCTCCACCATCATAGCCCGCGGCGACTCACACCTGCGCTACGCTTCCGACTTCGGCGAGAAGAACCGCGACATCGTTTTCAGCGGCGAAGGGCATTTCGACATCGCGAAAGACGCCTCGCTACCCTTTGTCGTCAGCATGAACGACATGGAAGTGACAGTGACAGGCACCGAGTTCAGCATCAACGACCGCCGCATGGCCGACATCATCAGCATCGAGCTGACATCGGGCAACGTCGACCTCACATCGGCGCTCACCGGCCAGCGTATCACCCTCGACGCTGGCTACACGGCCCGCCTCAACAAGCTCGACGGACGTATCACCGTCGACACTATCCCCGCCAACCTACGCGCCGACTGGCGCAAGAGCGAAGTGGCCTACGACAACGTGACCCCCGAACAGCTCGTAGCCAGCATTGAAGAGTACTACGACATAACTCTCGGCCGGCAGATAACCGACCGCATCAACGCCAACTTCACCGGCACACTCCCCTACGACGACCTCCCCACCGTGCTCAAAGTACTCAACCGCGTCTACGGAATCCAAGTGCCCTACATGCGCCGCCACACCGACACCACCGACTGAGCCGCCGGGGCTCAGACACCTCGGACACCTCAGACACCTCGGACAATTCGGACAATTCAGACTTGTCCGCAGAGTCCGCACGCCGCCGTCAGGCTGCTGTCACATATCCGAGTTATCCTAAAATATGTTATAAAACATAAAAAATTATCGGTATTCTCTGAAAAAGCTTGCGTCTACATAGGTACATTATCACATCAAACCTATTTGTTTTAACATCTATCATCATTACCATGGACAAAAGCATTCTCAGACAGTGGCTTGCCACGATACTGATAGTGGTGATATGCCCGTTGCTCGCAACGGCGCAGAATCAGACTACCGTCAATATCAGCGCCAAAGACACTCCGGTTAAGACAGTGCTCAGGCAGATTGAGAGTCAGACTACTTATCGATTCTCCTACACAGCCGGTCTGCTCGACGGATTTCCACGCCAGACACTAGAATACAACAACACTCCGGTAGCCACGGTGCTCGACAAGGTGTTCGGCAACTCCCCGATAGCCTACGACATCGTCTCACCCAAAGCTATTGCCCTGTATAAACGTGGAGCAGAGCCCCGAAAGACCACAAAGGGTACAAAAGCCGGCAAGACCGTCAAAGGTCAGATTCTTGACTCGACGGGCGAGCCCGTGATTGGCGCCACAGTGTGGATTAAAGGCACACAGAAGAGAATGGCCACAAACATCGACGGCGAATACTCCTTTGCCGACGTTGAACCCGGACAGGAAATAGTGGTGACATCGGTAGGCTACGACCCAACATCTATCGCCGTCGGCGACAAAGAGACCTACAACCTCACACTCGATTCCAGCGCCAACAACCTCGACGAAGTCGTCGTCGTCGGCTACGGCGCACAAAAGAAAATCAACCTCACCGGCTCGGTGGCGACAGTGCAGTCAAAGCAGCTTGAAAGCCGCGCTACCACCAACCTTTCAAATGCTCTTGCCGGTGTAGCATCCGGTGTCTCGGTGAGCCAAACCTCTGGCAAGCCCGGCAGCGACGGCTCAAACATTACAATCCGCGGTATCGGCACATTCAACAGCTCCTACCTCGCACCACTTGTTATTGTCGACGGCTCAGAGGCAAGCATCGGCTCCGTCAACAGTGATGACGTAGAGTCAATTTCCGTGCTCAAAGACGCTGCCAGTGCGGCAATCTACGGCTCTCGCGGCGCTAATGGCGTAATCCTTATCACGACTAAAAAAGGCAGAAAGGGACAAGCACCCACAGTAACCTATACCGGTCTTATTACCAACTCCAAGATGAGCGGCAAGGCTTTTCGTTTTGAGGACAATTATGCCGAGTATATGGAAATGGCCAACAGATGGAACACCAACCGCAACTACCAGGCCGCTACTAAATACACCCAGACCGACATTGACGAGTGGCGCACCGGACTGGCCAACGCCGCAGCAAATCCCAACGGCACCGACAATCCTTACGGTGTCCCAAACTTCCTTGCCTACCCGAGCACACAATGGGTAGATGAGATGTTTCTGCCGAGCACATCACAGAAACATAACGTATCAGTGGTAGGCAGCAGCAACAATTCCAATTATCTACTCTCTCTCGGCTATCTCGACAATCCCGGCACACTTGAAAATACTGGCCTGAAAAACTATTCGGGCCGTATCAATCTGGAATCGGATATTACAAAGTTTCTCACAATAGGCACACAGACCTATGCTACATTCCAGCGTCGTGAACCCGGCAATACAAATTTTACATATATGTTTCAGAACACACCGGCCATGACTCCTTACTACAACGGCATGTATGGTGTGGCAGTAGACGGCTCATCGACCAATAACCTGTTGGCAGCCGTGGTGAACAACGGCGGCCATTACGACGACACCCGTCTCAACACGACATGGTTTGCTCGTGTCAAGCCGGTCAACGGACTCACAATCGAGGGGCGTTTCAACTATCAGACACTCTTTTCAGAAACGGAAACATACAGCAGGTGCATCGACCGTATGAACTTCCGCAACAACCAACTAACGCCCGGTACTGCAAGCGCTCAGGCCACGACAACACGAGGCACTACACGTTATCAGAACCGCACTATGACCGCTACGGCCAACTATCTCAAAACTATCGGCCGCCACGACTTCTCCGTATTGCTCGGCACCGAGCAGTATTACTGGATGGTGAAAGGCTTCAACGCCACTCGTACCGGTCTGCTTGACATGTCGTTGCCCGATTTCACCGCTGCAATGGACCTCCAAGAGCCGACAGTGGGTGGAACAGCTCATCAGGATTACAGTGTAATATCATATTTCGGACGTGCCAATTATTCTTATAAAAACCGCTATCTGTTTGAAGCCAACTTTCGCCGTGACGGTTCATCGCGCTTCGGCCCAAGCACACGCTGGGGTACATTCCCATCGTTCTCGGCAGGCTGGCGCATAAGCGAGGAATCATTCATGGAGGGTCTGCGCGGCGCGATAGACAATTTGAAGCTCCGCGTCTCATGGGGTAAGCTCGGCAACATGACCGCCGGCTACTACGCATGGCAGGCAACCTACGGCAGCGTCAATTATTCGTTTGGGGGCCAGATTCTCGACGGACTGCGCCAAGGCAAAATTGCCAACCGCGACCTCCGCTGGGAAGCAAGCGAATCAACCAACATAGGTGTAGATTTTGGTGTACTCAACAACCGCCTGAGCCTTGAAGCCGATCTTTACTCGCGCACCACAAAGGGCATCCTCGGCACTCCGTCGGTGTATCTTACTATGGGTACAATCTCGGCACCCACTACCAACACCTCCGACATGCGAAACACAGGTATCGAGATGACTCTTCGTTGGGCTGACCGCATAAGCGATTTTGAATACAGTGTAAGCGCTAACTTCTCTTACAACAAGAACAAGGTTTCCAAATATAAAGGCAAGTTCCAGGAGGGTTGGCAGACCAATGAGAACGGCCAAAAGGAATATGTTACCAACCGCGGCGATGTCGCCGATATTTCAGGCAACACAATCTGTGTCGAAGACCATATGTATAATGAATTTTATCTGTGGGAAAGACATAAAGGCAATGGCAACATTTATCTTGCCGACGGCGTAACGCCGGACCCGAATGGTGGTCCTCGCGATGGCATGATACGCACCAAAGCCGACCTTGACTGGGTAAAGGCCATGCTTGACTACCGCGACGCCGACGGAAAAAGAGTTTATGACTTCAACGGTCAGAGCGTAGGAGCCGACAAGGGCCTTTGGTATGGCGAACTTATCTACGCTGACGTAAATAAAGACGGCTATTACGGCTCCAACAACAACGACCGTGTTTTCACCAACAAATCCTCCGCTCCCAAATACTCTTTCGGCCTCAATATCACAGCAGCATGGAAAGGCATAGACCTAAGCATGACATGGGCAGGCAACGCCGGAATGTACTACTACATCTATGAACGTGGTTTTAACTCGATGAGCAGCAGCAGTTGGCAAGAGGGTACTATCGTAGCCCGCAACGCCCGCGAAATATTCTACTACTGCGACCCAATGCTCGCCATGACCGACCCCGCCTACGACCCGGCCAATGACACCAACGCCAACATCAATGCCCCATACCTCCGTATCGGCAACGAGAGCGGAGCCTACCGCGCCAACACCGGCGATCTCTATAATGCATCGTATATAAAGCTCAAAACACTGCAAGTGGGCTATACGCTTCCCCAGGCATGGACCAAGAAAGCGTTCATCAACAAGCTACGTGTATTCGCTTCGTTTGAAAACCTGCTCACAATAACCGACTATCCCGGTGTCGACCCAGAAATAGGCGGCGGAGGTTTCACATCATATCCTATCCCGCGCATGATTTCAGGTGGCCTTAATCTTACCTTCTAATCGTTATAATGACATCTGTAATGAAAAAAATACTATATACCCTTCTCGGGACAGCGGGTCTCGCTTTCGGATTGGCTGCATGCGTTGACCTGAATACAGCACCATACAACTCTGTTGCTTCAAGCAACATGTGGACTAATGCCTCGCTGACAAATCAGGGTGTGGCTGGCGTATACAATATTCTTCGCGGATGGGGTGTATACAGCAGCGCTTACACCTACAACACTCCGGCCTTCGAGGCAATGGGCATGACCACTAGCGCCTACCGCACCGTACCCTACACAAAAGGTACTGCCGGCGCCGACAACGGTATGTTCTCAAACACATGGAGCAAGCTTTATGAGGGCATCCACCGTGCCAATGATGCCATTTCCAACCTCTCCGTGGAGGGCAGTTGCGGTGTTGATGACACTGACCGCCGCCGTCTGCTGGCCGAATGTAAGTTTCTCCGCGCCTACTATTACATGCGCCTCAACGAACTGTTCGGACGCAATGGCCTCGGAGTACCCATTTATACCGAACCTCTCACTTCTGTCGACGAGTGCATAAAAGGCCAGTCACCTGAATCGGAAGTGTGGCAACTTATTGTCGATGACCTCACCGACTGCATCAGCGAACCCAATTTCCCCGACCGCTACAAAGAATCGGGAAGGGCATGCAAGGGCGCCGCATACGCACTTCGAGGCAGGGCTTATCTGATGCAGGGCGCTAAATACAATTACGACAACTCAGTCGGAAGAGTTACCGGCACAACGGTCAACAATGACCTGCTCCGTCTGGCAGTAGCTGACTTCGAGAGAGTGCAGAGTTGTGGTTTCAACCTTTTCCAGGGCGGATATGACAAACTGTTTACTGAGGAAAACGAGGCCTGCGAGGAAATGATTTTCTCCGTCTCCAACTACTCAAAAGAGGGATATGGCTCGGAAGTTCACCGTTACTGCGGAACGCGCTCGATGTGCGATATGGAGAATACTACCGGTTACTCATATTTCGCTCCATCAAACGCACTTGTTGACCTCTACGAGAACATCGACGGCACACCCTTTGACTGGAACGACATCATACCCGGTTATTTTGACGTTCCCGCATACGACCGTCTGGTATATTTCCTACGCGACACTCAAAAAGACGGCCAGGAAATTGGTGGCCCAAAGCTGCGCAGCATGGTCAACGACAAACTCAGCGGCAAATCAATCGCCTCACAATATCTTCCCGAAGGCAACGAAGCACGTCTGAAAAAGGCATGGGAAAATCGCGATCCGCGCCTCAACTTCAATGTGATTCTGCCTTACGGAGAACCGTATATGGGCGGTGACCCCAATATCCTCAAAAAAGGCAACAATTCTCCTATCGCCTACGTGTATCGCTGGCCGGTAAAGCAAAGCAGCCACCACGTGGACAATCAAGAAGAAGCCGACTGGCAGGTGACATCGCCTTATGACCTCCAACAGGACGGTAACGGCGAAGCTGAATTTTCCTATCGCTACCGTAAGTTTGTCATGACGGGTTATCCGCAATTCGCCCTCAACGGCCCTATTGACGAACCTATTATCCGCTATGCGTATGTGCTTCTTATGTGGTCGGAGGCTCTTGTACAACTCGACGACCTTGCCAACGCTGCCGCCAAAATAAATCTGATTCGTGGCCGCAAGTCGGTTGAAATGCCACCCTACACTTTCACCAGTAAGGAAGATGGTCTGGAAAAAATTCGTAACGAATCACGCCGCGAATTGTGCAACGAGGGTGTAAACTTTTACGAGGAACTCCGTTGGGGCACTCTGCGTCAGACCCGTTACGACGATTACATGAATTATAGCCCCGGCTCCCTCTCATGCAATGGTATCGTGACAAGCGGTAACGGAGGAGTCAACTGGTCGGCGACCAACGATTATAGCATATTCCCGGTACCCAGCTCAGAAATTGAGAAGAATCCCAATCTCACCAAAACACCCGGTTGGCTCTATTGAGCTGTATCAGCGCTATCTCCCACCACTTGCTGCACTTCATTGCAGTTGACGCTACTGTGGTTAAGATAAGATTGATAGGTAGTTATTGATAATCAGCAACCGGGCAAACCGGAACAAGAGACCCTGCGTGACGTGTTGTCAGGCAGGGTCTCCCGTTTGTATAGTATTTGGCTCGAAGGGTCAGGTGAGTGCGGCGATGAGACCGGCGGTGGCGTCTTCGAGCAGGTCGATTGCGAGCTCAAAGCCTTCGGGGCCTCCATAGTACGGATCGGGAACATTGTCGACCGGTGCGCCGGGGCTGAAAAAGTCGGCCATCATCACAATCTTGTCGCGCGAAGCGTCGTCGGGGGCGAGGCGCATGAGGTTGCGGCGGTTATTGTCGTCCATACCGACGATGAGGTCGAAGTCGGCGAAGTCGCGGCGTGTTATCTGCCGGCAACGGTGGGTGAGGTCATAGCCACGGCGCCGCGCGTGGGCGCGCATACGCTCGTCGGGCAGCTCGCCGACGTGCCAGTCGCCCGTGCCCGCCGAGTCGATGACCCAACGGTGGGACTGCCCTGCCTTGGCCACGGCAGCTCGCATTATCCCCTCGGCGGCCGGGCTGCGGCATATGTTGCCCAGACACACAAAGAGCACCCTTATCTTGTCGGCGCCGCGCAGGCGCTCAGTCATCCGGGTTGTCATGGCGTGTCAGTGAGCCGCGGCGCGCGCCACGGTTTCGCAAAGGGTGGGATGAGCATGTACGGTCGAGGCAATGTCGGCTGCGGTGAGGCCGTGGGCTATGGCGAGTGCCGGCTCGGCGATAAGGTCGGCGGCGTGGGGGCCGCATATGTGGCATCCGAGCATACGGCCTGTCGTGGCGTCGGTCACCATCTTCACCATGCCGTTGGGCTCACCTATGGCGAGTGCGTAGCCATTGGAGCGGAACGTGGCCGATGACTCCCGAGGCTCATAGCCCTTTTCGCGCGCCTGAGCGGCTGTGAGGCCCACGGTGGCTACGGCGGGCGACGTGAAGCACACTGCTGGAATCACGTCGAGGTTGACGGGTAGGCCGAGCACGCGATGACCCTGCGCCTCGGCGGCATGTGCGAGCAGGCACTTGCCGTTGACGTCGCCTATGGCGTAGACCCCCTCGGCGGAGGTCATGAAGCGGTCGTCGGTAACTATAAAGCCGCGACGGTCGAGCGTGACGCCGGCCTCGACGGATCCCTGCGGCACGACGGCCTTGCGGCCTACGGCCATGAGTGCGGCGGCGGCTTCGACGCTCTTCTCCCTGCCCTTGACGGTGAAAGCCACGGTGACGCCGGCCTCCGACTCGGTGAGCGCCGTGACGGCGGCGCCGGTATGGATGTCAATGCCGCGGCGCTTGAGCGTCATGCGCAGGCGCTTGGCTACTTCGGCGTCGACGGCCGGGAGAATCTCGGGACAATATTCTATCACCGTCACCTTGACGCCCAAGGCGTTGAGGGCCGATGCAAATTCCATGCCTATCACGCCGCCGCCTACGATAGCGAGCGACGCGGGCAGCTCGTCGAGCGCGAGGAGGTCGTCGGAGCTCATGGCGAGCGAGGCGCCGGGAATAGGCAGCGCCGCGGGGGCCGAGCCGGTGGCAATGATTATCTCGGGCGCGGTGATCAGGATTTCGTCGGGGCCCTCTACCGCCAGGGTGTGGGCGTCGACGAAAATGGCGTTGCCGTGAATCACGGTCACGCCAGCGAGCACGGTGGCGACAGCCTCGCGGAGCTGACCGATTACGTCGGCGCGACGTGCGGCTATTGCAGCGAAAGCCTCGCCGGCCTCGGCGCCGTGGCACATCACCTTGGTGGGGATGCAACCCCGGTTGAGGCAGGTGCCTCCGAGATGGTCGCGCTCCACTATCGCTACGCGGCGACCGTCGGCGGCAGCCCGGGCTGCTGTGGTGTAGCCGCCCGGGCCGGAGCCGATGATTATGAGGTCAAAAGATTCAGCCATTGGCGAGAAGGTCTTGATAAGTCACTTTGGGATTGAGGGCCGCGGCTGTCTCGTCGGGCTTGCGTATGGGCGTGTTGAGCGGTGCGTTGAGCACCTTTTCAGGCTCTTCGGCGGCCTCGCGGGCAATCTCGCGCATCACGTCGATGAAAGCGTCGATTGTTTCCAGACTCTCGGTCTCGGTCGGCTCTATCATCAGGCTCTCGTGAAACAGTAGCGGAAAATAGATTGTCGGAGCATGGAAGCCGTTGTCGAGCAGGCGCTTGGCGATATTGAGCGTCGTTACGCCGGTCGACTTGTCGATAAGACCGTCAAACACAAACTCGTGCTTGCACACGCGGTCGACGCCGAGCAGATACTTGTCGCGGAGACTCTCCTTGATATAATTGGCGGCGAGGGTGGCCATGGGGCCTACCTCGGCAAGTCCCTCGTGTCCGAGCGACAGGATGTAGCTCAGGGCGCGCAGCTGCACGGCGAAGTTGCCGAGCGTGGCCGACACGGAGCCAAGCGCGGTGTCGGTGGTCACGAGGTCGAATGTGCCGTCGTCGTTGCGCACAACACGGGGATTGGGGAGGAACTGTTCCAGACCCTTTCGGACGCCTACCGGACCGGAGCCGGGGCCGCCGCCGCCGTGGGGCGTCGAGAATGTCTTGTGGAGGTTGATGTGCATCACGTCGAAGCCCATGTCGCCGGGACGCGCCACGCCCACGAGCGGGTTAAGGTTGGCTCCGTCGTAGTACATGAGCGCGCCGCAGTCGTGGACCATACGGGTTATCTCGGGGATGCGGCTCTCGAAGATGCCGAGGGTGTTGGGGTTGGTCATCATCATTGCGGCCACATGAGGGCCGAGAAGCGGTTTCAGGGCCTCGACGTCGACAGTGCCGTCGGGCAGACTCTTGACCTCGACCACTTTCAGGCCGGCCACGGCCGACGAGGCGGGATTGGTGCCGTGGGCCGAGTCGGGGATTATCACCGTGTCGCGGGCTGTGTCGCCGTTGGCGTCGTGATAAGCGCGTATCACCATCAGTCCGGTGAGCTCACCGTGGGCGCCGGCAAAGGGGTTGAGCGAGAACTCGCTCATGCCGCCTATCTCGCTGAGCATGCTCTGGAGCGTCCAGTAGGCTTTGAGCGCGCCCTGGGCGTGGCTCGCAGGAGTGGCGGGATGGAGGGCCGACATGCCCGGGAGCGAAGCCATCTCCTCGTTGATTTTCGGGTTGTACTTCATGGTGCACGACCCGAGTGGATAGAAGCCGGTGTCGACGCCGAAGTTGTTGGTCGACAGGTTGGTGTAGTGGCGCACTACGGTAGGTTCGTCGACCTCGGGGAGCAGCAGCGGCTTCTCACGCCTGAGTGCGGCGGGCAGAGAGGCCGTTGAGTCGTCGGAGGCAACGGCGGCGGGCACGCGGCAACCTTTGCGCCCCTTGTGCGAGAGCTCGAATATGAGCTTGTCGTAAAATGTTCTGTTCATGGCGGCAGGGGCTTAGGAGTTGGCGATTATGTTGACAAGGCGGTCGATGTCGGCCTCGGTCTGCATCTCGGTAACGGCTATTAGCAGGCGGTTGGGGCCAATCTTGACGCCCGGCAGTATTCCCTCGGCGAGAGCACGCTCTATTATGGTGTCGGCGGAAGCGTCGGTGTCGACGGCAAACTCGTTGAGGAACGGCTTGCCGGGCATAGCCGCGCGCGCCTTGCCGGTGGCTTCGAGGGCGGCGAGCAGGCGGTGCGCGCCCTTGTAGCCGGCTTCGCATATCTCACGCAGCCCCTCGGGGCCAGTGAGAGAGAGATAAATCGTAGCGTAGAGCGACATAAGCCCCTGGTTGGAGCATATGTTGCTGGTAGCTTTCTCGCGTCGGATATGCTGCTCGCGGGCTTGGAGCGTGAGCACAAACACGCGCTGGCCATCGGCGTCGGTGGTGGCGCCGACAATGCGTCCGGGCACCTTGCGCATAAGCGCGCGCGAGGTGCAGAGGAAGCCGAGATACGGGCCGCCGAAGTTAAGCGGCATACCGAGGCTCTGGGCATCGCCGACGGCTATGTCAGCGCCCCACTCGCCCGGCGTGCGTATGGCGGCAAGGTCGCCGGCAATGCAGGTCATGGCGAGGAGCGCCTTGGCGGCGTGCACCTCGTCGGCAAGTCCGGTATAGTCTTCGAGTATGCCGTAGCGGTTGGGCGTCGCCACAATGACACCGGCCACAGGGTTGCCCTCGGCGAGCATGGTGCGCAGGGCGTCGCGGTCGGTCACGGAGCCGTCGGCCACGGCGGGAATCACGTCGAGTTCAACGCCGTGATAGCGGGCATAGGTGGCGACAACGGCGCGCACGGCCTCGCTCACCGTCGCCGAGATGAGCACGCGGCGGCGCTTGCGGGCGGCGGCCACGCACAGCATCATGGCCTCGGCGGCGGCGGTAGTGCCTTCGTACATCGAGGCGTTGCTCACTTCCAGACCGGTGAGGGCAGCAATCATCGACTGGTACTCGAAGATATATTGCAGCGTGCCCTGGCTTATCTCGGGCTGGTAGGGGGTGTAGGCGGTAAGGAACTCCGAACGGGATATGATATATGGTATGGCGGCAGGGGCCATGTGGTCATAGAATCCGTCGCCGGCAAAGCATACCTGAGGCGGACGGTTCTCTGCATCGAGGGCGCGGAAAAAGTCGCGCACCTCCTTCTCGCTCATCTCGGAGCCTACGTCGTAGGGACGACCGAGAAGCAGCTCGCGGGGCACGTCGGCATACAGCTCGGCCTCGCTCTTCATGCCGCAACGGTCGAGCATGCGTGCGCGGTCGTCGGCGGTATGCGGTATATAGCGGTGCATCATGCAGGCTGGATTAGTGCTTGGCCTCGGCCTCGCAGTGGGCTTTGTATGTTTCCTCGTCCATGAGGCTGTCGAGCTCTGAGGGGTCGGTGAGCTCAACCTTGATAATCCAGTTCTTGTCAGCGTCCTCGTTGATGAGGCGGGGATTGTCGATAAGGTGCTCATTAATCTCAACAACGGCTCCGCTCACGGGGCTGAAAAGGTCGCTGGCAGCCTTGACACTCTCCACTGCGCCGAAATCCTCACCGGCGGTCACGTCGTCGCCCACTTCGGGCATGTCGACATATACTATGTTGCCGAGGGCGTGCTGGGCGTAGTCGGTGATGCCGATATAAGCGATGTTGCCGTCGACACGGGCGTATTCGTGGGTGGGGTTATAGTAGGTTTTCATTGTTTTGGTATTATATGGGGGTAATGATTTCGTGAAAGGATAAGTTAGGTGCGGTGGGGCTCACTGCTTATAGCTCTTCTTGTAGAAGCGCTTGGGAGTGATAGCCACAGGATAGGTCTTGCGGCGCACGCGCACGCTCAGACCCTGCTGCTCCTTGGAGGCATAGCGGGCGTCGATGAGAGCCACGGCGATGCTCTTGTCCACCGAAATACCTCGGTAGCCTGTGGTGACGGTGCCTATCACCTCGCCCTCGGGCGAAAGCACCTCGGCGCCGTGACGCGCTATTGCGCGGTCGAGGATTTCCAGGCCCACAAGCTTCTGCTTCACGCCCTCGGCTTTCTGGGCGGCGCATGCGTCGCGGCCTATGAAGCCTTCGGGTTTGTCGAGCTTGACAAACATCCCGAGGCCGGCCTCGATAGGGCTGATGGTGTCGGACAGCTCGTCGCCGTAAAGCGGCAGGCCTACCTCGAAGCGGAGGGTGTCGCGGCAGCCAAGTCCGCAGGGCTTGCACTCGCCGCTCTCGATGAGGCGGTCCCAGCAGCTCTCTATCACCTCGGGCTCGGCATAAAGCTCGAAGCCGTCCTCACCTGTATATCCGGTGCGGCTCAGCAGGAGGGGCTTCCCTGTGTGGGGGTCAATAATCTCTTCGAAAGTGTAGAAAGCCAGGGGCGAGCCGTCGATGCGGAGCACATTGCTGATTACTTGCTCGGCAAGCGGGCCCTGTACGGCAATCTGGGCTGTGAAGTCGCTGATGTCGGTAACCTTGACGTCGTACTCTGAGGCGTGGCTCATAATCCAGTCAACATCCTTGGCGATGTTGGCGGCGTTGATAACGAGCAGAAACGAGTTGGCACCGCGCTTGTAGACAAGCAGGTCGTCGACGGTGCCGCCGTTCTCATGCAGCATCATGCCGTAGAACACCTTGCCTACGGGAGCGCCGGCAATGTCGTTGGTGAAAATATGATTGACAAAGCGCTCGGCTTCGGGGCCGTCGACAGTAACCTCGCCCATGTGGCTCACGTCAAACACACCGCAAGCGTTGCGCACCGCATTGTGCTCTTCGGTGATACCCTCGTACTGGATGGGCATATCGTAGCCGGCAAACGGGCTCATCTGCGCGCCGAGCGCGATATGACGGCTGTGGAGCGGAGTCACTTTTATATCTTGGTTGTTTTCCATGGAATGAAAATCTGTTTTTTTATTGATGCGAATTATTGTATGTAAGTGTCCGGGGAGATGATTCAGAAAAGCAGGTCGAGCAGATCGCGCCGGGTCAGCCCGTAGATTATGGCAGAAGGGTCGGTCTGCGTGGCTTCAAGCTCCGCCTCCACCGCCGCGCGGTCGTAAGGCAGTCCTCTGAGTTTGTCGAGAAGCCCCGAATCGAGGTCGGCGAGCAGGAAGAAGTCGCCTTTGAGGTCTATGGCCTCGATGCGTCCGCTGTCGGTGGTGATGGTGACGTCGAAATCGCCCACACCCTCGATGCGCTTGCTGAATGCCGCGCCACCGCGGGGATTCTGCCCATAGAGCCACTCGTCGGAGTAATACGGGGCCTCTATCGCCTCGACCTCTGCAATCTGCGCCTCGTCGAGCGCAAGCGTGCCGTCGGTCATATAGTCGCGGGCCATATCCATGAAGCCGTCAAGCGACAAGTCGGGACGATAGAGCGTGACACATGTCACACGCGATCGCACGCTGTCGACCCCCTTGCTGAGGAGCTTGGTAGTCGACGGCGTGATAGCGGCCGCCATGCGCTCCACGTCAACCGAAAAGAGCATCGTGCCATGGGCTATGCTGCGCGACCCGAGCCGGTAGAACGCGTTACCGCTCACCTTGCGCCCCTCGTCGCCGACGGTGACATCGTTGCGAGAACCCGCGCGGGCGTCAATGCCGAGTGTGCGCAGAAACGCAGCTACCTTTTCGGTATAGGCGGCGAAAGTGGCGGTAGTGTCGGCGCCCGACGCCGTGATGTAGCTGAACATGATGTTGCGCAGGTCGGCATACACGCAGCCGCCGCCGCTCTTGCGCCGGCATATATCTATGTCGTTGGCCCGACAGTAGTCGACATTGACCTCGGTGGCAATCATCTGGTTGCGGCCGACAATCACCGTCGGCTTAACGACCCACATAAAGAAGTAGTCATCGTCAGCCGGGAGCCTGCGGGCCGCAAACTCTTCTGCGGCAAGATAAAAGGGGAGCCTTCGGCGAGGGCCGGGAATCATCAGAAACTTCATGGTATAAGTACAAGTTTTTAGTCAGTCGGAGAGGAGAGCAGCCGCGGCGCACTACTGCGCCTACGAGCCGACATTCCGTCCGCAAACTTACACAATTCCCACGACAATAACCTCATATCCCGCTCAAAAAATTTCTCACCTCCGGAAAATCAGCCTCGTGTGTCGGAGGATTGTAGCGCTGCGGAATAAAGTTGGGGCATTAAGGACTGCATGTCTGAAAAAGTTTTGTAACTTTGCAGGATAGTGGCGCCCAGGCGCCACCGTATTTCAACCCTTTAATGCGTAAGCCGATGCCCAATATCGCCGTCCGCGCCCTTTCGGGCGCAGTATATGTAGCCCTCATCGTGGGGTGCCTGCTCTGGAACCACAGCGTGGCATTCAGTATTCTTATGCTGGTATTCAGCATCTTCGGTGCCATAGAATACGGCCGCATGGTGCCGTCGCCTACCCGCGGGCTACGCATCGCCGACGCCGTGGCGGTAATCCTGCCGTGCGTCACCGTAATCATGTCGGCGAAAGCGACGGGCCTCACCACCACCGTTCCGGCCCTATTGGCGGGTGCGATAGTATTCCTATACCCGTTTGCCCGCATGGGAGCGCAACTGTTTGTCAAGACTCCGCAGCCGCTCGAACGCGCCGCCACCTCCATACTCGGCATCTACTATATCGGTGTGCCGCTCGCGTCGGCGGCTTTCGCCGCGTTGCTCAATCCGGCAGTAGTGCTCCTGATGTTTGTCATGATATGGCTCAACGACACCGGCGCCTATCTTGTAGGGTGCCGCTTCGGCCGCACCAAGCTCTTCGAGCGCATCTCGCCCAAAAAGACATGGGAGGGCGCGGCAGGAGGAGCCCTGTTCGCCATGATAGCAGGCGTCGTAGCCCCGCTTCTGTTCGACCGTATAAGCATGGGGTGCGTCACAGGCATGCTCATGGGACTGGCAGTGTGCGTGGCCTCTACCATAGGCGACCTCGTGGAGTCGATGATAAAGCGCCAGGAGGGCGTCAAGGACTCGGGCAAACTCATTCCGGGCCACGGCGGCATCCTCGACCGCATCGACTCGCTGCTCTTCACCGCCCCCGTGACACTCGTCTTCATACTATGGCTCCTGCGATAACACAGCCGCCACAAAACAATATTAGCCTCACCAACGTTTTTAATTTCGAGTTTCAACATATTTATGAGCAATAACCAACGCTACATGATGCGCGGCGTATCGGCCGCCAAGGAAGATGTCCACGCCGCCATACGCAATGTCGACAAGGGCCTCTACCCCAAAGCATTCTGCAAAATCATCCCCGACATCCTCGGAGGTGACCCGGAATGGTGCAACATTATGCACGCCGACGGAGCCGGCACCAAAAGCAGCCTTGCCTATGCCTACTGGAAACGCACAGGCGACCTCAGCGTGTGGCGCGGAATAGCCCAAGACGCACTCATAATGAACATCGACGACCTGCTCTGCGTGGGCGCCACCGACAATATCCTTGTCAGCTCCACCATAGGCCGCAACAAGATGCTCATCCCGGGCGAAGTGATAGCCGCCATCATCAACGGCACCGAAGAGATTCTCGCCCGCCTGCGCGAACTCGGCGTTGGGATATATTCGACCGGCGGCGAGACTGCCGACGTGGGCGACCTCGTACGCACCATCATCGTCGACTCGACCGTAACATGCCGCATGCGACGCGCCGACGTAGTTAACAACGCCAACATACGCCCCGGCGACGTCATCGTCGGCCTCGCGTCGTTCGGTCAGGCCACCTACGAGGACTGCTACAACGGCGGTATGGGCTCCAACGGACTCACCTCGGCACGCCACGACGTGTTTGCCCACAAGCTTGCCGCAGAATTTCCCGAGACCTTCGACCATGCCGTTCCCGACGAGCTCGTCTACTCCGGCACAGTAGATCTTACCGACCCCGTGGAGGGCACTCCCCTCGACGCCGGCCGCCTTGTGCTGTCACCCACACGTACCTACGCCCCCGTGGTCAAGAAGCTGCTCGCCGAAATGCGCCCCGCTATCCACGGCATGGTACACTGCACAGGAGGAGCACAGACCAAAGTACTTCACTTCGTCGAAGGCGTGACCGTGATAAAAGACAATCTCTTCCCCACCCCGCCACTCTTCGCCCTCATCCAGAGCCAAAGCGGCACCGACTGGGCCGAAATGTACAAAGTATTCAACATGGGCCACCGCCTGGAAGTGTATGTATCGCCCGAAGACGCCGCCAAGGTCATGGAGATTTCCGAGAGCTTCGGCATAGAGGCACGCATAGTAGGCCGCGTAGAACCGTCGGCCGACGGCGCCAACCACCTCACTATCCAAAGCGAGCACGGCACATTCAACTATTAACACAACCTGACTGACTGATGCATTCGAGCACCCGCCACATAACACATTTGCGTCTGGCCATGGCAGCCACCGTAGGCCTTATCATCGCACTGGTGGCGGGCAACGAGGGATGCACCTCCGGCTCAGGCTCGCACAACGACGCCGACACCGGCCTCCACCGCCTGCCCGACACCCTGCGTGTCGCCACGCTTTACAGCCCTACAAGCTACTTCATCTACCGCGGCCAGCCCATGGGCTACGACTACGACCTTGTGGAGCGACTCGCTGCCGACAAGGGCATGGCGCTGAAAATAGAGGTGGCGCCGAGCCTTAACGCCGCTGTCGGGATGCTTGACTCGGGCAAGGTCGACCTCATAGCTTACGACGTGCCGATAACGGCCGAGTACAAGGACAAGGTGATTCCGGCCGGACCGGAGAACATCACCACCCAGGTGCTCGTGCAGCCACTCCGCGGCGACTCGACCATAAAGGATGTCACCGAGCTTGTGGGCCGCACCGTGTATGTGGAGAAAGGGAGCAAATATGAGCAACGCCTCATCAACCTCAACGAGGAACTCGGAGGCGGCATTACCATAATGCCCGTGGACCAGGACACGCTCATCACCGAAGACCTGATAGGCATGGTAGACAGGGGCGAGCTTCCCCTCACCATTGTCGACTCCGACATCGCCGCAATGAACAAGGGCTACTATCCCGCCCTCGACATATCGCTCCCCGTAAGTTTCGAGCAGCGCTCGGCATGGGGCGTGGCGCCGGGCCACCAGTGGCTTGCCGATTCAATCGACGCATGGGCCGCCGAGGCACGTCCGCGCCAGGAACAGGCACTGCTCCTAAAACGCTACTTCGAGCAAAGCAAGGGCGACTATGACCCCAACGGCGACAACTTCGCCGGAGGCCGCATCTCGCCCTACGACGACCTTCTGAAAAAATACGCCGCCGAGATAGGATGGGACTGGCGCCTGCTCGCCGCCCAGGCCTACACGGAGAGCAAGTTCAAGCCCAAGGCACAGTCATGGGCCGGAGCGCGCGGCCTGCTTCAGATCATGCCCGCCACAGCACGCGACTTCGGTGTGACGGCCAAGCAGCTCTTCGACCCGGAGACCAACATCCGCACTGCCGTGCGCTACATAGCGCAGATTGACAAGTGGCTCGAAAGCCGCATCCCCGACCCCGAGGAGCGCAAGAAATTTGTCTTTGCCGCCTACAACGCCGGCATAGGCCATGTATACGACGCCATAGCGCTGGCCGACAAGTACAATCTGTCGTCAACAAAATGGGACGGCAATGTGGAGAAAGCCATCCTCTGGAAGATGAACCCACGCTACTACCGCGACAAGGTCGTGAAATACGGCTACTCGCGCGGACGCGAGACCTACGACTATGTGCGACGCATATATTCATTCTACAACAAAGCCAAACAAAGCGTCAGTCCCTGACGCACACCGTATCTCAACAGACATACACGTATCATATCACAATTATGCGTAAGTTTATGAAACCTGTGGCCGCCATTCTCGCCGCCACTTTCCTGGGCCTTACAGCATCGTCATGTATCGGCTCGTTTGCATTGACCAACAAGCTTCTCGGCTGGAACCGCCAGATTGACAGCAAATTTGTCAACGAACTCGTATTCGTGGCCTTCTGGGTTCTCCCCGTATATGAAGTATCGGCCCTCGCTGACCTTATCGTAATCAACTCAATAGAGTTCTGGAGCGGCAACAATCCCGTATCCGCCTCGACCCAGACCATAAAGGGTGCCAACGGCGAACGCTACCTCGTGGAGCGTGACGCTGCCGGCTACACCATTACCGACGAAGCCGACGGCAGCTCCGTGCGCCTTGCCTACGAAGCCGACGACCGCGCATGGGACGTAGTGCTTGACAACGGCACCTCGATGCGCCTAATGACCTTCATCGACGACACCCACGTGGCAATGCCCGCAGCCGACGGCCGCGAAATGATTGTCGAGGTAAGCGCCGACGGCGTCCTCGCATATCAGGCCCAGGCTACCGCACGCGCTTTCGCCATGCGATAACCCACAGATTTAACGACGATACCCCGACGATGAGCACCAAGCCACTTGCCGAACGGATGCGTCCGCAGACCCTCGACGACTACGTGGGCCAGCGGCACCTCGTTGGTCCCGGCGAGATTCTGCGGCGTATGATTGAGAGCGGACGCGTTGCCTCGTTCATACTCTGGGGACCTCCCGGCGTGGGCAAGACCACGCTTGCGCGCATCATCGCCAACACCATCAAAGCACCCTTCTACACCCTGAGCGCCGTAAGCGCCGGGGTGAAGGAGGTGCGCGATGTCATAGAGCGCTGCAAGGCCGACGCAGCAAGCATGTTTAATGACGGCGCGCGACCCATACTCTTCATCGACGAAATACACCGTTTCAGCAAAAGCCAGCAGGACAGCCTGCTCGGCGCCGTGGAGAGCGGAATCGTGACACTCGTAGGCGCCACGACGGAAAATCCGTCGTTTGAGGTGATACGCCCGCTCCTGAGCCGCGCTCAGGTCTACACGCTCAGACCGCTCGAAGCCGACGACCTGCTCACGCTCCTCAACCGCGCCCTCACCACCGACCCCGTGCTGTCGAAGCGCAAGGTGAGAGTCGACAGCACCACCGCCCTGTTCCGGTTCTCGGGGGGCGATGCCCGCAAGCTGCTCAACATCCTCGACCTCCTTGAGCAGTCGACGCCCGAGCGAGAAGAAATGGTGATTGACGACAAGCTCGTGACCGAACGTCTGCAAGAGAATCCCGCCGCTTATGACAAGGACGGAGAGATGCACTACGACATCATCTCGGCCTTTATCAAAAGTATACGGGGCAGCGACCCCGACGCGGCCATATACTGGCTCGCCCGAATGGTGGAAGGGGGCGAGGACCCTGAGTTCATAGCCAGGCGTCTCGTCATCTCTGCCGGCGAGGACATTGGCCTTGCCAATCCCAACGCCCTCGTAGTCGCCAACGCCACTTTCGATATACTCCGCAAGATCGGCTGGCCCGAAGGACGCATCCCACTGGCCGAATGCGTGATTTATCTCGCCACCTCGCCTAAGAGCAACTCGGCCTACCTCGCCGTCGACGAGGCGATAGCCCGCGTGCAATCAGAAGGCAATCTTCCCGTGCCGCTACACCTGCGCAACGCCCCGACGTCGCTCATGAAAAAAATGGGCTACGGTCGCGACTATAAATATTCACACGACTACCCGGGCCACTTCGTGCGTCAGCAATTCATGCCCGATGCCATCCAAGGCATCCGTTTCTGGCACCCCGCCGACAATCCTTCAGAAGCCCGCATGGCGGAGCTGCACCGTTCGCGCTGGGGCAACTCCTGAGCCGCGGCACTCCGCCCGCTTGCCACATTGCAAAAAATAGCTAACTTTGCGGGTACTATGGCCCATACTCTCCGACATCACATCCTGCACGCCGCCTCAGCCCTGCTCATTATCGCTCTGGCGGCTTCCTGTCGCTCCAACAAGACGGTTGTAAGAGCCGGCGCAGGCAACAAGTCCTATCCCGAGGCCCCTGCCATCACCACCGATACTCCGGAGCCCACACGCCGTCTTATAAGCGAAGCGGAAAGGTGGCTCGGAACACCCTACCGCTACGGAGGCACTGAGCGCGGACGCGGCGCCGACTGTTCAGGCATGGTGATGACGGTGTACAAAGACGCGCTCGACATAAAGCTGCCTCGCAACTCTGCGCAGATGCAGCAGTGGTGCACACCGCTCAAAGGGGGCTACCGCAAAGCCATGCCGGGCGACCTGGTGTTCTTCGGCAACCGGCGCGGTGTCAATCATGTAGGCATCTATCTCGGCCAGGGAAAGATGATACATTCATCATCATCGAAAGGGGTAATAGTCAGCAGCCTCGACGAGCCGTATTTCGTAAAGAATTTCCATTCGGCGGGGCGAGTCGAGCCTTATTTCGCCATGATTGACGACTACGACCGCAACACCCGCAAGAAGCAACAGAGCAAATCAAAAGAGAAGCCGCACGACGACACGCCCGGCGGCAAGCCCGACGCTGTAACTACAATATCGCTTGACAGACTCGCGCAGGTGTCGACGCAACAACAGGACAGCGAACTCCGCTCCCTATCAGAACCCAAAAAACAAACGAAAGAGAAGAAGAGCAAGAGAGCAGCACAGCCTGCCACACCTCAGTCGAAAATCATGTCGCGCGCGGTGACCGAAACGCCCGATACCGCCCTAACAGCCGACGAAGCCCGTCGCCGCCTGCTCATCCGTCTTGCCGAACAGACCGATTCAATTTAAGCCGATGTCACTGATTCTGCCACAAGGACTCCCCTCTTCGACCGCTGCCGAAGGTCTGGCCGCGCCCGATGTCAACGGAAGCCTCGAAATATCGCTCGTCAACCTCATGCCGCTGAAAGAGATGACAGAGGCCGACTTTATCAGGCTCCTCGCCCCTGCTCCTTACGACATCACGCTGTCGCTCGCCGCCCCTGTTACCCACCGTAGCCGCAACACGGCCGAAGAGCATATAGCCCGCTTCTACATAAGTCCCGAAGAGATGCTGTCGCGCAGCCCCGACGGAGTGATAGTGACCGGCGCGCCTGTGGAAATGCTCGACTATGAAGCCGTGGACTACTGGCCTGAGCTCACCACGATGATGGACGGGCTGCGCCGACTCCGCATCCCCGTAATCTATATCTGCTGGGGCGCCATGGCAGCGCTCTATCACCACTACGGCATAGCCAAGCAGTTATACCGGCGCAAAATTTCGGGCGTGTTTCCGCAATACCCGGAGGTTGCTGACCACGAACTGTTTCGCGGCATGGAGGCACCCTACATGGTGCCCAACAGTCGCTATTGCGGCGTGTCGCGCGCCGACATCGACAGTAATCCCTGGCTCCGCGTAGCCGCCGTAAGCGAGGAGAGCGGCGTGTATATGGTCGACGCGCTCGACGCTCCGGAACACTACATACTCGGACACTCGGAATACGCGCCGGGCACGCTCGACTTCGAGTATCACCGCGATCTCGCCAAAGGCATCAATCCATCCATACCGGCCAACTATTATCCCGACAACGACCCGGATCGCGAACCGGTCGACCGGTGGCACTCGCACGCCGTAGGGCTGTTTTCCAACTGGCTGAGGACCCTGCCTCGGCGCTAAGCTCCGCTGTCCGACGACTCAGTCATCGGCTCCGTCGAGCGGCTTTCCGCGGCGGCGCATTATTATCTCGTAGAAGTCACGCGGAAGCACCACGTTATACATGTCGGCCACACGGTCGAAGAGCGGCGCTATCTGTTCCGGCGTGAAGCCTGCTATGCCGCACCCTATGCGCGTCACAAGAAACGTGTTCTGGTCCCACTCATAGGCCAGGTCGAGGAAGCGATCAACATAAGGCTTAATAGCCTCCACGGTGGGAAACATGGTGGGGATAGCGTAACTCCGGCCCTGTATGCCCTCGCCACAGCCCCACACGGCGCCGAAACGCTGCATGGCGGTGCGGGCGGCTCCGCCCATGTGCATGCCGGCCAAGTTGCTGCCAAACACGAATATCTCGTCGGGGCCGAGCTCGGTAATATCGTCGGGAGTAAATCTCATTTCATGCTTATTGACTGAGTAACGAAACAGTGCGGGCCCCGGATATGCCATTCGGCTCTCCGGGGCCCGCATATCTATGCGATTAAAACGTCTTAGTCCTTGTTGAGGTTCACACGCTTGAACTCAACGGCAACAAGACCCTTGGAAGCCTTGTCGAGGAACTGGCCGATGGTAACGGTGGCGTCCTTGATGGACTCCTGCTCCATGAGGCAGCTCTCCTTGAAGAACTTGCCTACACGGCCGTTGGCGATGTTCTCAATCATCTGGGCGGGAAGGTTTGCAGCCTTCTCTTCCGATGTCTTGGCGATGATTTCGCGGGCGCGCTCAGCCTCCTCGGCGGTGAGCCAGCCCTTGGCGGTGTTGCTCTCGATGTGGGCCTCGGAGTCGCAGAGGTTGGGGTTGATGCCGGCCTTTTTGAGGGCGGCGTCAACAGCCTTCTTCACGAGTTCTTCCTTGGTCTTGTCGATAGCTACGTTGCGCTCCGACTCAACGATGTGGGCGGGCACGCTCTCGCGGTTGACAGCCACGGGGTTCATGGCGGCTACCTGCATGGCCACGTCGCGGCCAATCTGATAGTCGACATTCTCCTGGTTGAAGCCAACGATAGTGGCGAGGTGGTTGCCGGGGTGGTTGTAGGAGGTGGTGGAGGGAGCGGAAATCCACTCGTAAGCGCCGATTTCCATCTTCTCGCCTGTCTTGCCAATCTCTTCAACGATGAGGTCCTTGATAGAACGGCCATCGATGGTGAGGGCTTCGAGTGCTTCCTTGCTTTCGCAGCGTGCTGCTACGGCGGCGTCGAGAATCTGCTCGGTGAGACCTACGAAACCTGCGTTCTTGGCAACGAAGTCGGTCTCGCAGTTGAGAGCTACGATAGCGGCGAAGGTGCCTTCGTTCTTGGCGAGGGCGCAGCCTTCGGCGGCGTCGCGGTCCTCACGCTTTGCGGCTACGGCCTGACCTTTCTTGCGGAGAATCTCTACGGCGGCTTCGATGTCGCCGTCGGTCTCGGCAAGGGCCTTCTTGCAGTCCATCAAACCTGCGCTGGTAAGGTTGCGCAGCTTGGTGATGAGTTCCATTGTTACTGCCATATATGCTGTAATTTCAGTGGAGGTTAATTGATTAGTTAATGAGGAAAGATAAGGTGTGGATGATTACTCAGCGGCGGGAGCTTCGGTGGCCTCGGCAGCGGGAGCCTCGGCTTCGGGAGCAGCCTGACGACGGTCGCGGCTGACGCGACGACGCTCGCGGCGGGGCTGACGCTCTTCGCCCTCTTCCTGCTCGCCGGCGGCGGCAGCGTCGACCTTCTCTACCTTGCGCTCTTCGAGACCTTCGGCCATAGCGGCGCAAACGGTGTCGAGGATGAGCTCGATGCTCTTCGAGGCGTCATCGTTGGCGGGGATAACGTAATCGACGTTGGAGGGGTCGCTGTTGGTGTCGACCATAGCAAACACGGGTATGCCGAGACGGTTGGCCTCAGCCACTGCGATGCGCTCTTTGAGCACGTCGACAACGAAGAGAGCCGAGGGAAGACGGTTGAGGTCGGCGATAGAGCCGAGAGTCTTCTCAAGCTTGGC
>CAMWXJ010000028.1 GCA_947178215.1 uncultured Porphyromonadaceae bacterium
AAAATTTGTGGAGCTATTCAGAACGAAATTTTGCACTTCGTTCTTGAATCTTCATGGCCGGGAGCAAAACCAGGAGCAAAAATGTGTGGCGCGGTCAGTGGTCGTCGAGGTGTAACAGAGTCATAAAGGTGCGGATAGTGTCGGGGTTGCCGGTGTATTTGCCGTGATCCTCGCTCAGCTTGCAGGTGGAGCAGTAGAATGGCCACGACTCGGTGATTTTTACCGATGTGAGCTTTATGACGATGTTCATAGGCTCTATACCGTCAAAATCATTGGTGAAGTGTGTGCCGATACCAAACGACGGCTTGCAGCGGCCCTCGGCATAACGCTGTATCTCTATCGCTGTGTCGGTGTTGAGCGCGTTGCTGAACACAATCTGCTTCGTGGCCGGGTCGATGTTAAGGCTGCGGTATTTGGCCGTTATCAGGTCGAACTGCTCGCGGTTGTCGCCGCTGTCTACGCGCAGCCCCTTGAACATGTTGGCGAAGTCCTCCGAGAAGTTGAGGCTGAAAATGCGCCAGCCGTAAGTGTCGTAAAGGAATGTGCCGAGAGCGCCGCGATAGGTGTTGCTCCACGCCCGCATGGCAATATGATTGGCCATCTGGGGGCCGTACATACCGGCTATGGCACACATAAACTCGTGGGCCATGGTGCCTATGGGAGTGAGGTCGTATTTCATGGCGAGCCACACGTTGCTTGTGCCCGACAGGCGCCCCGGGTGGTTGTCGCCCGAACGGTCACAGTCGACCATAGCCTTGACCGCCACTTCCTGAGCCTTGAACGACGCGCGCCGGCGTGTGCCGAAGTCGCTGAACGTGCATCCCGCTTCGAGCAGCCTACGCGCCTTGGCGTAGCTCTTGGTGTAATAGTCGTCGTAGTCGAGGCGGGCATCCTCGCCGGTCATCATGTAGTAAAGCTCCGACACTATGGCGAGCACCTTGACTTCGAGCAGGATAGTGCTGCTCCAGCTCCCCTCGAAAGAGATTGACAGATGCCCATCGGCGTCCTGCGACGCCCTGACCCACTCGCGCTTGTAGCGAAAGCCGCGCAGATAGCCGTAGAACCAGTCGGGGATGTAGGCGCAGCGGCGGCGCATGAAGTCGACCTCCTCGTCTGTTATCACCACATTTTCAAGCATCGCTATCTGCTCCATGAGCCTGTCGACAAAGCCGGGAGGATAAGCGGTGTTGTTGCGGTCGGTGAACTCGTAGCACACCCGGGTGCGCGGATAGTTCTCAATCACGGCGCAGCACATGGTGAACTTATACAGGTCGTCGTCGGTAAAATGGGTGATTATCTGTCGCATGACGTAAGATTGTTGGTCGAGATGATATGGTCGAGGGTGACGCCGCGGTCGAGCGATGGAGAGTACTGCGCGAGCACTTCAAACTTCGAGGCTCCGAAGATGCCGATGCCGTCGCGCAGCGTATCGGCGACGCACACGTCGCCGGCCAGACCGCATATATCTATCTTTTCAATGCCCAGTCGCTCCACAATGTTCATTATGCAGGCGCGCGCGTCGGCATTTTTGAATATCGAGTACTCTTCGACGTCGCGCTCGCGTCCCTTGTGGAGCACCGTCACTCCCCCTGCGGTGCGATAGAGCGGGTCGATAAGCGCTGGCCATATCGCGGCGCCCTCGGTGTCGGCCACGCAGTGGCGCGGCCACCGGCCGCCACATTCATCAAATGAACAGTGATTGTAGGGATGACAGTCGGCCGTGACAACCTTAACGGCATATTTTCCGTCGGCCGCCGCTATGTAGCCGGCGAGGAGGTCCATGGCTTCACGCGCTCCCGGCACCGGAAGCACTCCTGTGATAAAGTCAATCTGTGGGTCCACCACAAGCAGCATGCGCTTTGAATCGGAGGTAATATCCATGATTAACCGGTATATGGTATGACAACGGCGCCGGATAGCGGCCGCCTCCGGTCAGGAAGCGGCCTGCGGTCCGTCGCCGTAATGATTTGTAAGGTGAGTAATGCGCTCCTCTCGGTCAGAGGATAGCGTCGATATGCTTTGCTATATCCTCGAAGATGCTGTCGGGGTGACCTTTGCCCTCGATGCGGCGGTAGCTGCCGCGGGCGTCGTAGTAGTCGCGCAGGGGCGAGGTCTGGTTGTGGTACACGTCGAGGCGCTTGCGGATAGTCTCGATGTTGTCGTCGCTGCGGCCCGATTCCTGACCGCGTTTGAGCAGTCGCTGGGTGAGCTCATCGTCGTCGGTTTCGAGACCTACCACTACGTCAACCTTGCGGCCGCGCTCGGAGAGCATGCGTTCGAGAGCCTCGGCCTGAGGCACCGTGCGGGGAAATCCGTCGAAAATCACGCCTGCGGCTTCGGGAGCCACCTCGTTGTCGAGCACGTCGGCCAGAATCTTGACCATAAGCTCATCGGGAATGAGCTGGCCTTTCGATATATAGCCGTCGGCGATAGCTCCGAGCTCGGTGCCGCGCTTGATGTGTGAACGGAGCACGTCGCCCGTCGATATGTGGTGGAAGCCGTAGCGATTGATGATACGTTCGCTCTGGGTGCCCTTTCCGCTGCCGGGGGCACCGAATATAACTACGTTACGCATTGTTTTGTTGGGGGTTGTCGACTGTTCGGCCTGCTCGCCTATCACCCATATGTCGGGCAGATTGCGCGCCAGTCCGTCAAGGTCGAGGCCGTAGCCTATAATAAATTTAGTGGGGATGTTGAAGCCTACATAGTCGGGGCTAATCTGTGTCTGCAACGAATCGGGCTTGAAGAGGAGGGTGGCTATGGAGAGCGTGTGCGGGTGACGGGCGCGGAGGTCATCGAGCAGCCCGGCCATGGTGTGGCCGGTGTCGATTATATCCTCAACAATTATCACATCGCGGCCGGCAATATCCTCGCTGAGACCGTGGATCTGCTTCACCTTGCCCGTCGACGACATGCCATCGTAGCTTTTAAGGCGGATAAAGGTGATTTCAGCGTCGATAGTCAGTTCACGAAAAATGTCGGCGGCAAACAAAAACGCGCCGTTGAGCACACATACAAGCAGAGGGCAACGGCCCTCGAAACGGCCGCTTATCTCGGCAGCTATCTCCTTGACACGTGCATTGATTTCCTTCCTGCTGATGAAAGGAACAAAGGTCAGTCCGTTGTATGTAACGGTAGGGGCGGCGGCCGTGGTCGGGCAGCCGGTCACTTCGTCTTGATTCATGTTTTATTATTACAGATGCGCAAAATTACGTAAAATCTCCCGAGAGGCGAAAAAGAATTTGTAATTTTGTAGCTCATTTTGTCTATTTCGCCCAACTATTCTCTCCTTCTTTATTTACCAGCCGCTACAATGAAGATATTCACCAACGACGACATCCGCACCATCGACCGCATCACCATCGAGCGCGGCACACCGGCCATCGAACTCATTGCGAGGGCAGCCGACGCCGTGGCCGACGAAATAGTGGCCCGCGTGCCATCGTCGCGTCGCACTGTAATATTTGCCGGTCCCGGCAACAACGGTGCCGACGCCCTCGCCACGGCGGGACGCCTCGCAGCACAAGGATTTCTGATCGACGTATATCTCTTCAACATCGGCGGCGACAAGCTCACCCCGGAGTGCCGTATATGCCGCGACGGGCTTGCCGGCCAGGCCGGGGTGCGCCTTACAGAAGTGACAGGCACTTTCACGCTACCCGAGCTTGACAGCTCGTATCTCGTGGTCGACGGACTTTTCGGCACGGGGCTCAGCTCGGGACTTACCGGCGGGTTCATGAACCTCGTGCAGTATATCAACGAGAGCGGCGCCTATGTGGTGTCGATAGATGTGCCGTCGGGAATGTTCAGCGACTGGAACCGCCAGTCAATCAACCGCAACATCATCCATGCCGACCTCACCCTCGCCCTCCAGTTCCCGCGTCTGGCGTTTCTCATGAAGCAGAACGCCGAGCTGATAGGCGAGTGGAAAGTCATTGACATAGGCCTCGACGCCGAAGCGATACGCCACACCCCCACCAACTTCCAGCTCATTGAGGCCAAAAATCTGCGCAACGTGCTGAAACAGCGTCCGGAATTCTGCAACAAATCCGACTTCGGCCACACTCTCATAGTGGCCGGCAGCTACGGCATGATGGGCGCGGCGCAGTTTGCCGCACGCGGCGCTCTGCGCTCGGGAGTAGGCAAAATCACGGTGCGCTCCGCGTCGTGGGGCTTCGAGGTGATGCAGACCTCCGTGCCCGAAGCACTCTTCTCGGCCGACCCCAACGAGAACTTCGTCACCGCCATACCCCCGGCGCGCGGCTACAACTCCGTAGCCATAGGCCCCGGCATAGGCACCGCCGAGCCCACCCTTGCCGCCCTCGAAAAGTTTCTCATATCGGCCACCGACCCGATTGTGCTCGACGCCGACGCCCTCAACTGCATAGCGCGCCGCCGGCCGCTGCTCGACCGCATCCCCGACCGCTCCGTAATCACGCCCCACACCGGAGAGTTTGACCGCCTGTTTGGCAAGCACTCCACCGACGAGGAGCGACTTATCCGAGCCATCAAGGCCGCCGAGGAGTACAACATCGTCATCATTCTCAAAGGACGTTACACCGCCCAGATACGCCCCGACGGCAAAGTATACTTCAACGCCACGGCCACGCCGGCCCTCGCCACTCCCGGCAGCGGCGACGTGCTCACCGGCATCATCGCCTCGTTCATGGCACAGGGCTACAAGCCGGAGATTGCCAGCCTCGTGGCTGTGGCCGTCCACGGCCTCGCCGGCGAGATTGCAGCGGAGACCCACGGTGTCTACGGCACCACGGCCTCCGACGTCGCTCTTGCCGTAGGCCCCGCCATAAGCCGCATCCTCGGCGAATAATCCTCAGTCTCATCCACCTCTCAACAATCGCAATGAACATAAAGACCACCACCGCAATACTGGCTCTCGGGCTGCTGGGTGCGCAAGGCGTCGCAGCACAGTCGACACAGAAGTTCACGGCCACGAAAGCCAACGAGTTCGGGCTCACCTACTCTCTCCCCGTAACGATGCTCGACGTTTCAATCGAAGCCGAACGCATCGACCGCACCCCGGGCGAGTTCTACAACTATTCACGCAAATATCTCGGCCTTGACCCGGTAATGGTCTCGTCGACCGACTGGAGCCTCAAAAGCGTCAACGTCAACCCGCGCGGCGAAGCCGTGAGCGACGACGACTCACGCTACCTCATCAAATTCAAGAGTGGCACATCGCCCTTTATCATGCTCACCCCCGAGGGACTGCCGTTGAGCATCAACTTCGAGGCCGACTTCACCCCGGAGACAGCGCCCTACTCCGTACCTGAGGCCGTAGAGCCTGAGCTGTCGATTCTGAAAAGCCCTGAGGCGCGCCAGGCCATGACCGAGGATATGCTCAAAGCACAGTCGACGGCCAAACGCGCCGAGCTCGCAGCCGCACGCATCTTCGAGATACGCCAGAGCCGAAGCGACATCATCTCCGGGCAGGCCGACAACATGCCGGCCGACGGCAACGCAATGCAGCTCGTGCTCGACAACCTCGCCAAGCAGGAGGCAGCGCTCACCGCCATGTTTACCGGCACCGAAATACACTCTACCGTGGTTAAGACCATACCGGTGCGCCCCGACGGCGACAGCGAGGAGTCTACCCGGACGATGACAGTGGCTCGCCTGTCGGCTGTCGACGGAATCACCGACGTTTCCGACCTCTCCGGCGAGCCGATAACCCTAACCATCAACGTGATTGAGCGCGGCGAGATGCCGGTCAACGAAAAGGGCGAGACGCTCCGATTCCCCAAAAACGGCGTCGCCTACCGCATACCGGGCCGCGCGCAGATAATAGCGTCGTACCGTGGCAGCGAGCTCTTCAACGCCGAGATGGAGATAGCTCAGTTAGGCATCGTCTATGGTCTCGACCCCACAATATTCACTGACCGCAAAGCGCCCGCGTCGCTGCTGTTCTACCCCTCCACAGGAGGCATACGCGAGCTCTCGACCGCTAAGTGACAGAAGTCATCCTACAATAAACGGAGCCCCCGGCCTGCCGTCGGACTTTTGCCGACAGCTTCGGGAGCTCCGTTTGTCGCAGACACGCTTCCACCCTCAGAAGTCAAACCTTTCAAGGGTCAGAGTGCCCAGCGATTCAATCTCGGGCACAAGACGCTTGAAGTGAGCCGACGCCATGTGTGCGGCAAGAGACTCTTCGTCTTTCCAGGTCTCGACAATCATCAGACGGTCAGTGGAAGTCTGCGAGGCATAGAGGTCATATTCTATGCATCCTTCATCGTGGAGCGACAACTCCACAAGCTCGGTAGCGGCAGCAATGATTGCGCTTCGGCGCTCTTCATCCTCCGCAATGATTGAGCAGTTAAGTCGTATCATATCGGTATATTTTGGTTATAAGGAATCAGGTGTACGCTGATAAAACAATCGGCGAGGTACAAAGGTAAGCAAAAGTTTAATAAATTGGCTACTCAATGGAAAAGGAACGCGTCGTAACCTACACTTCAAAAGACAAACGCGGCGGAGGAGGAGCGGTGAAAGTCGACATGACCACAGGCTCGCTGCTGCGGAAGATTATTGTGTTTGTTATCCCTATTATCGCAGGCGGCATGCTGCAACAGTCGTTCAACACCGTCGACGTGATTGTCGTGGGCCGTTTCTGCGGACCGGCAGCCCTCGCGGCAGTGGGAAGCAACGGCATGATAATAACCCTGGTCATAAATCTGTTTCTGGGTATCTCCATAGGCGCCAACGTAGTAATATCGCACTATATCGGACGCCGCGACGACGAGGGTATACGCCGTTCGGTGGCCACCGTCGGACTGCTCACTGTTATCTCCGGAGTGCTGCTCACCATAGTGGGCGTATCGGCGGCCCGACCGCTCCTTGAAATGGCTGCCACGCCCGACGACGTGCTGCCGCTCGCCACCACCTACCTGCGCATCTTCTTTCTCGGGATGCCGTTTATCATGACGTTCAACTTCCTGGCGGCAATTCTCCGCTCGCTTGGTGACACCCGCACCCCGTTTTACGCGCTCATCGTCGGCGGACTTGCCAACATAGTGCTCAATCTCGTGCTGGTGCTGGTGTTTGACATGAACGTGGCCGGTGTGGCGATAGCCACCGTTGTGAGCAACGTCATAAGCTCGTGCATAGTGCTGCGTCTGCTGCTGCATGAGGCCGACCCGTATCGCCTCGACCTGCGGCACATACGCTTATACCGCTCCCAGCTCGGCAAGATGCTTCGCATAGGTCTGCCTGCCGGCTTGCAGGGCGTGGTATTCTCGCTCGGCAACTTCTTTATCCTCGGCAACCTTAACCAGTTCGGCGCCATAGCGTCGGCCGGCTCGGCGGCAGCCCTCAACTTCGAGTATTACTGCTATTTCGTCATCAACTCTTTTGTGCAGGCAGCAGTATCGTTTATAAGTGCTAACTACGCTGCCGGCAACATCGACCGTTGCCGCAGCATTTTCAGGATATGCATGGCGGGTGCCGTGATAGGCTGCGGCTCCCTCAATCTGCTACTCTATCTGTTCAGGGTGCCGGTTGTATCGCTCTTCACCGACGTTCCGGAGGTAGCCCACTACGCTTATCTGCGCATGGAGTATGTGCTGCTGCTACAATTCATGGCAGCGAGCTACGAAATATCGGGCGGCTGTATGCGCGGCCTCGGCTATTCCCTCACTCCGGCTATCCTCACCGTCTTCGGCACCTGCCTGCTGCGTATAGTGTGGGTCCACACGGTCAGCGTCGACGCCACCGATTTCCCGCTGCTGATGATTGTCTATCCCGTGACCTGGGCCGTGACCGGACTGTCGGTGCTGACAGCCTACTATATCGTCACACGCAAGCTCTACCGGCGACCGATACGTTAAGCGGGGTGGCACGCGCAAACCTTAGGTGTGCTATGATTGTTGACAGGTCATACAATACTATTATTGTGATGAACCCGTCCATTCATCCTTTTGAAACGCACACTCATCAATGCCACGCGCCATATTTCTCCTTATCCTCCTGTTTCTGTCAGCCCGGACTATCGCGGCCGACGACGCTGACAGCGGCGTCCCCGTCGCCGCGTCGGGAATTGTCGCCGCATCGACACCTGACTCGGCTGTCGTTCCGCCGCTGCCACCTATCAGCCTCGACAGGCCGCTATATCCCGACGGCCCTCTCAACGGACGCCGCCGCACCCTCTACGACTACCCCTATTCGCGCACGCGCTCAATGCCCGACTGGCATCAGCTCGCCGTCAACACCGCCATACTCATAGGCGGAGGCATCACCACTATGGTGATACTCGAAAGCCTGCCCGACGGCTCTACGGCATGGAGCCGTGCCGAGCGACGTCAGGTGCCGCTGTTCAAGCGGTGGGTCAACCACGTCAAGGCGGGACCGGTATGGGACCACGATAAGTTCATCTTCAACTATGTGCTGCACCCTTACGGCGGAGCGGCCTACTATATGAGCGCACGAAGCTGCGGCTTCAACATGTGGGGCTCGTTTCTTTACAGCTTCGCTATCTCCACGCTGTTCTGGGAGTACGGCTTCGAAGCGTTCAATGAAATCCCCTCGGTGCAGGACCTTGTCATCACACCGGTGGTGGGCACGGTAGTGGGTGAATGTTTCTACCGCGCAAAGCGTTCGATTGTGAGCCGCCGCTACGAGCTGCTCGGCTCGCCGGTACTCGGCTATATCGCCGCCTTTTTCCTCGACCCGGTCAACGAAGTGGTCGGCTATTTCCGCAAGGACCAATATCATATATGGCGCAACAGCCGACGACCCGCCGCCGAACCCAAGCTCACAAGCAGTATATGGGTCAACCCGGGCGGCATGAACCCGGGAGGAGGCCTGAGCCTCAAACTCACCTTCTGACCCGGCGCCGGCCCAAGCACACACATTTTATCTTCTCTTTAATCAAAACACACGCCTACAATGACTTTCCTCTCATTTAGAAATGCACTCATTTCATGCCTGCTGGGCTGCCTCACGACACAGGCACAGAACAATGTCGTGAAAATCGCCTACGGTGACTTCGACCACTGGACCACACGCAACATAAAAGAATCGGTAGTAATCGGAGGCAAACAGCACACTCTATACTCCGTAGGCCCCGACAAGACGGTCGATGGCAACAAGCCCTATCATCCCGCGGGGGTACCCTGGTCCACGAGCAATGTCTACGCCAAGGTGTCGGGGGTGACAAAGGGGAGCAACGCCGTATATCCGTTCAACCGCACGCCAACCAACCGCTGCGCCAAGCTGTGCACCCAGTTTGAGCGCGTCAAGGTGCTGGGGCTAATCAATATGGACGTAATGGTCGCCGGCTCGATGTTTCTCGGCCGAATGATAGAGCCGATAACAAGCACGAGCAACCCTTACAGGAAGATGGAGATGGGCATACCCTTTACCAAACGCCCCGACGCACTGGTGCTCGACTACATGGTAGATATGCCGGCAGGAGCCGATTCAAGAGTACGCGCCACCGGCTTCGGAGGCAAAAAGACTATCCCCGGGCGCGATTCGGCCGTGGCGTTCATAATCCTGCAACGCCGGTGGGAGGAGCCCGACGGGAGCCTTCATGCGGCGCGCGTGGCCACGGGGGGAGAACTGTTTCGCAACGGCACGCACTGGGTCAACGGCCACAAGATTCCGCTCACCTACGGCGACACTTCGGCCAAATACAAGTGGCTGCCTCTCCGCAGCGACAAGAAGAATGCCTACTGGGCCTACAACTCCAAAGGCGACCTCGTGCCGGTAATCGAGGAGAAGTACGATTCACCCGACGCCACCCCAACCCACCTTATCGTGATGCTGAGTGCCGGCAACGGCGAGCCTTACGTCGGCACGCCCGGCCTCACATTTTATGTCGACAATGTGGCGCTCGCCTACTGACAGAACAGCAGAACCAGTATCTGAGCTATGAGCACACGCACAAACATGCCGAGAGGATAGACTGTGGCATAGGCCACAGCGGCATTATCACCCGGCAGGGTGTCGTTGGCATAATTGAGGGCCATGGGATTTGCCATGGCCCCGCACGCCATACCGCACGACGTGCCGAAGTCGAGACGGTTGCGCCTCATGCTCCACAATATCATTACTATCACCGGCACAATGGTGATGATGAATCCCAGCGCTATCCATCTGAGCCCGTCGGCCCTCATTATGGTGTCGAAAAAGCCGGAGCCGGCGTCGAGGCCGAGGCAGGCGAGATATAGGCTCAGGCCTATGCCGCGTAGCATCAGGTTGGCCGAGCGTGTGGTATAGGTCACGAGATGCAGGCGCGGGCCGAAGCGGCCGAGCAGGATACCCACAATCATCGGGCCGCCGGCAAGGCCGAGCTTCACCGGCATCGAGATACCGGGTATCATGATAGGTATCGAGCCGAGTACCAGACCTGCCACCATGCCTATGAAGATAGCGGCGAGATTTGGGTCGCGCAACGTGGCGGGGGTGTCGCCGAGGCGCTTTGCCACCGCGTCGATAGCTTTCTGCTCGCCTACAATGGTGAGTGTGTCGCCAAGTTGGAGGATAAGGCCGGGAGTGGCGAGCAGCCTCACGCCCGCGCGTGTCACGCGCGAAATATTTATGTCGTAGCTGTTGCGCAGCCTAAGCTGGCCAAGCCGCTTGCCGTTGATTTCGGGGAGGCTCACCACCACCTCGCGGCTCACGACGTCGGAGTCGAGAGCATTCCAGTCAATGTCGCTGCTATTGTAGTCGGTGTCTTCCTGATGCCCGAATATGATGCGTAGCTCGGGAAGCTCGTCGTCGGTAGTCACCACGAGCAGGCGGTCGCCCATGCAGAGCGTGGTGTCACCGGCGGGAATCGACACATTGCCGTTGCGCCACAGGCGGCTTATCACAAAGCGCCCTTTGGCGGTCATGGCCACATCGCGTATCGTCAGGCCGTCGACACCCGGATTGTCGACATTGAAAGCCGCCACAAACGTATGGTCGGCGTCATCCTGGCCGTTGCCGTTCTTTATGTCAGACGCCTTGACGGCGATCTTGCGCACAAGCACCATTGCGATAATCACGCCCACCACGCCGAGCGGATAAGTCACGGCGCAACCGAGCGCGGCGCCCTGGGCGCTGAGACCGAGCTGCTCGAGTGCCTGCTGTGCGGCACCGAGAGCGGGAGTGTTGGTAGTGGCGCCGCAAAGCACGCCTATCATGTCGCTCATAGGCATGTCGAACCAGTAAGTGAAGCCCACGGCGGTCAGCGTGCCTAATATCGCCACGGCCAGGCCGAGGAGGTTGAGCTCCACGCCACCTTTGCGAAACGAGCTGAAAAAGCCCGGACCCACTTTAAGACCAAGCTCATACACAAACAGTACAAGGCCGAAGCTCTGGGCGTATTGCAGCATCATAGGGTCAATCGACAGCCCTATGTGGCCCATGAGGATACCGACGAAAAACACGAACGTCACACCGAGGCTCACCCCGGCTATCCTGAGCTTGCCGAGACCAAGCCCCGCGGCTATGATAACTGACAGCACCACAACAGCCTGCAGCGGTGTCTGCTCTAAAAAAAGGCTCTCAATCCAGTTCATGGCCGCAAAATTAACACTAATTAAGCGAAGCGGCAAACAATCGCCAGCCAATCTCCCTCCCCAAACACTGTTTCAACGGCGGCCTGTAGACATTTATATTGAGCGACCAAATCCATCTCATTTGTGTAAATAATGTGGTATAACTATTCCGTACTGTTATATAACATATTGATATATTTGCATTCATTACCTATCTGCCATATATTTGCGCAAACATTAGATAAGTCACCTCATTTTATCAAATGACCTCCTACCTTATGAATCGTACAATCGCCATATTCACACTATGTCTGAATATCCTGACTCTTATCGGTTGCTCTTCCAAAAAGGCAAACGACGAGACTTCATCATTGACAGACTCGACAGCAGTCGTCAGCGATAGTGCAGACACGCTTACTGTGCTTCCCGCTGACGATTCGCTACCGTATGTAGACCTGACGAAGACCTATCCGCTGAAAAAGATAGATTTGCGAGAGGTCGCGGACATCAAGTATGTACAACTGGAAACCACAGACAAAAGTCTGGTCAGTTATCCATCGAAGATCTATCTCAGAGATGGCAAAATCCTGTTTGAAGAATTCAAATCCCAGGAAGTATTGGCATTTAATGAGGACGGGACATTTTTTACGAAGATATCTCGCCAAGGAGGCGGCCCTCAGGAATACAGATATATACTCAATTCTTGTGTCGACTTTGATAACGAACTTGTATATATCTGGGATCTGACCTTTCCACCCAAGATCAAAGTTTATGACTATGACGGATATATGCAGAGAGAATTCACCGTTTCCGATATTCCGACACCGGATGCAATGTATCTCTTTGATGAGAATAGATTGATCGTACACTGCGACCCCGATCCGACAAGCGAAGAGGCGCAGATTGTCGGGTCATACCCATACCGATTCATTGATATACATACCGGCAAGACCACTCCGGTGGATATCGAGATACCTGATGCAGTTTCTAATAAGATCAGCAAACGCTCGGGAGAATATATCAGTGTATCCTCAATTTCCATTAATCCAATGCTGAAAAGAAACAATGAAGTTATAGTTTCCGATTATACTTATCCCATAGTATATTTGCAACAGGGTTCTCAACTGAAACCCCTGGTACGCAAATCGGAATGCAGTCGATCAGACACAAAGGAAACCATGTCGGTGGTCCGGGCAATAACCGACAGATATATCCTTTTTTATGTGGCGACAAAATCGATTGACAGAGACAAATGTACTGTTTCAATAGAGAAAGAAACAGAGCTTCTATATGACCGCAAGACAAAAGAGGTCAATGAAGTTGAATTTATCAATCCTGACACCGGAAAATCAGTGCGTTTGAGTTGGAGTGGGGATATGCCGCGTAATACGATTGTCAAAACTTATGCCCCCGAAGTGCTTGATCTTTACAATAACAAAGGATATTTAAGCGGTAAGCTTAAAGACATAGCAGAGCAAATGGATCCGGAAGACAATCCGGTTCTCGCCATAATAACCTTCAAATAACCTACAAATGAAGCAGCTTAGAAAAATCAATCTTTCGGCTCTTTCTCATGATGAATTGATGAGACAAGAGCAACAACGCCTCAAAGGTGGCGTTGATTGTCGCTGTAAATGTACGTGTGATGTAACTTCTGAGCGTATGGATGGCATAATATTCCAATGATGGGCAATTATGTTTCATAGTATTATTTAATTTGCATTTTCTATTTCTCTACCATATATTTGCGCAAACATTTGATAAGTCACCTCATTTTATCAAATGACCTCCTACCTTATGAATCGTACAATAGCCATATTCACACTGTGTCTGAATATCCTGACTCTTATCGGTTGCTCTTCCAAAAAGGCAAACGACGAGACTTCATCATCGACAGACTCGACAGCAGTCGTCAGCGGCAATGCCGACACGATTACTGTGCTTCCCGCCGACGATTCGCTACCATATGTAGACCTAACGAAGAGTTATCCATTGAAAAAGATAGATTTACGAGAAGTAGCCGACGTCAAGTATGTACAACTGGAGATGACAGACAAGAGTTTGGTTGGGTCAATGATGGATATTGCTGTCAGAAATGATAAAATCCTGTTAAAAAATGTCGAAAGCGGTGAGATACTTGTGTTTAATATAGATGGAACCTATTTTACAAAAATCTCACGCAAAGGGGGCGGCCCTCATGAATACAGATTTCTTGGGCTTAATTGTGTCGATTTTGAAAACGACCTTATTTATATAATGGATCAACATTATCCACCTAAAATCAAGGTATATGACTATGACGGATATATGCAGAGAGAATTGGATATTTCACATATTCCGTCGCCTGACGCAATGTATCTTTTTGACAAGTATCGACTTGTAGTGCACTACGATCCTGATGAGACAACGGACCCAGAAAACATCGTCGGGTCATACCCCTATCGGTTTATCAACACCCAGACAGGTGAAATCACACCGGTGGATATCGAGATACAGAATCCTGTCTCGCCTAAAATCAGAAAGATATCAGGGAATCAGATGCTTCTATCATCCATTCCGATGCTTCCAATGCTTAAGAGCAACAACAAAGTTGTCATTTCCGACTATGCGTATCCTACTGTATACATACAGCAGGGATCTCAACTGAAACCCCTGATACGCAAATCCGAATGCCGACGATCCGGTGATGACAAACAAGAGACTCTGTCGGTGGTCAAGGCTATAACTGACAGGTATATTGTTTTTCAAGTAGTGAAGAGGACTATTGTGGATAGAAATGAGTGTGCTGTTTCTATAGACAGCCAAAAGGAGATTTTATACGATCGTAAGACAAAGCAGGTCAATGAAGTTGATCTGATCAATCCTGACACAGGCAAATCTTTGTATTTGCAGAGCGGTGGAGATGTGCCAAATAATACCCTAGTAGTAGCATATCCTACCATGGTGCTGGAGACTTATAATAAAAAAGGATATTTAAGCGGTGAGCTTAAAGAAATAGCAGAACAAATGGATCCGGAAGACAATCCGGTTCTCGCCATAATAACCTTCAAATAATAATTAATGAATATCGCCAAAATAAACAGCTTGTTAGCAGCCATTGTCATGATGATGATGGCTTCATGCTCCAATAGCGAAACAGCCAACAATATGAGTGAAAACAACGCCATCGAAAACAACGCACTGGAAGTTCTGAAGACCCGCAGGTCCATCAGAGCCTATCAGGACAAGATGCCTGAAAAAGAGTTGATAGCCCGGATCGTGGAGGCCGGAACTTACGCGCCTACGGGAATGGGAAAGCAGTCGCCCGTCATCGTTGCGGTCACCAACAAGGAGACTCGCGACCGCCTGTCGCAGCTCAATGCAGCCATTATGGGGCGCGACATAGATCCGTTTTACGGCGCCCCGGTCGTGCTTGTCGTACTGGCCGACAAGCAATATCCCACCTACCTCTACGACGGCTCGCTGGTGATGGGCAATCTTATGAACGCGGCTCATGCGGTAGGGCTCGGCAGTTGCTGGATACACCGCGCCAAAGAGGTCTTCGACTCTCCCGAAGGCAAAGCCCTTCTCAAGGAATGGGGTATCGAGGGCGACTACGAAGGCATCGGCAACTGCATAATAGGCTACACCGACGGCGAAGCGCCGGAGCCCAAGCCGCGCAAGCCTGATTATGTGCATTATGTTGACTAAGATTGTATCAATCATTTCATAGATAAGGCTGTGCCGCAACAGGCGCAGCCTTTTTTCATAACCGGCGCGAAAGCAAGACGCAACGCTTGGAGCGTTGGTGCATTTTCATTAACTTTGTGGCGTTATGGATGAAATCATCAAGGCCTTTCCCCGCCTCACCGACCGCCAGCGCGAGCAGTTTGCCGCGCTCGGCCCCCTCTACACCGACTGGAATTCTAAGATCAACGTCATATCCCGCAAGGATATTGACAATCTATTTATCCACCACATACTCCACTCACTTGCAATCGGCAAGTTCATGACGCCTTGCGAGGGCACCGCCATTCTCGACCTCGGCACCGGCGGAGGCTTCCCCGGCATCCCCCTCGCCATACTCATGCCGCAATGCCGTTTTCATCTCATCGACCGCATAGGCAAGAAAATAAAGGTAGCGTCGGCAGTAGCAGAAGCCGTAGGCCTTACCAATGTGACGTTTCAGCACGGCGACATAGGCGAGTGCCGCGAGCGTTTCGACTATGTGGTGTCGAGGGCCGTGATGCCGCTTGCCGACATCATCCCGCTGATAACCAAAAATATTTCTCGCCACCCACTTGCGAACAATCCGTTTCCCCCGGGCCTGTTAGTGCTTAAAGGGGGCGACCTGGCCGACGAGACCGCCGCCGCGGGCCGTCGCGAGGTTATTGACGTGCCGCTCAGCGACTATTTTCCCGCAATAGAATTTTTCGACACCAAGCATCTTCTCTATCTCCCTCTCTAACCCTCGGCGGCTTTGGGACCACCCCGGAGCTTTTCGATGACCCGGCCGACATTTTCGACCTCTATGATATGATCCTGCACGGTATGCCCTATATCGTGCAGGATGCTTTTATGCCGTTGTTATTTTAAGACTCCGATACATTTTTTTGTCAAAAAATTTGGCCGGATGAAAAAAGCGACATACCTTTGCGGTGTACTAATTCACCAATACACTAATCGACTATTTCACAATACTACGAAACCCCTCAACTCAACAAAATATGCTTACAATCGACAGCCTCAGCTTCGCCTACCGCGGGCGACACTCCCGCAAGGTGCTCGACCGATTCAGCCTCACGCTTGAACCGGGCAATATATGCGGTCTGCTCGGCCCTAATGGCGCGGGTAAATCGACACTCTTCTACCTCACCGCCGGCCTGCTGACTCCGGCGTCGGGCAGCATCGACTACAACGGCTTCACGCCACGCCGCCGCGACACCGCTTTCATGTCCGACATCTTCCTCGTGCCGGAGGAAATCGCCCTCCCATCCATGACCCTGCGCAAGTTTGTCGCAGTCAACAGCCCATTCTACCCGCGATGGTCGGCCAAAGCAATGAACCGCTATCTCGACATGTTCGAGCTTACGCCCGACATACATTTCGACCACCTGTCGATGGGTCAGCGCAAAAAAGCGTTCATGAGCTTCGCACTCGCCTGCAACACCGGGCTGGTGCTCATGGACGAGCCGGCCAACGGCATCGACATCCCCGGTAAGAGCGCATTTCGCCGCGCGGTGGTCGAGAGCATGACCGACGACCGCACAATCATCATCTCCACCCACCAGGTGCACGACATCGACCGCATCATAGACCACGTGGTGGTAATGGACAACGAGCGCGTGCGCCTCAACGCCCCCATAAGCGAGATAGCCTCGCGACTCAAATTCGGCTTCACCACCGACAACGCCCAGGCGCAATCGGCCCTCGTGAGCGTACCGGTGCCCGGCGGCTTCAACATCATCGAGCCTTACGGCGACTGCGACACCGAGACCGAAGTCGACCTCGAAACACTCTTCCTCCTCACACGCAACAATCCCGAACTCATCAACAGGCTCTTCAACAAATGAACAATTTCATTATTACATTCCGCAAATATCTTGCCGACAATCGCAAGCAGCTCATTCTCTGGCTTGCGCTCGCCCTCGGCGGCATAATCTTCCTCGGCGCCGTCCATGCGTTTTTCCGCGTCGACAACGACACCTCACAGGGCATCTATATGGTATTCGCGCCTCTCCTGATGTGTTGCTTCGCATCGGTGACATTTACCAACATGAAGCGCCCGGCAGGCCGAATAGCCGAGCTTACCCTCCCCACAACAACCTTCAACCGCTTTGCCGTGCGCTGGGTAATGGCAATCCCGGCGACACTGCTGCTGTTCATAGCCGGCGCATGGCTGACAGAGCTGCTACGAATGACGCTGTGGCCCGTGTTCAACGACACAACCTGCCCCGGAAGCTTGGACATATTCCTGTTTACCGAAAAGACCTCGGCAATCACAGTCTATTTCCTGTTCCTGCTGCTCACACTCTCCTTTTTCTTCTTCGGAGCGATTGCATGGCCCCGCCTGTCGTTTCTTAAATCAGCGATAGTACAATGGGCTATCTCCACCATCATCGGCGTCATAAGCGTTACGTCTATATTCCTGTTTTTCAAGGACCACCACATTGGCCCGCTCTCCGGCAACGACATCGACTTCGAATTGTACTCCACACTCTCTATCACTTTTTTGTCGGTTCTCATCGTCGGACTGTGGATCATGGCATGGCTCCGCGTCCGTGAAAGCGAAGTAACCGACCACCTCCTTTAACTCCCCCCTCAGCCTATATGGATTTCCAGGAGATAAAACCTATCTATTTACAGATAGCCGACAAAATAATGGACGACATCCTCGCAGGGATATATCCCGAGGAGGGGCGCCTCCCGTCAGTGCGCGAATATGCCGCATCAGTCACTGTCAACGCCAACACGGTGATGCGCACCTACGACTGGCTCTCGCAGAAAGAGCTCATATTCAATCGTCGCGGCATAGGCTTCTTTGTCGAGCCGAGCGCCCGCGAGCGCATCATAGCCATGCGCCGGGCCACATTCTTTGCCTCCGAGGCAACCTATTTCATGGGACGGCTCGAATCTTTCGGGGTCAACCCCGACGAGCTTCGCGACATGTATGTCAAATTCCTTTCCGACAAGAACAACAACCAGTAAAAATCTTCTCCACACCATGCGATTCTCATCACTTTTATTCCTCATATTCGTCGGCATCACTTGTGTGCTTGCCGCTATCTTGCCGCCGATTTTCGTGCGTGAATCAATCGAGACGGTCTACACCAAAGAAGACATCACTTCGCAGCTGGGCATCGGCGAGGCGATAGCCACAATAGACCTCAACGGCTCTGACGCCCGTCTGAGCGTCACAACGGAAGAATCACTCACGGCCGTCGAAATCTCGGTTCCGGCCTCCGACTACATCTTCAACGCCGAGACAGGCACTCTCACTCTCAATGCCGACTTCTCGGGCCACATCAACATAAAGATGCCGCAATCGTCGCTCCTATCCGTCACAGGCGTCACCCCCGACGCATCGGTATATATCACCGGAATCGACACACCGATTCTTACTCTCGACGCTATGCCGGGAATATTCAATATCGAACGCTCGGTAATCAACACCCTCGTAATAGGTGGAGCGACAGCCTGCGACACCGACAAGAAAGGTCAGATAACCGTGTCAGGCAACAGCGACATCGACGCGATAGTGACTGCGTCGGACGAGCAGCCGTCGCTGGTGGTCATCACTTCACGTGTTGGCACCTCCGTGACTCTCTAATCGTCGGCCGAAAGCAATCCGCGGCGCTTGAAGATTCCGACAGCCTTACGGCAGTCGCCTTCAAGCGCCTTGCGCAACTTGTCGATGCCGGCAAACTTCTTCTCGTCGCGCAACCGCTCTACAAAGCGCAGCGTGAGCCGCGAGCCGTAGAGATAGCCGGCATAATCTATCAGGTGGGCCTCTATGGTGACGGGAGCTGTCGCGGCGTTCTCCTCCACCGTAGGCCGACGGCCTATGTTGACGACGGCGGGGTGCTCCTCGCCGTCGGGCGTCACGGCCACCGCCGCATACACGCCGAATCTGGGGAGTGCCGCATTGGCCGGTTCGGGAGCCACATTAGCTGTCGGAAAACCGAGCGTGCGGCCGAGGCGGCGTCCGTCGACCACCGTGCCGGTAATGTCGTAAAAGCGTCCGAGGGCCGTGTTGGCCTCTTCGAGTTTGCCGTCGGCCAGAAGCTGCCGCACTATCGACGAACTTACCGGCGACCCTTTGCCCTTGTATTCAGGCGCCTCAATCACATCTATACCTATCTCGCGCCCAATTTCCCGGTACTGGTCGATCCCTTCGAGGCGGTCGCGGCCGAAGCGGTTGTTGAATCCCACCACAAGCGCGTCAATAGCCCACCGCTTGTGGAGCATTTCCAGAAATTTACGCGCCGTGAGATGCCGCATCGCCGAATCAAATCTGAGGATAATCACGTCGTCGGCGCCGGCCTCCTCCAAAAGAGCATATTTCTCTTCGGGGATCGAGAGCGCGGGCGGCACATCGTCGGGACGCACAATAGTGAGCGGGTGGTCGCTGAAAGTAACCGCCGCCGACGCCAGTCCTCGCTGATTGGCTTCGAGCCGCAAGTAGTCGAGCAGGAAACGATGACCGAGATGCACCCCGTCATACATACCCACGGCGCCGATACGGCGCCTCTTGGTGTTGCCGCGCCTGAGTATCATGACTTGGCGAGCTGCTCCTCCAACAGCGTTTCAAATTCATAGCCGGGTGCGACAAGCAGGGTGTGGTACCCCTCTCGTGCGGCCGCATTGAGATTGCTCTGCGAATCGTCGAGGAAGATTGTCTCCTCCGGCACGATTCCGCAGCGCTCGGCCGCGATGCGGAATATCTCCGCCGCCGGCTTCATTACCTTTACCTCGTATGAGCGTATCATTGCGTCGAAGTAGTCCTCCGGGCCCGATGCGCCATCTTTGCGGAACTCCTCGCTTATCTTGCCGTCCCACATTATAGGATTGGTATTCGAGAGAAGACACACGCGATAGCCGGCTTCACGCAAGCGTGTGAGGGCCCTGAGGCGGCTTACAGGTATGCCCACGAGGAAGCGCTCAAATGCCGTGTCGATTTCGCCGTCGGTGACGTCGGCGCGCAGATAGGGGCGCAGGGTGTCACGAAACTGCTGCGGTGTCATGGAGCCGTTTTCAATCCCCATGAAAGGACCTGCCTGGACATACTCGCCCAGAAAATCCTCGGGATGCTCCATGCCAAGCTGCTTGAACGCTGCTATACAATCGGCGCGACGTATATCCATTATCACGCCGCCAAGGTCAAAAAGTAGATTCTTTATCATATAATGATAATCAACAAAAATGGCTGGGTTTTGTTATAACACTCCGCAGATGAAAATAACTGCCATCACGGATATATTTATTACGTAAAAGAATGTATATAAAGAAAAAAGGAAGATCCGTCATCGCGACGCTTCTTCCTCTAAACCTTTATCTTAATCTAATACTATGAAAAACACACACTGCAAAGGTATGCACTTTTTGGAAAACGGGAGCAAAAAGTTCGCTTAAAATTCCATTTTTTAGCATTAATTAACCTAACAATACATAACTTCTGCCCTCACTTCTGTTATCGTGAGGCGCCTTACGCGCTATCAGGAGGCTTGACCGGAGCCGGTTGTGCCAAAAACGCTTTCAACGCATTTTTGCCTAAAAACTGCGTACCGACTGCTATGATGCAAATATTTTTACCTAACTTTGCACGCAGACAGGCATTGCCTTTCACCGTGTTATCAACAACAGGAACGTTATGCTTAAATCGTAATTGGAGCATAGTTGGCTCACGTTTCCTTAAACAGTCAGTAGCCGGGAGTCAACGGCAATAAGTTAATGTGACTATGAAATCTCCCGTAAAGCTGAGTCTTTACTCAGTGTTCTCATCAGCATTGATTCTTATCGTGCTGCTTGTGTTGCTCTATAACAGCCGCACCGATTTTGAGATATGGCTCGACGCAGGCATGATAGTATTCCTGATGCTCTGTGTGTTGATTTATATGCCACTTTCCATTTCCGCCGACGCCAACGGACTTGTTGTCAGGCGTCCGCTCAAATCAAAGACGATTCAGCTGTCGGAGATTCAATCCATCGCGCTCTGTCAGTCGGCAGTCGAGAAGCTCCGATATTTCGGAAGCGGCGGATTTTTCGGATACTGGGGGTGGTTCAGAGACAGAAGATACGGAAAATATTTCGCCTACTACGGCAACACTTCAAACTGCTTTTTGTTAAGACTGAATGACGGCCGACAATATGTACTCGGGTGCGAAAACCCGCAGGCGATAGTAGAGACCGTTCAGGCCGCTCTCGGCAACCGATGCTGAAACGGCCCTCCCACGCCGGTTGGTTAACCGACCATATGCGACGCTGCCCCTGCGTCACGTGACAAAGGCACGGGGCCGTTTAAGCCAAATGCGCCTTTTACAGCCCATAATTCACGAAACCGTCAAAAAAACTGTGACTAAATCCACGCGATTGCTTAAAAAATAAGTAATTTTGTGGCTCAAAATCCAACAATCCATAAATACATCGCAATGACTAAGGAATTAGATTGGTGTAACCTCTCATTCGGCTACATTCCTACCGATTATAATGTCCGTTGCCGTTTCAAGGACGGCAAATGGGGCCCTATCGAAGTTTCCAGTTCGGAATATGTCGACATGCATATTGCCGCCACCTGCCTGCACTACGGCCAGGAGGTGTTTGAAGGTCTCAAAGCTTTCCGCGGCAAAGACGGCAAAATACGCATTTTCCGCCTTAACGACAACGCCGAGCGCATACGCCAGAGCGCCGAAGGCATAAAGATGGAGCCGGTGCCTCAGGAACTCTTTACCGAAATGGTGAAGATGGTGGTAAAGCTCAACGAGCGCTTCATTCCCCCTTACGGCTCGGGAGCGTCGCTCTATATCCGTCCGCTCGAAATAGGCATGAGCGCACAGATAGGCGTGCACCCCTCGTCGGAGTATCTTTTCCTCATCCTCGTCACTCCCGTAGGCCCCTACTTCAAGGAGGGATTCCGCCCCACCAACATCTGCATCATGCGCCAGTATGACCGCGTGGCTCCCAAGGGCACGGGCCGCTGGAAAGTAGGCGGCAACTATGCGGCCTCAATGACCGCCGGCGAACACGCCCACGAGCTCGGCTACTCGGCATGCCTCTATCTCGATCCTCAAGAGAAGAAGTATATTGACGAGTGTGGCCCCGCCAACTTTTTTGCCGTTAAGAACGGCGTTTACATCACCCCGGCCAGCGAATCGATTCTGCCGTCGGTAACCAACCGCAGCCTCATGACTCTCGCCGAGGATATGGGCATCAAGGTGGAGCGACGCCAGATTCCGGTAGAGGAGCTTGCCGAAGTGGATGAAGCCGGTGAATGCGGCACAGCCGCCGTGGCCTCGCCCGTGGCGGAGATTCACGACCTCGACAACAACATCAAGTATGTAGTGGCAAAGGACGGCGAGCCCGGCCCTGTCACCACAAAGCTCTACAACAGGCTCCGTGGCATACAGCTCGGCGAAGAGCCCGACGTTCACGGCTGGTGCACCATAGTGGAGTGAACACTACGACAAAAGATATGATTCCCGATTACAGGGCCGTCATAGACAGATATTATCCCGCAGGCACACGCCTGCGGGATATATTTATGGCCCACAGCAAGTCAGTGGCGCGACTGGCCGCCGAGATAGCCGAGCGCAATATGTTGCCGCTTGACCCGCAGGAGGTCGAAGCCGCCGCCATGCTCCACGACATAGGCATTTTCGCTACCCATGCACCCTCTATCGCCTGCAACGGCAGCGAACCGTATATCCGCCATGGCATCATAGGCGCCGAGCTGCTGCGATCGCTCGGCGTCGACGAGCGATATGCAAGAGTGGCCGAGCGACACACCGGCTCAGGACTTACCGCCGCCGAGATAGAGCAGCAGGGTCTACCGCTGCCGCGACATGATTTTATGCCGGAGACACTGCTCGAACGCCTGATCTGCTACGCCGACAAATTTTATTCCAAGAGCGGCGACATGAAGCGCAAGCGGGCTGACCGAGTGCGCGCGTCGCTCGCGGCCAAGAGCGACGAGGCGGCCAGGCGGTTCGACCTACTCGCCGACGAATTTGGCACTGTGGAGCCCTAAGCGTCCGGCTCGTGGCGTCATCAGTACAATTAGACAGGCCATTATGGCTTTTTAAGCACTTTTTGACACAGATTCAGAGATATTACCCGGCATTATGACTATCTTTGCATTAGATTCCAATCCAAAGGTAAAAAAATTGTCTGAATACTCCTATCTGATTCACAGAAATAGATGATTGTCGAAAAAAACACTGCCGTGTCGTTCGTGCCGGTAATAGTGCTTCTGGGCACTCTCATAGCCACCCTTATTGTCAAAGGCGCCGACAGCATACTTGACTTATCCCCGCTGCTCATGGGCATAGCCTCAGCCGTAGCACTTATCCTCGGGCTCACCGTGCTCCGACGTCCGGTGCGTCTGCTGAGGCTCGGTATGCTCAAAAGCGCCCGGCAGATTATCCCCGCCATACCCATACTGCTGCTCATTGGCACTCTCTCGGCCACTTGGATGCTCTCGGGTACCGTGCCGCTGATGATTGACTTCGGACTGAGCATACTGCATCCGCGCTTCTTCCTGCCCGCCGCATGCGCCGTATGCGCTCTCGTATCGGTTGTCACAGGGTCGTCGTGGACCACTATCGCCACTATCGGTGTCGCGTTCATGGGCATCGGCACAATCATGGGCTTTCAGCCGGCTTGGGTGGCCGGTGCCATTATCTCCGGAGCATATTTCGGCGACAAAATATCACCGCTGAGCGACACCACTGTGCTTGCTGCATCGACTTGCAACGTCAACATCTTCACGCACATCCGCTACATGATGATTACCACCGTACCGGCGATGACCATAGCGCTTATAGTGTTTATGCTCGTGGGGCTCAACGGCGTGGGCGACAGTTCGGCCGCCGCCGGCGACATCGTCAACTCGCTGCGCAACATATTCAACATGTCGCCCTGGCTATGGACCGTTCCAGCCATCACATGCCTGATGATTGCCCTTCGACTCCCCACACTCATAGTGCTTGCTACCGGCACTGTGACCGGCCTCGTCGCTATGTGGATTTTTCAGCCTACGGTCACTGCATCGCTCACCGAGGGCGGAGTAAATCCGGTCATGGCAAGCGTCATGGCGCTGCTGTCGTCGACCTCAATCTCTACCGGCAATGCCATGCTCGACGACCTTACCGCCACTTCCGGCATGGCCGGTATGCTCCCCACTATCTGGCTGATTCTGTCGGCAATGATTTTCGGCGGAATGATGATAGGCACAGGAATGTTGCGCGAGATTACCAACACTTTCGTGCGCCCTCTCCGCCGCCCCATACACCTTGTCATGGCCACGGTGTCGAGCGGACTGTTTCTCAACAGCTCCACCGGCGACCAGTATATCTCGTTGGTGATAGGCGGCAACCTGTATCGCCCCGCATATCACCGCGCCGGCCTGCGACCGGAGCTGTTGAGCCGTTCGCTTGAAGATTCGGTATCGGTGACATCGGTTCTTATTCCGTGGAACTCGTGCGGCATGACACAGTCTACCGTACTCGGAGTATCGACCATAGCCTACGCCCCGTGCTGCATATTCAATATCCTCAGCCCCGTAATGTCGATTGCCATGGTGTGGCTTACCTCACGGCTGCATCTGTCGTTCGCCACTATCGGACGCCGCGCCTGACCCCGAAGGATCAGGCCTCGGCACCCTCTATCGAGGAAAACATAGCCATATCTTCGGCGGGTGAATTGCCGGGAGTGGTGAGCATATCGCCTACCATTGCTCCCGAAACGCCTCCGCGGAGCATACGTTCGGTAGCTTCGCGGCTCAGGCGAGCGCGGCCTCCGCAAAACCGGATACACACATCGGGCGCCACAAGACGCATCAGCGCGGCCGATATGATTACTTCATCTTCCGGCAGCAGCGGCTGATTGCCGAGCGGCGTGCCGGGAATGGGATTGAGCAGGTTGAACGGCAGCGACACTGCGCCGGCTCGGCGTGCCTCGTCGGCCAGTTCAAGACGCTGACGCATCGTCTCGCCCATTCCTATTATGCCCCCCGCACACACTTCAAGTCCTGCTTCAAGGGCATGGCCTATCGTGCGCAGTTTATCTTGTGTGGTGTGAGTGGTACACAGTTCGGGGAAGTATGACGCGGCCGTTTCGAGATTGCAGTGATAGCGGCTTACGCCGGCGTCGCGCAGCATCTCCATCTCTTCACGCCCGAGAAGACCCATCGACGCACACAGCTTCACTTCCGGGTATTTCTCATGCATCTTACGGTACATGGCGCCGAAATGCACAAGGTCGTTGCGCGACACCTTGCGGCCTGAGGTAACGAGAGCGAAGCGCTCTACTCCGCGGGCAGCGGCCGATGAAAAGAGTCGTTCGAGTTCGGCTTCGTCGCAGAAGAGATACTCGGCACAACTGGTATGGTGGCAGTGTGACTGTGAACACCATTTACAGTCCTCGGAACAGCGACCCGAGCGCGCGTTGATGATTGAACAAGTGTTGATATGCCGTCCCGAACGCGCGGCTGCCACACGTCCGGCCGCATCACTCAGTGCTGTGGTGTCGTCGCCGGGCTCTATCGAGAGCCACAGACGTTCGGCGTCCTCCACCGAAGCCGGGGTGCCTCGCAATGCCGATTGTTCGAGTTTATCGAGTAATTGAAGGTCCATGTTCTTGTTGGTTAATTCAGATAAGCATGTCGCAAAATCAATCCATACCGGGCCGCATGGGCGAATCAGGCTTTAAGCGGGCAAAAGCCGGCATTGGCGGTGCATTAGAGGAAAAGCAGCCCGGCAGTCAGCCGCCGGGCTGCTTCCACTGTTCGCATAAAGACGTGATAAAATCCTGATATAAATCGGTTTTCGACATCTGCTTGTTGCCATAGCAACTCACAAAGTTACATAAATCGTTCAGACTTTGCAAATCATATGTCACGCTTGCTTGCATCCTGCCTGCGGCGGAATGTTGCGAGAAGCCGTTTACACCCGGTCGAGAGCCTGCGAGAGGTCGGCGAGCAGGTCGTCGATATGCTCCGTACCGATTGACAGGCGCACGGTGCCGGGATAGATCTGCTGTTCGGCTTTCTGCTCGTCGGTCAGTTGAGAGTGGGTTGTAGTTGCGGGATGTATCACGAGACTCTTCACATCGGCCACATTGGCGAGTAGCGAGAATATTTCAAGCGAATCGATAAAGCGATGGGCCTCCTTTTCGCCACCGTCAATCTCAAACGTAAAGATTGAACCTCCACCTTCGGGAAAATACTCTTTGTAGAGAGCGTGGTCGGGGTGGTCGGGGAGCGATGGGTGATTGACGCGTTTTACCTTTGGGTGCTTGGACAGGAAGTCGACTACCCGGGCTGTGTTGTAACTGTGGCGCTCCACTCGCAGCGACAGCGTTTCAAGTCCTTGAAGCAGTATAAATGCGTTGAAAGGACTTATTGTGGCGCCCGTGTCACGCAAAAGGATTGCGCGGATACGGGTCACATACGCAGCCGGGCCGGCGACATCGGCAAACACTGCGCCGTGATAGCTGGGGTCGGGCTCAGTAAGCTGCGGAAATTTGCCCGAGGCTTTCCAGTCGAATTTGCCGCTGTCGACTATCACGCCGCCGAGAGAAGTACCGTGGCCACCTATGAACTTTGTCGCCGAGTGTACCACGATGTCGGCACCGAGCTCGATAGGACGGATAAGGAATGGAGTCCCGAACGTGTTGTCGATTATCAGTGGTATGCGGTGCCTGTGGGCTATCTCAGCCACCGCCTTGATATCAATAATGTTGGAATTGGGATTGCCGAGTGTCTCTATGAAGATAGCCTTTGTCGAGGGGCGTATCGCCTTTTCGAAGTTATCAAGGCTGTCGGGGTCGACGAACGTGGTCGTGACGCCATAGGCGGGCAGCGTGTGGTCGAGAAGATTATATGACCCGCCGTAGATTGTCTTGGCGGCTACAATATGGTCGCCCTCGCGCGTGATGTTGAGCAGGGCGTAAGTGATTGCGGCCGCACCGGAGGCGACTGCAAGACCGGCAACACCACCTTCAAGAGCGGCTAAACGCTCTTCAAGCACTCCCTGGGTGCTGTTGGTAAGGCGCCCGTAGATGTTGCCGGGATCTTGAAGACCGAAACGCGCGGCAGCGTGGGCCGAGTCGCGGAACACGTATGAAGTGGTCTGATATATAGGCACGGCGCGTGCATCGGTGGCGGGGTCGGGCTGTTCCTGACCTACATGAAGTTGGAGGGTCTCGAAGTGGAGGCGGGTTCTGTCGAGTGTCATAGCTGAATGATTTTAATTGTTGATATTTTCGATTATTATTTTCTGCAAAATTAGGCCGTATAGGATTTTCAGACAACAAAACCTATACACATAAGAATAATATACTATATTTGCAGTATTAATCAGAATATTCATAATATTCAACCCTCAAAAACGGGGGCAAAACAGAATAAATAACAATGACCATCGAATATCTTGACGAAACGGACCTCGGAATTTTACGCGCCCTTCAAGACAACGGCCGACTTACCGTAAAAGAGCTTGCCGCAAAGGTACATCGCTCCACCACTCCGGTGTTTGAGCGACTGAAGCGTCTTGAAACAAACGGCTACATACGCCGCTATGTCGCCATAATCGACGCCGACAAGGTAGGACAGGGATTTGTGGTGTTTTGCCGTGTCAAGCTAAGCCACATAAACCGGGAAATAGCAACTGAGTTCACTGACTATATCAGCCGTCTGGAAGAGGTGACGGAATGCTATAATGTGTCGGGCGCTTACGACTATCTTCTGAAAATCTATGCGCCCTCCATGAGTGCGTATCAGGAATTTTTGCTCAACAAGCTCGGAGCGTTCAAGGAATTGGGCGCGATAGAGTCGACATTTGTGATGTCGGAGCTGAAACACAACTATCATCTCCCCTTTTGACGCGGAATCCCGCAGTCGGCCGATCGACACTTGTCGTAGGCGACGTCATCGCACTATTAGGCGTAAGAAAGCCCGGCACGAAGGTTAGACTCCGAAAGGAGACACCCCACAGCCGGGCTTGCTTGGCTAATGACCGGGATACAACCCGACGGCTCTCACAAGTCGTAACGGCGTCGAAATCCCCATCTATCACTTTAATAAGAATACCGATAAAATAATATCCCTGATGAAAAAACCTTAGCGTAAATAAGCATAAGACCTATTGAAGAGTATATCCAAACTGACTAATTTCTTTATTTAGTAGGCACTGTACGGGGTTTCACAGGAGCTCTATTCCGGCTTTACGGCATGCCTCGACTTGCTCTTCGGGCCATATCGAAGCCTGCACTTCGCCAACATGGGCTTTTTGGAGCAGGAACATGCACAGTCGGCTCTGACCTATGCCACCACCGATTGAGGCGGGAAGCTCGCCGGCGAGCAACGACCGGTGAAACGGGAGTGAGGCTCTTGACTCGCAACCACGAATTTCAAGCTGTCGCCTGAGACTTTCGGGACTGACACGGATTCCCATTGAGGAGAGTTCGAGAGGCCCATCGAGAACCGAATTGTATACAATGATATCACCGTTGAGGCCGAAATAACCGTCATCGTTGGGAGTGGACCAGTCGTCGTAGTCAGGCGCACGACCGTCGTGTATAGTGCCGTCGCTCAACTTGCCTCCGATGCCGATGAGAAACACGGCACCGTATTCACGTACGGCCCTGTCTTCACGCTCGCGAGGAGTGAGGTCGGGCCAGCGACGGAGCAACTCTTCCGAATGGATGAATCTGATTTCGCGCGGCAACCTCGGAGTGATGTGCGGAAACATCCTGTAAATCATCTGTTCGAGCTCACATATCACACCGTATATCTTACTAACGGTATCTTTCAGATAAGCGAGATTGCGGTCTTCGGGAGTAATGGTCTTCTCCCAGTCCCACTGGTCCACATAAATGGAGTGTAGATTATCAAGCTCTTCGTCAGCGCGTATGGCGTTCATGTCGGTATAGAGGCCAAATCCGGGAGCAATGTCATATGCTCCGAGCTTGGCGCGCTTCCACTTGGCAAGCGAATGCACTATCTCGGCATTGCGATCGCCCATATCCTTTACCGCAAAGTTCACGGGACGCTCCACTCCGTTGAGATCGTCATTAAGACCGGTCCCTGAGAGGACAAAGAGCGGTGCCGTGACCCGCCGCAGACACAATTCCTCGGCCAGACGCCGCTGAAAGGTATCCTTGATTGTCTTTATCACGGCCTCCGTAGTCTCGGGCTGCAATCGGCGGTTGTATCTTTGTGGTATAACAAGAGGCATTGTAATGTTGAAAGCTTGATTAACTATGGCGCAAAGTTATAGCAAAAAATCAATCTATGCAACATTTTTCTCAACAAAATGTCAGCCTTAACAGACTATTTAAAGAATTTTGCTCATCACCAAGCACTCCGAACATATTGACAGCACGCGATGTTTATTATTCGTAAGCGTGACGCCACTTCTCAGGCCCACTGTTATAAATACCTAATTGTCTTAAAAATATTATGTCCAAAAAAGCTAAATCCATTAAAGGAACACGCACCGAAACGTTAGTCGTTCAGTCATATCTGGCAGAGTCGTCGGCCTACACTCGCTATACCTTCTACGCAGCTCAGGCCGAAAAAGAAAAATATATCCCCATTCAGAAGGTATTCGAGGAGACTGCCGAAAACGAACTCCGTCACGCCAAGGTATTCTTTAAGATGCTCAAAGGAGGCAAAGTAACCGTGGAAATGGGTGACGTCGACGCCGGCGTCATTGGCACCACAGCCGAAAACCTCGCTATCGCAGCAGCCGAAGAGAAAACCGAGGGCGTAGACGCTTACACCAAGGCTGCCGAGGTTGCACGAGAAGAGGGCTTCGACGAGATTGCCGACCACTTCGAGGCTATCGCATCAATAGAGCTACGCCACATGGAACGCTTTAACCGTCTGCTCAAACAGGTAAACGACGGCACAGTATGGAAGCGCAAGAAACCCATCACATGGCAATGTCTCGTATGCGGTTATCGCTACGTAGGCACCGAGCCCCCGCAAGTATGCCCCGCCTGCGATCACCCCTATCAGCACTATATGCCGCTTGACCTTGACCTCGACCTCTAATCTTACGCATTAGACAATAATCAAGTGCCCTGCGTCATATTCCACAAAAGCTTGTTGGAATATGACGCAGGGCACCGTATATGAGGCATCAGAGGTTGCAGTCGGGCTATAAGCCGGGTTATGTCACCAAGATGACTATCCGCACGTGGCGCAGACGCTCCTGGTGTTCCGTCATTTATCTTCGCTGCCTACCCCCCGGCATCGGGCGAGCAACCCTACATACTGCCGGTATACTTGGCATTGCAACCTTCAAGTCGTGCGGCACACTATGTCGCCATAGCGCCCGGTGGGCTCTTACTCCACCTTCTCACCCTTACCCGCACATAGCGGGCGGTTATTTTCTTCCACGATACTACACCGTCACCGGAGTCTTCCCTAAGGAAGTGAAGCGCTCTATGTTGCCCGGACTTTCCTCAGACCGCTCACATGTCGGTCCGCGACGAAACGCCCGGCTGCTATTATGTCCTCTGACACCGATGCAAAGTTACAAAAAATATGCGAGAGGGGCGTAATCACTACATAGATATAAATC
>CAMWXJ010000029.1 GCA_947178215.1 uncultured Porphyromonadaceae bacterium
GTTGTGATTTGCCTACATTTTCCTATCTTTGCACTATCAAATCCAACAGGATTTGTGTAACAACCATTCAGTCACGATATTACATTAGCGCGACCGAATAAAAAAAGTGATTCGATATCGAATCGCTTTTTTTATTTTCATCCGAGTTTTCCGAGCCTATGACCCATAGCCGCTCAAAACAGTTCCAACTGCACTGCAACCGGAGCGGCACTGACATGTTTCGTGCCCTCAAAAATCTTCATCTGTCCGAACTGCTTGTCGGTCACGGTAAGGACTCCTACTTTGCCCCATTCAGGTATGATATTCTCGACTCTCCGGCGGTGCACTTCGGCACTCTCGCTCGACTGACAGTTGCGGATATAGACCGAAAACTGAAACATGGTGAATCCGTCGCAAAGCAACTGCTTGCGAAATAAAGCATATGCCTTGCGCTGCTGCTTGGTCTCGGTAGGCATATCAAAGAATACGAGTACCCACATGATGCGATATTCACTGAAGCGGTCGGCAATCCACGGCATGACAGACTCAAAGTTCGGGATAACGGATTTTACGCAATTCTCCCGCAAAACATTTGAAGAGCGATGCGGCAGTATCGGTAGCGGCAACAGACAGCGGGCGCCTGATACCGCCAATCACAACTTCACGCACAGGAATGGAAAGCAACCGGGTCTTGGCCGCCTTATCCTCAATCGAGGCGTCAGGATTATCCGCCACTATTTCAGCGACAACAAGATCGACATAAGGCCTATAAGGCTCCATTATGTCATCGGCCAGGCAATAGGCATTGTACTTGTTGCGGTGATGGATACCGAGCGTGGGGTGCATCCCCGACGATACGAGAGCCCTTGCTATGATTGCCCGCAGGATGGCATAGCCGTAATTGAGCATAGAGTTGGGCTCCTCTCCGTCGCGGCGGCGTGTCACACCATCGAACGACGCCATATATGTATGCCAGTAATACACTGCGGCACGGGCCTCAAGGTTGTCGGGATCACCGCTGCGAACCTTGCTTTTCCAGGCAAGCAGATTGTCGGCCCGGTCGAGATCGAGCTTCCTGAGAGCCATGGCCTGATTATGAATCTTGGCTACGACGGTCTGCTGCCATAGTTGCTTCCTGAGCGGCAACGAAGCTGCCTGATGGATACGGAAGCGCTCTGACTGCGACGAGTGTCCTTCAAGGTTGAGCATCAGTCCCGAGGGGAGATGCCGGTTGTCGCACACAATCACGGCGGCGCCATAGCGCATAAGCCCCGACAGTACAGATGCCGACATTGACACGCGGTTGGAGTCGATGACCACGATGCCGATATCCTCGAGCGGTCGCGTCACCACCTTCTCCTCTCCCGCCACGGAGTCGGAAGGGAGAGTGATGCGCAACTGCTCGTTAGAGACATTGAGCCGCGCCGGATTTCCGAAATAGAGTGTATGCTTAATCACTTCACATAGCTGTCAGGAAGAATGATACGGCCGAGGATGTCGACCTTGACCTTGACGGGATTAAGAGTCGCAAATGTATTCAACGACTGTATAGTTATGTGATTACCATTAGCAATCTGAACCCCATCGCAACTCGAAAGAGTTGACACATGAAAATTAAACTCATAATGTTCAGAAGAGAGTTGCTGCACACGATACAAATGCGAGGCCAGCCCGGAATAATTCCTAACGGATGCAAGATAACGGATGTCATCGTCGGAGAGGCCGAGGAGGAACATTTCGTTGAGCTGCATCGACATGACGAAGCGGCTGCCCGGCGACGGGAAACGGCTCAGGAGGTCGTCGGGAAGCTCGTCGCCTCGCATCTGCACCATATCCCAAAGGCTGTCGGGATTCTCCACCACCACCGGCAATCCGAGCAGACGGCGCCTTACAGCCTCGGCGAAAGGCACTATGCTTTCTTCTATCTTGCCGCCGGAGTTTTCATAGAGCGCAACATGATGATTGTTGCCATACATGGCATAACCAATAATCTTTCCTACTGAATTCTTGCGGATAGGAGTGGCAGCGTCCATCCCTTTGTTCTTAATAACCCGAACTGAATGAATAGGGAAATGCTGCTGCGAATCTCGAAAGATTTTGGTTTCGGTCAGATTGGTTGTTCCTGATCCATCAAGTCCTTTCAGTCTACGTTCTATGGCTGCCTTAATTGCCCCATCAGCTATATCCTTGTAGTTTTTAAGTGTTATCTTAGATAGTGAGCGACGAATGACAAAACGTTGTTCTGAACAATTCGCTTCCGTTATAGGAGCCGTCATACTATTTGCATATAGAGGACGTTTAACGCAGCTCCTCAGAGCTTTATTCGTATCACCTCCGTACTCTTTGAGACGCAGTTCAATAGCTTCACGAATACGTTTACTTGCTATTGACTTCGGATTATTAAACAGATACTTAAGAGGTCGCTTACCAACAGACACACGATGTTTTCCATAAACATAGTCTTCCGTTAGCTCTCCGCGCGGTATAAGCAAGCCGTCCTGCGCAAGAACGCGGCGGCTGCCTTTCTGTACATAGCGCTTGCCCGGTGTGGTGACCTTCTTGCCTGCCTTGAACGACACGGCAATACCTGCCGTGACTCCGGCTACTTCAGCGGTAGATGGGTGCGGCTGACGTGCCGCCCACTTCGAGAGGTTGCCCATATGCTCCTCATGAGCGGCCTCGCCTTCTTCGCCGGCCGCCTTCCGAGCACTCAGGGTATTGAGGCGCTGTATATAGGGGCGTCCGGTAAGCGCCACGGTCAATGCATCGATCGCATGGTGGCGATGGTCGAGGCGCTTGGTCCAGCCCGTGATACGCTGCTCGGTATGGGTCTGGCCATTGCGTGTTATCTCTACTGTCTCTGTCTGACCCGCTTTGTCGTAGCGGGCAAAGTTTAGCGAATGAAGAATCTCGTCATAGCCCCATGCGTGGCGGAAAAAGTCGGTCACGGAACCGGTCGTGGCCACAACATCGCGGCTTATCTTACCAAGCATGTCGAGAGCCTTGCGTGAGATGTACTGCGTGAGGCGCAGGTCGCGGTCGATAAAATCCTGAGGGATATCTTTCAGCGAAGTGAGCAGACGCGAGTGCTTGGTCTTGGATATGCCGTCGGCACCTTTTGACTTCTTGTATCGGTCATAAAGGCTATCGACGCGGTTGATGTATTTCCGGAGCGCTTCATCACCCTGTGCCGCAATAAAATCGTAGGCGGTCATCTGTCCTTTGGCAGCATTACATCTGCGGCAGGAGCACACCTTGTTGGAGAAGCTGTCGTCGAAGAACAGCGAACGTGGAATCACATGCTCGCGGTCGGCCTCGATGCCGCGCAGAAACTCGATATCGTTGATCGGAGCGCCGCAATACATGCAGCAGTGACCGTTCTCCTCAAGCATACGGTATTTCTGAATCTGCGTGCGGGTAGCTTTCAGACCTTTTTCGACAAGCAAATCGGCGATGCGTTTATTGTCCTTCTCGCGCCGGCTGTTGCGCTTAGTATCTGAGACACGCTCATCCTTGCTTCGGCGCAATTCGCGGGCAAGCTCCACATGAATGGCATCCATCGGGCCATACGCCTCCACAGCAGCATTGACAACATTGACCATCTGATTGAGGATTTTCTCGACTACAGGCTGACGCAACTCTCCTTTGGGTATAGGAGGGAGCTTATCAAGAAGCTGACGCACGGCATTCTCTTCGGCCGTGACATACGACGAATGATTGTAACCTGCCATCTCGCAGGCGTCGCTGTATATGAATCCGTCGTTGCGCATCCAGGGAATTATCTTGGTCATCATCTTGGCTGACTTTGACGCATAGCCCTGACCACGGAAATCGACGTTAAACAGACGCTCGACAACCTCCGGGTCATCGATGCCAAACTTGCCCAGCATCGCTTTGGCGAACTCATCGGGGTCGCTGACGGAGTAGCATGTATGCCAGAGCTGATAAAGCGGCTCACGGAGATATGAGTTGGAAACTCTCGTCTTTGCAAGCCCGGTCGCCTCGTCAAACTCGCCGGTCTCATCAATCTTTATCTCGAAACGCAACAGCGCATCGGCGCCGGGCCAGTCGCCGAGTGCTTTCGCAAGGAGATGACGGGTCGTATTGCCTTTCAGCCCTCGGGTCACCTGAGCCGGAACGACAAAGCCATCGTCCTTCTTCAAGCCGAGAAGCTTGAGCAAGTCGGCACCTTTCATATGCTCATGCCCGTTGAGGAAATCGTAGATACGGAATCGGTCGCTCTTGTCGACAGGGTATTCGTAGGCCAGCTTCTTGGCTTCGGAGCCTGGCAACAGTGCCAACTCAGCCTCACGCCCCTTCATCTTACGATTGCGGTTGTTGACGAGCACGATATTGTTGATAGCCTCCCATAGCCGGCACTCCTGCGCCAAAGGAGATGATGTAGGCGCCACTCTGGGTCCTACAATGTGTGTCTTGCCTTCATTGTCGGTCACCTCGCGGCTTTCAAACTCACAGAGGCTTACGAGATGCTTGCAGCTTTTAAGCGGTCGCTGGTAGAAGATAGTGGAGAATACGCGGCTGATATTGTCATCGGTGAGAATATCGGCGAAATTGGATTTCTGCGCTTCCAGGATACGCTTCAATTCGTCTTCGTAGGCATGACGGGGAAATGTCTGCTCCTTCACGCGATAAGTGCAGCACACGCCTCCGGCCTGAGTGGTATAAGCCGACTCCCTGAGCTTCGCGGCGAAATACTGACCCGGTGTCTGCCCGGCTTCAGCGGCCTCTTTGGCACGACCGCTCATCTGCGCAAGATAATCGGACTGTTTCTTCTTCTCCGCGGCATCCTCCGGCTCTCCCTTGCCGTGCTTATAACCCCGACGCATATTGATATGATAGATAATGCGTCCAAGCTGCGCCGCCGACATCTTCACACCGGCAGCGGCATCGGCTCTTAACTGCCAGAGTTCCAACGGCGACAGCCGCAACAACTCCGGACCGAACCTGAGACCCAGCTCTTCCATAAGCCGACCGAGCATCTTGCGGCGTTGCTGGAAGCGGTCGAGGTTGCGGCGCATAGACCGCTTCATAGTACGTATATGGCATTTGGATTCGCCGTTGCCTTTGGTGAAGCCAGTGGTTTCGTCGGAATCCAACGGAACAACACGCGACCCCATACCAATAATTTGTACCGACTGCTCATCAATCCATCTGATGACAGCCCAGCCAATGGAGCCGACACCGAGGTCAAGACCTAAAATCTGCTTCATGATATTATTGATTGTAGATAGTGTGATAATGTGTTTTTAAGTTACGAAACCGGAAATTGATACGGTTATCTGCAAAAGTAATAAAATTTGCAGATACTATTGACAAAAAGTTGGAGATACGAGATAAAACAGCTAATTTTGCGATGCAAAGAAAAATTTAGGCAAATCACAATAAGGATTTTATTCCGTTGTGAAAACATTCAGAAAGAGGCGCCCCAATCGGGGCGCTCTATCTTTTATGGGGACGTTAAGGCGTGACGGTCAGCGGGAATTGCGATAGGGGCGTAGATAGCCCCTGCCTTCTGGTAGTAGTAAAGACGGGTACAAGAAGTCCCGGGCCGACAGAAGCTGTCGGCCCGGATTGATTCAAAAGGGACAAATAACCGGCGTTGGGGTTAGCAGCTATTTTGCGAACAGCGATTTGAGGCTGCCAAGGCTCGACAGCACTGCTGTGGCCTCATAGGGTACATAGACGGTCTTGGTGTCGGGGCCGGTAGTCATGTCGCGCAGAGTGTCGATATACTTCATGGCGAGCATGTAGGTGGCGGGGTCGGTGTTACTCGTGGCAACCGCCTGTGCCACACGCAATATGGCGTCGGCCTCGGCCTGGGCGTTGAGGATTATGGCCTGGGCTGCACCCTCGGCGCGCAGAATCTCGGCCTGCTTGGTAGCTTCGGCCTGATTGATTTTTGATGTCTTTTCGCCCTCGGAGCGGAGGATAAGGCTCTGCTTCTCACCCTCTGCATTGAGAATCTCGGCGCGGCGGTTGCGCTCGGCCTGCATCTGCTTCTCCATGGCCATTCGCACGCTCTCAGGCGGGGTGATGTCCTGCAACTCCACGCGGTTGACCTTGACGCCCCATTTGTTGGTGGCATCGTCGAGAATCACTTGAAGCTTGGAGTTGATTGTGTCGCGCGACGTAAGTGTCTCGTCGAGTTCAAGCTCGCCTATCACGTTGCGAAGCGATGTCTGGGTGAGTTTCTCAATGGCGTTGGGGAGATTGTCAATCTCATATACCGCCTTTTTGGGGTCGGTAATCTGGAAATATAGCAGGGCGTTGATTTCGGTGGTTACATTGTCGCGCGTAATCACCTGCTGGCTTGGGAAGTCGTAGACCTGCTCACGGAGGTCAATCACGGTGGTTGACGTGTTGCGCGCTATGTGGCGCCCGGCGGCGTTGGTTGTCACGGTGCGCTGAAAGATAGTCTTGGGCTTGTCGATGAAAGGGATGATGAAGTTGAGGCCGGGAGGTAGCACGCTGTGGAAGCGTCCGAGACGCTCTATGACGCGGGTCTCCGACTGGGGCACAACCTTGATGCCTGCCCACACTATCGCTATGGCGAGGATTATCACCGCCGCTACGAGAATAATGGTGGAAATTTCCATGGTGTTAAGATTTTAAGGGTGTTACAGTGATGATAATGGAGTCGTAGGAGGTGACTATTGCCTCCGAGCCGCGCGGCACCACGGTGTCTACGCCGGGGGCCACGGCCTGCCAGCTGTCGCCGTCAATGCGCACGCGCCCCATGCCGCCAGGCTTAATCTCATGAGTCACAATGCCGCGGCGGCCAAGCAGCGCATCCATGCCTGTACGCGCCGAGATACCCTGCGCGTCGGCGCGTCGGCGCAACCAGCGCTTCACAGGGGGCATAATGATGAATAGCGCCGCCACGCTGACGATGCCAACGGCAACATACTGCCATACCGGGGCGATGCCGAGCAGTGCGGCGACAATGCCACCGACACAGCCGATAGCCACACACAGCGCCCACACGCTCTGGGTGAGCAATTCAAACACAAGCAGCACCGCAGCTGCTATAATCCACGCCGTAATCATAGTGGTCGGGGAAATTAGAGAGTGATGATGTTGCCCACAAATATAACGAATTTTCGCGACAATCCAAAATCACCGCGCACATAATGCGTGTGACCGGAGAAATGATTACGGCCACACGGAGGGGGCGACGGGCGAGAGTCAGTCAGGCGCGTATCAAGAGAATGCGGGGAGCGTGACGGGTCAGTGCTCTTCGGGGAGGATGCGGAGCCGGCCGCCGGCGTCGATGCGGTAACGTGCCGAGGTGTCGCGGTCGAGGTCGGTGACGCGATACACATAGTCCTCGGCGGGCATATTAAGCGGATTGCTCCCCTCATAGGCGGCCGTCACGGCCTCCATTAGATTGTGGAAACCCGAACCCTGCCAGGTGGCCGCACATTGACCGTCAGGGTCGTATATTTCGACTTTAACGGAGTTTTCGGGGGAGATATGGTTGTTCATAGCGTGAGTTAAAAAAGGATTACAGGTGTCTTTCCGAATAACAACCATAGAGTGGCGCAGGTTTAGAGCCGCGCAAGAAGCTCGGATGCCGTCAGACCGAACGCCGGGTGACGCCACTCGGGGTCGAGCCGGGCCATGGGGCGTAGCACGAAGTCGCGGAGATGCATCCGCGGATGAGGAAGCGTGAGCTCCTCGGTATCCATCACGATATTGCCCACAGCAATGAGGTCGATGTCGATAAGGCGGTCGGCATAGCTACCGTCGGCTTTACGATGAGAAGCGGGGGATATGTCGGCTTCGATACCGCGCAGGATTCTCAGCAGGTGGAGCGGCGCGAGGTCGGTGTCGAACACTATTCCGAGGTTGACAAAGGGATTGGGCGAGCTGTAACCCCACGGCTCACTCACAACAATGTCGGCGTACCTCACGGCCACACCAAGACGCTCGGCTATCAGCTCGGCGGCACGGGTCACGTTGGCGCGGCTGTCTCCGAGATTGGAGCCGATATTTACATGAGCTAATGGCATAATCTATAATCATGACTGCACACGCTCGCCCCCAGGGGCGGCTGTCGCGGCAATCGGCACCCCAAAGATAGCAAATCATATCCGGAAAACCGGCTTACACATCGATTATCGGGGCAAATTACCGTTACTCAGAGGAACCAAGAGGAGGATAAAAACACAACGGCGCCGCCTCTACCCGTAGATAAATGCGGCGCCGGAGCGAAAAAAGTTGGTTCTGTTAGTGTGATGCTATCGCGGTGAGCGGGAGCATCAGAGAGTTTTCTTGACTTCGACTTCCTCGAAAGCCTCGATGATGTCGCCCTCGCGGAGGTCGTTGTAGTTGGCGATAGAGAGGCCGCAGTCGTAGCCCGACACAACCTCCTTGACGTCGTCCTTGAAACGTTTGAGCGAGCCAAGCTCGCCGGTGTAACGCACGATGCCCTCGCGTATGAGGCGCACCTTGCAGGAACGCTTGATGCGTCCCTCGCGGACGATTGCGCCGGCAATGGTGCCGACCTTGGAGATGTGGTAGGTCTGGAGCACTTCGGCAGAGCCGGTGACCTCCTCCTTGATTTCGGGGGCAAGCATACCCTCCATAGCGTCTTTCACCTCTTCGATGGCCTGGTAGATAACCGAGTAGAGTCGTATCTGCACACCGTCGCGCTCAGCGGCACGGCGTGCGGCAACCGACGGACGCACCTGGAAGCCGATGATGATGGCATCGGAAGCGGCTGCAAGTGTCACGTCGCTCTCCGAGATTTCGCCGACGGCCTTGTGGATGACGTTGACCTGCACCTCGTCGGTGGAGAGCTTGATGAGCGAGTCGCTGAGAGCCTCGATTGAGCCATCGACGTCGCCCTTGACTATAATATTGAGCTCCTGGAAGTTGCCTATGGCGCGGCGACGGCCGATGTCTTCGAGTGTAACGCGCTTGCTGGTGCGGAGACCAAGCTCGCGCTGGAGCTGCTCGCGCTTGTTGGCAATCTCGCGTGCCTCCTGCTCGCTGTCCATAACGTTGAACGTGTCGCCGGCAGTGGGGGCGCCGTTGAGGCCGAGTATAAGGGCGGGCTCGGCCGGACCGGCCTCCTTAATGCGCTGGTTACGCTCGTTGAACATGGCCTTGATACGGCCGTGATGTGTACCGGCGAGGATTATATCGCCTACGCGGAGCGTGCCGTTCTGTACGAGTACGGTAGCCACATAGCCACGACCTTTGTCGAGCGAGCTCTCGATGATCGAGCCGGTGGCGGGACGATCAGGGTTTGCTTTGAGGTCGAGCATCTCGGCTTCGAGAAGCACTTTCTCCATAAGCTCGTCAACACCTATACCCTTTTTGGCTGAGATGTCCTGGCTCTGATACTTGCCGCCCCAGTCCTCGACGAGATAGTTCATGGCAGCAAGCTCTTCCTTAATCTTGTCGGGATTAGCGTGGGGCTTATCTATCTTATTGATGGCAAACACGATGGGCACACCTGCGGCCGAGGCGTGATTGATAGCCTCGACAGTCTGGGGCATGACGTTGTCGTCGGCCGCCACAATGATGATACAGAGGTCGGTAACCTTAGCGCCGCGGGCACGCATAGCGGTAAACGCCTCGTGGCCCGGGGTGTCGAGGAATGTGATATGGCGGCCGTCGGACAGCCCCACGTTGTAGGCACCGATATGCTGTGTGATGCCGCCGGCCTCGCCTGCTATCACGTTGGCGTTGCGGATATAGTCGAGCAGCGAGGTCTTGCCGTGGTCTACGTGACCCATGACGGTGACGATAGGCGGACGGGTCACGAGCTGATCCTCGGTGTCCTCCACGTCATTGCCGATAGCCTCGACAACTTCGGCCGACACATACTCTGTCTTGAAGCCGAATTCCTCGGCCACGATGTTGATTGTCTCGGCATCGAGGCGCTGGTTAATCGACACCATGACGCCTATATTCATGCAGGTGGCGATGACGTTGTTGACGGGCACATCCATCATCACGGCGAGGTCGTTGGCGGTAACGAACTCGGTGAGTTTCAGGATGCGGCTCTCAGCTGCTGCTTCGGCCTCGGCCTCGCGTTCGCGCGACTGGAACGCCTCGCGTTTCTCCTTGCGCCACTTAGCACCTTTCTTCTGGTTTTTGTCTTTCTGGGTGAGGCGTGCCAGAGTCTCCTTGACCTGCTTCTGCACATCCTCCTCCCTGACCTCAACGTGCTGGGGAGCTGCGCCGCGCTTGGAGCCGCGGCCCTTCTCTCCACCTTGACGGTTACGGCCTTCGCCGCCCTGACGGTTACGCTCGCCGCCACCCTGGCGGTTGCGGCCTTCGCCGCCCTGACCGCCACGGCCCTCGCGGTTGTCGCGGTTTTCGGAGCCGCCTATCTGCTGCGAGGTCTTCTCAATGTCGACCTTCTCCTTACCGGTGATGCGCTTGCGCTTCTTACGGTCGCCCTGCGCACCGGCGCCATTGCCGCCACGCTGACCCTGAGCGGGCTTCTTCTTGGGGCGGGTAGACTGGTTAAGGGCATCGAGGTTGATTTTGCCTATGATGTTGAGCTGCGGACGCTCGGGAGCGTTGGGGAGGGTAAACACCTCCGGCTCGGCGGGAGCAGCTTCCTTGGCGGGCTCGGCGGGCTTCACCGGCTCGGCGGGTTTAGACTCCTTGACAGGTTCAGCAGGCTTGGGGGCGGGAGCTGCGGGCTTGGCCGGCTCGGCAGGCTTGGCTGCAGGCTCCTTAGCGGGCTCGGCGGGCTTGGGAGCAGGCTCGGCGGGTTTAGCCTCCTTGACAGGTTCAGCAGGCTTGGGGGCGGGAGCCGCGGGCTTGACCGGCTCGGCGGGTTTGACCTCTTTGGCCGGCTCAGACGGCTTGGCCGGTTCTGCGGCCTTGGCGGCAGCCGACTCGGTGGCTTTTGCCGGGGCGGGCTTGGGAGCCGGCGCCTGAGCAGCGGGCTTGCGCACGGGGTTACCGTGGCGGTCAAGGTCGATATGGCCGAGAATGCGCACACCGCCCACGGAGGGGGTAGCGGGTTTTTCGGTCACGGGGGCCACCGGCTTCTCAGCGGAGGCAGCCGGAGCGGCCGTAGTCTTAGGCGCAGCGGCGGCGGGACGGGGATGTGGAGCGGGTGCCGGCTCAGCCGGACGCGACGGAGCAGCCATAATCTCGGCTGTCAGCGCCTTGGCGTCGGCTGAGGGTTTATATTCTTTGATTAGGAGCATCACGGCGCCATCGTCGATTTTCGCGTTAGGATTGGCGTCGGCGGCGATGCCATTCTTTTCGAGGAAATCGACTGCGGTCTGCAAACCGATGTTGAGCGCGCGGGCTACTTTACTGATTTTAGTTCTCGGCATATATTGGATTGGGTAATGCTTGATTGTTGGTTGAGGAAATCGGAAAAAGGGGGATTATGGCTCCGGCAGCTGCCGGTCGCCGCCGCCCGTTACTTGGCTTCCGGTTCCTCGGCCTCCGGCTGCTGGGCTTCGGGCTGTTCGGCCTCCGGCTCTGCGGTAGCCACGTCGTCGTCAAACTCGGCGCGGAGTATGTCGAGCACCTGGTCGACGGTCTCCTCTTCAAGGTCGGCCTTGTCAATAAGGTCTTCGCGCGGTGTCGAGAGCACGCTCTTGGCAGTCACGCAGCCCATGTCTTTGAGGGCGTCGATGACCCAGCTCTCGATTTCGTCCTTAAATTCGTCGAGATAAATATCTTCTTCATATACTTGCTCGGTGTCGCGGTACACGTCGATGACGTAACCGGTAAGCTTCGAGGCAAGCTTGATGTTGAGGCCGCCCTTGCCGATGGCGAGGCTCACCTCTTCGGGGCGCAGGAACACCTCGGCGCGCTTCTCCTCTTCGTCCAGGCGGATGTTGCTCACGCGCGCGGGGCTGAGCGCGCGCTCTATAAAGAGTGAGGGGTTAGGAGTCCAGCTGATAACGTCGATATTCTCGTTGCGAAGCTCGCGCACGATGCCGTGGATACGCGAACCCTTGACGCCAACACACGCTCCTACGGGGTCGAGGCGCTCGTCGAAGCTCTCTACGGCAATCTTGGCGCGCTCGCCCGGTATGCGGGCCACGGCGCGGATGCTTATCTGGCCCTCGGCTATCTCGGGCACTTCAAGCTCAAACAGACGGCGCAGGAAATCGGGCGACGTGCGGCTTACGGTAATCTTGGGGTTGTTGTTCTTGTTGTCGACGTTGGCTACTACGGCGCGGATAGTCTCGCCCTTGCGGAAGAAGTCGCCGGGGATAGACTCGCTCTTGGGGAGCAGAAGCTCGTTTTTCTCGTCGTCGAGAAGAAGAGTCTCGCGGCTCCATGTCTGGTAGACTTCGCCCGACACAAGCTGACCTTCGAGCTCCTTGAACTTGGCGTAGATTGCCTCTTTCTGGAGTTCGAGAATCTTGCTTTGGAGAGTCTGGCGCAGGTTGAGAATGGCGCGGCGACCGAAATCGGCAAATATGATTTCGCGCGTGTGCTCCTCGCCGATCTCGCAGTCGGGATCGCCGTCGGCTCGGGCGTCGGAGAGGCTGATTTCGAGATTCGGGTCACGCACGGCGCCGTCGGCCACAACTTCGAGGTTCTGGAAAATCTGCACGTCACCCTTGTCGGGGTTCATGATTACGTCGAGATTTTCGTCGGTGCCGAACATCTTGGCGAGCACGTTGCGGAACGACTCTTCGAGGACCGAAATCATCGTGGTCTTGTCGATATTCTTGAGTTCCTTAAATTCGGCAAAGCGCTCCACCATATTGGGCGCGTCGTTCTTCTTGGCCATATCTTATATTGTGAGGCTTTATGATGTGTTATCCTGTTAATGTTGTCGAATGACGGAGTGATTATTTGAAGTCGATGTCGCAGGTAATCTGCTTGACGTCGGACGGGCGGAACGTAAGCTCCTTCTCCACTATGACGGGGCGCTTCTTGCCCGGCTCTTTCACCTTTTCGCTTTCGGCGACGGTGAAGGGGAAGTCCATGCCTTCGCCCTCGCCCACGGCTACGAGGCGACCGTGAAGCTTGCGGCCGTCGGCGGTGAGCAGCGTCACGCTGGAGCCTACATACTTGTCGTACTGGCCGCGTACCTTGAAGGGCGATGTCAGGCCGGCCGAACCCACTTCGAGCTCATAGTCGTCGGCATCGCGGTCAAAGCGAGCCTCGATAGCGCGGGTGAGAGCCACACAGTCGTCGATGTCGATACCGGTGGGAGAATCAATCTCTATCACGATGCGATTGTCGGCGCTGACGGTGAGGTCGACGAGAAAAGCGTCGGTCGACGAAAGGTATTCGTCAATGGCCCGGGTGAGCAATGTTTTGTCAATCATTCTGCGATTATTGATATGCTTAATGCAAGCACCGCCTGGTGCCTGCGCAAACAAAAGGAGGAAGCTCGATGGCCCCCTCCGGTGACTTATTGGCTGCAAAGTTAATAAAAAAGCGTATAACATGCAACAGGCGCAGGTTATGCCACAGGCGGTAATCAAGCCACGCGCCGCATCAGATAACATTTATTAATAACTTTTAACCTTACGCGGGCGATGTAAGGCAACAGCGATGCTCTACGGCCCGAACTAATGAGAGAGCAAAGGGCGGCGATGAGGCACAAGTCAGGTCGGCGTAGTCGCGGTAGCGCCGTCATCCGATTTGGCCGTGGTGTCCGGATTGGCCGAATTGTCCACAGCATCAGGATTAGCGTCAGAATTGAGCGCAGCGTACACTATCGAGGCCTTTGATGGACCTATGATGTCGGCTATGGCGTCGAGGTCGGCTTCTGCGATACGCTTCACGCTCTTGAAGTGGATGAGCAGTGCGTCGCGCGTCTTGGGTCCGATGCCGGCAATGCCGTCGAGCGCCGACACCGTCTGGCTCTTCGAACGTCGGTTGCGGTGGTGGGTGATGCCGAAGCGGTGGGCCTCGTCGCGGAGCGCCTGCACCACGCGCAGGCTCTCGCTATTCTTGTCGATGTAGAGCGGCACGGAGTCGCCGGGGAAGAAAATCTCTTCAAGTCGCTTGGCGATTCCCACAAGTGCAATCTTGCCCCTCAGCCCCATCTCGTCAAAAGCTTCGACGGCAGCCGACAGCTGACCTTTGCCGCCATCGACCACAACAAGCTGCGGCAGGTCGTCGGGTGCCTCAGCCATCATCCGGGTGTATCGACGCGTGAGCACCTCTTTCATCGAGGCAAAGTCGTCGGGCCCTTCGACGGTCTTGATATTGAAGTGGCGGTAGTCGCTCTTCGACGGCTTGCCGTCGCGGAACACGACACACGATGCCACCGGATTCGTGCCCTGGATATTCGAGTTGTCGAAACACTCTATGTGGCGCGGCTGCTCATTGAGGCGGAAGTCGGCCTTCATGCGCTCCATTAGCCGGTCGGTACGCTGAGCCGGGTCTTTCCGTGCCATCTGGTTGAGCATGTCGATACGATACTGCCTGGCATTGCGCCGGCTCACCTCAAGCAGCTTGGCCTTGTCGCCTCGCTGCGGTATGATAAAGGTCACGCCCGGCATCTCTGTGTCGGGCTCTTCGGCCACAATCACCTCTTCGAAGGTCACGCCGAGCTGCGACGCCACTTCGGCCATGGCATGCGACAGAATCTCGGCGCAGGTCTCGTCGAGGCGTCGCTTGTATTCGAGCGTGAGCGATTTCACTACCGCGCCGCGCCGCACGTGCATATAGTTGACGAACACCTCGCGGTCGTTATCGTCAATACCAAACACGTCGATGTCGCCAATAGTCTGACTCACGATGACACTCTTTGCGCAGTAACGCTCCACCAGTTTGTAGCGCTCCTTAGCCACCTGCGCCTCCTCGAAACGCAACTGCTCGGCAAGACTCTCCATGTCGGCCTTGATATGGTCGAGAAGCTCGCGCATGTCGCCGCGCAATATCTGCTTAACGCGCTCCACCTCGCGTGCGTACTCCTCCATCGATACCTTGCCTACACAGCAGCCGCCGCATCGGTGCAGATGATAGTCGAGGCAGAGCCGCCCCTTGCCCTTGGCGATATATTCGGGTGTTATCGCATGGGCGCACGAGCGGAGCGGATAGAGGTCGCGGATGAGTTCTAGCACCGTGCGCGCCGATGCCGAGTCGGTGTAAGGGCCGTAGTATTTCGAGCCATCCTTGATACGCTTGCGGGTCATGAACACCCGCGGAAAAGGCTCCTTTGTCACCACAATCCAGGGGTAGCTCTTGTCGTCTTTCAGCAGCACATTGTAGCGCGGCTGATACTCCTTTATCATGGCATTTTCAAGGTTGAGGGCATCCTGCTCCGTGGGCACGACTATATACTCCAGGTCGGCTATGGCGCGAACGAGGAGATTGGTGCGCAGACTGTCGTGAGTGCGGTTGAAATAGCTGCTCACGCGTCGTTTCAGATTCTTGGCCTTACCGACGTAGATGACCGTGCCCTGCGCGTCGTAGTAGCGGTACACTCCCGGACACGCAGGCATCACGGCAATCTTGTCGGCGACAATATCTGTCTTCTTATGCTTTGACAAAGGTTATAAGGTTGGGGGTTCGTTAAGGTTTTAACAGCGCCGCGACGTCGGCGGTTTAATCGTAGCAGATGAGCGAGCGCACATCGGCGTCGGCTGGGAGATTCTTACGTCCTCCGAGCATGCCGAGCTCGATAATGAAGTTGATATAGATTTTGCGTGGATTCATGCTCTTGACGAGGTCGTAGACAGCTGCCATCGTACCGCCGGTGGCGAGCACGTCGTCGTGTATCACCACCACGTCGTCGGGGGTGATTGCGTCAGCGTGAATCTCTATGGTGTCGGTGCCGTACTCTTTCTGATAACTGGCCTTGACGGTTTCGGCGGGGAGCTTGCCCGGCTTGCGTGCAGGCACGAATCCGGCACCTATCTCATAGGCAAGAATAGAGCCGCCTATGAAGCCTCGGCTTTCGATGCCCACCACTTTTGTGATGCCTTTGTCGCGGTAAATCTGCGAGAGGTCCCAGCTGATGATATGCAGTGCACGGGGGTCCTTGAATACGGTGGTGAGGTCCTTGAACACGACCCCCTTCGTGGGGAAGTCGTAGACATCACGAATTTTTGACTTGATATATTCCATGAAGGTTGTAGATTATTGATTGACGGATGATTGATTGTGTTCCACGTGAAACAATAAGGCAACATTAACGCCCGGCGAGCAGAAGCAGTATATTGATGTCGGCAGGGCTTACTCCGGGGATGCGTGAGGCCTGACCTATGTTTTCGGGGTCGATAGCGGCAAGCTTCTGACGGGCCTCGGTGGAGAGCGACTTCATCGACGCATAGTCGAAGCGGCCACGAATCTTGACCGCTTCAAGCCTTCCGATACGCTCTGCGACAAGTCGCTCGCGGTCGATATAGCCGCTGTATTTTATGAGCACTTCGGCAGCCTCGATTATCTCGTTACGGCGACGCTGCTCGATATTGACATCAATCCACTCGGCCCACTCAGGTACGGCCTCCATGAGAAGCGAGAGAGATAGTTGCGGCCGAGAGGCGAGATCGTAGATACTCGAGCTCTGTGAGAGCGGAGCAGTAGACCGCGATTCGAGAAAAGCGTTGATTGCCGCCGGCTGCACTTTGAGAGTTCGTGCTCGCTCCATGAGGGCGTCACGCTGCGAGCGTTTGCTTTCCATGAAGGCAAAGCGGTCGTCATCGGCGAGTCCTATCGCGTGTCCTACCGGAGTAAGGCGCATATCGGCGTCGTCCTGTCGCAGAAGTATGCGATACTCGGCACGCGAGGTGAACATGCGGTAAGGTTCGTCGACACCTTTTGTCACAAGGTCGTCGATAAGGACGCCGATGTAAGCATTGTCACGTTCAAGCACCAGCGGTTCCTGACCGGCCACATAACGCGCGGCGTTGACGCCGGCAATCAGGCCCTGGCCGGCGGCTTCTTCATAGCCGGTGGTGCCGTTAATCTGGCCCGCAAAAAAGAGTCCGGCGACAAGCTTCGTCTCAAGCGAGTGACGGAGTTGAGTGGGCGGAAAAAAGTCGTATTCTATGGCGTAGCCGGGACGGTAAAGCTCCACGTCGGCAAACGCAGGGATAGTGTGCAACGCCTCAATCTGGATATCCATAGGGAGCGATGAGGAGAAGCCGTTGAGATACATTTCGCACGTGTCGACACCCTCAGGTTCGAGGAAAAGCTGATGCTCCGTCTTGTCCGCAAAAGTCACAATTTTTGTCTCGATACTCGGGCAGTAGCGCGGGCCGATACTCTGAATCTGGCCATTGTAGAGCGGTGAATCGGGAAGTCCGCGGCGGAGCACTTCATGCGTTTCCTCAGAGGTGTACATTATGTAGCAGTCGCGTTGCGGGAGCGTGCGGCCCACCGTCGGCAGGTAGGAGAAATGGTGCCAGTCGTCGTCGCCGTGTTGCACTGTGGTGTGGGAGTAGTCGACGGTACGTCCGTCGATCCGCACCGGCGTACCGGTCTTCATGCGTCCGGTCTCGAAGCCGAGCGACGCAAGCTGTTCGGTCAGCCCGTGGGATGCCGGCTCGGCCACACGTCCACCGGGGGTCATGACGCGGCCCACGTGCATCAGGCCGTTGAGAAAAGTGCCGTTGGTAAGCACCACCGCCTTACCTTTCATCATAGCGCCGAGACGGGTTTTCACGCCGTCGAGACGGCCCTCGCTGTCAAAGGTCAGTTCGGTTACATCGTCTTGCCACAAGTAGAGGTTCGGGGTATGTTCGAGCTCTTCGCGCCACAGCGCCGAGAAGCGCATGCGGTCGCACTGCGAACGCGGGCTCCACATGGCCGGTCCTTTCGACCGGTTGAGCATACGGAACTGTATGGCGGCACGGTCGGTGATGATGCCCATTTTACCGCCGAGGGCGTCAATCTCGCGCACTATCTGACCTTTGGCGATACCACCTACGGCAGGGTTGCAGCTCATCTGAGCCACGCGGTCGAGGTCGTGGCTTATCAGCAGTGTACGGGCACCGATACGGGCGGCTGCCGATGCAGCCTCGCAGCCGGCATGACCCGCTCCGACCACTATAACGTCGTAATTAAATGTCATGAGCTTGTCGTGATTAGCTGATGATTGATGAATCGAGTAGCGCAAGCGCCTCATTTTCATGAGATTCCATTATCTCACGCTCACCCGGACCTTTATCGTTGATACCGCACAGATGAAGCAATCCGTGAGCTATAACACGGTGTAGTTCAGAATTATACGTAGCGTCAACCGTCTCAGCGTTGGATGCCACGGTGTCGAGCGACACATATATGTCGCCGCTGACGGTGTCGCCGGCCGTGTAATCAAACGTAATAATGTCGGTATAATAGTCGTGGCCGAGGGCACTGCGATTGACCGCAAGGATGCCGGCATCATCAGTGAAGATATAATTGATTTTGCCTATGACGTAGCCGTGGCGGTGCGCCACCTCGTCGAGCCAAGCCTCGGTAGCAGCGAAGTCAATCGCCGGCAAGGCTATATTTTCGTTATTCCAGGTAATCTTCTTTCGCATAACAAGCTACAAAGTTAGCTAAAATTCAGCAACACTGTCAACCCAAAAATCAGCTTTTTCCACCCCATGCAGACGCGTGGCTCCGATTGTCGGCCCACTCTACCGAATGTCGGCGAATATCACGCCTGATTTGAGGCAAAGCGCGAAAAAAAGTGTTAATTTTGCCATGCGCTGACAAGCGCACAGGTCGGCGCGCTTCTCTCCTCCCGCCCCCTCCCCTACTCTATTCACACGCGGTGTCGGAATAAACTTTTCCCGCACCCGTGCTCAACCGCAGCCTCGGCCCCGGTTGTTTTATTCTCAATACCCTTCCACTCAAAAAAACTCGTCAACAATGAAACTCCGCTCAATCATAACCGCAGCAATCACCATCGTGGCACTCCTTGCAGGTGCCGGACAAGCCCGGGCGCAGTTTAATCTATCGCGCCTCATCCAAGGCATAAAAGAGGGTGTACAGGCCGTCACCCTCAGCAACGACGACATAGTGCCCTACATAAGCCAGTATGTCGCACACAGCGACTCGGTCAACGAGGTGCTCCCAGCAACCGACCCATACTCACAGCGACTCGCCCGAATCACCCGGGGCATAACGAGCGTCGACGGCATACCGCTTAATTTCAAAGTCTACAAGACCGATGAGGTCAACGCCTTCGCCTGCGCCGACGGCAGCGTGCGAGTATATACCGGACTTATGGACCGCATGACCGACGACGAAGTGCTCAGCGTCATAGGCCACGAGATTGGCCACGTGGCTCACCACGACTCGCGCGATGCCTTCAAGCAGGCCATGCTCAACAGCGCCGTGCGCAATGGCCTCGCCTCGACAAGCTCCACAGTGGCCGCACTGACCGACTCGCAACTCGCGGCCATAGGCGACGCACTGCTCACCTCGAAGCACAGCCGCAAACAAGAGCAGAACGCCGACGACTACGGCTATCAGTTCTTAAAAGCCACGGGCCACAACCCGACCACAATGATTAGTGCGTTTCAGAAATTGCAGGCCATGGAGCAGCAGGCGGGCGCGCAGTCGACGGCGCTCAGTCAGCTCTTTTCATCACACCCCGATGTAGGCTCACGCATAAGCCGACTCACCAAAATGGCTAAAAAAGACGGCTACAACCTTACCGCACCATAACTTCGCGCCCTGAAATTTTTTCCGCGCGAAAAATGTAACACAAAATTTAAGGCTTAGCAAGCAGTATCACAGCTCGCTAAGCCTTAATTATACCGTCGGAGAGCGGCGTAAAATCCACTCGACCGTACTCACGTCGGGAATAGCTGATTCTCGACGGCAAAAAAACAAGCCTTAAAAGTTACTCCTTGATGCCGTAGGCCAGATCGCCCGCGTCACCGAGTCCCGGCACAATATAGGAGTGTGAATTTATCTCCTCGTCAATAGCGCCGACCCAGAGAGTGGTCTTGTCGGCGGGGAAGTGCTCGGCCACATAATCGACCGCCATCTGCGAAGCAATTACCGACGCCACATGTATTCGGGCGGGAGTGCCTTTGGTGAGAAGCGCTCGATAGCTCAGCTCCATTGAGGCGCCAGTGGCGAGCATCGGGTCTGCGAGGATGAGAGTCTTGCCGTCGAGATTGGGCGACGCGAGATATTCGATGAACACATCAAAATTCTCTTTCTCCTTATATTTGCGGTAGGCCGAAACGAAAGCGTTCTGCGCTTGATCGAAGAAATTGAGGAAACCCTGGTGAAACGGAACACCTGCGCGGAAAATCGTACCCAGCACGATAGAATCGTTGATACGCTGACAGGAAGCCGTAGCGAGCGGAGTGGTGACATCCACCTCGCGGTAGCCCACAGTCTTGCTTATCTCATAGGCCATAATCTCACCTATGCGTTCCAGATTGCGACGGAAACGGAGCATATCGGTCTGTATATTCACATCGCGTAGCTCCGACATATATTGGCTCACAAGCGACGGTGTGTCGGCAAAGTTTACTATCTTCATGTTGCGTGATAAATTTTTATTCTTACAAAGATAGCAAACTATCGCCACACCACCCTGCCCCACACCGGTTTTTCTTTCCTCCAAAGCAACAAAGCCTCAGTATAATGGTGCCTAATAAGAAACGTACCATCATATATGTATGAGAGCAATCAAATTGATTTATTGCAATTTTCTTTCTTGACTACTGCATTATATATGACACATCTTATAATAATGGGCAGCGCGATAGCGATTATATTGAATACCAAAAAATAATCTGAACGGTTACTTATATAGATATATTTAAATGGTGAGCGGAGGGGAAGATTGAGGCGGGACCTGTGGAGCTATTTCACCTGATTTGAGTATGGCGCGGCCAATCTGAATGAGGTATCTTTGTGTTGAGATTATATACCCTTAAAAGTGCCGCCCACAGGTCGGCGATAATTGACATGACGATATTTCAACAGATGACAATATGCGCCTGCGGCCTCGGACTCGCGTCGCTGCTGGGCTCGACAATCGGCCTCGCCGTAAAGAAAATACCTCACCGGGGAAACGACATTTTTCTCGGCTTCTGCGCGGGCATGATGCTTGCCGCCTCGCTCGTGTGCCTTATCGTGCCGGCAGTGGAAATGGCCGGCGTCAGGGGCTGGTGGCAGCCGCTTGTGGGCGTGGCGCTCGGCGTGGGGCTTATAGCGCTGCTCGACCGCGTCACCCCTCACCTGCACCACCTCACCGGCATCGAACATGAAGAGCCCCACGGTACTCACAACAGGAGCATCAACCGCATCCTGCTGTTTGTGATAGCCATAGCAATCCACAAATTTCCCGAAGGACTGGCAACCGGAGTGGTGTTTGACGGCAGCAACATGGGCAACGCCTACACCGTAGCCATTACCATAGCCTTGCAGAACATCCCCGAGGGCATGGTCGTGGTGACTCCGCTGCTGCTTATCGGTGTCAGATACGCGAGAGTGATACTCGTTAGCATCTCAATAGCGCTGCTTGAAGTGGCTGGTGTGTTCACGGGCTATTTCATAGGCGACATATCATCCGTGTATCTCCCCTGTATCACCGCCCTTGCCGGCGGCGCTATGCTCTACGTGATAAGCGACGAAATGATACCCGAAACCCACAGCCACGGCTATGAAAAGCCGGCCACCTACGCCCTTGTCGCTGGAGTAATGTGCATGCTCTACATCAATATGCTTGTGTAGTGGCAGAGCCGCGTTAACAGGAAGATATTTTTGGCGGAGTATCAGAAAATGACTATATTTGCCGTATGATGGCGAAATATACAATCGAGGATGGGGGCACTCTCTGCGAAGGAGCTGCCCCACAGTCTGTTGAGCCGGCTCTCTATCTGATGCCGTCGACTATGGCCGACGGGCGACCATCCGACGTATTGCCGCAACGCAACATTGACCTGTGCCGCCATATCCGCCACTATGTGGTGGAGAACGTTCGCACGGCGCGTCGCTTTCTCAAACGCGTCGACCCGGCAATAGATATAAACGCTCTTACTTTCGTCACACTCAACGAGCACACCCGCCCCGACGAACTGCCGGCCATGCTTGCCCCGCTCGAGGCGGGCGAGGCTGTCGCCGTGGTGAGCGAGGCAGGATGTCCGGCCATCGCCGACCCGGGAGCCGACCTTGTTGCCGCCGCCTCGCGCCGCGGATTCAAGGTGGTACCCCTCGTAGGCCCGTCGAGCATAATCCTCTCGCTCATGGCGAGTGGCTTCAACGGCCAGAGCTTCGCTTTTGTAGGCTATCTGCCTGTCGAGAGCGACCAGCGCAACAGCCGCCTCCGGGAGATGTTGCGCCGCATAGAGCGCGAGCGCCAGACACAGATTTTTATCGAGACGCCGTATCGCAACAACCGCCTGGTGGCCGAATTGGCCGCCGCCCTACCCGGCCATATGCTGCTGTGTGTGGCAAGCGACCTCACAGGGCCGACTGAAAAGGTAGTCACACAGCCCCTCTCAGAGTGGGCCAAGGCCCTTAAACGCGGCGAACAGCTCGCAAAAGTTCCATCGATATTCCTTCTCTTTTCCTGAATATAACTCCGCCTTCATCACAAGAATAATCCAATCATAAAGCACCCACAAGATATGCCGCAACGCAAAAATCGGTCAACCCCAAGGTCCGCAGACCACCAGACTCACCAGCCGGGCCTTTTTGACTTCCTTGAAGGAGGGAGCACGACCGCCGCGACCGGCGCCGGGGCGGCCGAAGTACACCCCTCGATACAGGATTTTGTGGTGAAAACACGCTTACAGGCACGACGCGAAGAGGAGGAACGACGCCACGACAACGACATCATAGAACCTATGGAGGAACGCCGGCGCGAGGACCCGCTGCTATTCATCTCATTTGGCAGCGGCTCGAGCGGCAACTGCGCCTATCTCGGCACACGCAGCTGCGGCATACTCATCGACGCGGGTGTTGACGCCGACACCGTGGAGCGCACTATGGAAGCCAACGGCCTCAGTATGGCTAACGTGCGCGGCATCCTGCTCACCCACGACCACTCCGACCACGTGCGCTATGTGTACAAGCTCGTGCGTCTGCGCCGCGACACCGGCATCTACTGCACACCCAAGACCCTCACCGGACTTCTGCGGCGCCACAGCATATCGCGCCGCGTCAAGGACTATCACCGCCCTATATACAAGGAGTTTCCGTTTACCCTCGCCGGCATGACAATCACGGCGTTTGACGTGATGCACGACGGCACCGACAACTGCGGATTCTTCATCGAGACACCCTCACGGCAGAAGTTTGCCGTGGCTACCGACATCGGCTCGATAACGGAGCGCCCGACATTCTATATGCGCCAGGCACAATATATAATGCTGGAAGCCAACTACGATGCCGATATGCTGCGCACCGGGCCATATACGGCTTTCCTTAAAAGTCGCATCGTCGCGCCCAACGGCCATCTCGACAATGTAGACTCAGCCGACTTTGCCGCCGACATAGCCGCGCAAGGCAACCTGTCGCACATATTCCTCTGTCACCTGAGCGCCGAAAACAACACTCCTGAGATTGCAGTCAGCACCGTGGCGCGACGTCTTGAAAACGCCGGCTTCGGCCCCGTGGGCGACGCCTCCGGCTCGCTCGACAGTATGCGCTGCCGCTTACAGCTCACCGCGCTGCCCCGCACCGATTCAAGCCGCCTTTTCGTGTTCCGTCCCCAGCCACACCCGTAAGCCATGGCCCGTCACAACCGACTCGGCGCCGAGGGAGAGCGCATAGCCGCCGAATATCTCATAGCGCGCGGCTACACAATCCATAAGCAGGACGAGCGCATGGCATCGCGAGGCGAGATTGACATCATAGCTTTCAGGGACGAGGAAGTGGTGTTTGTCGAAGTAAAGACGCGCACTGCTCCCGACACCGACCCGATGGAGGTGTTCGGCGACCGACGTCGCGCACGTATGTGCAGTGCGGCCGATTCATTTATCCGCAACATGGACCTGAGGCAGTCGCCCCGCTTCGACATCATCATTGTCAACATGCTCCCCGACGGCACACACACCGTCAGCCACTATCCCGACGCCTTCTTTCCACAACTCGGCCGCGGCTACCGATGACAGTCACGCCACCGCACCCTCTCACTGCCTCAGCGGCGCGACAGGCGGCCGGCTATGGCTCCCACGAGGGTGCCGACAAGCACGACAAGCAGCGCCACGACGACGAGGTCGCCGATGTGGACCTCCACCGGGTAGGCCGACACGGTAAGCTTCGTGGGGTCGCCGTTGAGGCGTATCCAGCCTAAATACTGCTGTGCAAGACACAGCGCCACGCCGATAACGATGCCGGCGGCTCCCCCGAGCACGGAGATGAGCCACCCCTCCCAGAAAAAGATTGCTGATGTGGTGTGCGGCGTTGCCCCCATGGCGCGCAGGGTAGCCATGTTGTCGCGCTTTTCGATGATAAGCATCGTAAGGGTGGATACCACGTTAAACGAGGCTATCAGCACTATGAACGCGAGCATAAGGAAAGTAATCCATTTCTCTACGGCTATCATGCGGAACGAGGCTGTCTGTTGCTCCTCGCGTGTCAGCACGCGCCACTGCGGTCCGAGTGCCGCCGCAATAGCCTTACGGGCCTCTGCGAGGCTCTCTGACGGCCTCACGGCTATCTCGATGGCCGATGCCTCGCCCGAGGTGTAATCAAATAGCCTGCGGGCTCTTTCGATGCCTGTAATGGCAAACGCCGCGTCGTACTCGGCCTGCTCCACTTGCCACACTCCCGCCACGAGCATCGAGTCGGTGCGGAATGAGTTCATCGCATTGGCAGCGCTTATGCGCCCGCGACGGCGTGGGGCATAGACAGCCACGGGATTATAGGCGTCGGGGCGCGCGCCGAGCTCAATGGCGGCTCCGACGCTGAGAGCCATTGCCGGGTAGCCGTACGGGTCTTCGACGGCAAACACACCGTCGATAACGGCCGAATCGACCGAACACACCTCTTCGTAGCCGTCGGCAACGCCTTTGAGCGTGACCGGCATCTGCGCCTCTCCGCGTATCACGAGCGCCTGCTCTTCGAGAGTGGGCACGGCAGCGGCCACATAGCGCGACGTCGGCCCCGACACGAGGGCCGAGGCTATGCTGTCGGCACCCCCGATTACCTTACCCTCCACGGGCAAAGCTTTCAGCTCAGGGTCGATGAGACTGAGGCGGCCGGAGGCGAGCCCGGCGAATCCATTGAAAACCGACAGCACACACACGGTAGCGAGCGTGGCTACCGTCACGCCCGCTACCGCTACAATGCTTATGATATTTACCGCGTTATGACTCTTGCGTGAGAACAGATAACGCAGCGCTATGCGCAGTGGGAGCAAAAATAGAGAATATGTTGGTTATTCCTGAGGCGTGGAGGCGGCAGGGCCGTCGCCGTCGTCGGAAGCCGCCATCCCGGGGTGGGCGGCTTCGTCGGCTTTAAGCAGATTATCGATGTTTTCGATATAGTCGAGCGAGTCGTCGAGATAGAAAGCGAGCTCCGGGGTCTTGCGCAGCTGGAAGCGCACGCGCTTGGCGAGCTCATAGCGGATAGTCTTGGCCGACTTGTTGATGCTCTCAATCATTTCCGGGGCTTTGGCCGAGGGAAACACTGAGAGATACGCGCGGGCAATAGAGAGGTCGGGGCTCACGCGCACGGCGCTCACCGACACGAGGGTGCCGTGAGTCTTGGCGGTTTGAAGACGGAAAATTTCGCTGAGCTCTTTCTGGAGCAGGCGGGCTATCTTGGCTTGGCGGGTTGATTCCATAAGGTTATGAGGTGGGGGAGGCATTGGTTCGGACCTCCCCCGGTATGATAACGCCCGAAAGGGCGGTTTGGTTAAAGGGAGCGGTTACAATCAGCGGCGTCCCTTGCCGTTGTTGTTACGCTTCTGCTGCTCGCGGAGCATGGCCTGCTGCTGACGCTGAGCCTCTTCCAGACGTGCCATGAAGCCGCTCTTCTTGCGGGGTTTGCGGGCGTTTTCACGCATCTGGGCACGCACCTTGTCCTCGTTTACAACCATGCGGAAGATGAATGTCTGACCTATGGTGATGAGGAGCGACAGCAGGTAATAGTAGCTGAGACCGGCCGAGTAGTTGTTGAAGAACACAAGGAACATCACCGGCATCAGGTAAGTCATCCACTTCATGGCGGGCATGGAGTTGCCGCCCGGCTGCGAGGCCATGTTAATCTTGGTGTAGACAATGTTGACCACGGTCATAAGCAGACAGAAGAGGCTTATGTGGTTGCCGAAAGTCGAGGAAATGAAGGGGATGTTGGTGGTCCACGACACTATGGCGTCGGGTGCCGAAAGGTCTTTCGCCCAGAGGAACGACTGGCCGCGCAGCTCGATAGCCGACGGGAAGAAGTTGAACATGGCGATAAGTATCGGCATCTGGAGCAGTAGCGGGAGGCAACCCGAGAAGGGGCTTGCGCCGGCTCGCGAGTAGAGGGCCATGGTCTCCTGCTGGCGCTTCATGGCGTTGTCGTTGCCGGGATATTTGTCGTTGATTTCCTTTATCTCGGGAGCGAGCACGCGCATCTTGGCCTGCGACATGTAGCTCTTGTAGGTGAAGGGGAAGAGGATAATCTTGATGAATATCGTGAGCAGCAGGATTATCACGCCATAGTTGCTTATCCACTGGCCGAGGATGTCAAACACAGGTATCACAATCCAGGTGTTAATCCAGCGGAAGAGGGTCCAGCCGAGCGGAATAAGCTTAGTCAGGTGCAGGTTTTCGTCGGGGGCAATCGTCTCTTGGAGGTCATCGAGCAGGGGATAGGAGTTGGGTCCGAGGAACAGGGTGAAGCTCACGGGCCGGGCAAGCGACGCGCCATAGTCGAGCGTAGCGTGGGTGGTGAGGCTTTTGAGGCTCGTGGGACTGTCTTTGAGTACCTTGGATTCAAGGTTGGCCGATGCGAAGTCGGTGGCGGCCACGAGTACGGTCGAGAAGAACTGATTCTTGTAACCTATCCATTTGAGGCGGTTGGTTATCTCCTCGCTGTCGTCGTCGGTCTCCGAGAGATTGTCCACATCGCCACCGTCGTACATGTAGAAGATGCCTGAATTACGCTCCTCGAACATGCGGCCCGACTCATTGCGAAGCATCTGCTGGTGCCAGTCAAAGTCGACCGACGTCACCGAGGAGGGTATCACGGCCTGCATGCCCTGTTGGAGCATCTCCATTTTCACGGTGTAGCCCTCGGCGGGAATGGTGTAGCGGAGGGCGAAAGTGGCACCGTCGCCCAAGTCGAGGGCCATGGTCACCGACGAGTCGCTCACCTCTGTGGGGGTGAAGAAGAAGCTGCGCGTGTCAAAACGCTGTGTGGCCGACGTGAGCGTGAAGCTCATGGCGTCGGTAGCGGGTGAGATAAGCTCTACCTGAGCCGAGTCGTAGCGCTGATATTTGTTGAGCGTGGCGCGCGAAATCACGCCGCCTTTGTTGGATATTTCAAGGGTGAGGTCGGAGTTGGCGAGTCGCACGGTGGTGGAGTCGCCCGAAAGGTAGCGTGCGAAGCCTTTGTAGCGCGCCACGTCGGCGAGAGCCTTACGCAGATTTGCCACGGCCTCAGCAGCGGCTGCCTGCGACACCCCCTCGTAGTTCGAAGTCACGATATCGGCCACGGGCACGGCGCCATTGCGTGTGCTGACAAAACCGCCGAGGCGGCCTGTCTCTGATGCGAGGGTGATGTCAACTCCGGCGGTCGAGAGTGAATATACGTGTGCAGCTGTATCCAGGCGCCCATACTGGCTCACGGTGGCGCGAATGGTTTCGATTTCAGAGGCCGATACTGAGTCGAGACGCAGCACGTCGGCGGTTGCCGAAGTTTTCTCCGCTTCGGCGGCGATGCGTTCGGCCTCGGCGCGACGGCTCTCTATCTCTTCCTGCGAGGGTTGGTTGAGCCACATGAAGCCAAATACTATGGCTGCCATGAGCAGGAGGCCGGTAAGAGTGTTCTTATCCAAGGGTCAGTGGGTTAAGGTGTGTTGGTGTGGAGATGTTGATTCTTATTGTGGGCGTGCGCCGGATTCGCGCTCTTTGCGGAAGTCGATTGCCGCACGCATGAATGACAGGAATATCGGGTTGGGGCTGAGTACTGTCGACGAGTATTCGGGGTGATACTGTGTTCCGAGATACCAGCGCTTGCCGGGGACCTCGACCACCTCGACAAGACCGGTCGCGGGATTTTCGCCCACGCAGCGCATGCCGGCGGCCTCGAAGCGTCCGCGATAGTCGCTGTTGAACTCGAAGCGGTGGCGGTGACGCTCGCTAACCATGGAGGCGCCGTAGGCACGTGCGGCTAACGAGTCGGGAGCGAGTCGGCAATCGTAGGCGCCGAGACGCATGGTGCCTCCCTTGTCGGTGATGCTCTTCTGCTCATCCATGAGGTCAATCACGTTGTCGGGAGTCACGGGATTCATTTCGGTGGAGTTGGCTTCGGCGAGGCCGAGCACGTTGCGGGCATACTCGATTACCATGCACTGCATGCCGAGGCATATGCCGAAAGTGGGCACGTCGTGCTCGCGGCACCATCTAAGGGCCACAAACTTGCCCTCGATACCGCGCTGACCGAATCCGGGAGCTATTATCACGCCGTCCATGCCGGCGAGCTTTTCGTCGGCGTTGGCGTCGGTGAGCTTTTCGGAGTGGACATACACGAGGTTAAGACGGCAGTCATTGTAAGTGGCGGCCTGGAAGAGACTCTCGTTGATAGACTTGTACGCATCCTGGAGCTCTACGTATTTTCCCACGAGGCCAATGGTGACCTCCTCGCGGGCGTTCTTCATCTTCTCTACAAAGTGGAGCCACGGCTCCATGTGAGGTTCTCCCTGTACCTGAGGGTCGACGCCGGTCTTGGCGAGCACGATGTCGTCGAGATGCTGCGCGTGGAGCATCATCGGCACCTCGTAGATCGACGCGCAGTCGCGGCTCTCAATCACAGCCTCGGGATCAACGTTGCAGAACTGCGCAATCTTGCGGCGCATGGCGACCGGCACGTCATGCTCCGTGCGGAGGATGAGTATGTCGGGGCGGAGGCCGAGCTGTTGCAGCTCCTTGACGGAGTGCTGTGTAGGCTTGGTCTTCAACTCCTTGGCGGCGCCGAGATATGGCACATAAGTAAGGTGGATGTTGAGGGCGCGGCCGTCGAGATCCCAGCAGAGCTGGCGCACGGCTTCGAGGAAAGGCAGGCTCTCTATGTCGCCCACAGTGCCACCAATCTCGGTGATTATGTAGTCATAGTCGCCCGTCTTGCCGAGAAGCATTATGTTGCGCTTAATCTCGTCGGTGATATGAGGGATAATCTGCACCGTCTTGCCGAGATAATCACCTCGGCGCTCCTTTTCTATCACGCTCTGATAGATGCGGCCGGTGGTCACATTATTGGCACGGGTGGTGCGCACATTGGTGAAACGCTCGTAATGGCCGAGGTCGAGATCGGCCTCATGGCCGTCGACGGTGACATAGCACTCACCGTGCTCATAAGGATTGAGAGTACCCGGGTCGATATTGATATACGGGTCATACTTCTGAATGGTGACGCGTAGGCCGCGCGCTTTGAGCAAGCACGCCAGCGAGGATGATATAATGCCTTTGCCAAGAGAGGACACAACGCCTCCCGTGACGAAAATATACTTGGGTTCCACGCTTAATGTAACATATTGGATTATTTCAAACCGCAAAGTTAATAAAAATCTCCCAACCCCCGACCCACAATTGCCCCACTCATGACGGCGAATCCTGAAAAATAGTGCAAGAACTCCTGAACGGAGCGCGTTAGGCTGCATAAATACCGCAAAATCACGCGGCGCAGGGCCTATGCGCACCGACAGTCGCGGCGACGAACAATAGTCTCTCCATCGGTGTTGACAAAGTGGTTATAACAACACATTACAATTATCGCTTCACTATGGACAAATACATTTGCGAAGTCTGCGATTGGGTTTACGACCCCGCAGTAGGCGACCCCGAAGGCGGTATCGCTCCCGGCACCAAGTTTGAAGACCTGCCCGACGATTGGGTATGCCCTATATGCGGCGTAGGCAAGGACCAGTTCACCAAGGTCGAGTGACCGCCGCGTCCCCCCAACACACATCGATCCGCTCCCACCCCTGGGGCGGATTTTTCGTTATCGGCCGCCGTGGCATAGGCGCGATGCAAATTCACGGCGTAGGCAAAAAACGGGGGAACGGTGGTAGGGGCATGACACCGTCGCCCGCGGGGGATTGGCGGGATGCAAATTCGGGGGGATAAAATCGGTGGATTGGGCGTCAGAGGCCGTGTGTCTGCATTAGTTCCATTTTTATTTGTATATTTGCAGTATGAAGCAGCTCATAACTTTAATAATCGCGTCGCTGCTGCTCTGTGTCGGGCTGGCAGCTTGTGGCGGAGACCGTGACATAGAGCGACAGCT
>CAMWXJ010000030.1 GCA_947178215.1 uncultured Porphyromonadaceae bacterium
AGTTTCACCGTTGCCGGCGTACTCCCCAGGTGGAATGCTTAACGCTTTCGCTGTATCACCCAGAGGTCAATCCCTCCGGACAATTAGTATTCATCGTTTACTGCGTGGACTACCAGGGTATCTAATCCTGTTCGATACCCACGCTTTCGTGCATGAGCGTCAGTTGAGCGCCGGTATGCTGCCTTCGCAATCGGAGTTCTGCGTGATATCTATGCATTTCACCGCTACACCACGCATTCCGCATACTTCTCGCCCACTCAAGACTCCCAGTTTCAACGGCGGGAAGAGGTTGAGCCTCGCAATTTTACCGCTGACTTAAAAGTCCGCCTACGCACCCTTTAAACCCAATAAATCCGGATAACGCTCGCATCCTCCGTATTACCGCGGCTGCTGGCACGGAGTTAGCCGATGCTTTTTCTTCAGGTACTCTCGCAGCGCCACTCGTGGCGCTCCTTGCTCCCTGACAAAAGAGGTTTACAATCCATAGGACCGTCATCCCTCACGCGACTTGGCTGGTTCAGCCTCCCGGCCATTGACCAATATTCCTCACTGCTGCCTCCCGTAGGAGTCTGGTCCGTGTCTCAGTACCAGTGTGGGGGACCTTCCTCTCAGAACCCCTACGCATCGTCGCCTTGGTGGGCCGTTACCCCGCCAACAAGCTAATGCGCCGCATGCCCATCCTTGTCCGAAATGAATCTTTGGTCGCAGGGAGATGTCTCCCCGAAACATTATGCGGTATTAGACGGAATTTCTTCCGATTATCCCACTGACAAGGGCAGGTTGCATACGTGTTACTCACCCGTGCGCCGGTCGCCGGCAGAAGTATTGCTACTCCCCCGCTGCCCCTCGACTTGCATGTGTTAAGCCTGTCGCTAGCGTTCATCCTGAGCCAGGATCAAACTCTTCGTTGTTAAATATATTGCTATATTTCTTTGTTCCGTTTTGTTGTGTCGACCCGATTCTCGACCCGAAGGCCGATTACCGCGACTGACGTCACTGACAGAAACAGAGTCTGTGGTCGGATGCCTTATTGTTGCTATTGTGTTTCGACTTGGTAAGAATTGACTTGAGCATCATATATATAATGACTCTTGTACTACTTCTTGTCTATTGTAAATCTTTCAATGTTCTCTTCTTTCGGTTTGACCGCCGAGGTTTTACCCTCGGAGCGAAAGACGGTGCAAAGTTACAACCAATTTTTGAATCTCGCAAATTTTTGTGAACTTTTTTTCGTCTCTTGCGTTCTAACCGTTCTCCCCGGGAGCTTGGCGGCGCCTCGCTTGGCGTCATTCCCTAAAAGCGAGTGCAAAGGTAGAGACTTTTTCGTTTCCCACCAAATCCTGATACAAATATTTTTCATGGCCTCAAATGTTAAAGAGCTATTCATTTCGCTGATTAATCAAACGATATACCGCGAAAATGAGACTTTCATTTTAACCTTCGTTAACGGTTGTTATCCGATACAGCATATTATTTGGCTATTTTTACTCACTATTTGCAGGTGTGACTCCGGTTTTGTAATTTTGCACCAATCATCAAAAATCTCTCCCCCTACCCCACAATATTCACTACAATCAACATCACTTCAATGACGACCATATATAATAATATCGCACGACTAACCGCCGCATTAGTCACAGTAACCGTCTGCACCCTCTCTTCATTCGGACAAAATATAGGTGGCGTCACATCGGGAATCGTATTCAACAACGAGAGCAGCGACACGACCCGCCTTACTTCAATACTTATCGATGCGACTTCGGGCGAACGTCGCCAGGGCAATTCACAGACATATCTACTCGGGATGGCCGAACAGTTTATCGGCACACCCTACGTAGCTTCTACCTTGGAGGGGGAGCCGGAAGCGCTTCGCGTGAATCTCGACGGAATGGACTGCACCACATTCGTGCAGACAGCCATGGCGCTCGCAATGACAGCGGCGGAGGGACGCAGCTCCTGGCGCGACTTCATATATAATCTCGAAAGCCTGCGATATCGCGGGGGGCGCATGAACGGATATGGCTCGCGCCTACACTACACTACCGACTGGGCGCTCGACAATATTACCCGCGGCAACCTAATAGAAGTGACCGACCGTGTGGGACGCACCAACTACATGGTGAAGAGCATCGACTGGATGACTCGCAACCGCGACAACTACCCGGCGATGCAAGACTCAACAATGTATGCCGAGATTAAGCATGTGGAGGAGGGCTATCATGGCCACCGCATGGGATATATAAAGAGCAGCAATGTTATCGGCGCCAATCTCCAAGACGGCGACATCGTCGCACTGGTGTCGCGCAAACCGGGCTTGGACATAAGCCATATCGGCATCATAAAGATGCGTAAAGGAAAACCCCACCTGCTCCACGCGTCATCGACGGGCAAACAGGTGAGGATTGAAGAGAAAACGCTTACCGACTATCTGCGCCCGATGCGCGAAGTGGCTGGCATACGCGTGTTCCGTCTGGCCGGCTACTGATTCCGACTATTATATTATAAGGTGAGTAAGGGGTCTCACACCCCGTAACCCATAAGGGCGAGGATCGATGGTGCGAGTATGGCGGTGAGCAGTCCGTTGAGAATAAGTCCGAGCGAGGAGAAGGCGCCGTAGCGCGCAGAGCGGTCAAGCGCAGCCGAGGTGCCCACGGCATGGGCGGCGGTGCCCATCGACAGTCCCTGGGCTATCGGGCTCTTTATGCGCGATATGCTCATCATCTTGAAACCGGCCATGGAGCCGAAGATTCCGGTGGCGACGACCACGGCGGCGGTAAGGGCCGGGATGCCACCGATTGTCTGTGACACCTCGATTGCAATAGGCGTGGTAACCGACTTGGGTACGAGCGACAGAAGCACCTCACGCGAGGCGCCGAACGCTTCGGCAAACAGCACCACCGACACTATGCCCACGAGACAGCCGATAGTCTCGGCAAGGAGTATGGGGAGCAACTGCCGACGGATAACTTTAAGCTGCTGCGAGAGGGGTACGCCGAGCGCTACGACGGCCGGTTTGAGCCAGAAGTCGATGTAATCTCCGGCGGGCTGATAGGCGGAATGAGGAGTACCGGTGGCGACGAGCCACAGAATCACAATCATTATGGCAAGCAGTATAGGATTGAGCAGCGGCGTGCCGCCGGCCCAACGTTGCAGTCTGCGCCCTGCGAGAAACGCCCCGAAAGTGAGCGCGAGCAGAAAATATCGGTTAATCAGAAATTCCATCGTGAGTATGTGAGACGTGATGACTGCGTCGCGACAAGTAGCGTCGGACTGCCTGGTGTGTCCAGCCTGTGCAAGCGATGACTACCATCGTCGACAGCACTGTCGTGCCGACAATCTGGACCCACTGGTCGGCAATGAGGCCGAAACAATTTATGAGCCCCACACCGGCGGGGACAAAGAAAAAGCCGAGATTGGATACAAGAAACTGCGCGGCGCGATCGACGCGCCTGATGTCGAGTACACCCGAGCTTATCGACGCCGCAAGCAGAAGCATTCCGATAATCGACGAGGGGACCGGCACTCCCGTGAGCCACACAATGAGCTCGCCGAGCGCGAGGAAAAAGAATATTACAGCAATCTGAAAAATCATATCAGCACTGATAAGAATCGGAAAAAACAACCGCCGCGAACTCCGCTTAACCCGACAAGGGCAAGGGAATATCGCGGCGGTATTGGATCTATCGGTTTAAGCCCCGGCCTTATGCCTGGGGACGACGGCTGCGACGGCCATAGCCGTAAACAGCGTCAGCACCGAGCTGCTCTTCGATGCGGAGGAGCTGGTTGTACTTGGCCATACGGTCGGAACGCGAAGCGGAACCGGTCTTAATCTGGCCGGCGTTGGTAGCAACGGCGATGTCGGCGATGGTAGCGTCTTCTGTCTCACCCGAACGGTGCGAGATAACGGCCGTGTAACCGTGACGCTGAGCGAGCTCAACGGCGCGGAGGGTCTCGGTGAGCGAGCCAATCTGGTTAACCTTGACGAGAATCGAGTTGGCGCAGCCGAGATCGATACCCTTCTGGAGGTACTTGACGTTGGTAACGAAGAGGTCGTCGCCTACGAGCTGACAACGGTCGCCGATGAGGTCGGTGAGAATCTTCCAACCATCCCAGTCGCCTTCGGCCATGCCGTCTTCGATAGAGTCGATAGGATATTTCTCAACGAGTTCTTTGAGGAACTGAGCCTGCTGCTCGGAAGTGAGCTTGGGTGCGTTTGCGCCCTGCTTCCAGGTGTAGTCGTAAACGCCGTCCTTGTAGAACTCGGAAGAAGCGCAGTCGAGGCCGATAGTTACGTCCTGACCGGGCTTGTAACCGGCGAGCTCGATGGCCTTGATAATTACCTGGAGAGCGTCTTCGGTGCCGTCGAGGTTAGGAGCGAAGCCGCCTTCGTCACCTACTGCGGTGCTGAGGTTACGCTCTTTGAGCACCTTCTTGAGGTTGTGGAAAACCTCGGTGCCCATACGGATGCCTTCCTTGAACGAGGGAGCGCCTACGGGGCGAATCATGAACTCCTGGAAGCAGATGGGAGCGTCGGAGTGAGCGCCGCCGTTGATGATATTCATCATGGGCACGGGGAGCACGTAGGTGTTGCAGCCACCGATATATTTGTAGAGGGGAAGGTCGAGATAGTTGGCAGCAGCCTTGGCAACGGCGAGAGAAACGCCGAGGATGGCGTTGGCGCCGAGATTGCTCTTGGTGTCAGTGCCGTCGAGGGCGAGCATTGCCTCGTCTATGCGTATCTGGTCGAGAGCCGACATGCCTTTGAGAGCCTCGGCGATGGGGCCATTGACGTTGGCAACAGCCTTGGTTACGCCTTTGCCCATGTAGCGGCCCTTGTCGCCGTCGCGGAGCTCGAGAGCTTCGTTGACGCCGGTAGATGCGCCGGAGGGGACAGATGCGCGGCCAAATGCGCCGGATTCGAGGATTACGTCGACTTCAACAGTGGGGTTGCCACGCGAGTCAAGCACTTCACGACCGATGATTTTTTCGATTTTCATGACGGTGAATTATGTTATTGTTTTGGATTGTAACTTTACTTGTGTCAGACATTGGTTATGCCACCGCAAAGATAATACATTTTGGCGAAAAAGGATATTACCTCGGCGACAAAAATCAAACGCCGCCGCACACAGTTGACGTGGCGGCGGCGTTTGAGTTATATCAGAGCTGTTGCTTACTCGGCTTTGGGAGCCTCTTCGGCAGCGGGAGCTTCGGTAGCGGGAGCCTCTGCGGCGGCCGACTTGCGGCGGCTGCGACGTGTGCGGCCCTTCTTTGACTCGCCGGCTTCCTTGAGCATGGCTTCGTTGTAGTCAACGAGCTCGATGAAGCAGGTCTTGGCGTTGTCGCCGAGGCGGTTGCCGGTCTTGAGGATGCGGGTATAACCACCATTGCGGTCGGCAATCTTCTGAGCAACTTCACGGAAGAGCTCGGTGACGGCCTCCTTGTTCTGGAGATAGCTGAAGACGAGACGGCGGTTGGCCATAGAATCGTCTTTGGCGCGGTTGATCAGGGGCTCGGCATACATGCGAAGAGCCTTAGCCTTAGCCAGAGTGGTGAAAATGCGCTTGCGCATAATCAGCGCGATGGTCATATTGGCGAGCAGTGAGTCGCGATGAGCCTTCTTGCGGCTGAGGTGGTTGAAAGATTTATTATGTCTCATTGCTTGTTGTTGTCGTTATCGAGTTTGTATCGTGAGATGTCCATCCCAAACTGAAGGTTGAGGTTGGAAAGGAGCTCGTCGAGCTCGGTGAGCGACTTGCGGCCGAAGTTACGGAACTTGAGCAGGTCGGTCTTGTTGAAGCGGACGAGTTCGCCAAGTGTTTCCACTTCCGCGCTCTTCAAGCAGTTGAGGGCACGCACCGAAAGGTCCATGTCGACAAGCTTGGTTTTAAGGAGCTGACGCATGTGGAGTGCTTCTTCATCGAATTCCTCTGCACCCTCTTCGTCGTTGGTCTCGAGGGTTATCTTCTCGTCGGAGAAGAGCATGAAATGGTGGATGAGGATTTTGGCGGCCTCCTTGAGGGCCTCCTTGGGAAGGATGGAGCCGTTGGTGGTTATCTCGATGGTAAGCTTGTCGTAGTCGGTCTTCTGGTCAACGCGGAAGTTGTCGACAGTGTACTTGACGTTCTTGATGGGGGTGTAGATGGAGTCGATGGCAATGACGTGAATGTCGTCGCCCGGGTTGGCGTTTTCCTCTGCGGGAACCCATCCGCGACCCTTGTTGACAGTGAGCTCAATCGAGAAAGAAGCTCCGGGAGCCAAATGACAGATTACGAGGTCGGGGTTGAGGACCTCAAAACCGTTGAGGGCCTTACCTATATCGCCAGCGCGGAACTCCTCGCCGGTGACGTTGATAAGGACACGCTCGAAATCGATATCCTCAACGGTCTGCTTGAGGTCGACCTTTTTGAGGTTGAGGATGATGTTGGTGACATCTTCCTTTACTCCCTCAATGGTGTCGAACTCATGGAGCACGCCGTCAATCTTGATTGAGGAGATGGCAAAGCCTTCGAGCGAGGAGAGAAGGATACGGCGCAGGGCGTTGCCTATGGTGATGCCGTAACCGGGCTCCAGCGGTTTGAACTCAAACTTGCCGAAGGTGCTGTCGGCCTCGAGCATGATGACCTTGTCGGGTTTCTGGAATGCTAATATAGCCATTTGGATCGAATTTTAAGATTACTTAGAATACAACTCGACGATGAGCTGCTCCTTGATGGTCTCGGGGATGTCCTCGCGAGCGGGAACGTGGAGGAACTTACCAGCCTTAGCGGCCTCGTCCCATTCGATCCAGGGATATTTGCTGTGGTTGAAGCCGGCGAGGGAGTCGGCGATAACTTCGAGGGATTTGGCCTTTTCGCGCACTGCCACTACGTCGCCGGGCTTAACCTGATAGGAGGGCACGTTGACTACATCGCCGTTGACGGTGATGTGGCGGTGGAGCACAATCTGGCGGGCGGCTGCGCGTGTGGGCGCGATGCCGAGACGATAAACGACATTGTCGAGACGGCTCTCGAGGAGCTGAAGAAGGATCTCACCGGTGATACCCTTGATGCGGGTAGCTTTTTCGAAGAGATTGTGGAACTGACGCTCGAGCACACCGTAGGTGTACTTAGCCTTCTGCTTCTCGCGGAGCTGAACGCCGTATTCGGAAGTCTTGCGACGCTTGTTAGCGCCGTGCTGACCCGGGGGGAAGTTCTTCTTGGAGAGGACTTTGTCGGGGCCGAAGATAGGCTCGCCGAACTTACGGGCGATCTTGGTCTTAGGACCGGTATATCTTGCCATTGATGATTTTGTTAAAGCTTGGGGTTGGTTGAGGGTATTGAGAAAGAGCGGGAGAGAGTTGGGGGGTTGAGCTTCGCAAGCGCGATGCCGGCCATGGCAGAGCGGCGTTAAGGCGCCCTACGGGAATGTGACGTGCAGCCGCGACCATAGAGAGGTGAATTAAGTATGGTCTATTCGACGTCACAAGTCCGTGCTATGGGCCGACGATACTTTGGTGATACGTGCTGATGCCGTAAGGAGAGCGGCATAATCAGAGTCTGACGGAACACCGGCGCGAGGCCGGGTTCCCGGATTTCGAAAAAATTAGCCGGAACATAGGCGGGATACCTGAGGGCATCGCCCGCCGCGCTCCTGCCGCTCACTGCGGCTGTATCATCAAGTCGCGTCGTGGTGACCTTGACGGTCCTGTCCAGTGACACTCGACACTCAGGCCTGCCGGGGCTCAGACTCTTCTGCGCTTGGGAGGACGGCAGCCGTTGTGGGGCAGCGGTGTCACGTCGATAATCTCGGTGACTTCGATGCCGGCGCCGTGGATGGTGCGGATAGCCGATTCGCGGCCGTTACCGGGACCTTTGACGTAAGCCTTCACTTTGCGGAGGCCGAGGTCAAAAGCGGTCTTGGCGCAATCCTGTGCGGCCATCTGTGCGGCGTAGGGAGTGTTCTTCTTTGAGCCGCGGAAGCCCATCTTGCCTGCGCTCGACCATGAGATGACCTGACCCTCGGAGTTGGCCAGGCACACGATAATGTTGTTGAAAGAGGAGTGAACGTGAAGCTGACCGTTGGCGTCGACCTTGACGTTTCTCTTCTTAGCTGCGACTGTCTTTTTAGCCATAAACTGTTATTATTTTGTAGCTTTCTTCTTGTTGGCGACTGTTTTCTTGCGGCCCTTGCGGGTACGGGCGTTGTTCTTGGTGCTCTGACCGCGCACGGGAAGACCGTTGCGGTGACGGATGCCGCGATAGCAACCGATGTCCATGAGGCGCTTGATGTTGAGCTGGATTTCGCTACGGAGGTCACCTTCCACCTTGTGGTCGGTGGAGATTACTTCACGTACCTTAGCTGCCTGCTCGTCTGACCAGTCTTTGACTTTGATGTCGCGGTCTACTCCGGCTTTGTCGAGGATGCTTTTCGCAGCGCTGCGACCGATGCCGAAGATGTAGGTCAAGGCTATCTCACCTCTCTTGTTTTGGGGGAGGTCAACTCCCACTATGCGTACTGCCATATATATAGGTTGACTAATTTTTTTGCAAAAGTAGTAAAAATTCAGCCTTGACGCTGCTTATATTTGGGATTTTTCTTGTTGATGACGTAGAGACGTCCTTTACGACGGACTATCTTTGAGTCGGGAGTGCGCTTTTTAACAGAAGCTCTGACTTTCATGATTATTATGCTATTTTTTCGTTATGATGTTGCTTGTTAGCTGTTTTAGCGAGGAGAGAACGCCGTTTGCACTCGGTTGTGTTTACTTGTAACGGAAGGCTATGCGGCCTTTTGTGAGGTCGTAGGGCGACATCTCGACTTTTACCCTGTCGCCAGGAAGAATCTTGATGTAGTGCATGCGCATCTTTCCGGAGATATGGGCTGTCAGTTCGTGACCGTTTTCAAGTTCGACGCGGAACATTGCGTTGCTGAGTGCTTCGACGATGACGCCGTCCTGCTCGATTGCTGCTTGTTTTGCCATTCAGGATTGGTGTTGTGGAGTGTAGCTGTTGAAGGAATATATCAGACAAACCGGCTTCCCATGACCTCGGCGATAAAATCGAAAGTTGTCAACACTTCGGTCATGTCGTCGTGGATGGCTACGGTGTGCTCGTAATGGGCCGAGGGCTTGCGGTCGCGAGTGCGGCAGGTCCAGCCGTCGCGTTCGATGACCACGTTGCGCGAGCCGAGATTAATCATAGGCTCGATGCATATGACCATGCCGTTGCGAATCACCGGGCCGATGCCGCGGCGACCGTAGTTGGGCACTTCGGGCTCCTCGTGCATGTTCACGCCTATGCCGTGGCCACACATCTCTCGCACTACGCTGTAACCGCGGTGCTCGCAGTAGGTCTGGACGGCGTTGGCGATGTCGCCTATGCGGTGACCGGGGCGGCACGCCTCGATACCCTTGTAGAGCGACTCTTTTGTGGTGCGGAGCAGTTCCATGGTTTTGGGCTCCACTTCACCTATGGGAAAGGTGTAGCACATGTCGGCACAGAATCCTTCGAGGCTCACCACGCTGTCGGCGCCGAAAATATCGCCGTCGCGCAGCTCATACTGCGAGGGAAATCCGTGGACCACTATCTCATTGACTTCGCAGCACACAGTCCCGGGAAAACCGCCGTAGCCGAGACAGGCCGGGATGCCCCCGTGGTCCTGCATGTATTCGCGTGCCACGGTATCGATTTTGCGGGTAGTCGTCCCCGGAACCGCCCATTTGGCTATCTCGCCAAATGTGCGGCTCAGGAGATCGGCTGCTTTGCGCATGAGCTCTAATTGCTCAGGTGTCTTGAGATATATCATTCAGATGAAGGATATTTGCTTGCTGGGTTATCTGATGGTTCCTGCGACGGGATCAGATCAATAGGCCTGACCGGTGGTGCGGCCCTTGATTTTGCCGTCGCGCATGAGGCTGTCGTAGTGGTGCATCATGAGATGGCTCTCTATCTGCTGTAAGGTGTCGAGCACTACGCCCACGATGATCAGCAGCGATGTACCGCCGAAGAACTGGGCGAAGTTCTGGCTCACGCCAAAGAAGCGGGCGAAGGCCGGAAGGATGGCTACGATACCGAGGAATATTGAGCCGGGAAGGGTGATGCGCGAAAGTATCGAATCAAGATAGGCGGCTGTAGCCTTGCCGGGCTTGACGCCGGGGATAAAGCCGTTGTTGTTCTTGATGTTCTCGGCGATGTCGTTGGGACGTACGGTGACGGCGGTATAGAAGTATGTGAACGCTACAATCAGAATGAAGTAGACGAAGTTGTACCAGAAACCGTTGATGTCGGAGAACGTGGCGACGAAGTCGCTGGCACCCTCGGAGCTAAATCCCGCGAGAGTGATGGGGATAAACATGATTGCCTGGGCGAAGATGATGGGCATCACGCCGGCTGCGTTGACCTTGAGGGGTATGTACTGGCGTGCGCCGCCGTACTGGCGGTTGCCAACCATGCGCTTGGCATACTGCACGGGCACTTTGCGCGTACCCTGTACGAGCAGCACGGCACCCACGGTAACAGCGAAGAGCAGGATAAGCTCGACGACAAACATAATCAGGCCGCCCTGCGAGCCGGTCGAACCGGGCAGACGCGACATGAACTCGAAACCGAGAGCCTCGGGCAGACGGGCGATAATACCTACAAGGATGATGAAGGATATACCGTTGCCGATGCCACGGTCGGTGATGCGCTCGCCAAGCCACATGATGAACATCGAGCCGGCCGCGAGAATTATCGTGAGATAGGCAATCATCCAGGGGGTCATGCCCGACGCGCCTCCTGCGGCAGCAACCTGCATGCGCAGGTTGATGAGATATGCCGGGCCCTGAAACACGAGAATCAGGACTGTGAGGAAACGGGTGTACTGGTTGAGCTTCTGACGTCCGCTCTCACCCTCGCGCTGCATCTTCTGGAACGACGGAAGCACCATGCCGAGGAGCTGTATCACGATGGAGGCCGTGATATATGGCATGATACCGAGGGCGAAGATGGATGCCTGTGAGAAGGCACCGCCCGAGAACATATCGAGGAGCTGCATCAGACCGCTCTTGTTAGTGAAGTTGCTCAGGGCGTCGAGATCGGAAGGACTGATGCCGGGGAGCACTACATAACAGCCAAGGCGGTAGACGAGGATAAGCAGGAGCGTAATGCACAGGCGCTTACGCAGCTCATCGATAGTCCAGATGTTTTTGAGGGTTTCGAAAAATCTCATTTTCAGCCTATTTTGTTGATGGAGCCGCCAGCCTTGACGATGGCTTCCTCAGCGGCTTTCGAGAATGCATTGGCTTCAACGGCAACGGCGCGGGTGATGGTGCCGTTGGCGAGGATTTTCACGAGCTGCTTGCGCGAGATGAGACCGGCAGCACGAAGCTCGTCGAGGCCTATCTTCTCAAGATTACGGGCTGCAGCGAGATTTTCGATATCAGCGATATTGAGGGCTTTGTATTCTACACGGTTGGGGTTCTTGAAGCCGAACTTGGGCAGACGGCGCTGGAGGGGCATCTGGCCACCTTCGAAACCGATCTTGCGGCTGTAGCCCGAGCGGCTCTTGGCGCCTTTGTGACCACGGGTGGATGTACCGCCCTTACCGGAGCCGGGACCGCGACCGATGCGGGTGCTTCGGGTTACGCTTCCTACGGCCGGACGTATGGTGTTGAGTTCCATTTTTACAATCTATTGTTGGGATAGTTTATGAAAAGGGGGATAAGAGTGAGGAGAGAGATGAGGCTTTGATGGCCTTGCGTGAGGCTCAGACGTTCTCTACTGTTACCAGGTGGTGAACGGCTTCAACCATGCCGCGGATAGAGGGGGTATCCTCCTTGACCACGGAGTGGTTCATCTTCTTCAGGCCGAGGGCATCGAGAGTGCGCTTCTGCACGGCGGGAGCGTTGATGCGGCTCTTGGTCTGGGTAATCTTGATCTGTGCCATTTATATGCAGGGAAAAAGGATTGGTAAATGAAGTGGATGGTGCCTTATCAGCCGTTGAACACCTGCTCTACGGAGATGCCGCGGTTCTGGGCCACGATGGCGGGCGAACGCATCTCGTCGAGTGCGGCGATGGTGGCCTTGACGAGGTTGTGGGGGTTGGACGAGCCCTTGCTCTTGGCGAGGACGTCGGTGATGCCCACGCTTTCGAGGACGGCACGCATAGCGCCGCCGGCCTTCACGCCGGTACCGTGGCTGGCGGGTTTGAGAATGATGCGCGAGCCGCCGAACTTGGCAACCTGCTCGTGGGGGATGGTGCCTTTGTGGACGGGTACGCGGATGAGATTCTTCTTGGCTGCCTCTACGCCCTTGGCGATAGCGGCCTGCACTTCATTTGCTTTGCCGAGGCCCCAGCCCACTACACCGTCTTCGTTGCCAACGACAACGATAGCGGCGAAGGTGAAAGCACGGCCGCCCTTGGTCACCTTGGTGACGCGGTTGATAGCTACGAGGCGGTCTTTGAGGTCGAGGTCGGCGGTTGACTTAACGCGGTTATTTCTTTTTGCCATGGTGTGTAACGTTAGAATTTGAGACCGCCGTTGCGGGCAGCATCGGCGAGTGATTTAACACGGCCGTGGAAGAGATAGCCGTTGCGGTCGAATACTACTTCGGTGATGCCGGCGGCGATAGCCTTCTGGGCGATAGCCTCGCCCACCTTGGCTGCTATTTCCGACTTGGTGCCCTCCTCGATGCCCTTTGACGAAGCTGAAACGAGGGTCTTGCCTGCGAGGTCGTCGATGACCTGTACGTAGATCTGCTTGTTGCTGCGGAAGACCGACATGCGGGGACGGGCGGCAGTGCCCGAAATCTTGCCGCGGATGCGGGTCTTGATTTTGTTGCGACGTTGTATCTTGGAGATCATGATTGGATGTTTTCTCAGTAAGGTTGATTAATTTATTTGGCGCTTGCGCTCTTGCCTGACTTGCGGCGGATGATTTCGCCGACAAACTTGATGCCTTTGCCCTTGTAGGGTTCGGGCTTGCGGAGGGAGCGGATCTTGGCGCACACCTGGCCGAGGAGCTGCTTGTCGTCGCTCTCCAAGATGATGAGGGGGTTTTTGTTACGCTCCGACTTAGCCTCGACTTTCACTTCGGGCGGGAGCTTGATGTATATGGCGTGGGAGTAGCCGAGCGAGAGTTCGAGAACCTGCCCGGTAGCGGAGGCGCGGTAGCCTACGCCTACCAACTCCATTTCTTTGCGGTAGCCGGTGGAGACGCCTACGACCATATTGTGGATGAGAGCGCGGTAGAGACCGTGCTGAGCGCGATGCTCGCGGTCGTCGCTCGGGCGGCTAATCTGGATGTGGCCGTCCTCTACTTTGACTTCGAGATCGGGGTTGACGGCTTGCGAGAGCTCGCCCTTGGGGCCTTTAACGGTAACAACGTTGTTGTCGACCTTGACGGTTACGCCCTGGGGTATTTCGATGGGTGCTTTACCTATTCGTGACATATCGTGTGATCGTTAAGAGGATTAATAAACGTAGCAGAGCACTTCGCCGCCTACTTTGAGGTCGCGGGCTTTCTTGTTGGTCATTACGCCCTGTGAGGTCGAGAGGATAGCGATGCCGAGGCCGTTGAGGACGCGGGGCATGTCCTTGTAGCCGGTGTACTGGCGAAGGCCGGGACGCGATACGCGCTTGAGGTCCTTGATGGCGTTGACCTTGTCGACGGGGTCGTACTTGAGCGCGATCTTGATCACGCCGGCGGGAGTCTCGCCGTCGATAAACTTGTAGTTGAGGATATAGCCTTGCTCGAAGAGGATCTTCGTGATTTCTTTTTTCAAGTTTGAGGCGGGGATCTCCACTACGCGGTGGTTGGCTTTGATGGCGTTCCTCAATCTTGTCAGATAATCTGCTATGGGATCTGTCATTGTTTGTTAGGGGTTAAATTGATTCGGCTTTTCCGAACAATATTTAATACTCTGGTATGGGGTCTTTCTTGTCGGGAAAGGGGGATTCGGGGAGATGAGGTGGTAGGAACGGGAGGGAACCGGGCCGCGCTCCTTTGCTGCCGACGGCCTCCTGATGTGGCGGAGGAGAGGGATCGCCTCAGTGGCCTGTCGGAGCTTTGGATTATACGGAGTCGCTGGCTTCAAGGGGTGGAGGGTCTCGCTTACCAGCTTGCCTTCTTCACGCCGGGGATAAGGCCTGCCGAAGCCATCTCGCGGAACTGAATACGCGAGAGGCCGAACTGACGCATGTAGCCTTTGGGACGGCCCGTGATGGTGCAGCGGTTGTGGAGACGGACCGATGAGGCGTTTTTGGGCAGGCTCTGGAGAGCTTCGTAGTCGCCTTCGGCTTTGAGGGCCTTTTTCTTGGCGGCATACTTGGCTACGAGCTTGGCGCGTTTCACCTCACGAGCCTTCATTGATTCTTTAGCCATAGGGGATATTGGGTAATGGACTTGGTTGTGTCGATTAGGGTTGTGGAGTTGATTACTTCTTGGCGTTCTTGAAGGGAAGGCCGAACTCGCGGAGCAGAGCGTAACCTTCCTCATCGGTCTTGGCCGAGGTAACGAAGGTGATGTTCATGCCCATGAGCTTCGAGATGCTGTCGATGTTTATCTCGGGGAAGATAATCTGCTCTGTGATGCCGAGGGTGTAGTTGCCGCGGCCGTCGAGCTTGCCTTCGATACCCTTGAAGTCGCGGATACGGGGAAGGGCGACGCGGATAAGACGCTCAAGGAACTCATACATGCGCTCGCGGCGGAGGGTTACCATCACGCCGATGGGCATCTTCTTGCGGACCTTGAAGTTCGAGATATCCTTGCGCGAGAGAGTAGCCACGGCCTTCTGGCCGGTGATGGCGGTGAGCTCGTTGATGGCTGTCTCGATAATCTTCTTATCCTGGGTGGCTTCGCCGAGACCCTGGTTGATGACGATTTTCTTGAGCTCGGGCACCTGCATTACTGTGGTGTAGCCAAACTCCTTCTCGAGGGCGGGTACGATGCGCTCGGTATAGTCTTTCTTAAGTGTTGTGGTGCTCATTACTTGATAGCTTCTCCGGATTTTTTAGCGTAACGTACAGATTTGCCTTCTGAATCCTTGCGGCGCCCGATGCGGGTGGGCTTGCCGCTCTTGGGGTCGACGAGGGCAAGGTTGGAGATGTGGATGGGGGCTTCTTTCTTGATGAGGCCGCCCTGGGGGTGCTGGGCAGAGGGCTTGGTAGCCTTCACACACATGTTAGCGCCCTCGACGATGGCACGCTGCTTTTCAGGATTGACCTGAAGCACGCGGCCCTGGTGGCCGCGGCTGTCGCCCGCGAGGACATAGACGGTGTCGCCCTTCTTGATATGTAACTTGCTCATTTCAGTGAGGGATATATTGGTTAGAGTACCTCGGGGGCGAGGGAAACAATCTTCATATTGGTGGCGCGGAGCTCGCGGGCTACGGGGCCGAAGATACGGGTGCCGCGGAGCTCGCCGGCGTTGTTGAGGAGCACGCAGGCGTTGTCGTCGAAGCGGATGTAGGAACCGTCGGGACGGCGGATTTCCTTCTTGGTGCGTACGACCACAGCCTTCGATACAGTGCCCTTCTTGACGTCAGACGAAGGGATGACGCTCTTTACGGAGACGACGATGATGTCGCCTACGGAGGCATAGCGGCGACCGGTGCCACCGAGTACGTGGATGCAGAGGGCTTCCTTGGCGCCGGAGTTGTCGGCTACGGTAAGACGGCTTTCAGTCTGTATCATTTGTTACTTAACTTTTTCGATGATTTCTACTAATCTCCAGCGCTTGGTCTTGGAAAGGGGGCGGGTCTCCATGAGGCGTACGGTGTCGCCTACACTGCACTCGTTGTTCTCGTCGTGAGCGTGGTACTTCTTTGTCTTGTTGACAAACTTGCCGTAGATGGGGTGCTTCTCCTTCCACTTTACAGTGACGGTGATGCTCTTGTCGCCCTTGTTGCTGGACACAACCCCGATGCGCTCTTTGCGGAGGTTTCTTGTTTCTTCCATTTGTAGGTATGATGTCTAAGGGGGTTGAACGGATTACTTGCCTGCGAGCTCGCGCTGGCGCAGTTCAGTCTTCACGCGGGCAATCATGCGGCGGTCGGCAGTGATCTTCGAGGGGCTGTCGATGGGCGAGATGGCGTGATTGATGGTGAGCTGGCGATACTCCTGCTCCATCTGAGCGAGGCGGTCGCGGAGGTCGGCGGTAGAGAGCTCCTTTATTTCTTCTTTCTTCATGACTGATTACACGTTTTGGGTGGGATCGTAGTCGCGGGCCACGACAAACTTGGTGGTAACGGGGAGCTTCTGTGCGGCGAGGCGGAGGGCTTCCTTGGCGATGTCGTAGCTTACGCCTTCGACTTCGATGATGATGCGGCCGGGGGTGACGGGCGCTACGAAGCCTTCGGGATTACCTTTACCTTTACCCATGCGGACCTCGGCAGGCTTCTTGGTGATAGGCTTGTCGGGGAAGATGCGGATCCAGATCTGGCCCTGACGCTGCATGTAGCGGGTCACGGCGATACGGGCGGCCTCAATCTGACGGCCGGTGATCCATTTCGACTCAAGGGTCTTGATGCCGAAGGAGCCGAAGGCCAGCTGATTGCCACGCTGGGCGATGCCCTTCATGCGGCCTTTTTGCTGGCGGCGGAATTTGGTTTTCTTAGGCTGTAACATTGTTAGCTTATGTTATGAGATTGAGGCTTAACGGTTGGACGACTGCTGTGCGCTGCGGGGCTTGCGGAAGCCGCCGCGACGGCCATTGCCTTCGCGGCCGGAGGGAGCGCCTGAACGCTGGCCCTTCTCGGTGTTGGTGAACGAGGGGGCAAGGTCACGCTTGCCGTAGACTTCGCCGCGGCATATCCATACTTTAACGCCGACAACACCTACTTTAGTATGTGCCTCGACAAGTGCATAGTCAATATCGGCGCGGAGAGTGTGGAGCGGAGTGCGGCCCTCCTTGAACATCTCGGAGCGGGCGATTTCGGCGCCGTTGAGACGGCCCGATACCTGTACCTTGATGCCCTCGGCACCGGCGCGCATGGTCGACTGGACGGCCATCTTGACAGCGCGGCGATAAGCAATCTTGCCTTCGATCTGGCGGGCGATGGAAGCAGCCACGATCTGAGCGTCGAGCTCAGGACGCTTCACCTCGAAGATGTTGATCTGAACATCCTTGTCGGTGATTTTCTTGAGCTCTTCCTTGAGCTTGTCCACTTCTGAGCCGCCCTTGCCGATGATGAGGCCTGGACGCGAAGTGCACACGGTGATGGTTATGAGCTTGAGCGTACGCTCGATTACGATGCGCGACACGCTGCATTTAGCAAGGCGCACATTGAGATAGTTGCGGAGCTTGGAGTCCTCGAGGATGGTATCGCCGTATTTTTTACCGCCATACCAGTTGGAATCCCAGCCGCGGATAACGCCGAGGCGGTTTGAGATAGGATTAACTTTCTGTCCCATGTGGTTGTGTCCTTGTTAAATATCTTTGTTGATGGTGTCGACGATGAGAGTCACGTGGTTGGAGCGCTTGCGGATGCGGTAGCCGCGGCCCTGGGGAGCGGGACGCAGACGCTTGAGCATGGGGGCCGGGTTGACGAAGATGGTGGAGATGCAGAGATCACCGGCTTCGGCCTTGCGCTCGTTTTTAGCCTCCCAGTTAGCGATAGCCGAGCGGAGAAGCTTCTCAAGGTCGGCAGCAGCGGCCTTGTTGGAGAATTTGAGGACGCCGAGCGCACGATACACCTCCATGCCGCGCACGAGGTCGGCTACGAGACGCATCTTGCGGGGTGAGGAGGGAACGTTGGTAAGCTTGGCGAATGCGATCTGCTTACGTTCCTCCTTGATGCGGTCGGCATAGTTTTTCTTTCTTACACCCATTGTGTTGTATGATGATGTATAGGAATTCTATTATTGGATAGGAGTTGGGGTTGTAGCCGGCTTACTTGCGGTTGCCGGAGTGGCCGCGGAAGGTGCGGGTGGGAGCAAATTCGCCGAGCTTGTGGCCTACCATGTTCTCGGTCACGTACACGGGGATGAATTTGTTGCCGTTATGCACGGCGAAGGTATGACCGACAAACTCGGGCGCAATCATTGAAGCGCGACTCCAGGTCTTGATGACGGCTTTCTTCCCGCTGGCTTCCATGGCGGCTACCTTCTTGTCGAGCTTGACGGAGATGAAGGGGCCCTTTTTTAATGAACGACTCATATATGATGGGGTGAGGGATTGGTGCTAAGATTATCGGTTTACTTCTTACGACGCTCGATGATATACTTGCTCGAGTGCTTTTTGGGCGAGCGTGTCTTGAGGCCCTTCGAATAGAGGCCCTTGCGCGAGCGGGGATGTCCGCCGGAAGCGCGGCCTTCGCCACCGCCCATGGGGTGGTCGACAGGGTTCATGACTACGCCGCGGTTGCGCGGACGACGGCCGAGCCAGCGAGAGCGGCCGGCTTTACCGCTGCGTTCGAGCGAGTGCTCCGAGTTGCCTACCACGCCGACAGTAGCCTTGCAGGCGCAGAGCACTTTGCGTGTCTCGCCCGAGGGGAGTTTGATGATGGCGTAGCTGCCTTCGCGCGATACGAGCTGTGCGAAGGTGCCGGCGGAACGGGCCATGAAGGCTCCCTGGCCGGGACGGAGCTCGATGCAGTGGATGAGAGTGCCGACGGGGATTGCGCTCAGGGGAAGAGCGTTGCCCACTTCGGGAGCGGCTTCGGCGCCGCTCATAACCGTAGCACCTACTTCAAGGCCGTTGGGGGCAATGATATAGGCTTTTGCGCCGTCTACGTAGTAGAGGAGTGCGATGCGGGCCGAACGGTTAGGATCGTACTCGATGCTCTTTACTACGGCGGGCACACCGTCTTTGCTTCTCTTAAAGTCTATGATACGGTATTTGCGCTTGTGACCCCCACCCAGGTAACGGTTGGTGAGGTGGCCCTCGGCGTTACGGCCGCCGGTGGACTTTTTACCGACTGTAAGAGACTTTTCTGGCGTAGTAGCAGTGATTGTACCTTTGAATACGCCAATAACTTTGTGTCGCTGCCCCGGTGTTGTGGGCTTGAATTTTCTTACTGCCATGAGTTATTTAGATGTTGCTGTAGAAGTCGATGGACTGGCCGTCGGCAAGGGTGACGAAGGCTTTCTTGTAAGCGTTGGTGGTGCCGCGCTGAAGGCCGCTCTTGGTCCAGCGGGCTTTGTTCTTGCCGCGCTGAAGGCAAGTGTTGACTTTGACTACCTTCACGTCATAGAGTTTCTCAACGAGCATCTTAATCTGATACTTGTTGGCCTCGGGAGACACGCTGAAGGTGTAGTGGCCGCGCTTTTCGATGAGCTTGGTGGCCTTTTCGGTAACGATGGGCTTGATAGTAATATCCATTGTCTATGTTGCTCCTGAGGGTTATCAGAGATTATTGATTACGTTGAGCGAATCCTCGGTCATGAGGATTGCGTTGGCGCTCATGATGGCGTAGGTGTTAACGTCGCTTGCGGTGATGATGCGTGCGTTGGGCACGTTGCGCACCGAGAGGAGTACGTTCTCGTCGCGGTCGTTGAGCACAAGAAGAATCTTCTTGCCTTCAACTTCGAGTGCCTTGGCCATGGCTACGAAAGCCTTGGTGCGGGGAGCGTCGAAGGTGAAGTTTTCGATGACCTTGATCTGGTCGTCCTGGACCTTGTAGGTGAGAGCGCTCTTGCGTGCGAGCTGCTTCACTTTCTTATTGAGCTTGAAGCGATAGTCGCGGGGACGGGGACCGAACACACGGCCGCCGCCTACGAGCAAGGGCGAGTTGATGTCGCCGATACGTGCGCCGCCGCCGCCTTTCTGCTTGTGGAGCTTGCGGGTCGAGCCGCTTACTTCGCTGCGCTCTTTGCTCTTATGGGTACCCTGACGCTGGTTAGCCAGAAACTGCTTTACGTCGAGATAAACGGCATGCTCGTTGGCGTCGATAGCAAACACCTGGTCGTTGAGCTGCGCCTTGCGGCCGGTGTCCTGGCCGTTGATGTTATAGATTGCGAGTTCCATTATTTCTCAACTATTACGATTGAACCTTTACTGCCGGGGATAGAACCCTTGATAAGAAGAAGATTGTGTTCGGGCATCACGCGGAGAACCTGGAGGTTCTGTACGGTAACCTTCTCGTTGCCCATCTGGCCTGCCATGCGCATGCCTTTGAACACCTTTGCGGGATATGAGCAGGCGCCTACCGAACCGGGAGCGCGGAGACGGTTGTGCTGGCCATGGGTGCTCTGACCTACACCGCCGAAACCGTGGCGCTTCACTACGCCCTGGTAGCCTTTACCTTTGCTTGTACCCTGTATGTCGACAAAGTCGCTGTCGGTGAAGAGACCGTCGACGGCGATAACGTCGCCGAGCTTGTAGTCGCCTTCAAACCCTTTGAACTCGGCCAAGTGGCGCTGAGGTGCTACACCAGCTTTCTTGAAGTGACCGGCCATAGGAGCGGTGGTGTGCTTCTCCTTCTTCTCGCAGAAGCCGAGCTGGAGAGCGTCGTAGCCGTCGGTGGCGGTGGTCTTGATCTGGGTAACTACGCAGGGGCCAACTTCGATAACAGTGCACGGCACGTTCTTGCCGTCGGCACTGAAAACGGATGTCATTCCGATTTTCTTTCCAATTAATCCTGGCATTTCTTAGTAGTTGGTTGGTTGTTGAATTGTTTTGTTTGTCTTGTCTTACGATTGATGCTTTGAGTCCGAACGGTTATCAGACCTTGATTTCTACCTCTACGCCGGAGGGAAGTTCGAGCTTCATGAGAGCATCGATGGTCTTGGCGGTGGAGTTGTAGATGTCGATAAGGCGCTTGAACGAGGAGAGCTGGAACTGCTCGCGGCTCTTCTTGTTGACGAAGGTCGAGCGGTTGACGGTGAAGATGCGCTTGTGGGTGGGCAGGGGAATGGGACCGCTGATAACCGCACCGGTAGCCTTCACAGTCTTGACGATCTTCTCAGCCGACTTGTCGACCAGGTTGTGATCGTAAGATTTGAGTTTGATTCTGATTTTCTGGCTCATATATTTGGTTGCTGTTGTATTCTATGAGGGAAGTATAGAAAAAACGAAAGGGGGTGTTGACCCTCTCAATTACTTGAGAAGGTCAACACGACCCTGACATTCAGTCAGTACGTTGCGTGCTATCGAAGTGCTAACTTCAGCATAGTGGCTGAAGGTCATGGTCGAGGTGGCACGACCGGAAGTGATGGTACGGAGGGCAGTCACATAGCCGAACATCTCGGCAAGCGGAGCCTTGGCCTTTACCACACGGGCGCCGGAACGCGAAGTCTCCATGCCCTCTACCTGACCGCGACGCTTGTTGAGGTCGGAGATTACGTCGCCCATCGATTCCTCGGGGGTAACTACCTCAATCTTCATGATGGGCTCGAGAAGCGTGGGGCCTGCCTGCTCGGAGGCACGCTTGAAGGCCTGGATGGCGCAGAGCTCGAACGAGAGCTGGTCGGAGTCAACGGGGTGGAAGGAACCATCAATAACAGTGACTTTGAGCTGCTCTACGGGGTAGCCGGCGAGAACACCGTTCTTCATGGCGTTGGTAAAGCCCTTCTGAATAGCGGGAATAAATTCCTTGGGAATGTTGCCGCCCTTGACTTCGTCGACAAATTCGAGGTTGCCCTGATAGCCTTCCTCAACCGGCTCGACACGCACGATAATATCGGCGAACTTACCGCGGCCACCGGTCTGCTTCTTGAATACTTCGCGGAGCTCGACGGGCTTGGTGATGGCTTCTTTGTAGGTAACCTGGGGACGACCCTGGTTGCACTCTACCTTGAATTCGCGACGGAGACGATCGATGATGATGTCGAGGTGAAGCTCGCCCATACCTGAAATAACGGTCTGGCCGGTTTCTTCGTTGGTCTCCACACGGAAGGTGGGGTCCTCTTCGGCGAGCTTCTGGAGGCCTACGCCGAGCTTGTCGAGGTCCTTCTGGGTCTTGGGTTCTACGGCGATACCGATAACGGGATCGGGGAACTCCATTGCTTCGAGCACGATGGGATGGTTCTCGTCGCAGAGGGTGTCACCGGTGCGGATATCCTTGAAGCCTACGCCTGCGCCTATATCGCCGCAACCGATTTTCTCCATGGGATTCTGCTTGTTGGAGTGCATCTGGAAGAGACGGCTTACGCGCTCCTTCTTATCGCTGCGTGCGTTGAGCACATAGCTGCCGGCTACAACGTCGCCGGAGTAGACGCGGAAGAATGTAAGACGACCTACATAGGGGTCGGTGGCAATCTTGAATGCGAGGGCGCACATGGGAGCTTCGCTCGACGGCTCGCGGGTCTCTACCTGGTTGGGGTCGTCGATGGAGTGACCTTCGACAGCACCGGCATCGAGGGGGCTGGGGAGGAATGCGCACACATCGTCGAGGAGGCACTGAACGCCCTTGTTCTTGAACGAAGAGCCGCAAATCATCGGCACAATCTCCATCTTGAGGGTACCGGCGCGGAGGGCGCGGCGAACTTCATCCTCGGTGATGGTGGAGGGATCGTCGAAGTATTTCTCCATGAGCGCATCGTCAAACTCAGCCACCTTTTCGAGCATCTTGTCGCGATACTCTTCGGCTTCGGCTTGGAGGCTGGCGGGAATCTCCTCTACGGAGTATTCGGCACCCATGGTCTCATCATGCCAGAAGTAGGCCTTCATGGTGATAAGATCGACAACACCCTTGAATGTCTCTTCGGCACCGATGGGTATCTGGATGGGGCAGGGATTTGCACCGAGCACATCCTTAAGCTGGCGGCATACTTCAAAGAAGTTTGCGCCCGAGCGGTCCATCTTGTTTACATAGCCGATACGGGGAACGTTGTACTTGTCGGCCTGACGCCATACGGTCTCCGACTGGGGCTCTACTCCGCCTACGGCGCAGAAAGTAGCTACGGCGCCGTCGAGCACGCGGAGCGAACGCTCTACTTCGACAGTGAAGTCAACGTGTCCCGGGGTGTCGATAAGATTAATCTTATACTTGTCGCCGGCATACTTCCAGAAAGTGGTGGTAGCGGCGGAAGTGATGGTGATACCACGCTCCTGCTCCTGCTCCATCCAGTCCATGGTGGCAGCGCCGTCGTGTACTTCACCGATTTTATGGGTGAGACCCGTATAGAACAGGATGCGCTCCGATGTGGTGGTCTTACCGGCATCGATGTGCGCCATAATGCCTATATTGCGGGTAAATTTGAGTTGTTCGTCGTTTTTAGCCATTTGCTAAATGAGATAGGGGAAATGAGATATGGGTGGTGATTAGAAGCGGAAGTGGGCGAAAGCACGGTTGGCCTCGGCCATTTTGTGCATATCTTCCTTGCGCTTGAAGGCGCCGCCCTGGTCATTGAAAGCATCTACGATTTCGGCAGCCAGCTTGTCAGCCATAGTCTTGCCGCCGCGCTTGCGGGCGTAGAGAATAAGGTTCTTCATCGAGATTGACTCCTTGCGGTCGGGACGAATCTCAGTAGGCACCTGGAAGGTGGCACCACCTACACGGCGGCTCTTCACCTCTACGGTGGGGGTTACATTTTCGAGGGCTTTTTTCCATATCTCGAGCGCGGTCTGCTCCTCATTGGGAAGCTTGACCTTTACGGTCTCAAGCGCGCTGTAGAATATAGTGTAGGCAGTGTTCTTCTTGCCGTCGTACATGAGGTGGTTGACGAACTTGGAGACACGTACGTCGTGGAACACGGGATCGGGGAGAACGATCCTCTTTTTTGGCTTTGCCTTTCTCATTGTGAGTAGTCGGTGGAGTGTTTTTGTTTGCTTGGTTGTTGCTTCTTGGTAATCTTCAACGACGCTCTCTTGCGTCATTTACTCAACCTGTTGAATCAGCTTTCCAACAAATCAAAAACAAATTCGTTGATAGGATTATTAACTTGTTGATTTTTGATTTGTCCCGGCTGCGGGAAGGGATTGCGGAAGTGGGGTTTGCAGGGCCGGGGAAGAGTAAGAATCAGAGCTTACTTCTTGGCGGCCTTGGGTCGCTTGGCGCCGTACTTGGAGCGACGCTGGGTGCGGTCCTTAACGCCGGAGGTATCGAGGGAGCCGCGCACGATGTGATAACGTACGCCGGGGAGGTCTTTCACACGACCGCCGCGTACAAGCACAATCGAGTGTTCCTGCAAGTTGTGGCCTTCACCGGGGATATAGGAGTTAACTTCCTTACCGTTGGTGAGACGCACGCGAGCAACCTTGCGCATAGCCGAGTTAGGCTTTTTGGGGGTGGTGGTGTAGACACGCACGCACACGCCGCGGCGCTGGGGGCAGGAATCAAGGGCCGGCGATTTACTCTTATCCTCGAGAGCTACGCGTCCTTTTCTTACTAATTGCTGGATGGTTGGCATCTTAGTGGGGTTGGAATTGAAATGTATTGTTTGTTGTAACGTATTTTTTTGCTTTCGCAGCGACATCGCAATGCCGCCTTTCGCATTCATACACATCGAAGGCGCCGGCTATCACGCTAACCTTCAACTGGTTAGTGCTTGACTCGGCGACTCTCTGTCGGTTTGCGATGCAAAGTTAGCAACTAATTTTCAGATAGCCAAATGTTTTAGCATTTTATGACAAATATTTTTTCGCAGCCTACTACGGGAGCTCACTCGGTGATTATTCCCCCGTCGCCACCCTCATACCAACGCGAGTACATCAGGTAGTTGCGAGCTATTTTCTGGTTAAGTTCGCGCGCCTGGTCGGGATTGACAAGCTTGATGAAGCGCGCCGGCGCACCACCCCACATCTCGTTGGGGCCAATCTTGGTTCGCGACAGCACTACGGAACCTGCCGCAACGAGCGCCCCCTCCCCTACTTCGGCGTCGTCCATCACTATGGCGCCCATGCCGATGAGGGCCAGACGGCCAATATGACAGCCATGAAGTGTCACATTGTGACCTATCGACACATCGTCGGCTATCGTGATGGTAGATTTCTCATAGAGCGTGTGCAACACCGAACCGTCCTGTATATTGACACGATTGCCGATACGGATAGAATTGACGTCGCCGCGAAGCACTGTATTGAACCACAGCGAGCAGTCGTCGCCTATCTCCACATCGCCAACTACAGTGGCGTTGGCAGCCACGAATGTTCCGCGACCTATCTTGGGGGTAAAGCCGCGCACTGGTACTATAACAGACATTGATATATAGTGTTAGTCGTTTTGATTAATCTATCGGATCACTCTACCGGGCGACACTTTTCAGCGAGCCAGTCGCGCTCCTCGGCCAACAGCAACGGCGAGAGGCGACGCAACACTTCGGCGTGATAACTGTTGAGCCACAGCTTTTCTTCCTCGTTAAGCGCGGCAACGTCGATAAGGGAGCGGTCGAAAGGATAGAGCGTGAGAGTCTCGAATCTGTAAAACTCACCCCAGTCCTCATCTTTGAAAGCCGGAACGACGAGGATAAGGTTTTCAAGACGAATACCATACTTGCCGGCGCGGTAGATACCCGGCTCATCAGATGTCACCATGCCGGGGAGGAGTGCCTGGTCCTTATACTCCATACGTATACTCTGCGGCCCCTCGTGAACATTAAGGAACTGCCCTACACCGTGGCCGGTGCCATGAAGATAATGACCTCCCACGCGCCACATCGCCTCACGCGCGAGCACATCAAGCTGACAGCCGCGGGTGCCGGCAGGGAAAACCGCCGAGGCGAGACGGATGTTGCCTTTGAGCACAGCCGTATAGTCGCGACGCATCTCAGGCGTCGGCTCTCCGAGCGCTATCGTACGCGTTATATCAGTAGTGCCATCAAGGAACGACGAGCCGGAGTCGACAAGCAGAAGCCCCTCGGGGCGGAGCTGCGAGGCCGAGTCGGGAGTGGCCGAATAATGCACAATCGCGCCATGTTCGGCATAGCCCGCTATCGTGTCAAAGCTAAGACTGAAAAATAGCGGCTGTTCTGCGCGACGCGCAGTAAGTATAGAATCAACATCTATCTCCGTCGTCGGCAAACCTGCGGCGACACGCGACTCTATCTCTCTGAAACCCTTGACAAGAGCAGCACCGTCGCGCTCCATAGCCGCACGTATGCCGACTATCTGCACATCGTTGCGCATAGCCTTGGCCACCTCTACCCCAAAGTCTCCTGCCGGAACAGGCATTACGATAGCTTCCGCAAGCTTCCTCGGCAGACTATTGGGATTATAGCCCACCCTGGTGCCATCGGGCAGGTTGCGCAGAAAATCCTCTGCAACAAAATAGGGAGCTGTGGTCACGCCGCAATAGGCGAGATAAGCACGCACTTCATCGGTAAGCTTCGCCTCGTCAAGGAAAAGCACTTTCATAGCATCGGACACATAGAGATACGACACTACCACCGGATTATAATCCACATCAGTGGAGCGGATATTGAGCAGCCATGCAATCTCAGCGAGGTCGGCAACAAAAGCTGCATCGACACCTGCACCATTCAGGTTGTTGCACAGCGTGGCAAGCTTAGACGGAGCCGCTTCGCCGGCATACTCAAGATTATGAATAAAGACCTTACCCTGAGGGAGAGCAGGACGGTCGGGCCACACACCGTCTACAAGATCAGAAGTAGCAACAAGTCGCACTCCGGCCGCTTCGAGAGAGGCCGAGAGCGAAGCAAAGGAAGCATCACTCATCAGATTGCCATCCACACCTGCCGTCTGACCGTCACGGAGCTCCTCAACAAGAAGTTGATCAAGTCCTGGCGCTCCCGGCTTGCCGGCCTCGATTACGGATATACCGGTGCCTTCGAGCTGCTTTGCCGCCTGGAGCCAATAACGGGAATCGGCAATCACCCATGCCTTGTCAGCCGTTACCACCAACGGACCGGCCGAGCCGGTAAAACCCGACAGATAGCGACGCGCCTGCCAATGTTCTGCCACATATTCACTTCCGTGAGGGTCGGCCTGAGGCACTATCAACGCATCAATGCCATTACTCTTCATCACCCCGCGCAGCGCGGCGATTCGTTTCTTTATAGTTTCTGTATCATTCATGGCTATTCATATAGCTATTCTAATAACGTCCTTTTATTTAATAATGTGTAGCCCGAAGTCGTCGCCATCACACGGCATTTGCTCTGACCGACCACATCTACACCTCAAAGTTAGGCAAAAACACGTTCATACACAATAGGGCGAAAAAAGTCGAAAAAATTTTCTGCCGTTATAACATTACTATTCAATCCCTTAAAGAAATCAAACAATTTTTTCTCGAAAAAGTTTTGCGAAAATATTTGGTGGTTTCAGAAAAAGTCCATAACTTTGCATCGCTTTTGAAAGGAAACGCTAATCGATGCGCCTGACAAGCAAATCAAACTGATGCCTCTTTAGCTCAGTTGGCCAGAGCACGTGATTTGTAATCTCGGGGTCGTT
>CAMWXJ010000031.1 GCA_947178215.1 uncultured Porphyromonadaceae bacterium
TGTTCGTCATACACTATAAAGACACACAACATCCGCAAAACTCAACCCTAAAAGAGATTTTTTTTGAGAAAATTATATATCCACTTGCAAAGTTACTGAAAGATAACCAAATTACTATTTTACCAAACCTTGATTTTGGTTTGGTTCGGGCTATATATATGCCCGACTAAACCTAAACCTATATATGGAGGCGTGGCAAAAGAAAAAAAGTTCAGTTGGGTGTAGAGTTGGGTGACTCAGGAAAGCCCTCGTGTGTTCGGTGTAGGACACATTTTTTTTACATTTTCTCGGGGCCTAACCGTGAAAATGTTGATGAATACTATCGGGGCGGTTGGTGAAAATTCCGGCTTAATGTGTGTGGAATATTTCGTCCCTTAGCCGTCCCGCGCTATGTCTCTTAAAACAGCGTAGCCGCCTGATTTACAGGCGGCTACCGATGTCTCAGCGGAGAGGACGAGATTCGAACTCGTGGTAGGATTGCTCCTACGTCAGTTTAGCAAACTGGTGGTTTCAGCCACTCACCCACCTCTCCGGGGCGCTTGGTTTGTCAGGGCTTGTGGCCCAAAAGCGATGCAAAGGTACGAAGGTTATTTGAATCGACCAAATTTTTCGTGAACTTTTTTTTGAGCAGAGGGTGCATTTTGCCGTCCGGAGCGTCCGGAGCGTCATCCGGACGGCAAAAGCGCGCCTCCTTATTATTCTACGATTATTCTACGCTGACGGTCACGGCGGCGGGGAACACTCGCTGCGGGTCGCCCCACTCGGCGAGCGATTCGGTCATGTAACGCTCGTCGAGCGTCACCTTGCCCTCAAACTTCTTTACGCCGTTGACAGTAATCGTGACGGGGCTGTCGAGGTCGACGAGCTTATCGTTGAGATAGATCGTCACCTTGCCCTTGGAGGCGTCCTTGACCGTCTTGGCTACACCAATGTTGACGTCCCAGCCTGATTCCTGCACGAAGTCCGACGGGGTCACATTGACCTCCATGACTTTGAGGCTGATATTGTTGCCCTCGATGGTCATCTCGTAGGCGTCGCGCACCCACTCGTCCTGACCGATATGTATACCCTCGACCACGCGGAGGTTATGGAAGCCGGTGCGCCAGGCATTGGGCTCGCCGGTCCCCTCACCCATGCCGAAGTTTTCCCAGTAGAAATACTTGGGCCACGGGTTGCGTACGTGCTTTACGAGGTCGGCGGTGACGCCATCGTATTTACAATCATGGCCCTCACCGGGGCGAATCTCGATGTTGTGCTCGTAGTAGCCGGGGTGGTCCTTTGCGAGCTGATCCCAGGTCTCCCGAGCCTTTACGGTGATGCGATAGCGGCCAAACATAGTGTCGAGCTGGCCTGTGCGCTGACGGAAATAGAGATTGGCTGTGTTCTCTGCCGGGCAGTTATAGAGCGGCTCGCCGCCCGCTATCGGACCTATGCCGGCGAGATAGTCGGCAAAGAACGAGCCGAGACGCTGACTTCCGTAGGCGCCCTCGCTCACACCCATGAAATAGATGCGGTCGGGGTCGACGTCGCCGGCCAGACATGCTTTGCGTATAAGGCGCATCCACGCCTGCTGGCGCGAGGGCTGAAACCAGCGGCAACCGGTACCACCCTTGGGGCTGCGTGGCACAAAGTATAGCGCGGGCGAGTCTTGGTAGATCTGGTCCCACCCGACAGTGTAGCTCCATTCGGTATAGGTGTCTTCGCCTGAGCCGTGGAGCGAGAGTATAAGGGGGTAGCCGGCAGAGGGCTTGCTGCCCTTGAAGCCGTAGACAAATTGCATAGAGCCGTCGGGCAGGTTCCAGCTGCCTGTCGGCACAAGATTGTTTGACCAGTCGGCCGACATGAAATTTCCGGGCGTGGGTAGAGCGGTTGGGTCGGCGGTATTGATTGCCGTGCGCCAAAGCTCCCACAGCCTGCTCTTGCGGGCGTCGTAGTCGGCCGACTCAATAAGCGTTTCCGGGAGTGCGGCGGGAGTTTTGCCTGCGAGCACAGCGGCGAAATAGTCGAGCGTGACCTTGTCGGCGGGGGCAGGCTCGGGTGTCGGGGCGGGCTCCGGGTCAGGCTCGGGTTCAGGCTTGACAATAGGCTCAGGCTCGTCGGAGCCGCAGGCATACAGCGACAACGACAGGCCCGACACTATCAGCGATACCAGAATCCACCTTGATGGATAAATCATAAAATTTAGATAAGACAGGGTTTGGTGATAATAGGTATTGATTTAAGCGATTCACTTCTTCCTAACGGGGTCGCATGTAAGCCCCACTCCGAGCTTCTTGAAAATCTTGCGGTCGACCTCGCCGAGCATCACAGTGGAGTGTACCTGACATCCGTTGAGCTCGGGAAGCTGTTCAAGGGCGCGGCGACAGTTGTCGTCAGTGGTACTGAGCACCGACAGCGCTACGAGCACCTCGTCGGTGTGCAGGCGCGGATTATTGCCGCCAAGATAGGTGAGCTTGGTGTGCTGTATAGGCTTAATCATCGACTGCGGGATGAGCTTCACTGCGTGGTCAATGCCGGCCAGATGCTTGGTGGCGTTGAGTATCAGAGCGGCGCTCGGGCCAAGCAGCGCGCTAGATTCGGCGGTGATTATGGTGCCGTCGGCAAGCTCGATGGCCGAGCAGGGATTGCCGCTCTGTTCGGCGCGACGCTTGGCGGCGGCTATCGGGCGGCGGTAGTCGGTCGTGATACCGGCCTGCTTGAACAGGAGTGCAATCTTGTTGACCTCGGCCTCGTTGCCGTCGCCCATGGCCATGCGGCCGAGCGCGTCGTAATAACGGCGTATTATCTCGGCCTTGGAGGCGTCGCGACACACCTCGTCGTCGTCGATACAGAAGCCAACCATGTTGACGCCCATATCGGTGGGGCTCTTGTAGGGATTCTCGCCATATATTCCCTCGAAGAGGGCGTTGAGCACGGGGAAAATCTCAATGTCGCGGTTGTAGTTTATGGCGGTCTTACCGTAAGCTTCGAGGTGGAACGGGTCAATCATGTTGACGTCGTTGAGGTCGGCGGTTGCGGCCTCATAGGCTATGTTGACCGGATGTTTCAGCGGGAGGCTCCACACAGGAAATGTCTCGAATTTGGCATAGCCGGCCTCAATGCCGCGCTTGTGCTCGTTATAGAGCTGACTGAGACACACGGCCATCTTGCCGCTGCCCGGGCCGGGGGCTGTGACGATAACAAGCGGGCGGGTGGTCTTTACATAGTCGTTGCGTCCGAAGCCCTCGTCGGAGTCGATGAGATCGACATTGGTGGGATAGCCCTCAATAATATAATGTATGTAGGTGTCAATGCCCAGACGCGCCAGACGGTTGCGGAAAGCGTCGGCACTGCTCTGGCCGTTGTAGTGGGTAATCACCACTGAGCCCACGAGAAAACCGCGTTTCTGAAACTCCTCGCGCAGACGCAGCACATCCATGTCGTAGGTGATGCCGAGGTCGCTGCGCACTTTGTTTTTCTCAATGTCGGCCGCCGAGATTACTATTACTATCTCGGCATGATCGGCGAGCTGCGAAAGCATGCGCAACTTACTGTCGGGCCTGAACCCGGGTAGCACGCGGCTGGCGTGATAGTCGTCGAAGAGCTTGCCGCCCAATTCAAGATAAAGCTTGTTGCCAAATTTGGCAATGCGCTCTTTAATATGTTCCGACTGTATTCTCAGATACTTGTCGTTGTCAAATCCGTGTTTCATAACGGGCTGCAAAGTTACAAAAATTCCTTGTCAACGGCAAATCATTTTTTTCGGTCACTGCGGCGTCTTTGTGTGGCGGGGCGTTTTCGACAGTTTGAGGAGCGCCCCGCCATCAAATCATTATTTGTACCCTTATCGTCCCTCGGATAAAAAAAATTGCTAACTTTGCAGAGTTTACAAAACGCCGACGGCCACATGTGTGTCCCACGCTTCACGGGCGTCGCGATTATACCCACATCACTTTCCTCATTGTCAGACTCTTACAATGAATAAATTTTTCACAAGCTTTTTAGGCTCACTTGCAGCACTGTGGGTGACGCTTGCCTTAGTTGCGTTTGCGGGAATCCTGTTTATGGTGGTCTTGATTGTCGGCGCCACTGCCTCGGAGCAAGCCGAGGTGCGCAACCACAGCATACTTGTGCTTGACCTCGCGGGCACTGTGACCGACCGCCCCTCGCCCGTCGACGTGATGTCGACCATCATGGGCCAGGAAATCGAGACCACAATCCCCCTCAACCACGTGACGGCGGCAATCCGCAATGCCGCCGACGACCAAGACATCGACGGACTCTATATCAAGGCAGGAGGCGTTTCGGCCGGGCTTGCTCAAGCCGAGGCCATTATCGACGCGATAAAGAGCTTCAAGACGTCGGGCAAATGGGTAATAGCTTACGGCGACAGCTACACACAGGGCGACTACATCATCTCGTCGTGCGCCGACTCGTTGCTCGTCAATCCCATAGGCATGATTGACATCCACGGCCTCGAATCGACCACAATGTACTTCAAAAACTTCCTCGACAAGGTGGGAGTTGACGTACAGGTAGTCAAGGTCGGCACCTACAAGAGCGCTGTGGAGCCGTTTCTGCTCACAGACATGAGCGAGGCCAACCGCGAGCAACAGACCGCCTATCTCGGCGCCATATGGTCGTCGCTCCGCAACACTATTGCCGAGGGGCGTAATGTCGACGCCGACACAGTCAACATGTGGGCCGACTCATACGCCATGACGAATCCCGCCGAGTGGTATCTTGACAACGGCATCGTCGACGGCCTCCGATACCGCCACCAAATCGAAGAGAGCCTCAAAGCGCTCACCGACAGAGACACCGACGAAAAGCTCCGCACCATATCGGTCACCGACTATTTCGCCGCACGCAATCTCGACACCGTGACCTCGACCGGCAAAAAGAAGCAGATTGCAGTGCTCTATGCCGTGGGCGACATAACCGAATCAGGAAAGGGGGGCATAGCGTCAGACCGCCTCGTACCGCAGATTTTCGACCTGATTGACAACGACAAAATCGACGGCCTCATACTTCGCGTAAACTCAGGCGGCGGTAGCGCCTACGCATCCGAGCAGATATGGGAGGCGCTCGAACAGTTCAAGCAGCGCACTGGCAAACCATTTTATGTATCAATGGGCGACGTGGCCGCATCAGGAGGCTACTACATCTCATGCGGCGCCGACAAGATTTTCGCCGAGCCCGTGACACTCACCGGCTCAATCGGCATCTTCGGCATGATACCCTGCGCCCAGAAGCTGCTCAACGACAAGATAGGAATCAACACCGCCTCCGTGGCGACCAACAATCCTCAGCTCAATCTCTTCAAGCCCATGACCCCGCAGATGCAGGCCGCCATGCAGGGCTATGTCAACCGCGGCTACGACCTTTTCACACGCCGTTGCGCCGAAGGACGCCACATGAGCCAGGACTCAATCAAGGCGATAGCGGAAGGACGCGTGTGGGCCGGTTCCACCGCACTTGAAATAGGCCTTGTCGACAGCCTCGGCAGCCTGGAAGACGCCGTGGCCGCCATGGCACTCCAACTCGACGCCGCCGACGGCGATTACTACGTGCGCGAATATCCCAAAGTAAAATTCTCTTTCATGGAGGAGCTGATGAACCAGATGTCGACCATCAAGGCATCGGTAGTTGAATCGGAGCTCGGCGAAGCCGCTCCCTACTATCGCTCCATAAGCTCCCTCAAAGACCTCGACCCACTGCAAGCCCGCATGGACTTCATCGAGATAAAGTAACCCTGCCCCCGAAACTCCACTTCACTCTATCATGAGCAAACTGTTGAAGGCAATAGTATTGTGGCCGCTCTCACGCATCTACGGCGCGGGAGTAGCTCTGCGCAATATGCTCTTCGACAAAAACATTTTCAGTCAGCAGTCATTTGACATTCCGGTGGTGGTAGTAGGCAATATAGCCGTGGGCGGTACGGGCAAGACCCCGCACACAGAGTATATTGTCGACCATCTCAAAAACGAATACAAGATAGGTATCCTGAGCCGCGGCTATCGGCGCCGCACAAAAGGCTTCATCCTCGCATCGCCCGACTCGCATCCCGACGACATAGGAGACGAGCCGTATCAGCTCTACCGCCGTTATGGCGGCTCCGTCACAGTGGCTGTGTGCGAGGACCGCGTAAAGGGCATTGACGAGATGCGCCGCCTGGTGCCCGACCTCGGCATGATAGTGCTCGACGACGCCTTCCAGCACCGCTATGTCAAGCCCACCGTAGCACTCGTGCTTACGGAGTACAGCCGTCCGCCCTTTGGCGACAACCTCCTCCCCTACGGCCGACTCCGCGAGCCGATGCGCGCCCTCAACCGCGCCGACGTGGTGGTTGTCACGAAATGCCCCGCCTCCGCACAGCCTATCGACTTCCGCATGATGCGCGAGCACCTGGAGCTGTTCCCATACCAGAAGCTGGTGTTCTCGCGCTACGCCTACCGCCCGCTGAGGCCTGTGTTTGCCGACGCGGCCGCCGACGTGCCCGACTTGTCGACTTACAGTCGTGCCGACATAATAGTGTCGCTCACCGGTGTGGCCAATCCACGCCCGTTCCTACGCCACCTCCGTAGCCGCGGCACCAAAGTGAAGGTGCTGCGCTTCGATGACCACCATAGATTTACGGAGCGCGACATGGCCCAGCTGAAACGCAAGTTCGCGCCGCTTATGTCGAATCCGCGCTCCGTAATCATCACCACTGAAAAGGATGCTGTAAGGCTCGCGTCGTGCCCTTATTTCCCTACCGAGCTCCGCAACCGCATCTTCTATCTCCCTATCGAGGTTGAGGTACTTCCGCAGAGCGACACGCAGCTGCCGCAGTTTATCCGCTCTGCCATCCGCGCCAATCTCAACCTTTAACTTCCTCCGACCGTTAATCCCTCGTAACCTCAACATACCCATTACAGACCCTTCACTATGATAGAAACCATAAACCATACAGCCCGATACATCCGTCAGCGCGTGGAAGGCGAGATGCCTCAGATAGCCATAATTCTCGGCACCGGCCTCGGCGCCCTCGTCGACCATATCGAAGAGAAGCAGTATATCCCTTACGCCGACATCCCCGACATGCCGGTGTCGACCGTAGAGGGCCATCAGGGCAACCTCATTTTCGGCACCCTTGCCGGACGTCGCGTTGTGGCTATGCAGGGCCGCTTCCATTACTACGAAGGCTACGACATGAAGCAGGTCACCTTCCCCGTGCGCGTGTTCCAGGCCCTCGGCATCAAGACGCTCTTCGTGTCAAACGCTGCCGGCGGCATGAACAAAGAGTTTAAGGTGGGCGACATCATGACTATCTGCGACCACATCAATCTCTTCCCCGAAAACCCGCTCAGAGGCCGCAACTACAACGAGCTCGGCCCGCGCTTCCCGGCCATGACCGAAGCCTATGACCCCGGACTGATAGCCGAGGCCGACGTAGTGGCTCAGGAACTCGGGATACGCCTCATGCACGGCGTATATGTCGGCACCCCCGGCCCCACGTTCGAGACCCCCGCAGAGTACGAATACTTCCGTATAATCGGCGGCGATGCCGTAGGCATGTCGACCGTACCCGAAGTCATTGTCGCCAACCATGCCGGCATGCGCGTATACGGCATATCGGTAATAACCGACCTCGGCGGCAAGGATGTGCGCGAGGTGCCCACTCACGAGGAGGTACAGGCTGCCGCCGCAAAAGCACAGCCCAATATGCTCGCCATAATCAAGGGTCTTGTAGGCCGTCTTTAAGCATCACTTCGTCATGGAAATTTCCGAAATAGGCGAATTCGGTCTTATCGACCGAATCACCCGGGATATGCCACTCCGTCAGCCCTCGACCCGCAAGGCCGTGGGTGACGACGCGGCGATAATCAACTATGGTCCTGACCGCGACACGCTCGTGTCGACCGACCTGCTCGTCGAGGGCATACACTTCGACCTCACGTATGTGCCTCTGAAACATCTCGGCTACAAGTCGATTGTGGTCAATCTGTCGGACATATGCGCCATGAACGGCACGCCTCGTCAGGTTACTGTCGGCCTGGCCGTGTCGAGCCGCTTCACCGTCGAGCATATCGAGCAACTGTATGCCGGCATGCGTCTTGCCTGCGAAGTCTACGGCGTAGACCTCGTGGGCGGCGACACCACGTCGTCACGCTCCGGACTCGTTATTGCCGTGACCGTGATAGGCGACTGCCCTGCTGATAAAGCCGTGCGGCGAAGCGGCGCACACGACACCGACCTCATCTGTGTCAGCGGCGACCTCGGAGCCGCCTATATGGGCCTTCAACTGCTCGAACGCGAAAAGGTGGCCTCCGCCGGACAAAAAGATTTCGTGCCCCGTTTCGAGGGCAAAGAGTATCTCGTGGAGCGACAGCTCAAACCGGAGGCACGCGCCGACATCGTGGCCCTGCTTGCACGCGAGGGCATAGAGCCGACATCAATGATTGACGTCAGCGACGGACTCTCGTCGGAGCTGCTGCATATCTGCAAGGCGTCGGACTGCGGATGCCGAGTCTACGAAGAGCGCATACCTATCGACTACCAGACAGCCGTCATGGCCGAAGAAATAGGCATGAACCTCGTCACCGCCGCTCTCAACGGCGGCGAGGACTATGAACTGCTCTTTACCGTGCCGCTCCACATGCACGACAAGGTGAGCAGCCTCGACGGCGTTCATGTCATAGGCCATATCACCAAGCCGGAGCTCGGATGCGCCCTCGTGACACGCGACGGCAACGAGATGCAGCTCCGCGCCCAGGGCTTCAACCACATGGCTCCCGCTGAAAACTCCGCAACAGCTGCCCCCGCCGACCCCCATAACGAGGAAACAGCAAAATAGGAGCGGCCCGGTGACCGATATTTGAGCGAAAATGCCTAACTTTGCAGCCGCAAAAGAATACCCAACCCATCACAGACGAACATTAAGATAATGATTAATCGCGTACTGATTCGTATCAAGGTCGTGCAGATGCTCTATTCCTATCTGCTCACACGCAACGAGTTCAAAATTGAAGCCGCACCCGGCTCCGAGGCGACGCGCGACTCACGCTTTGCCTACCGCCTCTATCTCGATCTCATAATGTTTGTCATGGAGCTTTCGGGACAGCACATTGGCGGTCATCGTCCCGGCATTCTCGCCGCTATCTCGGCCAACCGTTTCCTCTCCAACAGCCCGCTTGCGCGCGCCCTCGGTGGCGACGAGCAGATACGAGTGGCAATATCACAGGCCACCGGCGATATGCCCGCTTTCGACGACGCCCTCACCTCGATTTTCGGGGCGATAACGGAATCCGATACATATCTCACCGACTCGCGCAAACGCGACCGCTCACTCGCCGGCGACGTCGAGTTCTGGGGCTGGACTCTCACCAATATCATCGCCAAGAACAAGACCTTCATAGAGGCCGCACGCACACTGCCCGACTTCACCCTCGAAGGCTTCCAGCGCGCATTCTCAATGCTGGCCGCGACAATCCACTCCTACAACGACAACCGCGAGATGCTCGCCAAGGCAAGCAGCGACCTCGAAATGTCGCTCACCAAAGCCTACGACCTATACAACTCCCTGCTCAACCTCGCCGTTCAGCTCACCGACTATCAGGCTCGCCGCCTCGACGCCAACAAGCATAAGTATATGCCCACCGAGGCTGACCTGCATCCCGATACCCGCTTCATCGACAACCGGCTTATCGCCGTGCTCGCCGCAAGCAAGGACCTCGAAGAGTATGGCCGCGAACACCCCATTGATTGGAGCGATGACGATACCACCCTCCGCCTCCTGCTCAAAGCCATTCTTGAAAGCGACACCTACAAAGCATATATGGCGAAGTCGGAAGTGACCTGGGCCGACGACTGCGAAGTGTGGCGCGAGCTGTTCCGCAAGGTCATACTCCCCTCCGACACTCTTGCCGAAGCGCTCGAAGCCAAATCGATATTCTGGAACGACGACATCGAGATCATGGGCACTTTCGTCACCAAGACGATACGCCGTTTCGGAGCGTCAAAGCACGACGGCAGCGACATCACCCTCCTCCCCAAGTTCAAGGACGAGGAAGACGAACTCTTCGGCATGCGCCTGTTCAAGGACACCGTTGACCACCGCGAGGAGTACCGCGGCCTCATCGATCGCTTCATCAACCCGGAGCAGTGGGACAGCGACCGCATCCCGTTCATGGACATCGTGGTCATGATGGCCGCAATATCCGAGCTGCTCCGCTTCCCCGCCATTCCCGTAGCCGTGACACTCAACGAGTATATCGAGATAGCCAACAGCTACTCCACCCCCCGCTCAGGCCAGTTTGTCAACGGCGTGCTCTACTCGGTAATCAATTACCTCAAAGGCAGCGACATGCTCAACAAGCCGCTTCCACCCTCACGTAAATAATCACTGTCGTCACCGACAATAATATTCACCCCCAAACATACACTACTCAACACCATGGACCAAGGCGCAATGCAAATCGTCATGATTGTGCTGCTCATCGGCGTATTCTACTTCATGATGATTCGCCCTCAGCAAAAACGTCAGAAAGAAATCCGTAACTTCCGCGAAGGCATCAAGGAAGGCGACCGCGTCACCACAGCCGGAGGCATCCTCGGCAAGGTCAAGAAGGTAAAGAACACCACTTTCCTTCTCGAAATCTCCAACGGCGTAGTCATCGAAATCGACAAAAACTCGGTTTATCCCTCCGCTCCCCAGCCCGGCGACAACCCCGACGGCAACAAGCTCGAACCGGGCAACAACTGATAGCCCCGCTCAACCGTAAAATAATCATCGCCCCCACCGGACTCACCTCCGGCGGGGACGCATTACACATACACCCGCCACACAGATGGAACAGTTCCGACAACGTATGCGCGACCTCACATCGACCTCGGTAAAAGCTCTGAGGTCGACGCGCGGACGCAACATCCTACTCTACCTGCTTTTCGTCTGCGTGGCATTCGTGTTCTGGATGCTGCTCTCGCTCGACTCGGAAGTGCAGCGTAACTACGACGTGCCGCTCCAGCTCGACAACGTACCCGACAGCGTAATAGTGGTGCGCGACCTGCCACCTGCAATCTCCACCACAGTGCAGGGCAAGGGCGCACAGCTTGTGCGCTTCCTCTGGGGCAAGCCGTCGCCGCTCAAAATAAGCTACGACGCCTCGACCGCCGCCAACGGAGTGTGCATCATACCGGCCCAGAAAGTCGAAGCACGGCTACGCGACTATTTCGGAGGCGGAGTGCTTATAATGTCGGCGAAACCCGACTCGCTCGTTTACAGCTTCACCACCGGCAAGGGACGCCGCGTGCCACTGAAAGTAAAGATTGACGTCACCACCGCCTTGCAGTCGATACAGTCGGGCGAACCCACCGCGAGCGTCGATTCCGTCACGCTCTACGCCATAGGCCACATCCCGTCGTCGGTGACAAGCGTCAGCACCGAGCCTGTATCGCTCGTGGGCCTTAAAGACACGGCACGTGTGCAGGCCAAGGTACTGGTACCCGAGGGCATGAGAGCCATCCCCGACAATGTGTTCGTCACAATCCCGGTGGAGCCGCTCGTCTCCAAGAAGCATAAAATTGACATAGAGCCCATCATGCTGCCCAACGGCACCCGTATGTTGCTGTTCCCGTCGTCGGTCGAAGTCACGTTGCTTGTGCCTATGAGCAAATACAGCGACGACTATCCTCTTCACGCCTTTGTAAACTACCCCGACGCGGTGAAGTCGAAATCAGGACGTGTAGCAGTACAGCTCGGGCCGTTCCCGGGCCGCTATTATAGCATCACGCAGTCGCCCGACAGCGTAGAGTTTGTCATAGAACATGAATGATAACAGGTCTTCACAGTCCATACCGGGCCTGACGGCGATAAGCGGCGGAATAGGGTCAGGAAAGTCGGTAGTGGCCCGCATTGTCGCGGCACTCGGCTACGAAGTCTACGACTGCGACCTGCACGCCCGCACCCTCATGGAGTCGTCAGAAATCACGGCGGCACTCCTCGGCGAGTTTGGCGACAGCATATTCGACAGCGACGGACAGATTGTGCGACAGGCTCTCGCCGCCATTGTGTTTGCCGACAGTCAGCGCCTCGAAGCCCTCAACAATATAACGCACCGGGCCGTGCGCGACGACCTCGCCCTGTGGGCTTCGGCCCGCACCGGCAGCCGCACATTCGTAGAAACCGCCATTCTCTATCAGAGCGGTATCGACCACATGGTGTCACAAGTGTGGGAAGTCACCGCCCCTCGCGAGACACGTATAAGCCGCGTTGCCGCCCGCAACTGCATGGCGCGCCACGACATTGAAGCCCGCATCAACTCGCAAGACTCGTTCGTCCCCTCCGCTCTCCACCCGTTCACGATACATATTATCAACGACGGCCTCACCCCATTGCTCCCGCAGGTCGAAAAGGCCCTACTATCGAACATATCGCACTGACCGAAATGGAAGAGACATTTCTGTTCATCACCGAAGTTATAGGCACAGTCGCAGCCGCCATTTCCGGCATACGCCTCGCCGCCACAAAACGTTTTGACTGGTTCGGAGCCTACACCGTGGGCCTTGTCACGGCCTGCGGAGGCGGCACGTTGCGCGACCTCCTGCTCGATATTCCCGTGTTCTGGATGCAGACATGGTGGTATCTCGCCGTCACCGCGCTCTCGCTTATTACCGTAATGGTGTTCCGCTCCATGCTCGTGAGCCGCGACAGGATTCTTTTTATCTTCGACTCAATAGGACTGGCACTTTTCTGCGTGATAGGCATACAGAAGTCGCTCGCCATAGGCTACCCCATGTGGGTGGCATCGTGTATGGGCATCATCACCGGCGCCTTCGGCGGAGTGCTCCGCGACCTCCTCATCAACGACGAGCCGCTGATATTCCGCAAAGACATCTATGCCACGGCGTGTCTGGCCGGCTGCATCTGTTACTGGATATCGGGCCAGCTCGGAGCATCGTATATGTGGCAGGGCCTCACCTGCGCAATCGTCATCATCACCATACGCGTGCTCACGCTACGCTACAATCTGTCGCTCCCTACCCTTGCGGTTGTAAAGCAGGAGGAGCATAACAGCAGTAAGCATTGAGCCCGGCTCACTCGCCGCGCAGACACCGCATGAAGTAGTCGCGCGCTTCGGCCCAAGGCACATATATGTCGTGCCGCCCGGGGATAAACTCTACCGGACTCTCGTTGACGTCGAGGCGCAGGTAATAGTTGCCCGACGGAGCCTTGAATATGTGGAAAACGATATTGGCCGCCATCGGCACAAGGTCGTAGTTGCGCCAATGGGCCGCCACGCTCTCCGGCAACCGGCTTATATAATATGCGCCCGGCAGACGCATTATTGACATAAGCGGCATAAGAGTTTCGGCGTGGCCGAATCGCAGCCTCACAGCAGGCCCCTTTTCCTCCACGAGAAAAGAATCGGTAGTGGCTATAAGGTCACGCAACAGCGGCGCCGCCATGGCTGCCGGCACATCGCTCACGTTTGAAGCGGAATAGCGCATATACTGCGAAAAATTCTTTACCGACCAGCAACGCTCATACTCGCGCAGTGTCATCCAGTCGGCCGGATTGACCTTTATCCCCATTGCGCCGCAATCGGCTATGAGCGAGTATATCGACATTACCGTCCACCGGCGTTCCTTTACATTGTCGGGGAAACATATTCCGGCCAGACGTCGCAGAATAGCGGTAGCCATTCCGTCGTCAATTGTTTTCTCCTGGAATTTGTCGGCCACATTGAGCAGCGCGTCGTTAAATATCAGCTCGCGATAAGCCTTGTCGGTATCGAAAAAGCGCATCAAAGCGTCATCTTCCGTAGTGCCGCTCGACGACGTCACCATAAGGCCGCCGTGATTAAGCAGTGTGAGCTGATGGAGAAACGAATACATGCTCATCACACAGCGCGGTTTCCACGACGAAATGGCCGTGATACCGGCATGGTCGCCGAACAGATTGGGCGCCGCCACATACATGCGTGCCGCAATGCCCCGCTGCTCCTCCTCCCCAAGCTCGTCAAGACGTCCCCAGCGTCCGGCCGCCGCTATGCGCACGCTGTCGGTAAGCGCAAGCAGCTTCTTGCCTGCTGCGGTAAGCTGCTTGGCCTCGTAGGCCTTCATCAGAAAACGCCTCACCTCCTCACTGCCGCGGCCCGACGTAGGGAAACGGGCGCCATGGCGCCCGACATGGTTTATCATCACCGGCTTCAGTGAATCGGGGCGCGTCTGAGGCTTTATATCCGTAGGGTAAGGGCGCGCGCTGCCCGACAAGTCGCTCCAATCATCGGGCACGACACTGTGAGCCATGGCCGCCAGCGTGGCGAGCAACAGTGCGAAAGAAAGAGTAAGGCGTTTCATTTTTAAGTAAGATGAGCTGGGATATTCAAGGTTACAACCTACAAATATAGCAAAATGTTTGCATTATTCCCGGTCCCGATTGGCCGGCATCTCGCAAAAACCTGCTAATTTTGCCGACATTATGACTACTGCAACCGAAAACATCGAATCGCTTCTCAAAACCGACCGACCGGCCGAAGCTCTCGCGGCAGCCGACGAGGCTATCGCATCGGGATCCGGTCCCAAAGCGCAACTGCTCTTTCTCAAAGGCAAGGCACTGTGGCGTCTCGGGCGCCGTAGCGAGGCGACATCGGCCTACGCCGCTTCGGCGGCCCTCGACCACGACGGACCAGCCGTCAGGGCGCTCGAACACGCCCGCGACATTGAGTCGTTCTTCAATCCCGACCTCTATAATCCATGATTTTGTCGCAGCGGAGGCTTCCGCGCCGCAAATAATGACGCTATTACGGATTTTTTTTGTAATTTTGCAGGCAAACTATCACAGTAATCTTTATGATAAACGCCCAAGACATTAAAAACGGCACCTGCATCCGCATGGACGGCCGCCTTTATTTCTGCATAGAGTTCCTCCATGTAAAGCCCGGCAAAGGCAACACATTCATGCGCACCAAACTCAAAGATGTGGTTGACGGCCGTGTACTCGAACGTCGCTTCAACATCGGCGAAAAGCTCGAAGACGTGCGCGTGGAGCGCCGCCCCTACCAGTACCTCTACACCGAGGGCGAGGACGACATCTTCATGAACAACGAGACCTTCGAGCAGATTCCTATCGGCAAGGACCTCGTTACAGGCGCAGCCTTCATGAAGGAAGGCGATAACGTGGAAGTAGTTACCGACGCCACCACCGAGACCGTGCTCTATGCCGAGATGCCCATCAAGACCGTGCTCACAGTAGAGTACACCGAGCCCGGCCTCAAAGGCGACACCGCCACCAACACCCTCAAACCCGCCACTCTCGAAACAGGCGCCGAAATTCGCGTGCCCCTCTTCATCAACACCGGCGACGTGATTGAGGTCGACACACGCGACGGCAGCTACATCGGCCGCGTAAAGGCCTGATAGCCATGCGGCATCTCTAAGACAGCCACACAACATCACAACATCATCGAAGGGTGTGCCACCACTCCGATACCGGAGCGACGGCACACCCTTCGCTGTTTGTCTGCCGCGCGTCTACGCGTTGCGCAGCAGTATGCTCTGTGTGTGATTCCATCCCGCCGAACTGTTGCGCACGCTCACCGTGACGAGGCCGGGCTGCATCCCTGTCGGCGCCGCCTCACGCAGCCGACGCATTATTTCAGCCATATCGGTTATCCCAATAAGGCGAATACTGGCAAGTACACGACCGCCGAAGCGGCTCATGGTAGCGAATATGACGTCGGTTGCATGAATCTTTGACATATAATATAGAGGTTTAGAGGATTATAATGCAAATTTACAGCCCCACACGGGCAACATCATTGCCCACCCTCGTGATATATGCTTAAACAGCACTTTTGTCGACCGGCCGGCGAGTGAACCACGCGGTGCAAGCGCTGTTACACTCTATCCCACATATTCCGCCCCACCGTTTGCACAACGTGTAAATTATTAGTATCTTTGTGGGTAAATTTAACCAAAACATCACCTCCACCCGACTGAAAATGAAGGTATTGAAATTTGGCGGCACATCGGTAGGCACCATTGAGAGCCTCGCCAACGTGCGGCAGATTGTAACCGAATATATCACTGCCGAGCCCGGCGAACCGCTGATAGTAGTGGTCTCGGCCCTTGGAGGCATCACTGACCGCCTCATAGCCACAGCCAAGCTTGCCGCTGCGGCCGACCCTAAATACATAACCGAGTTCGACGCCATAGTAGAGCGCCACCATAAAGTTGCAGCCGGCACCATATCCGACCCCGGAGCGCTCGCGGTAGCCATGTCGCACATCGACGATCTTCTCGAACAGCTCGGCAACATATATCGCGGCGTAAGCCTCATACGCGATTTGTCGCCCCGCTCGCTCGACATCATCGTAAGCTACGGCGAACGCCTATCAAGCAACATCATAGCGCATATCCTGCCCTCGACCACCCTCATCGATTCGCGCCGGTTCATAAAGACTGTCGACCAATTCGGCAAACATGTGCTTGAAGCCGATGCTACGCATAAGGCCATAAGCGGCATATTCACCCCCGAGCTGCTTACGCCGGGCCGCGTGATACTCGTGCCGGGGTTCATCTCCACCTCGGCGACAAACGAGAGCGACATCACAAACCTCGGCCGCGGCGGAAGCGACTACACCGCAGCTATTCTCGCCGCCAACCTCAACGCCTCGGCTCTGGAAATATGGACCGACGTCGACGGCTTCCTCACCGCCGACCCGCGGCAAGTGCAGGGTACTTATGTCATACCCCACCTCTCGTTTATCGAGGCAATGGAGTTGTGCAACTACGGCGCAAAGGTGATATATCCCCCCACGATATATCCAGTGTTCCACAAGAGCATCCCAATCCACATTAAGAACACTTTCAACCCGTCGGCACCAGGTACACTCATCTCCGACCTCCCCGCCTCCGACGAGACTCCCGAGGCGCCGGGCAAATCCATACGCGGCATCTCGTCAATCAACGACACCTGTCTTATCACAGTGTCGGGCCTCGCCATGGTGGGCATCATAGGCATCAACTCCCGCATCTTCACTGCCCTCACCCGCAACGGCGTGAGCGTGTTTATGGTGAGCCAGGCCTCGAGCGAAAACACCACTTCGTTTGCGGTGCGCAATGCCGACGCCGAGCGCGCTGTCGCCGCACTCGAAAACGAGTTTGCCGCCGAATTGCAGACCGGCGAATTCAACCCCGTGCGCGTAGAGCGCAACCTCGCCACCATAGCCATAGTGGGCGAGAACATGCGTCGCCAGGCCGGTGTTGCAGGCCGCCTGTTCAACACCCTCGGCCGCAACGGCATCAACGTAAAAGCCTGCGCGCAGGGTGCGTCGGAAACCAACCTGTCGTTTGTGGTCAACCTTGCCGACGAGCGCAAGGCACTCAACCTCATCCACGAGAGTTTTTTCCTCTCTGACACTCGCCTACTCAACCTCTACATAGTGGGAATTGGCAATGTCGGGTGTCGCCTCATAGAGCAGATTTCAAGTCAACAGAAGCACCTGCTCGCCGCCAAGGCTCTAAACATACGAGTCGTGGGCATAGCCAATTCCCGCAAAGCCGTTTTCTCGGCCGACGGCATCGACCTGTCATCGTGGCGCGACGCTCTCGACAACTCCCCCCACACGGCAACCCCGAAATTTATCCTCGACGAGATACTCAATCTCAACTGCTACAACTCGGTGTTTGTCGACTGTACGTCGTCGCCCGACATAGCAGCCCTCTATCCCGAGCTACTCGACCACAACGTCAACGTAGTGGCCGCCAACAAGAAAGCCACGTCATCCGACTACGAAAGCTATCGCCGACTTAAAGAGATAGCCCGTCACCGCGACGTCAAATTCCTGTTTGAAACCAACGTGGGAGCCGGACTCCCCATCATCAACACCATCAACAATCTCATCAACTCGGGCGACCGCATCCTCAAAATCGAAGCCGTGCTTTCAGGCACCCTCAACTACATCTTCAACACGATGAAAGAGGGCATACCCCTGTCGGAAGCTATCAGAATGTCGCGCGAGGAGGGTTACAGTGAACCGGACCCACGCGACGACCTCTCGGGCGCCGACGTGATACGCAAAATCGTGATACTCGCCCGCGAGTCGGGCTACCGCGTCGAACGGTCGGAAGTCGAGGCACGACTCTTTATCCCCGACGAGCTGTTCAAGGGGTCGCTCGACGACTTCTACGCCTCGCTCGGACCACTTGACAAGGCCATGGAGGAGCGCCGAGCACTCGCAGCCGCCGCCAAGAAGCGTTTCCGCTTCGTGGCACGCATGGACTCGGGCCGGCTCACCGTGGGGCTGGAAGAGGTCGACTCGTCACACCCGTTCTATTACCTCGAAGGCTCCAACAACGTGATATTGCTCACCACCGAGCGTTATCGTGAATATCCTATGGAAATCAAAGGTTACGGTGCCGGCGCCGATGTCACCGCCGCCGGAATCTTCGCCGACATAATATCTATCGCCAACATACGCTGATGCTATATTACTCGACGGCCAATCCTAATCAATGCGCAAGCCTCTACGAGGTGATAAGCCGGGGTGTACCCGCCGACGGCGGCTTCTATATGCCTGAACGCCTGCCATATATCCCAAGCGCATTCTTCCGCAACATGGCCGACATGTCGCTGAAAGACATCGGATTCATTGTAATCAACACGCTGTTTGGCGAAGACATGGACTCGGCCGAGCTCAAAGCGATAGTAGCCGACGCCATAAACTTCGACACGCCCCTCACTCCCGACCCATGCCACAAGGATATGTATGCCTTGGAGCTGTTTCACGGCCCCTCGAAGTCCTACAAGGACTTCGGCGCCCGCTTCATGGCCAACATACTGCGCCGGCTCCACAAGCCTACGGGCAACATCGACATCGTGGTTGCCACGACGGGCGACGCCGGCGAGGCCGTAGCCAGGAGCTTCTACGGATTACCCGGCACACGGGTCTTTATCGTATATCCCCGCTCCGGCACAGGCCTTAAACAGCTGTCGGCTTTCGCCTCGCTCGGTGGCAACATAATCCCCGTGGAGGTGCGCGGCACTTTTGCGCAATGTCACGACATGGTGCGCGCAGTAGTGGCCGACGCCGCCATCGAGACACGCATACCGCTGCTTGCAGCCAACTCGTTCAATCTCGGCCGTCTGCTTCCTCAGACAATCTACTATTTCTATGCCTACGCGCGGCTGTTACAGGCAGGCGCCGACACAAGCCGAATCACCATAGCCGTGCCCTCGGGCAATCTCGGCAATCTCACCGCCGGCCTCATAGCCATGCGCATGGGCCTGCCCGCCAAGCGAATCATAGCGGTGCGCAGCGACGGCCCCGACGTGTACCACCACTACGTCAACCGCGGCATACGACCCGGACGAGCCGAAAGCCGCGACGTGCCTCCCAATTTCCGGCGCATTGTAGACCTTTACGGCGACTGCCCCGATGACCTCCGCGCCGACTCCGGCTCGGTGGTGCTCGACCCCGCCGAGGTGAAGGCCGCCACAGGCAATCTCGCGCTCGACCCCGTGGTAGCCGCGGCGCGCGCAGCTCTCGCTTCGCCCGACATCGAAGCCACGGCTCGCGTATATCTCGCCACGACGTCGGCCGACAAAGATATCGCCGCAGCCGGGCGACAGTCATTCCATCCGGCAGTGACATTGCCCCCCTCGCCCACTCTCTTCCGCAACTTCATCCGCTCATACAAGCCGGCCACCAGTTAACCCGACCGATTCATAACCATATATCCCCCTCAGTTATGGCAAACAAACGTCAACTTAAAAAGTATATCACCGAAATGTGCGGCGCTCTCGCCTCTGAGTGCGTACTCGCCAACGAATATGTCGCCGACATCGATACCAAAGCCATGGACGCCGTGATAATAGAGATTGCGGCTCTTCAAGACCACGCCATAAGCCGCTGCTCCATAGCCTTTGACAAGGTGCCCCGCGACTTCGCCGACGGCCACGCCTACACCCTGGCCCGCAACGCCTACTTCCGCAAGGCATTCAGCAACCTCATCAACGAGTTCAACGAAAAAGTGGGCGAGATTGTTAAGAAGATGAATGCCCTCCTTCCCGCAGCACAGCGCGAAGCCAACAAGGCAGCCGCCAACGCATGAACCTCAGCGCCCTCATACTCAGAATTGCCGGTTGGAAAGTCACCTGCACGGTACCCGACTTTCCCAAGTGCATCATCTGCGTGGCGCCGCATACCTCCAACTACGATTTCATAATAGGGAAGCTGGTCTACGCCTCACTCGGGCGCAAGGCCGGCTTCCTTATGAAAAGCACCTGGTTCTTCTTTCCCCTCGGACTGATTTTCCGTGCCATAGGAGGCGTGCCCGTGTATCGCGACCGCAAGCACGGCAATCTCACACGTCAGCTCATAGAGCGTTTTGACAGCGCCGACCGACTGACCCTCGCCATAACCCCCGAGGGCACGCGCTCGCGCACCACTGAGTGGCGCACCGGTTTCCTCCATATAGCCCGAGAGGCAGGCATACCTATTGTTCTCGGCGCAATCGACTTCGCCACAAAATCGGTGTATCTTACCGACGTGTTCATCCCTACGGGCGACACCGAAGCTGATATGCGCGCCGTAAAGGACTACTACAAGCCGTTTACAGGTAAGCATCCCGAATCATTCACAACCGACTGAACCCCTCCCTTACATCATGCCCGCAACCAACCTCAACGTAGCAATTCTGCCCGTCGATATGACAGCGGGCGATGCCTGCGCCAACCTCGACTATATCGAAAAGCGGATAGACAGCCTACCGGCCGCCATCGACCTCATTGTGCTCCCCGAGATGTGCAATACCGGCTACACCGTCGACCCGGAACTTGCCACCGCATATTCCGAGAGCGTCGACGGCTATTCCATGACGCGGCTACGCGCCATCGCCGCACGTCGCAATGCCGCAATATGGGGCACCATGGCGATGACCGACGACAACGGCGCCCTCGTCAACCGCGGCTTCATGATTGACCCGTCGGGCCACACTGACTATTACGACAAGCACCACCTCTTTACATTGGGCGGAGAGAACAAGCTCTACACCTCAGGACGCACCACCCCTCCGGTAATCGAATACAAAGGCTGGCGACTGCGCATGTCGATATGCTACGACCTGCGTTTTCCGGTGTGGAACCGTTGGAACGTACGCAGCAGCAACTATGACGCGCTCATAATTCCTGCCAACTGGCCCGACGCCCGCGCAATAGCGTGGCACACGCTGCTGCGCGCCCGCGCAATCGAAAACCAGGCATATGTAGTAGGCTGCAACCGACTGGGAAGCGACCCCTACGGCACCTACAGCATCGACATCTCCCATGTGTTCAACCACTGGGGAGACGACATAGCCGACCGCACACACGACGGCGTTATACTGGCGACATTCGACGGAGCGGCCCTTGACCGCGACCGCCAGCGTTTTCCCAACCTCGCCGGCGCCGACGACTTCGATATCATCACCGACTGAAACCCACACTCCAACACCCCAACAACCACATACACATCATGAATATCGGCGACAAAGCACCCGACATACTCGGCCTCGACGAAAACGGCCGTGAGATTAAGCGCAGCGACTGGCCCGGCAGCCGCATTGCCCTCTATTTCTATCCCAAGGACCTCACCTCGGGCTGCACCGCGCAGGCGTGCAATCTCCGCGACAACTATCAGCAACTCCTCGACGCCGGCTATCAGGTAATCGGCGTGAGCGTCGACCCCGCATCACAGCACATCAAATTCCGTGAAAAGAACTCGCTCCCATTCCCCCTCATCGCTGACACTGACCACAAACTCGTGGAACAATTCGGCGTCTGGGGCGAGAAGTCGATGTGCGGCCGCAAATATATGGGCACGTTCCGAACCACGTTCATCATCGAACCCGACGGCACGATCTCACGCATCATCGGCCCCAAAGAGGTAAAGACCAAGACCCACGCCGAACAGATACTTGCCACTGCCAAATAAGCATACGGTACAGAACCACAAAGAGGCGCACGGGAGATTCCCGTGCGCCTCTTTGATTGCGTAGAACTGCTGTTGTTTCGTTGTAGGTCAGCGGACGTTTGGACCGGCGCCCCACTGCGGAGCGCCGACATCCTGCCACACGCGCTCGCTGTTGAGGGTGGAGCCGTCAATCGCTCCGGCGGTGAAACCCTGGGCGGTGTAAGCCTCCGCCAGCTTATCCTTCATAAGGTCGGTGGGGCTGATGTTGCCTACCGCTGTGCGGCGGGCGAAAGTCGACGCGGGGAAATTGTCGCGCGAATAATCGGCGCGTGGGAAGAGAGTCGACTCAAACATAGGCACACCCGAACGACGGCCCGTCACATACTGGTCTTTGGGGAGGTATGAGAAGTGAATCTCCATGTGTAGGAATATTTTCTCAAGGTCATCAGCCTTGTTGCCGGTGAGGCGATAGGCGTCGTGGCTGAGCATAGCATCTATTTCACCCTCTTTGAGGGCGATTGTAGCCTCGTTGGGGTCATAGTCGTAAGTTTCGCTGTAATACGGTATCCGGTTCTTGCCTGCAAGGTTGTCGTAAGCTTCGACCGACAGACGGAGCGCACGGCTGAAATAAGTGTCGGCAGCACCGCTCACGGCTCCATACACCGCAAACTCGGCAAGATAGAAATTGGTCTCGGCCGATGTCATATACATACCATACCAGGGACGAGGCTCGGTGCGCGTCACCACCATGTTGCTCTCGGGGGCTGTGGGGAGCGTGAAGTCATAACGGCCCTGAAGCATGTACTCGCTGAAAAGCGAAGTGCCGGTAAAGCTCTTGTTGCCGGGAATCTCGGTCTGATAGTCGCGCAGGTGGAAGTACTGCTTGTACTCGTCGGTCATGATTTCGGCACCGCCATAAGTACCCGGAATACCGTAGTAGCGCACCCATGGCTCACCCTTGCCTTTCCAAGCCTTGAAAGTCTCCTTGCCATCAACGGTTTCGGTTTCCACATTCTCCATTACATACCATGGTATGTCGGACTTGCGGCCGTTTTCAAGGAACCAGCGCACAACCTCTGAATTAAAATCGTTTTTGGTGTAGAAGAATCTCACGCGCGGGTCTTCGTTCTCAATCATGAAGTCCACAAGTTGACGCGAGGGGGCCTGACCGTTGTACGACACAGTGGTGTTGGCCGAGTTGTAGGCTATTTCGCCACGGTCGAGATGCGAACCGGCGCCGGTGGAGATAGTCTCGGTGGCCTTGTTGAACACCATGTCGTCGCTGATGTCATTCATGTAGCCACAGGGAGCAGCCACAACTTCGGCGGCGATAGACTTGGCGCGCGAGAAGTCCTGATGAATCATGCGAGCCGCAATCTTGAGCTTTACGGAGTTGGCGAGCTTGGCCCACTTGCCCCAGTCGCCGCGATAAACGAGGTCGTTTTTGTCGAGCGAGATCTGGTTGGTGTTGTTGCGGAAAGCGTCGATTGCATCGTCGAGATAGCCGAGCCAAAGGGTATAGAGCTCCTCCACACGGTCATACTTAGGGGTGAGGGTGCCGCCGAAGCGTCCCTGTGCCGCTTCGGTGAAGGGCATGTCGCCGCAGTCGTCGGTGTCATATATACCCATGTACACGAGCAGCACGTCGAGCGCAGCCTTGATGTTGCTGTAACGGTAGGCCTCGGCTTCCGTCATCTTGGAAAGCTCCTGCTCCATGGCGTACTTGTAGCCGAGCACGTTGATAGTACGGAAGCCGTCGCGCGAGGCAGTGCTTTCGAGAAGCGTACGCGACACACCTGCGGTGGTGACTCCAAGTCCTGACTGCACCGCGAATTTGGGAGCGAGGAAAAACCACACTCCGTAGTTGCAGGGCTGCCACTCGTACACAGCCTGTGTGAAAAGCTGCTGAGGTGTGGCTGTTGTCAGCGACGAGGGGTCCTGATTTATTTCGGTGAATGTGTCCTGACAGCCGGTGGCGACCACCATGAGGCCGCCGGCGACGGCCGACGTGACGATAGTTTTAATCAGATTCATGATAAGGGTTTGAGGCTTGAAAGTCGGTTAGAAAGTGGCATTGATGGAAAAGGTATAGCTCGCTGTCACACCGTCGAAGTTACGGATGCGGAACTCGTGGGCCGCGGTACCGCGCACCGACTCGGGATTCTCCTTATTGGGGAGCGAGTTGAGCAGGTAGCCGAGATTGTGGCCGGTAGCGGTCACACGCAGATTGCGGGCACCGATTTTGCTTGCCCAGTTGGAGGGAAGTGTATAGCCGAGCGACACCTCGCGGAGCGCGATGTAGTTGAGCTTGTGGAACGCATCGGGTGTAATCACGCCCATGTTGTTGCCACTGTTAATCCATTTGTTGTTGATTGCAGTCCAGGTGTTGGCGTGGGTGGGGTCAATGATACCCTTGTCCATAAGCTCCTGATAGGTCTCGCCGGAGCCGTATTGGCCGGTGCCCACGGTGTAGTAGCTGCCGTCGAGCTGCTTGATAGTGGTGCCCTTGCGGAAGATGCCCTCGGGAATCACACCGTCGTGATAGGTCTTGTTGTCCCAACGCGAGGTCCAGGTCACGCCGCCGTGTTCGTTGTCACGGAACGCGAGCGACGACTCTGAGAAGCCGTTGGAGGTGGCGTAGCGGCCGTTGTACGACGCCACATAACCGCCGAAACGGCCGTCGAGGGCGATGTTGAGTGAGAGGTCTTTCCAGCGCAGGCCGGTGTTGAACGAGCCCATGAACTTGGGATTGATGTCGCCAATCTCCTGGAGCTTGCCCGAACGCCACTGATAAGCGCCCTTATAGGTGTCGTGCCAACCGAGCACGGTGAGGCCCGACTCTTCGTCGACTTCGGCCATGGAGTCGCTCATAAGCAGGCCGTAGGCGCCGCCTACCTTGGCTACCGAGCCTATACGGAAGTTGCCGTAGTCGGGGTCGCCGGAGAGCTTGATATAGTCGGCCACGTTCTCATGGAGCGACACAATCTTCGAGCGGTTGCTGGTATAGGTCATGCCGGCCGTCCACTGCCAGTCGCGGTTCTCGAACAGAGTAGCGTTAATACCGAGCTCCACGCCGCGGTTCTGGATGTTGCCCGCGTTGACATACTGGTTGCTGATGCCGGATACGGAGGGCACGGCGATGCTCATAATCTGGTCCTTGGTGTTTTCCTGATAGTAAGTGAAGTCGAGGGCGAGACGGTTGTCGAAGAATCGCCAGTCGAGACCCACTTCCCATGAGGTCTTGCGTTCGGGGTTGAGATTGCTGTCATACACGGTGCCGGGGAGTTCGGCACCGGTCACGCGGTCGGCGCCCACGAGTCCCGAGTTGAGTATATAGGCCGAATTGATGCGATAAGGCTCGGTGTCGTTGCCCACCTGCGCCCAGGATGCGCGTACCTTGCCGAAAGTTATCCAGCTCGGCATGTTGCGGAACGTGTTTGTGAGAATCCACGAGCCCGACACTGACGGATAGAAATAGGAGTAGGTGCCGTGGCCGTCGGCATATACGAGCGACGACGACCAGTCGTTACGGCCGGTGACATCCACGAATATCTGATCGCGCCAGCTTGCGCCTATCTGGCCTGCGAGCGAGAGCATGCGCTTGCGACCCGATATGTAGCCTGAGTAGCTTGGAGTGTTCACCGAGTTGTTGATGAAGAACTTGTTGTAGGCGATAAGGCCACCGTTGGTGTTCATGCCCATGTATTGCATGAACGAATTGTAATATTCGCCGCGCAGGAAGCCGTGAATCTCCCAGTTGTCGTAGTTCTTGTTGGCGTTGAGGTTGACGTTGAGATTGGTCTGCTCCTTAGTGGTCTGGGCAAGACCATAGTAGCCGCCTTCGCCGGCATAGCCGCTGCCGTGTTGCTTCTCCTCCTCGCGCACATAGTAGTAGTTGAAGCTGCCCTCGGTGGTGAATTTAAGCCAATCGAGAATGTCGACTGTAAGTTTCACGTTCGGGCGCACCACGGTTTCCTTCTGTTCGCGGTGGTTCATGTTGAGGTCCCAGAACACATCCATGCCCGGCACATTTCCGTATTCGTCGCCCCAGCCGGTGCTCACCATGCCTCCGTGTGATGCAAGATAACGGTTCTTGAAGAAGTTTACGTCAAAGTTGCGGGCAAAAACACCGTTGGCAAAATATTCACCCATGTTTTTCAGCGCGTTCTGAGGCTTTGAGTTGGAGAAAGTGACGCCGCCCTCGACCATGACGCGGCCGCTCAGCTTGTGCGAGGCTTTCAGCATCACGTTCATGCGGTCGAAACGGTTGTTTTCGGTGATGCCCTCGGCATATTTGTAGCCCATCGACATGTAGTAGTTGGTGGTGTCGCCCCCACCCTGCACCGCTACATTGGTGGTGGAGTTGAAACCGGTGCGGTAGATGTCGTAATAGTTGTCGGTTATGGCCCTGTAAGGCAGATAGCGGCCGTCGACATATTCTACCATACTGCCGTCAAATTTCGGGCCCCAACTGTTCTGCTTGTGCTCCATCTGGTACTTCACGGAGTTCATGCCGTCGGAGTTGACCATAAAAGCGAGGTTGTTGTAGGGGCTGTCGGCATACGAGCTGTTGCAGCGGATCTGTGTGGTATACACATGTCCGAGCCCGCGAGCCGAGGCATGGTCTCG
>CAMWXJ010000032.1 GCA_947178215.1 uncultured Porphyromonadaceae bacterium
GTTACGGGCTTGGTCTTTTCTATGTCAAGCAGATTGTTGAATTGCTTGGCTGGAGCATAGATGTGACAAGCAAACCGAAAGTCGGGACGGTATTCACCATTAAATTCAAGAATAATGAGAAAAGATAAGATATTGCTCGTAGAAGATGACTCAACGCTTTCGTTTATCGTGCAGGATGCACTGACCCGTGAAGGTTTTGATGTCGTTTGTGCGTCAAACGGAGACTCCGGGCTTAAATTGTTCAAGGAGTCTGAGCCTGATATTATTGTTGCTGATGTGATGATGCCTAAAATGGACGGCTTTGAGATGGTAAGACTTATACGCCTGACTGCACCTTCTGTGCCCGTACTGTTCCTGACCGCCAGAACTGCGCTCGATGATGTGGTGAAAGGATTTGAACTTGGAGCCAACGACTATATCCGCAAACCATTTCAGATACTTGAACTTGTCGTGAGAATCAAGGCTTTATTGAAGCGTAAATCTCAGGGCATTACCGAGGACACAAAACTCATTATTGGCGATTGCTCACTTGACTTTGCTTCACAACGCCTTGTCATCGGAAAAGAGACTATCGAACTGACACATACCGAAGCTGTAATCATTGATGAACTGTTCCGCCACCCAAATGAAGTAGTCGAGGCTAAGACACTCATGTACCGCATCTGGCAGAATGATGATTACAACAACCTCAACCGTCTCCACGGATTCATCTATAAACTCCGCAAATACCTATCGAAGTCAACCGGATTGGAATTACTGAATGTCAGAGGTATAGGATATAAATTAGCCACCTCAAAGCCGGAATAATACTTATCGAAGCAATACAGAGATATTAAAAGACAGCAGCTGCTTTTATAGTAATCGCGCACCCCTGCAAACACTTTGATGAAATGATCATTATGCCTGACAACGTTTAATCCGGTTAAAACTCAGGCGCTCTATCAGACAAAAGTCCGCCTGGCCACCACGACAAACCGTTAAAATCCCATAAAGATTTTGTAACTTTGTGGTCGGGTTGACGCAAGTCTTCTTACGACATTTTGAAAACAAGAAGCGTTTTTCTCCTGAGTTTCTATCAAATCTGAGGCAATGGATATCGTTGTCTCTGCATCATAGGCTTTCTCATGGCCGTCACGTTAGATTGACGTAGATAGTCCGCGCTTCTGAATTTACTAACCGGCTCCATTACACTGTGGGGCAAAACAAGGAAATACAACAATGGAAATGAAATTCTGTCAGAGCTGTGGAATACCACTGACCGACGACAACAAAGGCGATATTATGAGTAACGAGATTCTATATATCCTTCTGCCGGACTACGCAGCCCACGAGATTGTATATCTTTCTCAGGCTATTGCCTCCGATGAGTTCGCGCTGAAAGAGAATCCTAAATATGTCAATAAGGCTGTCGCCCCGACAATGGAACCTGTAAAATCTATCGGCGGCTTCATGACCTTACCTGATTATTCGCTTGAAACGATGCCTGATGATTATGCTGCGTTAGTGCTGATTGGCGGCTTCGGGTGGACTACTCCTGTTGCGGAGAAGGTCGTGCCGATTGTCCGACAAGCCATCCATAGAGGGAAGATTGTCGGTGCTATCTGCAACGGGGCTTCGTTCATGGCAAAACATGGTTTTCTCAACACGGTCAAGCATACCGGCAATGGCCCTGAACAACTGAAGCTTTGGGGTGGTGATAATTACACCAATTCCAATGGATACATCCATGCCCAAGCGGTAAGCGACAATAACATAGTGACGGCAAACGGCTCGGCAACGCTCGAATTTGCCAAAGAACTGCTTATGATGCTTGAAAACGACACGCCTGAACGTATCGAAATGTACTATCAGTTTAACAAGCAAGGCTTTTGCGCGCTTTTCTCCAATCAGTAAGGTTGAGTCGCATTACCGGGAAAATATGGCATAATCCGTACACAGCCCGATAAACTTAGCTTACAAGTTCTTAAATAGAATACAAATGTTAGGTGATAAGCTCTCGCAGATTTACTCTATTGCCGATTTGCAGCAGCTAAAGGAATATTTGGCTGCATTGGCTGATCATGATAGTGTACGCGCATATCTGTTTGCCGAATTCCTTAAATACAGCCGATACCGAAACGCGACCGAATGGAATATGGCTGTAAGGCTCTGCGAGTGTCTGGCAATTGTGGGTTGGGGCCGACACGAACCTGTCGAGGCGGTAAGAGAAACATACTTCAACGGCAGTCCCAACACTTTTTTTGTCAACCGAAACGGAGTTCCCCGCTTTTGGGATGCAGTGTGGTCAACGAGGAAAGAGGGCCCGGCTATTGATTTCGGCTCGTCACACTATCATGAAAGCCCTGATGACGACATAAGCCATCAGGCGGTTTCGGAAGATTCCACCGGCGAAATACAGCCTGCAAAACTAAACAGTCAGCGAAACTGGATATATAAAAATCCGATATGTATTACTCGAGGTCTTGCAAATTGCTATGAAAACTCTAAGGATTTGATATATAGCCTTGAAAAAGAGCTTCAACCTGCATTAAACGAACGAATGCGGCCGGAGCTCTACGGCGATGCGGTCAATCGGATAATACTCAACTGCTCTTTCAGCTTCTATGACAACTATCATTGCAAAACCAACTATATCATAGCTGACGAAGCACTTAGACTGAAACAGAAAGATTTTTACCCGGTGTTGCTCACCATGTTCTCTGAAAAAGAAATAGAAGACAACGGTTATTATCTTCGCAATCGTTTCACTTATGGGCCGTTCAGAGTTGACACAGGGATGTGCCGTGTGGGCATTGTGCTTGAGAAGGAGTTCAGCGAAATGACCACCCTCACCCAGAAACAGGTTTTAAGCGATTATTTTATGCAGGCCGTAGGACGGTGCGCAAAACGTTTATGCAAAAAGATACGTTACGACTTTGGACTTATGACAGCTGATTTTTCAGCAATACTCAAAGAGTGGCTCGAAAAATAGAGGGAGCATGTATAATGAAATACACGATTCTAATTATGTTGTGAACGCGAGCAATAGCTATAAATGCACTGATTCTGAACAACAACAAACGAAGCATATGAGCAGACTCACTTATGTGTTCACACAAAGACACAAAAGAAATTTGATATAACCTAATTTCCAACACCTACATAATGAAATAATGTATGGGATAAGAAACAGTAGACGTGTCCCGGCAACGGATTCATGGAACCTAAGCGGCTGCACTCCTGAGCTTGCGTGACTCGTTTTCGCTTATTCCTGTATTACACTTTAATTCGACCTGCGGGCCCACAGTAAAATCGTAAATAATGCAAGCACTGACATATACCGCTCCGGAGCTCTTCGAGTTGACCGACAAACCGAAGCCCCGTATTATCGACCCGAAAGACGCCATTGTGAGGGTCACACTTTCAAGCATCTGTTCGTCTGACCTCCATATCCTCCACGGAGCCGTTCCTAAGGCCGAAGTCGGCATCACCGTAGGGCATGAATTCGTAGGTGTAGTCGAGGCTGTCGGGGCAGACGTAAGCAAGGCCAAGCCTGGCGACCGTGTAGCCGTGAACGTCGAGACATTTTGTGGCGAATGTTTCTATTGCCGACGTGGCTACGTCAACAACTGCACCTCAGGAGGGTGGATGCTCGGATGCCGCATTGACGGCGCCCAGGCCGAGTATGTGCGTGTGCCGTATGCCGACAACGGCCTTACTCATATACCCGACAATGTAAGCGACGAACAGGCGCTGTTTGTCGGCGACATACTCGCCACAGGCTACTGGGCCGCCGAAATATCCGAAATCTCCGACCAAGACACGGTGCTGATCATCGGGGCCGGCCCCACCGGACTGTGTACCCTTGCGTGCGCACTGCTGTTTGGGCCCCGCCACATAGTGGTATGCGAGGCCGATGCGAGCCGTCGCGGATTTGTCAGCCGGCATTATCCCGGCGTCACTGTATTAACGCCGGAGGAATGCGGCGAGCGTCTGGGGCAGCTTACCGGCGGCCGCGGAGCCGACCGCGTGATTGAGGTCGCCGGCGGCGACGAGACATTTCAACTCGCCTGGCGCTCCGCCCGCCCCAACGCTATTGTCACAGTCGTGGCCCTTTACGAGAAAAATCAGACGCTCCCTCTCCCTCAGATGTATGGCAAAAACCTTACATTCAAGACAGGCGGCGTTGACGCCTGCCGGTGCGACACCATAATGCGGCTTATCGCCGAGGGGAAGATTGATACCACGCCGCTAATCACTCACCGCTTCCCGCTGAGCCGCATACAGGAGGCTTACCGCATGTTTGCACGACGGGAGGATAATGTAATCAAGACTGCGATCTACCCCGGTTGAGCGTGGTTGGCGCGCCCGATTGAGCCTCACACCGAAGCGATTATATCCCACGCAAAGGCCCTGAGGCCGAGACGCGGACGGTCGCAATCTATATCGCTGAGTGCATCCATAAGCGGTGTCAGCTTCTCGTCATCCACCATAGTCAGGATTGCCGAAGCGAGCGACGGCCACGCATGGGTGCCAAGGTGTGGCTCCCCCGTGTGACTGCCTCGGCCGTTAACCTGAGGCCACGATGTGTAGCCACGGCAGGCAAAATGATCGAGAGTGGCGATTATTCGTGTGTAATGGGCTTGGTCAAATGTTATAAGCAGCGCTTTCATATATTCGGTTGAGAGTGAAAATCATATTCCGGTATCGTTGACTGGAGCGGCTCAGTTGGCCGCCTTGACTCTGCTTCGGCGCAACATGGCGTGATGCTTGCGACGGCGACGACGCACACCCACATAGGCAAACAGGCAGTAGAGCGACGGCACGAGCAGCAGCGTGAGTATGGTCGAGAATGTCAGACCGCCTATCACCGCCACGCCCATGGGGCGCCACAGCTCGGCGCCCTGGCCCGTTCCTACGGCCATAGGCACCATGCCGAGAATCGTAGTAAGAGTGGTCATCAGCACCGGGCGCAGACGCGACATACCGCCGTCGACCACGGCCTTGCGTATCGACATGCCGCGCTCGCGGTTGAGCGATATGTAGTCGATGAGCACGATACCGTTTTTCACCACAATGCCTATGAGCATAATAGCGCCAATCATCGACATTATGTTGAGCGTGTGGCCCGTGAGCCACAGCATGATGAACACACCCGAGAACGCAAACAGCAGCGACGTCATGATGATTCCCGGATAAGTATAACTCTCGAACTGCGCGGCCATGACGATATACACAAGTATGATGATGAGCAGGGCGAGGGTCAAAAGATCGGCAAACGAATCCTGCTGGTCCTCGTAAGTGCCCGACAGGTCTATATTGATGCCCACGGGTAGGTCCATGGCGTCAATCTGCGGGGCTACGGCCTCCACGATTTCGCTCATCGGCACACCCGACACGGCAGCCGACACTGTGATGATACGCTCACGATCCTTTCGTTCGATGGTTGGGGGTGTGAATCGCTGCACCACCGTGCCCACGTCGCGTATGCGCACGAACACCGGCTTTCCGTCGGCGCCGGTAGCGCCTGTGATGATAGGTATGTTGAGAATGTCGTCGGTAGACGTGCGCTCGGTAGGCTCATACATCACCTTTATGTCATACTCCTCGCCGTCGATGCGCAGACGCGACGCTATGGCGCCGTTGATGCGGTTGCGCAACGCGTTAGCGGCGGTAGTGAGGTTGAGGCCGTAAAGAGCGAGCTTGGTGCGGTCGAAATCAATCTGATATTCCGGCTGATAATCGGCACGCGAAATGCGTACGTCGGCCGTGCCGTGAGCCGACATGAGAATACGTTTCAGTTGCTGCGCCACAGAGTCGGTCTCGGCGAAGTCGTAGCCGTAAATCTCATAGTCGAGCGTGCTCTGGCCGCCCATGCCGCCGCCACCGCCGCCTACGTTGACCTGCGACTTTGAATATTGCGGAAAATATCGCAGGAGGTCGGAACGCATGGAATCGGCTATCTCCACTATCGTACGGTCGCGGTCGCCGGGGTCGGTAAGGCGTATGTTCATCGACACGATATGCGGACCGTTGTCCGACAGCGACGCAAACGTGTTGTCGCTCGACGCCTGGCCCGTGGTGTAGTTGAGCACCATTATCTCGGGATATTTCTCATCCCACATCCTGGCGAGGCGGGCTGTTACGGAATCGGCTATCTCCACGCGCGTGCCTATCGGCATTTCGAGGTTGACCGACAGACGCGCATCGTCGGCGGTAGGAATAAACTCTGTGCCCACCATTTTCAGCAGTCCCAGCGACGAGAAGAAGATAAGCAGACACACGATGATGACTGATGTCTTGTGGCTCACCACAATATTGAGCAATCGGCCATAAGCCCTGTCGATAGCGTCAAGGCCGCGGTTGACCGGCGTGAAGAAGATGTTGTAGAGGCGGCCGTGATGATTGGTGCGACGCATGAGCTGCGAGCAGAGCATCGGGGTGAGCGAAAGGGCACACACAGTAGATATGGTCATCATTACAGTGACCATCCATCCGAGCTGACGGAAGAGTACGCCGGTCATACCGGTGACGAGCGTCAGCGGGAAGAACACCGCGATAAGTGTTAACGTCGACGCCACGACCGACACGGCCACCTCGTTGGTGCCGTGAATAGCAGCCTGGTCAGGGTCGGAGCCGCGCTCGATATGCGTCGTCACGTTTTCGAGCACCACAATCGCGTCGTCGACCACCATGCCTATTGAAATCGACAGTGCCGACAGCGATATGATGTTGATAGAGTTGCCGGTAATCGCCAGATAGATAAACGAAGCTATGAGCGAGATAGGTATTGTGATGGTGATGATGAGAGTGGCACGCCAGCGTCCGAGGAACATGAACACCACTATCACCACGAAGAGAAGAGCATAAAGTACCGTCTCGACGAGAGAGTTGATTGTGTTGCGGATATTGTCGGACGTATCGACGATGACGCCAAGCTCTATATCCGACGGCAGACGCTTTTGGAGCGACGGCAGCATCTTCAACACCTGCTCGGAGATTTTTACCGAGTTGGCGCCGCTCTGTTTCTGCACCACAATCATGGCTCCGCGTCGGCCGTTGTTGTATGTGTTCTGAGCGCGTTCCTCCGACGAGTCGTCGACCCTGGCGACGTCGCTCAGCAACACCTTGCGGCCGTCGGGGCGCGAGGCTATCACGAGCGACCTCATGTCGCGCGAGTCCACAAACTCGCCCTGCACTCTCAGTGAATATGTGTCAGAGCCTATGTCGATAGAGCCTCCGGGGGTGTTGCGGTTCTCCGCACCAATCACCGATGCTATCTGCTCCACGCTCACGCCATAGGCTTCGAGGCGGGCCGGGTCAACATATATATGTATCTCACGCTTGGGCGCGCCTGAAATCGACACTGAGCCCACACCCGAGATTCGTGCGAGAGGGTTGGCCACGGCGTCGTCGAGAATCTTGTAGAGGCCGGGCATACTCTCGTCGGCTTTCACCGACAGGATTACAATAGGTATCATGTCGGTCGAAAACTTGAATATCACAGGATTCTCGGCATCGTCGGGCAGCATGCTCTTCACCATGTCGAGTTTGTCGCGCACGTCGTTTGTCAGCACGTCAATATCCTTGCCATACTCAAATTCGAGAGTAATCACCGAAGTGTTCTCACGGCTCTTGGAGGTGATATGTTTCAGATCGTTGACGGCGTTGAGGGCGTTTTCAAGCGGACGCGTCACATTCTGCTCTATATCGGCCGCCGATGCTCCCTGATAGCTTGTCATCACCATAATGGTGTTGGTCTCGATATCCGGGTAGAGGTCGACCGGAAGGGTCGACAGCGAGAACAGACCGAGTATGGCCACGGCGACAAAACAGAGTACAGTCATCACCGGGCGCCTTACCGCACTGGAATATATGCTCATGATGCGAAGTTGGGATAGCTTGGAAAAATCAGTTTATGGGGAGAGCCTTGGTACCGTCGAGCAGACGCGACTGCCCCGAAATCACTACGGTAGCACCGTCGGCGAGTCCGTCGATTACCTCGTAAGCGTTAGAGTCGGGCAGGCGACGGCCGGTCGTCACCTTAGTGAATGTCACGGTGGAGTCGTTGCTGTTGAAGAGATACACGTATTCCACAGCCGAGCCGCTCTGTTTCTGCAACGCACGGTCGGGGAGCACCACTGCTTCGGCCTTCCCCATGGGGACCTCCACGCGGGCAAACATGCCCGGGAGTATCCTGTGCTGAGGATTGGGGAGAGTAACTTCTGCCAGGAATGTACGCGTTGACGCGTCAATCGACGGGTGTATTATCGTCACCTTCCCGTCAAACTGTTCGCCGGGATATGCGTCGAGCGTCACCTTTACCGGCAGTCCGGGCTTCACGGCGCTGAAATCGGTCTCGCTCACACCAATCATTATCTTCACGGGGTTGATGTCCTCGACGGTGAGGATAGGCGTGGTGCCGGTCATGTCGCCCGGGTCATAGTTGCGAGCCGTCACGGTACCGTTGACGGGCGATGTCAGCACAGTGTTTTCGAGCTGGTTATCGTAAGCGCGTCGAGAAGCGTCGAGTTCGGTTTTCAGCTGGTCGACCGACTGGCGCGTACCTCCTCCTATCTCAAAAAGCTTGAGAGCGCGGTTGTATTCGCGCTCGGCGTTTTCAAGCCTTACGCGGCTCTGCTCTATCGTCACGTCGTCGAGCACCACGAGCTTCTGGCCTTTGGTCACGTTCGACCCCACATCGACCAGAATCTGCTTTATGCGATTTGGAATCGACGTGGAAATGTTGTTGGTCTTGAACGCCTCTACATTGGCAGTGTACTCGCCTACATGATCGACAGTGGATTTCGACACTGTGGCAATCTCTATCCTGGGAATCTCTAATTCAGAGGCCGCAGAGGCCTCTGCGGCATTGTTGTTGTCGCCCCCGGAACATGAGGCGATGGTCATAATCGACAGAGCTGAAAGGTATGCGTATGCTGTGCACTTGTTCATGGTGTGGTATATTGTCTGTTAGCGGGTTGTGTTGTGCGACGGGTAAGCGGTGCCGAGCAGGTTTTCAAGGTCTGCGCGTGCCGTCAGATAGTTGTATATGGCTTGAAGATAAGCCAGACGACTTTGCGTAAGCTGAAGCTCAGAGTCGCGGCGGTCAAGGTATGAGGCGGTGCCAAGCTCAAAACTCTCGCATATGATGCGGTAGGCATCCTCGGCCTGACGAACCGATTCGCCCGACGAGGCAATCTGCTTGACGTTGAGCTGGATGTTGTCCATAGCGACATCCACTTGCATCTGTATCGAACGGCGGAGATTATCGCGCTGCAAGTCGAGCTCACGAGCCTGGATTTTACTCTGCTTCACGGAGTTGTATCGTCCTCCGCCCTCAAAGAGGGGCACCGAGAGCGCCAGGCCCACCGACGAATACGGGCTCCACCGGTCTCCGGCGCCAAACAGTTTGCCGTTTGACATCGAGGTCCAGTTGTAATTGGCAGTGAGTGCAAGCGTGGGCACGAAAGCGAGCTTGTTGACCTTGACAGCCTGCTCGGCCTGGCGTCGCTGTATGTCGAGCAACCGCAAGTCGGTGTTGTCGCCTATCGACGGGTCGATAGCGAGCACATCGGCATACATCGTGGCCTCATAGTCGGCGAGGCGTGTGGCGGGGGTGATAAACGGCGCCGTGTCTATGCCCATGAGCATGGCGAGCAGAAGCCTTGACTGCCTTATTGCAATCTCGGCCTGCGTGAGCTGCGGCTCGATGTTTTTCACCGCCACCGACGTGCGGAGAGTGTCGTACCGCGACGCCGTGCCTATCTCGAAGCGGCGGCGGTATTGCGCTGCGGTGTACAGAGCCATGTCGTAGTTATCCCTCACCACGCGATAGGAGTCGTCGGCGAGCATCATGCCATAGTAGGCGTTCTTTACTTCCTTTATCATATCAAGCCGCGAGCTGCGCGCGCTCTCAACGCTGGCGAGTATCTGCTCGTCATTGAGCCGGAGGGTAGCCCACAGCTGAGGTGCGATAATGGGGAGTGAGCCGTTGAAGCCGAGGCTCCACGAATTATCGAGTCCAACCTTGATGCCGTTGTCGCGGTTTGAGCTCCCCGACGCCTGCGTTTCGGCTTCGCTGCCGTTCCCCTCGCCGCCGAAGCCATCCATGCTCATGTACATGGTCTGCTTGGCGAGAGTGCGGCTGTATTGGGCTCCGAAACTGACATTGGGCAGCAGCTGAGCTATTGTCGACTTTTTGGTCAGGTCGATACGCTTTACTTCAAGGTCGGCTACCTTGATTGTGGGGTTGGCATCAAGAGCTATGGCGATGCACGAGTCGAGCGAGAGAACAAGGGTGTCGGCCTGTGTGGCTTCACGGGCGGCCGCCGTAACCGACACTAATACAGCGAGTGCGGCGGGGGCCAGTCCCTTGATGAAATGTGATGGCATAGGCGTGAAATAAATCGGATAGCTACCGGATATGTTCATTACTCTTGCAAAGTTAAGCTATATAGCCTCTTCGATACACTTTATTGACAAAAAATACCAATTCTGTACGTCTATTGACTAATATATTTACATCTCCCCATCCCCCTCCACCCTTCAAACTGAAATAATTTATGCAATTTAGGCAGTGACAATTACATTTTTTGCTAATTTTGCCACTGAATAGCGTCGTTACTCTTTTGAGCATAGTACGCCATACAAACCCATCAACTGACGTAAACCTTAAAACTCCATACGACATGAACATCTCCCATATCGAGCACATCGGCATAGCAGTGCCTTCACTCGACGAAGCAATTCCCTTCTACGAAAACATTCTCGGTCTCAAATGCTTTGCAATCGAGGAAGTAGCCGACCAAAAGGTGCGCACCGCCTTCTTCAAGGTAGGCCAGACCAAAATCGAACTTCTCGAAGCCACCGCCCCGGAAAGCGCCATAGCCAAGTTCATTGAGAACAACGGCGGCCGCGGCGGCATCCAGCACATCGCTTTCTCCATGCCCGACGGCGTGGCTCCCGCCCTCGCCGAAGCATCCGAAAAAGGCTGCCGACTCATCGACAAGGCTCCCCGCAAGGGCGCCGAGGGCCTCAACATCGCCTTCCTCCACCCCAAGTCGACATGCGGCACACTTATCGAGCTGTGCGAAGACCCCAAGCAGGTCTGATTAGCATCCTCCCAATCAGAAACAATTACTCCACTTACTCCTTATATAATAATGAGCAACCAACTTGCCAAGGTGCAGGAGCTCATTGCACTCCGCAATGAAGCTCGCCTCGGTGGCGGCGAAAAAGCCATCCAGAAACAACACGAACGCGGCAAATACACCGCCCGCGAGCGCATCGCACAACTCCTCGACGAAGGCTCCTTTGAGGAAATCGACATGTTTGTACGCCATCGTTGCTACAACTTCGGTCAGGAAAAGAAGAGCTTCCTCGGCGACGGCGTCGTTACAGGCTACGGCACTATCAACGGACGTCTTGTCTACGTATTCGCACAGGACTTCACCGTGTTCGGCGGCTCGCTCTCGGAAACCATGGCCCTCAAAATCTGCAAGATTATGGATATGGCCATGAAGATGGGCGCTCCCGTCATCGGCCTCAACGACTCGGGCGGAGCACGTATTCAGGAAGGCATCAACGCACTCGCGGGATATGCCGAGATTTTCCAGCGCAACATCCTCGCATCGGGCGTTATACCCCAGATTTCCGCTATCCTCGGCCCCTGTGCCGGCGGTGCAGTTTACTCCCCCGCACTCACCGATTTCACCATCATGACCAAGGGCATCAGCTACATGTTCCTTACCGGCCCGAAGGTGGTGAAGACCGTTACCGGTGAAGACGTAAGCCAGGAAGACCTCGGTGGTGCCAGCGTACACGCCTCCAAGAGCGGTGTGTGCCACTTCGCTGCCGAAGACGGCGAAGAGACCCTCTCTATCGTACGCAAGCTTTTCAGCTTCATTCCCCAGAACAATCTTGAAGAGGCTCCCCTCGTGGAGTGCAACGACCCCATCGACCGCCTCGAAGACTCGCTCAACGAGATTATCCCCGACGCAGCCAACAAGCCCTACGACATGTACGAGGTTATCGGCGCCATCATCGACAACGGTGAGTTCCTTGAAATACAGCGCGACTACGCCAAGAACCTCATCATCGGCTTCGCCCGCTTCAACGGCCAGAGCGTCGGCATCGTGGCCAACCAGCCCAAATATCTCGCCGGCGTGCTCGACAGCAACGCATCGCGCAAGGGCGCACGCTTCGTTCGCTTCTGCGACGCCTTCAACATCCCCCTCGTGACACTCGTCGACGTGCCCGGCTTCCTCCCCGGCACCGGCCAGGAATACAACGGCGTTATCCTCCACGGCGCCAAACTGCTTTACGCCTACGGCGAAGCCACTGTGCCCAAGGTTACCGTCACACTCCGCAAGAGCTACGGCGGCTCCCACATCGTGATGAGCTGCAAGCAGCTCCGCGGCGACATGAACTACGCATGGCCTACTGCAGAAATCGCCGTAATGGGCGGCGCCGGCGCAGTAGAGGTGCTCTATGCCAAGGAGGCTAAGGCTTCCGACGACCCCGCCAAGGTGCTCAAAGAGAAGGAAGAGGAGTACAACAAGCTCTTCTGCAATCCCTACAACGCTGCACGCTACGGCTATATCGACGACGTTATCGAGCCCCGCAACACCCGCTTCCGCGTAATCCGCGCTCTCCAGCAGCTCGCCACCAAGAAGGTGACCAACCCCGCCAAGAAGCACGGCAACATACCTCTGTAAAAGATAGCACTACTTCAACCCCATCATCCACAAAGCATGAAAAAAACAATCCTTCTGCTCATGGCAGCGCTTATCGGCGGCACCCTGTCGCTCAGCGCCCAGGCCCGCCGAGCGCTGAAGATTAACGAGGTGATGGTGGAAAACACCACCAACTTCGTCGATGACTTCGGCCAGCGCCACGGTTGGATAGAGCTATTCAACTCAGCCCACGCACCGCTCGAAATATCAAGCGTGTACCTTACCGACGACCCCGCCAACCCCACCAAATATCCGGTGCCACTGGGCGACGTCAACACCAAGGTGCCCAAGCGCCAGCACATACTGTTCTGGGCCGACGGCAATCCCTCGCACGGCACTTTCCACCTCAACTTCACCCTCAAAGCAGGCCAGGACAACTGGATAGGACTGTATGAGGCCGACGGTCAGACGCTCATCGACTCCATCACGGTACCCGCAGCGCTCACCGCCAACCAGACTTTCGCACGTCGCGCCGACGGCGAGGGTACAGGCGTAGAAGCCTGGGAAATCCGCAACGACGAGGGCGACAAGTATGTCACTCCCAGCTCCAACAATATCATACGCGACACCAACAACAAGGTCGACATGTTCCGTGTCAACGACGAGCACGGCTTTGCAATGGCCGTCATGGCTATGGCAATCGTGTTCTCGGCACTCCTTGTTCTCGCTCTCTGCTTCCTCGGAATCAGCAAGCTTGGCGCACGTCGTATGCGCGAGTCAAAGGCCAAGGCCCACGGCATAGACACCGACGTCGAGGCCGCTCCCGAACACGACTCCGGCGAGGAGATTGCCGCTATCGGCATGGCCCTCTACCAGCATCTCAACGCCCACGACCAGGAAAGCACCATCCTCACCATCAACAAGGTAAAGCGCGCATACTCACCTTGGAGCTCCAAAATCTACGGTCTCCGCGAGCTTCCCCGCCGCTGATTTCAACCCAACATCCAATTCACGTAACCACTCATGAAAGAATACAAATACAAAATCAACGGCAACACCTACAAAGTGGCTGTCGGCGACATCGAAAACAACATCGCCCAGGTAGAGGTCAATGGCACACCCTACCGCGTGGAGCTCGACGAAGAGAAAGCTCCCGTCAAGATCATCAGCGCTCCCCGTCCCTCGGCAGCTCCCCGCACCGAGTCGGGCGCCAAGGTCATCAGCAAGCCCGCCGCCGCTCCCGCCGGAGCCTATCAGGTCAAGGCTCCCCTGCCCGGTACCGTGCTCAGCATAGCCGTAAAGGTAGGCGACGTAGTGAAGGCATCCGATACCGTGGCAGTGCTTGAAGCGATGAAGATGGAAAACGCCATCCGCGCAGGCCGCGACGGCAAGGTTTCGGCTATCAACGTATCGGCCGGCGACGCCGTGCTCGAAGGCGCCGCTATCGTCACCCTCGAATAATTCACCTGAATAACCACCCAACACACTCACTATGTCATTCGGTGAATTTCTGCTTAGCAACCTCACGGAGTTCTGGCATCTGACAGGCTTCTACAACGCCACTTGGCAACACTTTGTCATGCTGGCAGTGGGCTTATTCTTCATCTGGCTTGCCATCAAGAAGAATTTCGAGCCCATGCTCCTTGTTCCCATCGGATTCGGCATGCTTATCGGCAACATCCCCTTCAACACCGAAGCGGGTCTTGAAATAGGCATCTACGAGCAGGGCTCGGTACTCAACATCCTCTACAACGGTGTTAGCGCCGGATGGTATCCCCCGCTGATCTTCCTCGGTATCGGTGCCATGACCGACTTCTCGGCCCTCATAGCCAATCCCAAGCTCATGCTCATCGGCGCAGCCGCCCAGTTCGGCATCTTCGGTGCCTATATCGTGGCCCTCGCACTCGGCTTCGCTCCCGACCAGGCCGGCGCTATCGCCATCATCGGCGGTGCCGACGGCCCCACGGCTATCTTCCTTTCGTCGAAGCTTGCACCCAACCTCATGGGAGCAATCGCCGTGTCGGCTTACTCCTACATGGCCCTCGTGCCGGTAATCCAGCCCCCGATCATGCGCCTCTTCACCACCAAGAAAGAGCGCCTCATCAAGATGCGTCCGGCTCGCGCCGTGGCACAGAGCGAGAAGATTATCTTCCCCATCGTGGGCATGATTCTCACCTGCTTCGTTGTGCCTTCGGGTATTCCCCTGCTCGGCATGCTCTTCTTCGGCAACCTGCTGCGCGAGTGCGGCGTCACCACACGTCTGGCCAAGACCGCTTCCAACGCTCTTACCGACATCGTGACCATCCTCCTCGGCATGACCGTGGGCGCATCGACCCAGGCATCGGAGTTCCTCACCACCCAGACCATCTTCATCTTCTTCCTCGGCTTCATGGCGTTCATCATCGCTTCGTCGTCGGGCGTGCTCTTCGTGAAGCTCTTCAACCTCGTGCTTCCCAAGGACAAGAAGATCAATCCGCTTATCGGCAACGCCGGCGTATCTGCCGTGCCTATGAGCGCCCGTATCTCCAATAACCTCGGTCTTGAATACGACCCCAGCAACTACCTTCTTATGCACGCCATGGGCCCCAACGTGGCCGGCGTGATAGGTTCGGCAGTCGCCGCCGGTGTGCTCCTAGGCTTCCTCGCCTGACGCACCGTACGTAGCGCAATATTTCGACGCCCTGCGGGATGCCGGCTCAGCCCGCAAATTCCCGCAGGGCGTCATTTTTTATCTCTTCTTTTGACCCTCCATTTTCATTGTCAGCCACATTCTCCTTTCGAGATGTCCTGGTCAAAAAATCCTCGCTCGATGTCGGAACCATTGGGCCGCCCCCGGTGTTGATAAATTAAAATCAATCAATCGTCACTTGTCGATTGTCGCAACGGCACCCTCCGCCAATTTCCAACACCTCCCGACGGCCCTCTCCCGCCGAGACCTGCGCATAAGGCACGAGTCGATACTATCTTCTTCCTATGATTACCCAAAAGGTCATCGAGACCATCTACAAGAAATACAGCAAGCTCCCGGCTTCACCCTACGACCTGAACATAGGTCTGCTCTTTGCGCCCGAGATTGACTGCCACAATATCTATATTGACGGCGACAATATCACGATTGGCTCTATCAGTCCCGACTCTCCCTTCCACACCATAGCCCTCGACCGCATCCACGGCATCCTCGATTTCGAGCGCCATGTAGCGATTGTGCTTCCTGCATCCATTCTTTTCCTGCTCAAAGGCGCCCCGAGCGTCAACATCCACCTCAAAGCCTTGAAGCCCTCGATTTTCGACAAGCTCCGCGCCAAACTCGTAGGCACCGACGAAGGCTGATACATCCCCCTACACCATCCCACACTTCAACATGTCAATGCGATTTCACCGCATGGGTCTGCTTGCCGGACCCGACGGAATGACCGCCCTGAGCAATGCCAGGGTAGCCTTGTTTGGCCTCGGAGGCGTAGGCAGCTGGACCGCGGAATGTCTGGTGCGCTCCGGAGTGACCGACATACTACTTGTTGATGCCGACACCGTAGCCGAAAGCAACATCAATCGTCAGCTTGTGGCACTCGGCTCCACAACCGGACGGCCCAAGGCCGAAGTGCTCCGCGAGCGTCTGCTCGACATCAATCCCGACGCAAACATCACGGTAAGAGTCGAACGCTACACCTCCGATACCGCCGACAGCTTCGACCTCGCATCGTTCACCCACGTCATCGACGCCATAGACTCGCTCGCCGACAAGGCGCTGCTGATATTGCGCGCCACTTCGATTTCCGGACTCCGATTCTACTCGTCAATGGGTGCGGCAATGCGTCTGGACCCGTCGCACATCAAGGTCGACGAATTTCGTAAAGTCAAAGGCTGCCGCCTCGCGGCAGCCCTACGCAGCCGCTTCAAGCGCATGGACATGATGCCGCGCCGCAAATTCAAGTGTGTGTTCTCCGACGAGCAGCCTATTGCCCGCCCGGCCGACGCCCCGGAGGACACATCAGGAGCCATGACCTACGGCAAGGTCGCCGTCAACGGCGCCGCCTGCCATATCACGGCCATATTCGGCATGACACTCGCCTCACTCGTTATCAACGACATCATAGGCCGGCGCAAGAACTGACACTACGGTGTCGAGACCGTTCTCCCAATCGTAGGCGAGCGGATTGAATGTGGCGCACACCGCGCCAAGATGCTGCCTCACCGTCGATGACATACGCGGGTCGTAACTCCCTTGTTCAAAGAAAACATCCACCCCTGCGTCAACCGCTCTGTCGATAGTGCGTTGAAGTTGCAGAAGCGACGTCTCACGGTGGTCGGCCGTGACCGAATGTTGCACAAGCCCGTAATCGCGGGCGAAATAGCTCAGCGACGGATGCCACACCATAAACGACTTCCCCTTTACCGGAACGAGCCTGCGGCTGTAAGCCGCGTCCAGTGAATCAAGGCGCGAAGCCACGGAGTCATAGCGCGCATGATAGTACATTGCCCCCTCCGGGTCAATCTCGTCAAGAGCCGAGAGCATATTTGCGCCTATTATCTTCATGTTTTTTACCGAACTCCACACATGTGGGTCGACGGCATGGCTATGGCCGTGGGCGTTGCCATCATCGTCGTGGGCGTGGGCGGTACAACCGTGACTCCCCTCTATCAGCTCTATTCCTGCCGACGAATCAAACACACGTGCCGCCGCATCGGGCATACGTTCCAGTATAGCGTCCTCAAACGGCAGGTTGCCTATCCTTATCCATGCCGCTGACCGTTCCAGGGCCATAAGCGTAGCCATGGTAGGGTCATACGTCTCCGGGTCGGAGCCGTTGGCGAGCAGAGAGCTTACCGTCACCCTGTCACCCCCTATCGCTTCGAGCAACGCCCTTTGCGGTTCAAGGCTCACCGTGAGCCTCAGCCGTCCATCGGCATCATGAGTGTCGGGGGCGCCACTCGAGCATCCCGAGGCGACCATACATGCCGCGACTGCAATAATCACCGATTTCCTAATCATTTCCGTCGCCGCCCTCAGTATATCCGTAAACCGTTGACTTCAATTCCCTCGCTATCGACTCAACGTCGCGCCCGCCAAGGTCGCCGCGGGTCATCAGCTTCATCGGCAGGCTTGAAAGCGATGCTTTGTAAGGTGGCTGGATATAGTCGTAATCCTCATGGAGAGTGAAGCCACAGTGTTCATAGAAGCCTATGCGGCGAGAGGCGACGCCTCCGCCATCGGGGCACTCCACCTCTATCACCGTCGGGCAGTCGACTGTAAGCACGTCAAGAAGTTCGAGCGCCCGTGCCCCTATCCCACTGCCTCGTAGCTCGTGCCGGGTGGCGAAATGCTCTATATAGCGTGCTCCGCTCGCAAAAGTCCACACAGTCATGAAGCCGCAGGGCACGGCTTCGCCGCCATCGACAAGAAGCAGCTCTACTCCCGATTCAGGATCGGCAACAAGCCGTTCCAACCGGTGTAGCGGACGGCGCTCGTCATCGGGAAAAGAATCGAGGTATAAGGCGCGTACGGGTTCCGGGATAGCACGGGCGCGGCGAAGACGAAAGGATAACGTGGAATTGTTATGCGACATACACTTTACAGGTTTGTAACATTTTTCTCACAAAGATAGCCATTTTCTCAAATGTTTTATGTAAGTTTGCGTCATAAAAAGTGATTCAGGGCCGGCTCCCGCGAGCCATCGGCAATCTATCCGTACCTGTCTCCATATACCAATAATGAAAATAACCCACAGTTCCGCATCATGCGCGCGAATTAGCACTCGATACCTTTCCATTGTCGTCATGGCAATGGCAATGCTTTCGGGTGTCTTCCATACCCGTGCGACAGTGATTGACATGAACGCAATGAAAGAGTGGCAGACCCGCCTCTCACAATCGCGCAACGCGACCGACAGCATCACCGCACTGTACAACCTCTTCGACATCTCGCTCCGCAACGACTCGGGCGTGTACTCCGCTCCCCTCGTGCGGCTCACGTCGCGCACTAAGAACTTCGACGTGATGCTCGACGTGCTCCGTAAGCTCGGCAACAGTATGCGCGCCGACAGTATGGCCTACCGCAACATACGCGAGACGATAGCACAGACCCCTCCCAGCGAGGACCAGTACGAGTCGCTGCTTTTCATCGACCTCACTCGCTTCAACTGGGAGGTGTCGAACATGAGCGACACACAGCGCATGACACTGCTTCAACGTCTCATCACCGATTACCAGGACAACCCCGGCCAGAGCCTCTACGACCGCATCCTGCCGCTCTACCGCATCACGATACTGCTCGGCCGCACCGTTGGCGGTGACCTGTACAGCGACTACATGGACCGCCTCTACCTCTTCATCAAGGAGCTCCCCGACCCCGACGGCCCGCTCAGCTCACTATTTTACACCCAGGCCGCCACGGCCTACACATTCACCAACGAGCCCGAAAAAGCCGTCACGGCCTGCAAGCGACTCCTTGAAATCACCCAAAACCTGAAAGAGCGCAACCAGAAACGCGGATATGTCTACGCCAACTACAACTCAATCGAGTATATCTACCTCCGCCGCATGCTTGTCAACTTCCCCGCCCTCACCGACAAGGAAATCGAGCAGTACTGCGGTAAACTCATGGAGCTTGTAGAGGCCGACGAGCGTCTGCGCGAGGAGTTCAACCATCTGGGCCGCGCGCGCGGCTACTACCTCGTAGCCACTAAGCGCTACGCCGAAGCTATCCCGGAGCTGATGAAGTCTCTGCACAACGAGACCGACCGCGAGTTCCGCACCCGTGTCTATCCCATGATTATCCTCAGCGCCAAAGAGTCGGGCAACCAGAAGGTGCTCAACGAAATCAGCGACGACTATATCGCAATGCTCGAAGAGGAGCGCGCGGCGCGTCAGGTGGAGAAAATCAACGAACTTCAACTGCTGCTCGACATCAACGCCGGCTCGAAGGAGCGCATCAGGCAGATTAATGAATCGTATATCAACGATACCCGGCAGCTCACCGCGGCGCTCGTAATCGTGTCGATAATAGCAGCGGCCGCGACAATCATGCTGATTATCACGACCGCGAAGCATCGCCGCAGGCACTGAACAGCCTGAGCGGTTATATTGTCAAAGCGCGTAGCCTATCGACACCACATAACCGAGGTTATGCACGTTGGGCGTGATTATGCCACGGCCGTCAGCGATATAGGCTATGTTCTTGAATCCGATGTTGAACTGCGCGCCCACCGAAAAGCGGTTGAAGAGCAGGCTCGTGGCGAGATGCAGTCCTATGTCGCTACGGCGGTATGAGTGGATAAACGTGGAGTTATCGTCGAAATAGCCTGGCTTGGTGGAGATTTTAGTCGACACGAGCTGCCCGAGCGAATTGACCTGCGCGTTGTAAATATCCTGCTGTTGCTTACCCCCTATTCCATAGGCGTAATACAGGCCGGCGTCGACGCGCCACCTGACGTTTTCCGACACATTGAATCGAAACTGCATATATACAGGTATCTGGAAATAAGTGGCGTTGTTGCGCAGAAAGATGTTGCTTATCGAAGTGGCATCGCCACCCGACACCGCCATGTCGATGCGATAGCGGTTGAAGCGGAGATTGAATTCAGTACCGAGACCAATCCAGTCGCGTATGCCGAACACGGCCGTGACGCCCGCACCCAGCATCGTGCCTGGCGACGAGTTCATCTGTGTCATCTCCGGAAAGCAGCCCAGATAATTTTCCGTAATGGTGGAGCCGCCGGCAAGTGCATGGACTTCAAGCTCAAGGAATCCGCGCGCGGGCCCGTAGTCTATAAAACTCTGGGCACGGGCAGGGAGGATGAAAACCAGTGTCAGCATCAGCACTGCCACAAAGCTTAGTTTTTTCATAAGTGGGGATGTGATGTGTTTAAATAAATAGTAGAGCAAATTTAACTGAAAAATTTTGAAAAGTCGGGAAGCAATCATAACTTTGTAGAGCTAATGACTATTAAAAGGTCGTCTTCGACCAACATCCTTTATTATCACTTGTTGAATCAATGAAAAAGCCAAGTCGTGAAATGTGGCTTCAAGGCCGCGACTACATAATGATTATCTTCGGCATAATGCTGTATTCATTCGGATTTACGGCATTCATTTTCCCTAATCAGATTGTGATTGGCGGCATGGCCGGTTTCAGCACTGTGATATATGTGTTGTCTGAGCGCTTCCTTGGCTACGGCTTTCCGGTGGCCGTCACCTCTTACGTCTGCAACCTCATCCTGCTCGCAATAGCTTTCCGAAGCGTGGGCAAGACATTCGTGTTTCGCACCATATTCGGCGCCACGGTGCTCTCGCTCGGCATAGGTGCCCTCACCCCCTGCTTCCCGCACCCCCTCATAAGCGACGAGACATTCATGAGCGCCATAATAGGTGCTATCTGCATGGGAGTAGGCATCGGCATAGTATTTGTCCACAACGGCTCGTCGGCCGGAACCGACATCATAGCCGCCATGGTAGCCAAGAAGAGCAACGTCACCATTGGCCGCATGATGCTTTACGTCGATATGGTAATCATCTCGTCGTCGTTCATTCTCTTCGGCCAGATTGACAGAGTGGTCTACGGCTTCGTGGTACTCGTCATCATGTCGTATACCTGCGACCTGGTGATTAACACCAACCGCCAGGCCGTGCAGTTCACTATCATATCCCGACACTGGAACGCCATCGCTGCCGCAATAGGCACCGATGCCAAACGCGGCTGCACGGTGGTCGACGGCCACGGCTGGTACACCGGCCGCCCGATTAAGATTCTTATGGTGTTCTGCCGCAAGATAGAGGCGATGACTATTTTCCGCATCGTAAAGAGCATCGACCCTGAGGCGTTCATATCGCAGGGCAATGTCAACGGCGTCTACGGCAACGGCTTCGACACCATCAAGGTGAAACTCAACAAGCGCAAGGGACACAACGAACACCACGGGCTGCACCCCGAAGAGGTGCAGGCGGCCAAGGACCGTGTGGCCGACCAGCAACCCTTACAACCTCAAGAATGACACGACATGGCCGACAACTGGCTTGAACGCCGCATGGATGACTACCGCGCCGGTCGGCTCGCCGCCACGCGCCACAAACAGGCAAAGCCTGCTCCTCCCACTGCCTCGCAGGCGGCTCCCCTCGCAGGGTCGAGGATTTTCATAAAATGCCATTCGCTTACGGCCTCGCCTGCCGCCACGGCGCTGCTGCGGCTGCTCGCATCGGCAGGCTGCAAAGTGGCATTTACCGACACCGACGCCTCGGCAGGCAACCGTCTCGCGCAGGCCACAGGCACGCAATGCCACCCCGTCGACATCGCCGACGAAGTGGCATTGAAACGCTCGCTGGAAATTATAGCGCGCCGCTGGGGCGGCATCGACTTCACTATTTCTCCGGAGGATAGCCGAGAGTAAGGGCTACCTGGAAAAGGTTGTCATCACTCAGCCCGAGGGCTTCGCGCAACTTCACGTCGTCGACCCACATACGCTCCACGATATTGATATTGGCGCTTGCCGCGTAAAGATACGCGTTTTCCGTCACGGCACCCGCATCAAGGGCAGCTATGCGGTCGGCATGCGCCTTTAACGACGCCTCCATAGCCGGGTCATCCGATGTCATGCGGCTGCGATCGGCGAAAATGGCTATGCTGAGCGGAGCGCTGGCGACAAACTCCTGGCCGCCCGCCAGAGCGCGCAAATCGCCTTTTACCACAGGATTGAGCTTATGCTCTTCGGCCTCATAGAGATACACACCGTCGAGAGTGAACACATAAAGGTCAAGAGGATATACGCCGCAGGCCGACGGCACAGTGCGGCCGCGTGTCGCCTTGCGGTTGATACCGTAGGCAGCCCACAGCAATTCGCTCAAATCTTTAAGTGTCAACGGTTGGGGTGAAAATTCGCGTGATGTGCGGCGCTTCATTATAGCTCCTTTTAGAGTCGCACCGTCCTTTACTACGGGAGCGACAAGCTTTACGGGCAACAACTTATCTGACATAGACATCTATCTTTAATAATGGCTTAAACATTTACACACGGGTAGACTGTGACGTTACAACACCCCTCGTTGCCATTATGTTCAGCCCAGGCTGCGAAGCACCGCAAGCGATTTGAGATTATCAACGCGGGCGTGGTGCATGGTGATGAAGCGCAGCACGCCGTCGAGAAGCTGCCTCCGGTCGTCGAGACTCAGACGCAGCCGGTGCATATCATGATAGCCGAGCCCTCCCGCCAGTGCCACGATACGGCTCTCGGTGGCCGTAGCAATGTCGGGATGAAGCGGCACTGTGGCGCGATACACGCCGTCGCGCAGGTCGAGGATGCGTCCGCGGCAATAGGTGGCGCTGTCGGGAGCGATGCCGAGCATATCTGCCAGACGCATGGCAAACACTATCGGAAAGTTGGCGAGGCGCGATGCCGGAATACGTTCGAGCGCTGCGACACTCGCCGCCGCAAAGTCCCATAACAACGGGTCGCACACCCCCTCGCGTACCACCGCAGCGAGCATGTCGGCCATGAAGAGCGCCACTGCGCCTTTGACAGGATTGGCGTGTATGGCCGGAAATACCGTCAGCGCCGAGAGGTCGCCGACGGTGCCCACCGAGCGGCCAGCCGCGACATTCAGCTCGCCACCCACTATGCTCATAGGCATGAGAAGGGCACGCCTGCGGGCAGCGCCGCGTCCTGAGCCCGCGCTCACCAGAAAACTCACCGGCCCCACCTCACGGCTAAGGCCGAGGGCGATGTCATTGCGGTCGCTGTAACGCGTTATGCGCAGCATTATGACGCTTACTTTATGTTTCACACCGCAAAGGTAATGTTTTTTTCACTCCGTGAGAGGCGTCGGACGCCCTATTATCACTAACTTTGCAGCACCATGGAGTTCAAGTGTATTATAATAGGTGAGGAAAACGTCGACATACCCCTGCCCCGCAGCTATGCCGACTGCGCCCAACTGATCCGCTCCGATTCATTCCGCCACAACGGCCGCATCGACCCGCTGTGGCGTATCTGGCTGAGCGGCTTCACCCGGCCGAGTATTGGCTTTTCATTCTGGTTCCGCCTCGCCCAGCACAGGCGCGGACTGCTCTATCCGCTCGCGCGCTTTATGGCCGCGCGCTACAAGCGAGGCTACGGCCTGTTTATCCATCCACGCACCCTCATCGGCTACGGTATGTACATCCAGCACTGCCACGGCCTCATCATCAACCCTACGGCCATAATAGGCAACAACGTCAACTTCGGACAGTTTACCACCGTGGGCGCCACCACCGACCACGCGGCGGTGATAGGCGACAATGTGTACATCGGCCCCGGGGTGAGCATCGTCGACGACGTTACCGTAGCATGCCGGGCGTGCATCGGGGCCGGAGCTGTGGTGGTAAAGGATGTCGCTGCCGACACCACAGTGGGCGGAGTGCCTGCCAAACCCCTTGCAGCACCCCCTCATCCTGAACTAATCAAGAACCCCTGGCCATCACCCCGACAACACTCCGCGACACCGGGATAAGCCTCTTTTACGCCCCTGCGGCATAAAAAAACAGCCATAAAACATCATTTATGCTATTTTTTTTGCGGTAGATTTTGTCAGTTCGATAATTATTCCTACCTTTGCCGTCGCTTTCAAGCAGAAGAGCCACATAAACAAGGCCCGGCCCATTCGTCTATCGGTTAGGACGCAAGATTTTCATTCTTGAAAGAGGAGT
>CAMWXJ010000033.1 GCA_947178215.1 uncultured Porphyromonadaceae bacterium
CGATGATACTGCGAAAGTGGGAAAGTAGGTAACCGCCCCTTTAAACCGAGAGAGTACCGGGACCGACTCGAAAGAGTCAGTCCCGGCACTCCTCATTTTGTGTATATCACCTCACCAATCAGTAAGTATCAACATTGAGGTTGTCGGCATTCAGTTTACTTTCGTCTGCCGTCGTTTGATGACGAATTGTTGAATTTTATTTCTGAATTTATTATAAAAGTTGTAAATTTGCGAAACGTCATTATTGAATAAATCTACTATATCATCATATCACATGAAAAATATCATTCTCTCGGCTCTCGCAGTGGCAGCAGTTGCTCCTCTGTCGTTGTCGGCTAAAGAGCCTGCCGATAGCGCCGGTTTCGTGTTTACCGACGTTAAGGTTGTACCTACCAACTCCGTAAAGGATCAGAACAAGAGCGGCACATGCTGGTCGTTCTCCGGTACCTCGTTCATTGAGGATGAAATCCTCCGCAAGACAGGTAAGAGCGTAGACCTCTCGGAGATGTTCACCGTGCGCGAGTGCTATAATGACAAGGCGGATAACTACGTGCGTCGTTATGGTGTAGCCCAGTTCTCGCAGGGTGGTGCTTGCGGTGACGTTATTTACGTTTGGGACAAGTACGGTGCAATGCCTGAAAGTGCTTATGCCGGTCTCAACTATGGCGAGGACAATCACGTACACGGCGAAGTTGAAGCGGCCCTCAAATCATATCTCGACGTTATCAATCGCAAGCCCAACCGTCGTATCTCCACTGCCTATCAGCGTGTAAAGAACGGTATGCTCGACGCTTACTTCGGTGAAATACCTGAATCTTTTGAGTACGAGGGCAAGAGCTACACTCCGAAGTCGTTTGCCGCTTCGTTCCCCATCAATCCGAGCGACTATATCAACCTCACCTCGTTTACCCACCACCCCTTCTACAAGCCGTTCAGCCTGGAAGTATCCGACAACTGGACCAACGACGCGTTTTACAACATCCCCCTCGACCAGCTCGTAGAGACCGTTGAATACGCTATTGAGCATGGTTACAGCGTAGCATGGGGCGCCGACGTTTCCGAGCGTGGTTTCAACTGGAGCAAGGGCTATGCAAATATGCCTAAGGCCAAGACCGCAAGCGACCTTGAGGGTACCGAACTCTCACGCTGGGTAAGCCTCTCGAAGGCCGATCAGGAGAAGGAGACTTACAGCCAGCGTGGTCCCGTCGAGGAGATCGATGTTACTCAGGATCTCCGTCAGGAGATGTTTGACCGTCAGGAGACCACCGACGACCATGGCATGGTAATCGTGGGCATCGCTACTGACCAGAAGGGCAACAAGTGGTTCAAGGTTAAGAACTCATGGACAGACAAGCAGATCTACGGTGGTTATTTCTATGTGTCGATTCCCTACTTCAAGGCTAAGACCATGGATATCTTCATCAACAAGGAGGCTGTTCCCGCCAACGTGCTCAAAGAGCTTGGTCTCAAAAAATAATTGCACGATAAGAAAATAATCCTTAACTTTGCAGCGCATTGCAAGCCAAGTGACTCGCAGTGCGCTGCAAATCATATGCGGTAGTGGCTCAGTTGGTAGAGCATTGGCTTCCCAAGCCGAGGGTCGCGGGTTCGAGCCCCGTCTACCGCTCCCGATATCAATGGACCGGGACTCCGACGGTGTATGCCGCCGCGAGTCCCGGTCGCTTTCTATCGATAAAGTTTAATTCTCTTATTCCACTCTGCTGATTTCGCTAATGCTCCGGGCCTACGTAAAGATGTGTGAGCTCTTATCCCGGCGACTATCTATCACAATAAAGAGCGACGGGCGTTGCTGTGGCAGTAGTGCCCGCCTGCAACGCCCGTCGGGGTTAAATGGGATGGATGTGGGTAAATCAGTTGACGATAATCTCGTCGACGAAAACAAACGCTGGCTTGCCTCGGCCTCCGTGCCATTCGGGGAGGGCGTTGAGGGGGCTGATGCGCACCTTGACGTAGCGCGCGGCCTGCGGGTCGAAGGTAAGCTTGTGTGTGGCGAGTTTTGTCACCTCGCCATCGGGTTGCGTGAAGCTTTCGGCTGCTACGGTGGTGAAGTCGGTGCCGTCGTTTGACAGAGCCACCTCGGCGCTGTCGGCGTCGATAATCCAGCTGCCGGTGTTGATGAGCGTGTTGAAACTCACGTTGCTCACTTCTACGGGAGCTCCGAGGTCGATTACAGCTTCAAGGTCGTTGCCCACGAAGCCGAGCCACTCACCCGAGCCGAAGATGGAGGCGTTGTTGCCCTGACGGCCGTCATTTAGGGTCGAGGCGCCGTTGCCGGTGTAATTGGGGTGGGGAGCATTGGTGAGAGTTATAGGCGAGGCAGTCGACTTGGCAACGGTAACACTGTCGTTCCACTCGCGTCCGGGTTTGCCGTCGCGCACGGCCACGGCGCGTATTCGGGCCGATTTGTCGATAGCCACGGGACCTGTGTAGGGGATTGACGAGGCGCTCGGAGCAGTGCCGTCGAGTGTGAGGTATAGGGGAGCGTTGTCGACGGTGGTGAGGGTGAGAATGAGCTTTCGTGTGTCGGCATTGACATTTACCTTGCCGTCGATGTCGTATATGCGGCGCGAGTAGTTGTAACCCTCGTTGTCATATTGGGCGATGAGCTGGGGCAGACGCTTTGTGAAGTATTCGTAGTCCTTCTGTGAGGGTTGGGTCCACTGCACCTCGCATATGGCGGCGAGGCGGGGCAGCTCCATATATTCCACCTGGCTGTAAGTGGGGATATACTCAGTCCACAGATTGGCCTGGGCGCCGATGATGTGCTTGGCCTGCTCGGCGTTGAGTTTGGGGCTTACCGGTTCGAGCGAGTAGACCTTTTCAATGGGGAGATAGCCTCCGATAGCAATGGGTTCGTCTTTGGTGTCGCGGGTCTGATAGTAGTCGAAGTAGCAGTTGGCGGTAGGCGTGAGTATTGCGTCGTGGCCTTGTAGCGCGCTCTCGGCGGCCGCGTCGGCGCCGCGCCAAGCCATGACGGTAGCACCGGGGAAGAGTCCGCCCTCGATTATCTCGTCCCAGCCTATCATCTTGCGGCCGTGCTTGGCGAGGATCTCGGTGGCGTGCTTCATTACGTGGTTTTGCAGCTTCTCCTCGGCAGAGCTGTGATCGTCGGATTTGAGGCCAAGCTCATTGATTTTGGCCTGGCATTTGGGGCACTCTTTCCAGCGCACCTTAGGACACTCGTCGCCGCCAAGATGAATGTATTCGGAGGGGAAAATATCCATTACCTCTTCAAGCACTCCGTCGATAAACTTGTAGGTGTCGGGGTTGCCGGCGCAAAGCACGTCGTCGGCCACGCCCCACTGTTGCCACACCTCATAGGGGCCGCCGGTACAGCCGAGGTCGGGGTAAGCTGCGAGGGCGCCGAGCATGTGGCCGGGGAGGTCTATTTCGGGGATGACGATGATGTTGCGTTCGGTCGCGTAGTTGACAATGTCGCGGGCCTCCTCCTGGGTGTAGTAGCCGCCGTAGGGCTTGCCGTCATACTTGCCCGAGTTGTGGCCTATCACGGTGCCTCCGCGCTTCGAGCCTATCTCAGTGAGGCCGGGATATTTCTTGCTTTCGAGGCGCCAGCCCTGGTCGTCGGTGAGGTGCCAGTGGAGGCGGTTGATGTTGTGCAGGGCGAGCATGTCGATAAAGCGTTTCACCGAGTCGGCGGGGAAGAAGTGGCGGCTCACGTCGAAGTGGGCGCCGCGGTAGCTGAAGCGGGGTGCGTCGCTTATGCTCACCGAGGGGAACACGAGGGTGTTGTCGGCGCTTTCGGGTGCGGCTATCGACTTACGCAAGGTCTGTATGCCGTAGAACGTGCCGGCGGCAGAAGCGCCGTTGACGGTTATGAGGTCGCTGTTGACCTCAATAGCGTAGGCTTCGACATTGTCGCCTCCGAGAGTGGCTGAGAGTACTATGGCGTTGCTCTTGGGCGCCTTGTTTACGATTTTGGGAGTGATGCCGCACGCATCGTTGATATACGAAGCAAGGAAGCGGGCATCTGACAGCAGCTTAGCGTCCTCCTTGGGGGCCACGATTACGGTCTTGGTGTTGACGGTGAAGGGGAGGCCACGGCCCGGCATGATGCGCTGGGGCAGAGGTATCACCTCATAGTTGGCTACGACGTCGGCGGCCCTGAGGCCCGAGAGGGCCATGACTGACATTGCGGCAAAGGCGGCCGTGCGTCTGAGAAGTCGGTTCATTATGTATAGATAGAGTTTAGGGATTGTGTTCGGGCAGATTCAAAATTCAGTGAAAGCGAGTGGGAGGAGCGATTTCACGGAGGGGAGCAGCGCGATTTCGCCATCGGCCACGAGTAACACCTTAACGGGTCTACCGGCAAGGGTTTCGTATTCGAGCAAGGCTTGACGGCATGCGCCGCAGGGTGCCGTGACGGTGCGGGTGAGGTTACCGTCGGCGTCGCGCGCCGCTATGGCAATGGCCTCGAACCGCTTGTCGGGGTGAGCCGCATGGGCATAGTAGCAGGCTGTGCGTTCGGCACAGGTGCCTGAGGGGAAAGCGGCGTTCTCCTGGTTGGCTCCGCTTACAATCTCGCCCCCTTCGAGGCGTATGGCGGCCCCTACGTGGAAGTGGCTGTAAGGGGCGTAGGCGTTGCGGGTCGCCTCGACGGCGCGCCCGACGAGCTCGCGGTCGGCAGCCGAAAGCTCGTCGGGGGTGTAATATGTCACCGGGGTCTCTATGATGGTTTCTCTCATGACCGTATAGTTACTTTACGCGGAGCTTGTCGGCCGTGGCGGGGTCGGCGACGATTGAGCGGAAGTAGCCGTCGTCGTATCCGCCGTAGATTGGCGACACCGGCATGCCAGTTTCCGAGCGCTTGAACGAGCCATCCTCGTTTTGACGCTTGATGTTGCCATCGGAGAATTTAACAAGCAGATAGTCGCCGAGCGCCTTGTAGTCGGTAGTGGCCTTTGTGGCCCAGTAGTGCGTGCGCTCGGTCAATAGCTTCGATGCCTCGGCAGGCGAGAGGGCGGCGACTACGCTCACGAGCGAGTCGGCCTCGGCGTGCATGGCTTCCTCAAGCCCTGTCTGTACCTTGCGGATGTCGGGAATCATGCGGTCGTAGCGGTGGTAGGCCTGGTTGGCGACGTAAGTGTTCACCCAGAAGTTGGCGTCCCACGACACGTTGTAGAGGTCACCGTTGCCCACGGCGAGAGCGTGGGGTACTTCGGTGATTCCGCAAAATACAGGGATGTAGACGCAGGTGTTGGCATCGTCGGTGCCAAACCAGAGGATAGCTTTCATGCCGTCGGGCACGTCGGTGCGCATCTGGCTGACGAATGAGAAGCCGGTCTGCTGAGTGGCGATAGCGCGCTCGTGGAGATACTCCTGGCCGTCGACCTCAAACGACATCGGACGCCAGCGATAGGGCACGTGGTAGGGGCCTGCGCCCATATCCTTTGTCATGTCGAAGGGGGTGTCCTCGAAGTGGTCGCGCATCATCCACTGCACGTCCTTGACCGAGAGAGGCTTGTCGGGCTTTACCCAGAGAGGGAGCACCGCATCTTCGTCGGCTTCGAGAATCCAGGGGAGATGAGCATCCATGCCGCTCTTAAACTTATTGAAGAACGCCCACACGCGGGCGTCGCAGCTTCTGAGCGAGCCTATGTTGTTGCCGTCGTAGGCCTTGGAAAAGCTGAAATCCTTGTCGGAGCCTTCGTAGTAGCCCATTTTGCGGGCGAAGTCGATAACGTCGGCCGAGTAGCGGGTCTGGTCCTTAGGGTCGTTGAGCGGAATCTTGTGGATGCGCGAGTGGTTGGCGTGGCCCGATATGCAGTCGTCGGGCACGCGGCGGGCCACCCACACTGCGCCCTTGTCGGCCTTGCCCTTGCCTATTAGCTCGAGAATCCATGCGTGGTCGCCGTCGGCAATGGTAAACGATTCGCCGCTCGACGCATAGCCGTAGCGGTCGACGAGCGAAATCATGGTGTCGAGGGCGGCATCGGCGGTGCGTGCTCGCTGGAGGGTTATGTAGATGAGCGAGCCGTAGTCTATAACGCCCGAGCCTTCAAGCTCTTCGCGGCCGCCCCAGGTGGATTCGGATATTGTGAGACCATGCTCGTTCATGTTGCCGTAAGTGGCGAAAGTGTGGGCTATCTCGGGTATCTCGCCGAGGTAGCGGCCGCTGTCCCAGTCGGTGACCTTGCGCATGGCTCCGGGAGCGTGGTCGGCGGCGGGCTGGTTATACAGTTCGCCGTAGAGAGTGTGGGAGTCGGCGGCGTAGGAGCTGATTACGGAGCCGTCGACCGAAGCTTTTTTACCGACGATGAGGTCGGAGCAGCCCAGCACGGCAGAGGCAGGGAGCGCGACAGCCGCTATGGCGGCCACGGCGCGTTTGCAGAGAGTGATATTCATATGACGATTGATTATTGACAGTAGACAGAAACGCGGCCAGCACTGCCGGAGGCCACTTATCCGCAAAGTTAGCAATTTTCCACGGATTAGGCAAATACATGTCCGGATGACGCCCGTGTAGGGGTGAGTCCCGACCAATATGAAAGTGAGGGGCGGTTTTTTTAGGGCGAGGAGGCGCGTGGGGTTTGGCGGTGTGGCGAAAAAACATTATCTTTGTCAACTCAAAATGCGGGCCACCGTCAATAGACAATGACCATGCGGGCCCAATGACAGTAACTAATCTTCCACCAAACATCGCGCCTATCGACACATAGCTACTCTAATTAAACCATTTAAGAGAAGCCAATCAATGCAGACAACCGACAGGCTCCCCGACGACCGTCTGGTAGCCGCCTATGCAGCCGGCGACAACCGCGCTTTCGACATACTGCTGAGCCGACACCAGCAGCGCATCTTCGCCTACATATTGTCGGTGGTGCGCAACCGCGACGTAGCCAACGACATATTTCAGGATACTTTCGTCAAGGCCATAACCACAATAAGCCAGGGACGCTACAACGAGACCGGAAAGTTCTCGGCGTGGCTCACCCGCATTGCCCACAACCTCATCATCGACTATTTCCGCTTCAACAAGAGCGAGAACACAGTGTCGATTGACGATGTGGAGATCGATTGGCTCAACCGTCGCGAGCTCGCCGAAGGCACAGCCGAGGATGTGATGTTGGCCGTGCAGACCACTGACGAGATTCTTTCGCTCATCAACGACCTGCCCGAAAACCAGCAGGATGTCATCAATAAGCGATTTTACGGCGATATGTCGTTCAAGGAAATCGCCGCTTCCACCAATGTGAGCATCAATACCGCCCTGGGACGCATGCGTTATGCTCTTATCAACATGCGACGCAAAGCCGCTGAGCGTGAGCTGATGCCGGCGTGACTTTTGGTTTGCGCAGGTCAAAAAAAATGCCTACCTTTGCAGCGGTTTTTGCGGCCACCGTGCCGCATCTACCGTTATTCATATCATAATATCCACTCTGTTAACCCCTTAACATGAAGTACGAAACCGTTTTCATTTTAACTCCCGTTTTGTCTGACGACCAGGCAAAGGAAGCGGTAGAAAAGTTCACGACCGTGCTCACCGACAATGGTGCTTCCATCGTGAATGTCGAGAACTGGGGCCAGCGCAAGCTTGCTTACCCCATCCAGAAGAAGTCCACCGGCTACTACACTCTCGTAGAGTTTGACGGCGAGCCCACTATCGTTAAGAAGCTCGAAACCGCTTTCCGCCGCGACGAGCGCGTAATGCGCTTCCTCGTGTTCCGTCTCGACAAGTATGCTGCCGAGTATGCCGCCAAGCGCCGCACCGTTCGCGCCGCCAAGGCCGCCGCTACCGAATCAACCGTTAACGCAGAAGTAAAGGAGGACTGATAAATCATGGCTAATTCCGAAATACGCTACCTCACCCCGATGTCGGTCGACGTCAAGAAGAAAAAATATTGCCGTTTCAAGCGTAGCGGCATCAAGTATATCGACTACAAAGACCCCGAGTTCCTCAAGAAGTTCCTCAACGAGCAGGGCAAGATTCTTCCCCGCCGCATCACCGGTACTTCGTTGAAGTTCCAGCGTCGCGTGGCTCAGGCCGTTAAGCGTGCCCGTCACCTCGCCCTGCTGCCCTTCGTAACCGACCTGATGAAGTAAACCAACCCACGTTACATCCAACACGTTAACTCAGGAACAACATGAAAGTCATCCTCAAAGAAGACATCACCAACCTCGGCTACAAGGACGACGTGGTTGAAGTGAAGTCGGGCTACGGCCGCAACTATCTCATCCCCCAGGGCAAAGCCGTTATCGCTACTCCCAGCGCCCTCCGCATCCTTGAAGAGAACCAGCGTCAGCGTGCCCACAAGCTCGCACAGATTAAGGCCGACGCCGAAGCTGCTGCCGCCGCTCTCGAAGGCGTAGCTCTCACCATCGGTGCCAAGACCAGCTCTACCGGCACTATCTTCGGCTCTGTCAACGCCATCCAGATTGCCGAGGCTCTCGAAAAACTCGGTCACAACGTTGACCGCAAAATCATCGAAGTCAAAGAGGCAGTCAAGGAAGTCGGCAACTACACCGCTACCATCCGCTTCCACAAGGAAGTGGCTATCGAAGTGCCCTTTGAAGTCGTTGCCGAGTAATAGACCGGCAGCACGGGCGTAGCGCCTCGCGCGCCTTTATGTCTCAGCACTCACACATACTTTATTCCGGGCGGGGATGCGTCAACACCGACGCATCCCCGCCCGCGTACTTTTTCGGCTCCACCGTCTTTATCGCAAGTGCAACAGGCTTGAAATACGCATCTTTTTAATTTTTTTGTCGTCGGGATGCAATATTCGATTGCCGGCGGCATTATATGGATGTATCATAAAGCCGAAATTTCGGGCACCATATCCGATTGTCGGCCTTTAACCACGAATCACATTAATATCCATACCAGAATGAAACGAATTCAGATCAGAGTATCGTCGCTCATGAGCCGTGTCTGCGCCTTTATTATGGGCGCACTCGGCGTCACCTCATGCGTCGGCTCCGAGTCCGACGACCCGATGATATGTATGTACGGCACCCCCACAGGACAGTTTGAAATCAAGGGCAAGGTGACGTCGGAAGCCGGCGACGAGCCTGTGAGCGACGCGGTGGTAGTGCTCAAAACTGTCGAGGAGGGTGTATATTTCCCGATAACCCCTGATGTAGAGACAGATAGCCAAGGCGAATACCTGCTTGAAGGCTCTTGCATTCCGGTAGCTAAGGTGCGTGTGGTGTGCACCCCGACGGCTGAGTCGGGCCTGGCGGCAGATTCTGTGGATGTTACCCTGAAATATGTCAACGACGGCGGCAGTGAAAGCGAGTGGTACCGTGGCAAAGCCGAGAGTACCGTCAATTTCAAGCTCCAAGCCAAAAAGAATAAAGAATAACCATAATAACATTGTTATGAAGAGATTATCAATCAAGGTGTCATCGCTGTTGGGGCGAGTTAGTGCTTTGGGTCTGGCCATTCTCGGCTTTGCCGCATGTTCGGAAGAGCAATATGATATGTACGGATGCCCTACCGGGACTTTTGAGATAAAGGGTGCGGTGACGGCCGAGAGCGACGGCGCTTCCGTCGCCGGGGCTTCAATCGTCGTAAAACCCACAGATGCTGCGCATGAACTAAGTAATCCTGTCCTGACAGATTCCAAAGGCAATTATATATTGGATCAGGAGACAAATCCGTATGACAAAGTGCGTGTGGTTTGTACTCCAGCAGAGGAATCCGGTCTTGCCGCTGACTCAGCTGACGTCGAACTTAAGTATCTCAAGGACGGTAAGAAGCATAGCGAGTGGTATGTAGGCCACGCCGAAAGCACCGTCAACTTCAAGCTGAAGGCCAAAGCCGAACCTGACAACGACACCGAATGATTAGACCACTATCTCTGCGTCAGCGTATGGCGCTGGAACTAAACCGTAAGCTACGCCATGCCCGCGCCCGTGAGCACACCCTTCGCCAGCTCTTCTGGGAGTGTACTCACCGCTGCAATCTCTCCTGTCGCCACTGCGGCAGCGACTGCAAGCACACCGCACTGCATCCCGATATGCCTGCGGCCGATTTCCTGCGGGTTGTCGACAGCATTTTGCCGCATGTCGACCGTCATCATCTCAACATCGTCATAACAGGTGGCGAACCCACCATGCGTGCCGACCTTGAGGAAGTGGGGCTCGAACTCTACCGCCGAGAACTGCCGTGGGGAATAGTGACCAACGGCCTCGCACTTACCCCGGTGCGATTTGAGTCGCTCCGTCGTGCCGGACTCCATAACATCACCGTGAGCCTTGACGGACTGGCCGACACCCACAACTGGATGCGAGGCAATCCTCACGGCTATGAGCGGGCCTACGAGGCAATAAAGATGATTGCCGGGGCCGAGGATCTGAACTTCGATGTAGTGACCTGCGTCAACCGGCGCTCGCTCGACGAACTCGACGAGGTGAAAGAAAAACTTATTGCCGCCGGTGTCAAGGCATGGCGACTATTCACCATTTTCCCGTCGGGACGTGCCGCGCAGTATCCTGAATTTGACCTCGATTCTGCCGAGATAAAGCGCCTCATGGAGTTTATCAAGGCCACACGCGCCGAGGGGCGTATCAAAGCCTCTTTCTGCTGCGAGGGCTTCATGGCCGGATATGAAGGGGAGGTGCGCGACTATCTTTTCGGCTGCAATGCCGGTGTGTCGGTAGCGTCGGTGCTCATTGACGGAAGCATAGGCGCATGCCCGAGCATACGCGCCGACTACACCCAGGGCAACATCTACACCGATGACTTCTGGGACGTGTGGCAGAACCGCTTCGAGACTTACCGCGACCGCTCGTGGATGCGCAAGGGAGCGTGTGCAGATTGCCGCTTCTGGCGCTACTGCGAGGGCAACGGGATGCACCTGCGCGACAGCGACGGCAATCTGATGCACTGCCATCTGCTCAAATCATGAGTCAACAGTATCTTTACACGACGCAATAAATAGCCAAGCGCCCCGCCGACTGCCTTTACGGCACTCAGCGGGGCACATTGTTTTATTTGCGTTCGGGAATGTCAGCGTGCCACCTCGTCGAGGATGGCTTTCTTGAATGCGCTGTGATCGCGGAGATCGGGACGGCCTGTGGCTTTGCCCTTGCGGTCGACGAGGATATAGTAGGGGATACCGTCGACATTAAACTGCTTGCGGAGCGCGGTGATCTGCTCATCGCTCACACGGTAATGGATGCCGCGGATATCCTTGATCTTGGAGGCGTACTGGTCAAGAGGCGACGTCTCGTCGGCGATATAGATCCATACGATGTCGTCGCTTGCGAGGTCGCCGCTTTTTTCCGGCTCGTTATGGGCGAGTGCCGCGCGGCAGGGACCGCACCAGGTGTTCCAGAGGTCGACCATCACCACCTTGCCTCTGTGCGGGGCGAGGATGGCGTCGAGGAGCTTGTCATTGGCTACGTCGGGCGTCGGGGTGATGAGGCTATAGTCTATGGCTGCGAGGCGCGCTTTGGCGGCATCGGCCACGGCAACGATTTCTTCGGCCATGGGAGCGCAGAGAGCGCGGAGCGAGTCGAGCGAAGCGGTGTCGGTCTCGCCTTTGGTATCGGCGTTATGATATGCCTTGGTATAGAGGCGCACCATGTCGAGCAGACCGGTGTCGATGCCGACCTCTTTCCAGAATCCGGTGTTCATCAGTCCGCCAATCGAGCTTGAAAGCAGTATGTTGGGATCGTTGAAGTCGATTACTGCGGCTATGGCCTTGATGTTATCGGGCGAGAGCTTGACGGCTATCTCCTTGTCGATGTCGTCGGGGCGACGGTTGTTGACGTGATAGTAGTTGCGCAGCAGTGTGCCGCGGGCATTGGCGGCCGCGACAGCAATCTCTACCTTCAGGTTGTTGAGGAGGTCGGCGCGGGTAGCGGCTGAGAGGCCTGCGTCGGCGTCGATAGAGTCTTTGACCGCCTTATATTGGGCAAGAAGGAAATCGGTGTAGGCGTCGCCGTCCATCTTGTAGTCGCCGAACTCGCCGGTGTAGGTCTGTAGATGCTGGGAGCTCTTGGTGCGGCTGAAGTTGGGGTAGATGCCGTTGGAGCGCGACATAATCATATCGCTTATGTCAAGCTCGATGTCGTCGCGGTAAGCCATGTTGTAGGCTCCGGAGAAGTGGGCGTTGATGTAGATGTCGACTGTCTCGCCCGGAGTGACTATGGTTTTGCGCGAGTTGAGAGTCGGCATGGCCTCCGATGACTTGTAGATGAAGAATTCGGCAGGAGTCGAGAGAGCGAACTTGACTTCGGCCACACCCGTCGAGTCGATTGAGACAGGCTTGTCCTCGGGCGATGTCACCTGGCCATGGAGGGTGTTGATGCCCCAGCCTATCTTGTCGCCCATTCCGGGGCGATGGCCCATGACATGGAGGCGCACGGTGGTGGTGTCAAATTTGTATTCCATCGCGGGAAGCGCGGCGTTGGGGTCGATGTCGCGCAGATTGGCCGGCATATCTGCCATATACATGTCGGGAGTAGCGGTGCCGGTGAGGTCGATGTCCCACAGCGTCCAGCCGCCGTCCGAGTTCTCGGTGAAGTCGATGCTGCGGGTGGTGGAGGGGATAGCCGGGAAGGTCATGGTGAAACGGATTGCGCCGGAGTCGGGCATTATAACCTGTTCGTCGGGGGTGATGCCGTCGAAGGCGGTAACGGTATATTTGGTGCCGTCGGCTACTATGGCGCTTGTGCCTGATAGGCGTACCCACCATCCCGGGCGGAAATGAATGACGCCATAAAGAGTGGTCGACGAATCGGTCAGTTCGACTTTGTCAAACGATAGGTTGGTAGTGTTGGCGATGCCGATTAACGGCTTGTCGACAGTGCCGCGGTTGTTGAACTGCGAGCAGGCTGAGACTAACAGCACCAAAGCTGCAGCTACCGCGAGAGTGATTTTTCTTATCATAATGTGACTGGATTTGGTTATTCGCAGCAAAAGTAAGCAAAAAAAGTGTAAACGCACTATTTACAACTATAAATCGTCATCGTAGACCTGGTTTGTGATGCCGACATCCCACTCTTATGGTGATAGACCTATAAATAATTATATATCATTAATTTACCCCCCCCCTCCTGTTGGCGGTGTGGTTAATATCAAGGGAAATGTTTGGAGGACTGTTTTTTATCCTTATATTTGTACTCGTTAACAGTTGTAGGGTTACAACAGCTCATTGTCCGTTTTCCAGGCCGATTACAGCTACATCAAGCCCGACACGACCGTGCTGTGGGTGGCACTCTCGGCGCACAAGGAATGGAGCTCAGGCAACCGTTTCGACGGACTTATGTCGTACAGCAATGACAGCCGTGAGGTACGCCTGAGCGATATGAAGGACTACAACTGCATCATGCCGTCGTATTCGGTCTATCTGGAGCAGCATTTCGGCCGCGACAGGGTGCTTGCCATAGATATGTCGGGAAGCTTCAACGACGGCCATTCGACGCACGAATATCAGGAGGAGGATGACGCTACCAATGCCGTGATCACCGATGTCAACACCTCGATCAAGGACTTCAACCGGGCCTACGGCATCGAGGCCGACTATATGCGCAACTGGCGCAGGTCGCGTGTCACTTTCGGCGTATCCTACAAGGCCAACCGCAACCGCTCGACCTACGAGAACATGGGCGGAGAAATATTCCGTCAGCGCCAGGACCGTACCTACTTCTTCGGCGAATATCTCTACCGTCTTGACAGGGTGACACTCACCGGAGGCGTTGGAGCCCAGTTTACCTCGTTCAAGTTTCTTGACAGCGACAGTGGCAACGACTCGTGGAATCTGCGTCCGTGCTTTTCGGCGCAGTGGCGCTATGGTAAGGTGTCGCAGTGGAGGTTTGAGTTCTCCACATGGCAGACGGCACCTACACTTACCGAGACCAACGAGGCGCCGCTCCAGATCGACGGCTTCCAGTGGCAGACAGGCAATCAGAATCTCCATACATGGTCGACCTATAGTCTGCGTCTGCAATACAACTACACGTTGCCACGACTGGCGGGCAGTGTCAGAGTCAAGGGGCGCACCAGTCCCGACCGCATAGCTCCGTTCTATGCCTGGGATGGCGACAGGCTCATAAGGTCGTTTGAAAACAGCCGTGGATGCCAGTATCTTGCCGGTACTCTGTCGGCACAGGTCACGGTGGTGCCGGGCTGGCTCGATGTGGTTGGCTCGATGCTCTACCACATCACGCGTACGCGTGGCACCGGTTATGATCTGACCGAGCGCAACCTGAGCGGCGATGTCACCGCCATGTTGCGTCATTACGGCTTTCAGCTTACGGTGCAATATCGGCATGGCGCCACTACTCTCGTGGGTGAATCCAAAGTCACTGCCGAGAAGTTCTCGCTTGTGGATCTCAGCTATAACTGGAAGCAATGGATGTTTTCGGCGGGAGTCGTGTGTCCGTTTACCAAGTACGATCAGCCGCAACGGCTTCTCAACCGCTATAACAGCAACGAACAGCACACTCGCATCGATATGGCTCCCATGCCGATCCTTAGAATAGGATGGAATCTGCAGTGGGGCCGTCAGAAGCGCGGAGCCAGAAAACTCGTCAATGCCGACTCGTAGGTCGACTCATCTTCGGCAGGCAGCCGCTGAGCGTCGGGAGTCACGATAATGCCTACGCAAGGTGAAGAGGAATCAGGGTTTGTCGGTCGGTCCCGACAGTCTCACTCTCACTTTATCGATTCTTGCTCCCTGCATCGATATTATCTCGATGCCGACGCAATTCCACGCAAGCTTCTCGCCGATTTCAGGCACATGTCTCAGCACTTCGAGTATCAGGCCACCGAGAGTCGAATACGACGATGGACGGTAGAGCTCCTCCAGCTCAAAATAATTGATGAAGTCGTATATCGGTATCTGGGCATCGACAATCCATGATTTTCCATCCTCCTCCTTTTCGATTCCGGGAGTGCGGGTCTGTTGGGGCATCGCCCCGACAAGCCCGTCGAGGATGTCGCTTGGTGTAATCAGGCCCGACATAGCGCCGAACTCATCGCACACGAGTGCGAAACTCTCTTTTCCGGCTTTCATGCGTTCGAGAGCGTCATAGACACTCATCGTTTCGGGAAAATAGATGGGCTGCGACACGACGTCGCACAGCCTGAAGTCTGACGCGCCTATCTTAAGTATCAACTGTTTCAGAGTCACGATGCCGCATACCGTTTCACCGCTGCGGTCGCAGTACACCGGATAGGCTGCATGCAGTTCAGCCGACAGGCGTGACCTCACTTCTTCGGCGGTCATATCAAGCCGGAGAGCCGATACATCCACCTTTGGAGTCATTATCGACGATACACGCAGATCGCCGAGCACGAGCGCACGTTCCATTATGTCCTGCTCGACCTTTCTGACCTCGCCCGCGTCGGTGCCGTCCTGTATCAGCGATTTTATCTCCTCCTCGGTCACACTGTTTTCCTTGCCGTTTATCCCCAGCATCTTTACAATCAGCGATGTCGATGCCGACAGTAGCCACACCGCAGGCATCGCTATCACCGAAAGCACATGCATGGGCCGCGACACCAGTCGGGCTACCATATTTGCCGCGGCCAGACCTATGCGTTTGGGGACGAGTTCGCCGGCGACAATCGACAGATATGTCACTACCGTGACGATGGCGATCTGCCCCACCGCATGCGCCATACGGGGTGCCATGCCCCAATCCTGAAGCAATGCACCTACATCGTCGGCAAGAGCTGCGCCGGAGTACAGACCGGTGAGAATGCCTATCAGCGTAATACCTATCTGTATCGTCGACAGAAATCTGTCGGGATCCTCCGATAGTCGGAGTGCCATGCCGGCACCGCGGCTACCATGCTTGGCGTCAGCGGCAAGGCGCGACTTCCTTGCCGAAATCATGGCTATCTCCGACATGGAGAAAACGCCGTTCAGAAGAATCAGAAATAAAATGATGATAATATCATCCATATGTCATACACATATAGCTATCATAAAGTCCGTGCCACACAAAGGCGGTAATGTACATAGAAGCATAACTGCCGTTATAACACCTGCGAAATATGAAATGTTGCCTTCCCGATAATGCGCGTATAGATGGAGAGCGTGACCGCGGTTTTCAGGAACAAGACAGCGGCGTGTGGACACTTATCTCAGGTGTCCATACGCCGCATGATATGTGTAAGTGGGAATTGGAGCGGGGACTATTTACCGTCAGCACCGGTAGTGGAGGAAGGCGAAGCGGTTGCTTCCTTGGCCGATTCAGAGGCCTCATAGGCTTCTTCGGCAGCTTTGAGGAGTGCCAGCGACTGAGGGTCTTTCTGCCAATGGAAGGGCACGAAATCGCTCTTGGGGTTGACCCACGACGGCTTGCGGCATGCCAGAATTATAAAAGGAAGTATGACGAACAATGCCACGCCCCCGAAGAGCACCGTAAACCATACGGTGTTGGAGCCCATTGCTATCTGATCGGGCGGGAAGAAACTCAGCACGAAAGCGAGGGTCGAGCCGAGGAAGCCCAGACCTGCTACAATCCAGAGAAGCCCGTTGCCCTTGGAGCCGATACGGAAGGGGCGCTTGGCATCTTTCATGGAGTAGCGCAGATATATCACCGCCGCAAACATGAGCAGATAGGCGATGAGATAGAGCAGCACGGTGAGCTGCGACAGAATCTGATAGAAGCTCTCTACCGACGGCATCACCACAAACAGCAGCGACAGCAGCGTTACGGCACCACCCTGGATGAGGAGGATGTTTTTCTGCACGCCGGCCTTGTTGGTCTTCTGGAAGAACGGAGGGAGATAGCCTGCCTGACCCACGGCGAAGACACCTTTTGACGGGCCGGCAACCCATGTAAGCACGCCGGCGAGTACGCCAAACGCGAGGGCTATCGCTATGACAGGAGTGAACCAGTTCATATGGAAAGCCTTGAAATAGTTGTCGAAGCCCACGAGCAGGCTCTGGACGAGGTTGATGTCCTTTGCCGGGATTATGACGCCGAGCGAGTAGGTGCCGAGCACGAAGATGAGCACGGTGACGAGCGCGCCGCCAAACACGGCCTTAGGATAGTTGACCGTAGGATTCTGTATGTCGCGCACATGCACGCCCGACATCTCCATGCCTGCGTAGAACAGGAAGATTGACGCGGCGAGCACCACATTGTCGAAGTTGGTGAAGTCGGGGAAGAAGTCGCTGTGGAAATCCATCTGCGAAGTGCCTCCGGTGGCGAGGTACACCACTCCGCACACCACGAGGATACCGGCGGGGATGATGGTGCCGACCATACCGCCTATTTTCGATATTTTGCCTACCCATCCCAGGCCTTTGAGGGATATGAGTGTGGCTATCCAGTAGATTGCGAGCACCACAGCTATGGTATAGAATTTATTGGCGGCGAGATGCGAGTCGGCCACGTGGTCCATGCCGATGAAGGCGAGCGACACGGCGCCGAAAGTAAGTACGGTAGGGAACCATATCGTGCTCTCTATCCATTGGAGCCAGATGCCGAGGAAGCCGAGCTTGCTGCCGAAAGCCTCGCCTATCCAGCGAAACATTCCGCCCTGCTGATAGGGGAAGAGCGACGCGAGTTCGGCAGCGACAAGCGATACCGGGATAAGGAATACCAGCGCCGCGAACAGATAGTAGAATGCCGAACTCATGCCGTAGACGGCCTCTGCGGGGAGTCCGCGAAGCGACACCACGGCCACGATGTTCATGATCATCAGTGTGCCTACACCTAACTTGGCGGCCGACTTTACCGTGGCCGCGGTGGAGGAAGTGGGTTTTGTAGCCATAAGAGTGAGATTTTTGTGAGTTTATTCCGATGTTGGCCTTGTCAGCCGGCTATGGTGACGCGGTTGCCGTTCATGACGCCGAGTCCGAGTATGCCGGCAAACTCCTTGATCGCAGCCTGAGCCTTGACTGAATTGCCCGCTTCATCGAGCGGGGGTGCGAAAGCGGCTATGCCGAGCACGCCGGGCAGCACGCCGAGCACTCCACCGCCCACACCGCTTTTGGCCGGTATTCCCGAGGTGTAGAGCCAGTCGCCGGAGTGCTGATAGAATCCCACTGTGGCGATAAGGGTGGTGATTTTTGGCGCTATGGCCGGGTCAAACACCTTTGCGCGGGTCACGGGGTTGACGCCTCCCGACGCAATCGTCGCCGCCATGACGGCGAGCTGTCGCGCGGTGATGCCAAGCGAGCACTGACGGGTGTAGAGGTCGAGGCTCATTTCGGGGTCGTCGTAGATGCGGTTGTAGTTTTTCAGAAGCCAGGTTATGGCTCGGTTGTTGAAATTGGTGTCGCTCTCGCTCTTGTAGAGTTCGTCGATGAGTTCGGGGGCAGAGCCGCATAGTGCGGTGATATTGTCGGTTATGGCTTTCCATTTGGCATCGGAGTCCCCTTTGGGGTCAATCATCGAGCAGGCCGAGATGGCACCGGCGTTGACAAGCGGTGTTGAGGGGTGGTCGTTTTCAAGCAGTATGGCGAAAATGGAATTAAACGGCAGTCCGGTGGCGTCGGCGCCTATATCTTTCAGTACACCCTCGGGAGTGTGCTGTATCATTGCCAGAATGGCCGTAGGCACCTTTGATACGGATTCGATGCCGAAGTGGTAGTCCGTGTCGCCGAAATTAAATCCGGTGCCGTCGGGCAGCATCACGCTGAGGCCAAACAGCCCCGGGTCGATATTGGCCAGATAAGGGATATAGTTGGCGTTAGCGCCCCCGGTTATCTTCGCCGCATTGGTGTAGGCCTGTGAGGCGGCGTCCTTTATCTGTTGTCGTGTGAGGGTAATGTCCATAGTAGCGGGCTTTGGAGAGGAATAGTTGATAACGGTGTCATATAAATTGACTGCCGGCCGGCGTCCGACTGTTGTAGTCGGTTGCCACCGGCCGGCAGCTTTATAATAGTGTTTTTTGACCTTTCAGATATGGTCGTAAAGGAGCTTTATTTGCCGGTGTGGTTGAACGTCTTGGCAACCAGGGGCACGTTCTTCTCCATCGTGATACGGGTGGGAGTGGGATATTCGAGGGCGTTGAGCTCGTTGACGGCGAAGCGGATGTCGTTGAGGAGCTGGTCGGCCATGTCGCGGCTGAATCCCTGCTTGCAGAGCACGCGCATCACCACGATGTTCTGGATGTTGGCGGGGAGGGTATATGCCGGTACCATCCATCCCTTCTGGGCAAGCTTGTCTTGGAGGTCGAAGAGGGTCCATTTGGCGGCCTTCTGGACTTCGGGCTTCATGAGCCAGCAGAATATGGGGTTAGGCACATCGGGCGAGTAGGGCTGGAACTCCGGCATTGAGCTTACCTGAGAGTGGAGGTATTTGGCCACGGAGAGCGAGTTGAACTGGATGTTCTTGTATCCCTCGAAGCCGAGGCGTATGAATTGGTAATACTGACCGAGAATCTGTGCGGCCGGACGCGAGAAGTTGAGGCCCACCTGGCTTATCTCGGCGCCAAGGTAGTTGACGCTGAACGACATCACGTCGGGCAGATACTTCTTGTCTTTCCATACCACCCAGCCCAGACCGGGATATACGAGGCCGAACTTGTGGCCTGAGGTGCTGATTGACAGTACCCATTTGAGGCGGAAGTCCCACTTCTTCTCCGGGAACAGGAACGGGAGGATAAAGCCGCCCGAAGCAGCGTCGACGTGGATAGGAATGTCGTAGCCGGTCTTTGCGTTGTAGGCGTCAAGAGCCTTGTCAAGGGCCTCTACGTCATCGTTAAGGCCGGTCCATGTCACGCCCTGGATAGGAACGATACAGATAGTGTTCTCGTCGCACATCTTCAAGGCCTCTTCCGGGTCGAGGGTGGTCTTGTCGAGTGTCAGGGGCACGGTACGCATCTCGATTTGCCAAAGCTGGGCAAACTTCTCCCATACTACCTGATAGCCGGTGGAGATTACGAAGTTCGGCTTGTCGAAGGGCTTGCCTTCCTTCTGGCGGCGCTCACGCCACCTTATCCATGCCGCGATACCGCCGAGCATACATGCCTCCGACGAACCGATAGCCAGCGCGCCGGTCTTCCATTTGTTGGTCTCCGGGCTGTTCCACAGATTGGCGATGATGTTGATACACTTGCCATTCATCACGGCTATACGCGGATATTCCGTCTCGTCGATATAGTTGATGTTTATTGCCTCGTTCATAAGGCGTGTGGCATACTCGTCCATGTAGGTGGTGACGAACGTGGCGAGGTTGAGTCGCGGCTGGGTCTGGGCAAATGTTTCGTCCTTTACCATCTGGTAGGCAATCTCAGGAGTGGTTGAGCCGGCAGGAATGCGCTCATCAGGAGCTGCCTGAAGCATGGCGTCGGAGCCGAATACATCGGTCTTTGCGTCCCCTTTGCGGAAGTTGGGGTCGAGATTCTGGTCAAGCATACAAAATAAATTTAAGAGTGTGTGTTGTTGTTGTGTGTGTGAGTAATACCGACTGATGAGAGGCGTGTGGGTCCGTGTCAGTACAGGCGAGTGGAAAAGGCCGGGTGGCATGGCAGGCTGGTGTCGTTGCCGCTGCCGCTGTCTTTATTTCATCGTCTGAGTTATAACATCGGGCTATGTGAAATGGTTGACGGCTAACGAGAAAATCAGCCGGTGATTTTTTCGAGGCTCCGAAACCAAAGGCGGCGGCGCTATGTTAAAAGTGGAGTAACCCCTAATCAGATTAAATCAAATGGAGTGGATAGTACATGTATTGCGCGACAATCCGTCGCTCGCCGTGTTCCTTACTCTTGGCGCCGGCTTTTTTGTTGGTCAACTTAAATTCAAGTCATTTTCGCTCGGCACGGTGACATCAGTGCTGCTCGTCGGCGTGCTGGTGGGTCAGCTCGACATACCGGTACCCGGCCCGCTTAAAGATGTGTTTTTTCTGCTGTTCCTGTTCTCGATAGGTTACAGTGTGGGCCCTCAGTTTTTCAGGGCGCTCAAAGGCGACGGATTGAAACAGATGCTGTTTGCAGTCGTTGTCTGTGTGCTGTGTCTGCTGTCGACATGGGCCGTCGCCTTGTGCATGGGCTATAACATTGGCGAGGCCGTGGGTCTTCTCTCCGGCTCGCAGACCATGTCGGCCATTATCGGCGTGGGTACCGACACTATCAACTCGCTTTCGGTATCCGACTCCGAAAAGCAGCAGTGGATAAGCATGATTCCCGTGTGCTACGCAGTGACATACGTTTTCGGCACTATCGGCTCGGCATATATCCTCGCCAACCTTGGCCCCTGGCTCCTCGGGGGCTTAAAAAAGGTCAAGGCGGAGACGGCTGAGCTTGAAAAGAAGATGAACTACGGCACTGCCAACTCCGACCCCAACTATGTCAATGCCCTGCGCCCCGTAGTGTTCAGGGCCTACAAGGTGACCGATGTTTTCTTCTCCACTCCGCGCACCGTGGCTGAGGCCGAGGACTATTTCAGGCAGAAGGACAAGCCTATTCACGTGGAGCGTCTGCGCTCCGATGGCAAGATTGTCGATGTGGACCCCGGTCAGGATTTGAAAATCTCTGTCGGCGACGAGATAGTGCTCAGCGGCCGTCGCGAGTTCATTATCGGCGATGAGAGCTGGATAGGCCCTGAGGTGGTCGATGCCGAACTTGTCGACTTCATGGCCGAAGATCTTGATATTACCGTGGCCTCAAAGGCTGTCGACGGCATGACAGTCGACGACCTCCGCAAGCAGAAGTTCATGTACGGTATCTCTATAAAGGGGATAAGTCGCGGCGGCGTGAGCGTGCCCGTGCTCGCTCAGGTCAAGATAGGCCGTGGCGACGTGTTGTCGGTGGTGGGCCTTGGGCGCGAGGTCAATGCCGCCGCCAAGCAGCTCGGATATGCCGACCGACGCACCACCAAAACCGATCTCGTGTTCGTAGGCTTAGGCATCTTTATCGGCGGACTTATCGGCTCGCTCGCAATACATATCGGCAAGATACCTATAAGTCTCAGTGTAAGCGGCGGCGCACTTATCGCCGGCCTCTTGCTGGGCTGGCTCCGTTCCAAGCACCCCACATTTGGTCGTCTGCCCCGCTCGTCGGTATGGTTGATGGATAACCTCGGCTTGAATATGTTCATCGCCGTTGTGGGCATCTCGTCGGGCCCGTCGTTTGTCACCGGACTCAAAGAGGTTGGTTTCGTTCTGTTCTTCATGGGTATTATTGCTACCACCCTCCCCCTGGTACTCGGCATGATAATCGGCAGACACATATTTAAGTTCCCTGCCGCCATCAATCTGGGATGCTGCGCCGGAAGCCGCACCACTACCGCGTCATTGGGCGCCGTCCAGGACGCGATAGGAAGTGCCATACCGGCTATGGGCTACACTGTGACCTACGCTGTGGGCAACACCCTGCTTATCCTTTGGGGCGTTGTTATCGTCCTGATGATGAGTTGACCCCGATAATACGGACACGACATCGCCCGGTTGCCGACTGCCGGCAATCGGGCGATGTCGTGTATAATGCAAATATCCCGCCCATATTTGGTCCATCAAAGGAGATTATTCAGCGTTGTCACCATGATAATAGTCGTGCCTGCTCATACACGCGACATAGATACGCGCCTGCTCACACCGCAGGGCATGTAGAGTCGTCACGACAAAGCCGGTTCGGGCGCATCTGAGAGCTTTCTCGGGACGGTCAGAGGCCGATTGGGCCATTTGTGGCGCCCACACATCTCCAATATCTGAACTATTTTGAGTTTTGAGGGATAAAATTTGTTGAAGCATAGAAATATGATTAACTTCGCGCCGTAAAAAAAATCCATTCACAATAAAGAAACGCAACAATGACAAAAGCAGACATTGTCAAAGAAATATCCAAGTCGACCAAAATCGACAAGGCCAATGTGCTGACAGTAGTGGAAAAACTCATGTGGGTCATAAAGGACTGCATGGCTCATGGTGAGAACGTCTATCTGCGCGGTTTCGGCACTTTCGAGATTAAGACTCGCGCCGAAAAGACAGCACGCAACATCTCCAAGAACACCGTGGTGATTGTGCCCGAGCACAAGATTCCTCACTTCAAGCCCGCTCCCGTATTCAAGGAGATGGTGGTGAAGGCCGAGTAATGCCACACCCGATGGCCTGACGGCGCCCGTTAGTGCGCCACGACATATCGACGGTCACACAGAGGCGGATTAACGCCCGGAGTGTGGTCGCCGATTTTTTTTGCCTCCCGGTATAAAAGATGTTGAGTCTGTATAGTGCAGATAATCAGAATGATGTCAATATCTGTAACAACATTGCAAACAAATTAACATTCGTTAACTTGAAAAGATTTGACACCGGTGGAGGGCGATGTAATTTTGCAATGTCGGAAGTCGATAACACCTCCCGACGCTCATCACAAAATC
>CAMWXJ010000034.1 GCA_947178215.1 uncultured Porphyromonadaceae bacterium
GTATTCCGTAAAGACTGTCTCGATATTATTATTTGGTGGCATCTTCTCCATTGCCGGGGCGATTACGGAAGCTGAACATCTCCCTACGACGCTGTATGAACTCACGACGATCCTCGTCACTCATCTTGTGCCAATGATCTCGCCAGTCCTCATGATGATGATGACGGATTGCATGAAGACTTCCGAATCCCATAAATAATGGAATGATGAATCCGCTGCTCAGAAGCTGTCCAAGGAGGAACAAGCCGACAGCCTGATAGAATGTTATGGCGGCGAAGCCACATACCCCTGATACGATGCCATTCCATAATGCCATTATACCAAGCCCTGCCAATGCCGGTATAGCCAGCAGGACAAAGAGTATCACCAGTGTTCTAAATGTTTTTTTCATATCAAACAGTTTTTTATTTGTTTATTGGAGCTCTCTATCCATTAAGACACACGACTCTCGAAAATATTTTAATCAGTCTTCATTTTTTTATATTCCAAGCTTGATACTTGTCATAAGGCACATCCACCCCGTGACGCCTCAAATAGCTATATCGTTGATATGCTAAATGTAACATTCACAACATACGATTACATCGCCGCAGAATAACTTCGGAGATATGTCGGGGATTGCTAACGACAATTCGTTAAAACGTATCACGCCAAACTCGCCTACACCGCCGACGCATGGGTTGACTACGTGCACATCTCCTACCCGGAGCGCAGCGCCGGGCCAACATTCTGACGGATAAGATACGCTCCGTCAGGAATCCCTGACACACCGGATATCATTAACAGCCATCGTATTCGGCTGCATCTCTTCAAAACAGATTGAAACGAGGGCAAAAAAGACAATATCTCATTCCTTGAAATCTATCTTTGTCAATATATCATTGTCAGCACTCCACTTCAAAAGCCATACATCCCCCGTTGTCGAGTCAAATAGAATCCACTCCCAGCTATTGTCGGTTGGATACAATTCAAATCGTCCTGTTTTGTTGTCTGAGGCTAGTGGATGTGAATTAAGTATCCTGCTTTTTTTAGGATTTGTCGGCGCGATACCAATGATTGTCCCATCTCTTGTGTCAAGCCGAAGAAATATCCCTGTGGATACCGGATACAAAGCATAGTTCGTATCTACGGATGTCGGAATGACAACCCTTACATCTTCAGCCCACAAGCAAAAAGCAACAATAGATAGTACTATTAATGTTAAAGTTCTTCTCATAATGACAGGTAGTGTTTCACTGAGTGTGTCTGAGGCGAGTTCATTCAAGCATGCAGACCTCAGATAACGATGCAAATTTAATGTTTATTTTCCATTATTTGGTTGTTCGATGAAAAAATATCAATGTGTAAATGCAACCGGATGCGCAGAGTCCAAGGGCGCAAGGGAGCGTATGCTACCGGGCCCTATAACTCGGGCCAATATTAGCATCCCTCAAAAAAAAGTAGTACCTTTGCAATCTATTTGAACAACATTCACTCTCCGCTCGCTCCGACTCGTTATGATTACATCTGCAATAGTATGGAACGCCGACCCGGTGCTCTTCACCCTCGGCCCGTTTACCGTGCGATGGTACGGACTGATGTTTGCTATCGGTTTTCTTGCCGGCTACGAGATAGTAGGCCGCATGTTCCGCCACGAAGGCGCCCCCGAACGCTGGCTGCCTATATTGTTGGCATGGGTCGTAGGCGCTACAATCATAGGCGCTCGCCTCGGCCATGTATTTTTCTATGAATGGGATTATTACAGCGCCCATCCTCTCAAAATACTCCAAGTGTGGGAAGGTGGTCTGGCAAGCCACGGCGGCACCATAGGCATCATCTTGGCCGTGATTCTCTACTCGATTTTCACCACACGCAAGTCACCTCTATGGACTTTTGACCGTCTCGTGATTCCTATCGCGCTGGTGGGCGGACTTATACGTATAGGCAACCTGATGAACAGCGAAATCTACGGCCACGCCACCGACCTGCCGTGGGGATTCATGTTTATCCGCTCGGCTGAGTGGCACGCGCTTTACGAGGGTCAGGGCTGTCACCCCACGCAGCTCTATGAGGCGGCCTGCTACTTCGCCCTCTTCGCCCTGCTCATGTGGATGTACTGGAAAAAGAACGCCGAAGAGCGTCCGGGACTGATATTCGGCGTATTTTTCACCGTGCTCTTCACCTGTCGCGTCCTGATAGAGTTCATTAAGAACCCTCAGGTGGCCTTCGAGCAGGATATGGTGCTGAATATGGGCCAGCTACTCAGTTTACCATTCATAGCCATAGGCATCGGACTCATAATCTACGCCATGGTACGCCCCAAAGTAAAACTCACATTTCCCAACCGCTATGCCGACGAACCCGAATCATCAAAACGCTGAGACAGAAGCTGCGAAACTCCCCGAAGCACCCGAAGTTCTGTTCATAAGCGGTATCGACACCGACGCCGGCAAGACCTACTGCACGGCGTGGCTCTCGTCGGAGCTTGAAAAGCAACAGAGCATCAGCGTGATAACCCAGAAGTTTGTACAGACAGGCTGCACCGACATGAGCGAAGACATAGAGGCCCACCGCCGCCTTACCGGCAAGGGGCTGCTCGACGTCGACCTCGACCACACCACCGCTCCTGTCATCTTCTCCTATCCCGCATCAGCGCAGCTCGCCGCACGAATAGACGGCCGCGACATCGACCTGTCGCTCATCGACGAGTCGACCGACAAGCTGAAAGAGCGCTTCGACACCGTGCTCGTCGAGGGCGCGGGCGGCCTCATGGTGCCGTTGACCGACACATTTCTCACAATCGACTACATCGCTTCACGCCGGCTACCTGTGGCGCTTGTCACCAACGGCGTACTCGGCTCAATCAACCACACAATCCTATCGCTCGAAGCGCTCGCAGCACGCGGCATCAAAGTATGGGCAATACTTTACAACAAGCATTTTGACTCCGATGCTGTGATAGCCGACGACACACGCAACTTTATCGGACGCTATGCCGCCACCCACTTCCCGGGAGTGCCGGTAATAGATATTCCTTCCCTATAATAATGCCTACCGACAACAACTACGAAATAGCCATATCCAAACCGGCCATGGCCGATATGCCTCTTGCCCACTTTGGCGGTGAAGTCACAGTGGTCGACACCCCCGAAGGCGTCGAGGCTGCCATAGCCCGGCTCTACGCCCTCCCCGTGGTGGGCTTCGACACCGAGACCCGACCCAACTTCCACAAGGGCGAGATGCACAAAGTGGCGCTGATGCAGGTGTCGGGGCCGGAGCGCTGCTACCTGTTCCGCCTAAATCACACCGGCCTCGACGACACGCTCATCCACTGGCTCGCCGACCCGCGCCGGATTAAGGTAGGGCTATCGCTCAAAGATGATTTTCACCAGCTCCATCAGCTGCGCGAGTTCGAGCCGGCGGGGTTTGTCGAGCTGCAACAACTCGTGCGCGACTTCCACATCACCGACGCCTCACTCCAAAAGATATACGCCATAATATTCGGGCGACGCATATCCAAAGGGCAGCGCCTCACCAATTGGGAGGCCCCCGAGCTCACACCGCCGCAACAAGCTTATGCCGCACTCGACGCCTACGCTTGCCTCGAAATATACAATGCGCTCGCATCATCGCAGTTCGACCCTTCGAAATCTCCCTACAAAGTAATTCCATCACAAGAAATAACCGAGCAATGAGACTCATCAGCCTCTTACACGTTACCGCAGCCGTCGCCATGACGGCTGCCGTCGCATTAGCCGACACTCCGTCGAGACTCGTCATAATGCACACCAACGACACGCACTCACAAATCGACCCCGACAGCAAAGGACTCGGCGGCGTGGCGCGCCGCAAGGTACTTGTCGACAGCATACGCGCCACAGCCCCCGCCACGCTTCTCGTCGATGCCGGCGACGCAGTGCAGGGAACACTGTTTTTCAACATCTTCCGTGGCGAGGTCGAGGACTCGCTCATGAACCTTCTCGGATATGACGTTCAGATTCTCGGCAACCACGAATTTGACAACGGCATCGCCGAACTCGCCGAACGCTGGAAACATCTCCGCGCCGATCGCATCACCACCAACTATGACCTGCGCGCCGTGCCGGAGCTCGATTCCCTCTTCACCCCCTACGTCATCAAGACCTTTGGCAACAAGCGTGTCGGCCTGATAGGTATCAACCTCGATCCGGAAGGCATGATTGCTCCGGCCAACTGCCGTGGCATCGTGTATCTCGACCCCACCGAAGCAGCCAACGCCACGGCATGGCACCTGCGCCACAACGAGCGCTGCGACTACGTGATTGCCGTGACACACATCGGCTATGCGGGCAAACAGCGTGCCAATGACATAGAACTCGCACGCAACTCCAAGAACATCGACGTGATAATAGGCGGCCACAGCCACACATCGATTGACCCGTCGAAGCCCGACGCTCCGGTTCACCGCGTAGCCAACGCCGAGGGCGACACCGTGCTGATAGCCCAGAACGGCAAAGGGGGCGTCACACTCGGCGAGATTGAAATCGACTTCTCCACCGGAGCAATAACCTCACGCCTCATCCCCGTCAACAGCCGACTCGACTCACGCACCGACGATTCCGTCGAAGCCATACTGCATCCCTACCGTAACGCCGTCGACTCGCTCACCTCCATAGTCATAGGCCGATCCCCCGAAGAGCTGCAACACGGCAGTCCCGCGCAGGTCAATCTCATTAGCGACATCGTGGCCGACGAAGGCTCCGATCTTGTAGGACGCCGCGTCGACCTCGCATTCATGAACCGCGGCGGCATACGATGCGCAATGCCCAAAGGCAAGCTGACACGCGGCTTCGTGATGCAGATGCTCCCCTTCGACAACCGCATCGTAGTAATGGAGATAAGCGGCAGCGACCTTATTGATGCGTTCGACTCCATGGCGGCGCGCGGAGGCGACGGCATCAGCTCGTCGGCGCGGGCCGTCATCGACACCGCAACAGGAAAATGCGCGTCAATCACCATCGACGGTGAACCCATCGATCCCACCGCAACTTATACTCTTGCGACCATCGACTATCTCGCCAACGGAGGCGACTACATGACTCCCCTCACCCGGGGCCGCATTATCGCCACTGCGCCGCATGTGGCCTACGACTCCACAATCGACTGGTTCAAGAGTCATAAGAAACTCCGTATTGACAACACAGTCCGCATGACGCGACAATAATTTATTAGCAGCTACAATATCATGTTCAGGCTACTGCATCTTCTCGGGAGCTTCATGTTCATGCTCTTCGCAGGCCCAACGGCCCAGCTCCCGGCCGAAATAGACAGCATGGAGACTATCAGCGACCGTGCCGAATCACTCCCTGCCGCAGGAGAAGCCTGGGTCGATTCGGTCTACAACGCTCTTACGCCGCGCCAGCGTGTGGCTCAATTGTTTGTGCCTCACCTTGTAATCAGCGACAACGCCGCAGGGCGCGCCACGCTCGACCGACTCTGCGCCACCGACGGCGTGGGCGGTATACTGCTTGGCAAAGGCACCATAGCAAGCTACGCCTCATTAATCAACTATGCCCGCAGCAAGTCGCGCACGCCGCTGCTCGTGACGCTCGACGGCGAGTGGGGACTTGCAATGCGCATCACCGACGCACCACGCTATCCCTACAACATAGCGCTCGGCGCCATACGCGACCCGCAGCTGCTCTACGACTTCGGCCGCGAACTTGCACGCGAATGTCGCGAGCTCGGCATACAGGTAGACTTCGCTCCCGTGCTCGACGTCAACTCCAACCCCGACAATCCGGTAATCGGCTTCCGCTCTTTCGGCGAGAATCCGCGCACGGTGAGCCGCCTTGGCACAGCCATGTCAAAGGGACTTGAAGCCGGTGGTGTGATGAGCGTGGGCAAGCACTTCCCAGGCCACGGCGACACGTCGGCCGACTCGCACAAGACACTCCCAACCGTCGATCACTCCAAAGCCGAAATGCAGGCTACCGACCTCGTGCCGTTTGCCGACTACATCGAAGCCGGACTGTCGGGCGTGATGGTGGGGCATCTGCGAGTGCCGGCCCTCGACCCCACGGGCACGCCTGCCTCACTCTCCCGCACCGTCACGACCGGACTGCTGCGCGAGCAGATGGGCTTCGGCGGCATGATATGGACCGATGCCCTCGAAATGAAAGGAGCCTCCGTAAATGGGGGCAACAACTGCGTCGAGGCACTTAAAGCAGGCGCCGACGTACTCCTCGGCTCCGCGTCGCCATCGACCGACATCGACGCTGTGATGAAGGCGGTGGAAGCCGGCGAGATAAGCCCCTCGGTCATCGAGGAACGCTGCCGCAAGATGCTCGCCTACAAATATTCGTTCGGCCTGAGCTCGTTCAAGCCAATCAACACCAAGGGGCTTGCCGCACGCATCAACTCGGCAGCCTCTCGCGACCTCAACCAGCGGCTCGCCGACGCGGCAATCACGCTCGTGTCAAACCGCGACTCACTCGTACCGATCCCCAACCTCGAATCCAACCGCGTGGCCGTGCTATCGATAGGTGCCCCGGCATCAAACGCGTTCTCCGACCTTTGCGTCAAATATGTCGATTGCCCGGTCTACTCGGCCACCGAAAAGTCACCGCTCTCCGCCGCCACCCTCAACCGCCTTCGCGATGACGCCGACATTGTAGTAGTGGGCGTTTTCTCCGCCGCAGCATGGGCACGCGAGACCTACGCCAAAGTGGCACAACTGCCGGGAGTAGTGCCGGTGTTCTTCATCAACCCCTACCGTATGAGCGGCTTCAAGGGGATCGGGAGCGCGCCTGAGCTGCTTGTGGCCTACGACGACACGCCAGCATTGCGCCGCGCCGGAGCAATGGCTGTTTTCGGCGGCATCATAGTCGACGGACGTTTCCCGGTCAACGTGCCGGGTGTCGCGTCGGTAGGTGCCGGAATTGATTTGCCCAAGACACGCCTCGGCTACGCGTCGCCCGAGGCCGAGGGCTTCTCTCCCGGCCTGGCTACACGCATCGACTCCATTGTAGCCGAAGCGATAGCAGCCAAGGCCTTTCCCGGCTGTCAGGTGCTTGTGGCAAAAGGGGGCAATGTGGTGTTTGACCGCTGCTACGGCAAGCTGAGCTACTCGGCACAATCGCCGGCGGTCGACCGGAGCACCATCTACGACATCGCCTCCATGAGCAAGGCCACTGCAACGGTGAGCGGCATGATGCGCGCCTACGACGAGGGGCTGCTGTCGCTCGACACACGCCTCGGAAGCGTCATCAACGAGGTAAAGGGCACTCCAAAAGCCGACATCAAAGTGTCGGAGCTGCTTTATCACGAGAGCGGCATGCCGGCCACCCTCAATATGAACCGCCTTATGATGGACACCGCCACCTACAAGGCTCCGCTCACCACCGCACGCCCCAACGCCGTTAATTCAATCAAGCTTTACGCCAAGATGTACGGCAACAAAAACGCACGGTTGCGCACCGACCTCACCACACGCGACCTCACTGACGAGCCTGTCGCGGCAGGACTGTATGCCACGGAGGGAGCCTACGACACTATCATGAACCGCATCTACAATGTCGACCTCCGCAAGACCAAGAGATACAACTATTCGTGCCTTAACTTCGCGCTGCTTTCGGAGATGCAGCAGCGACTTACGGGCGTCGACTTCGACCAATGGGTCGAGACGGAAGTTTTCGCGCCGCTCGGAGCCAACCTCACAGGCTACCGTGCCGCGCAATGGTATCCCGTCGAGAAGATAGCCCCGACAGAAAACGACCCGTTCCTGCGACGCCAGACAGTACAGGGCTATGTCCACGACGAGATAGCCGCCTTTTCGGGAGGCGTACTCGGCAACGCGGGCCTTTTCTCCACCTCGACCGATATAGCCAAGTACTGCCAGATGCTGCTCAACGGAGGCAGCTACGGTTCGGCACAGATTATCCAACCCGAGACCGTGGAGCTGTTCACCACCACGAAATCCCCCACTGCCGAGCGCACACTCGGCTTTGACCTTACAAGCAACTACCGCAGTCTGCGCGAAGCCGGCGCGCCAACCGGCACCTACGGCCATACCGGATTTACCGGTACATGCTTTTGGATTGACCCGGCTCACGATCTGTTTTTCGTATTCCTCTCCAACCGTGTCCACCCCTCACGCGACAATGCGGCTTTCAGCCGCCTCAATCCCCGCGCCGCCATTCTCGGCGCAATCTATTCGTCACTGCAATAACGCTTAAAGAAAAAATCTCAGGCCCCGGATGATAACCGCTATGTGCGGCAGTCATCCGGGGCCTGAGCTATATTGTACGGCTGTCAGGCTTCCAGAGTGATCGGAGCGAAGAACTCCGGACGATGGAAGTCGGGGTCGGGAGTCTCGATAGGCGCCCACGACAGGAAGTGGGGCACGGTGGTGAGGTCGGCGCACTTATAGAGGTTGCCGCGCATCTCTATCGGCTTGCCCTCCCATTTCACACCGAGAAGGTCGAGAGGAATGGCTGCGCAGAGATTCCACGCGAAGAGTCCTTGAAGTTCTTCGAAGGGGCGGTTGCCTGCCGAGGCGTAGCGGCGCACCGAGTCAAGCTCTGCATCGGAGAGCGGAGTCGACACATGGCGGTCCATACGGCGCGAGGCCGAAAGAGTGCCGATGCAGTTGAACTCGAAATTGATATAGGGAGGCTGGCCTGTGGGCGCAATGAAAAATTCTACACATGAATCCTGGTGCACAGGCGACATATTGGCTGTGTTGACGGCACGTAGATAGTTGCAGCGCACAAAGAAGTCGACATAGATGTATTTGTCGTCGTGGGCAAGCGTGGCTACCGTGAGCGGACGATAGGGAAACTGGTCGGGCCAGTTGTTGGTGTCGACGGAGACACGGGTGCCCTGCTCTTCGAGCATCGACGCCACATCGGCGAGACTGTCACACTTGCCGAGCTCCGGTACAAAGGGAATTGAAAGCTTTTTCATGGGCGGTACATTTCAAGGAGTTGCATAATGGAATCGTAGAGGCCCACCCCCGCCATGACAAGCACAAGAATGGCTATGGCGCAGTTGATGCGCCGCATGGTGCGTGCCGTAAAGCGTCCGCGTATCTTGTCGATAAGATACGTTATCCCGAACCACCAGCCCATGGCGCCTACGGCTATGCACACGAATCCGAGCAGATAGTGAACCCATGTGGTGGGGAGGTCGAGGAAGTTGAAACGGGCGAAGAGGCCTATTATAAAGAACAGAATGAGCGGATTGGAAAAGGTGAGGAGAAAACCTGTGGCGAAGTCGCGCAGAAATGTACCGTTGGCGGCGGGGGCGGCGGGAAGCTGCACCCGCTTGCGGGGATTGTTGGCAAGCAGATAGATGCCGTAGACTACCAATACAAGCGAGCCTGCGAGCTGAAGCACGGTGCGGTTTTCGGAAATGAACTCGTTGACAAACGACAGTCCGAACGCGGTGAGCAGGCAGTATGTGAGGTCGGAAAGCGATGCGCCCAGACCGGTGGCCAAACCCTTGCGGCGACCACGGTTAAGCGTACGCTGAATGACGAGGACACCGATCGGACCCATTGGAGCCGAAATCAGGATGCCTATCATTATCCCGGCTGATATGAGATGTAGCACTGTCTCCATCAAGGGTGCAAAATTACACATTTCAGCGGTAGAGTGCAAGTGTAATCTTCCAACTCATTACATTTTTATTTGTTTGAGTTGACTTTTTGAGTTAATTTTGCGTTTTCAAAAACGCTACCAAGCAATCACTCCATGCCAAGAGTTTCCAACCGCGGCGAGCTGATGCCCGCCTCCCCCATACGCAAGCTCGTTCCCCTGGCCAACGCGGCCAAGGCGCGTGGCACGCATGTCTACCATCTCAACATTGGCCAGCCTGACCTCCCCACCCCGCAGGAAGGCCTCGATGTGCTTAAAACCATCGACAGAAATGTGCTCGAATACAGCCCGTCGGAAGGACTGCTATCGCTACGCAAGAAGTTGGCCGAATACTACCACCGCTTCAACATAAACGTCGACGTCGACGACATCATCGTGACTTCGGGCGGCTCCGAGGCCGTGCTGTTCGCTTTCATGGCCTGCCTTGACCCCGGCGACGAAATCATCGTCCCGGAGCCTGCATATGCCAACTATATGGCTTTCGCTATATCGGCGGGCGCCAAGATTGTTACTGTACCGTCGAGCATCGACGAGGGCTTCGCACTGCCGCCGGTGGAGAAGTTTGAGGCTCTGATTACCCCCCGCACCAAAGGCATACTCATCTGCAACCCCAACAACCCCACGGGCTACCTCTACACCCAGCGCGAGATGGACCAGATACGCGACATCGTGAAGCGTCACGACCTGTATCTCTTCTCCGACGAGGTGTATCGCGAGTTTACCTACACCGGCGCTCCCTACATCTCCGCCTTCCACCTCAAAGGCATTGAGGACCAGGTTGTTCTCATTGATTCGGTTTCGAAGCGTTACAGTGAGTGCGGAATACGTATCGGCGCCCTCATCACCAAGCACAAGGAACTCAAAGCCAACGTGATGAAATTTTGTCAGGCGCGACTCAGCCCGCCGCTGCTCGGCCAGCTCGTGGCCGAAGCATCGATTGACGCCTCGCGCGACTACATGCTTATGACCTACAACGAGTATGTGGAACGCCGCAAATTTCTCATCGACGGCATCAACCGCATACCCGGCTGCTACTCCCCCATACCCATGGGCGCGTTCTACACCGTTGCCTCGCTTCCGGTCGACGACGCCGAGAAGTTCTGCGCATGGTGCCTCAACGATTTTTCCTACGATGGCGCTACCGTGATGATGGCCCCCGCCTCAGGCTTCTACACCACTCCGGGAATGGGACGCAATGAAGTGCGCCTGGCCTATGTACTATGCAAGGAAGACCTTACAAAGGCCCTCAAAGTGCTTGCCGAGGCTCTTAAAGCGTACCCCGGACGCACCAACTGACACTTAGGAAGCGCCAGGCGTGAACATATCGGTATTCATCGGCAGACGGCTCAGCTTCAAAGGGAGCGGCAACGACGACCGGCGCGAGAGCGGCAGCATCGCGTCGGCAGGAATACCTATCGCCATTGGCGGCATAGCCCTCGCCCTCGTCATCATGATGTTCAGCGTGGCGGTGGTGACCGGATTCAAGAGTGAGGTACGCGCCAAGGTAGCCGGATTCAACTCGCAGCTCACCATCATCCCGCAGAGCCGGACCCTCGACGGAGTGACCGCCATGAGCCTCGACACCGCCATGACGACAATGGTGCGCCGGGCTGCTCCCGGCGCCGTGGCCGACGGAGTGGTCGAGCTTCCGGGCATATTAAAGACCGACAGCACCTTTCAGGGCATAATGGTAAAGGCCTACGCTCCCGACGCCGCCGGCTTCGCTTTCATCGCCGAAAACCTCACTAAGGGCTCCATGCCGGTCGAAAAAGCCGCAGCCGACACCGCTTCGGCGCCCGCCCGGCCCGAGATTGTCCTGTCGGCGGCCATAGCCTCGAAGCTCGGGCTCGACACAGGCGACAAAGTGGACCTCCATTTCGTCAACAACAACGCCCTGCGCACACGCCGCGCCGTGGTGTCAGGCATCTACGACACACACTTCGGAGAGTACGACGCCCGCTTCATCTACGCCACACCCGAAATGGCCCGCAGCGTGGGCCGGCTCAGACCTGCCGACGTCACATCGATTGAAATCAATGGAGTGGCCGACGACGACATAGAACGCGCCACGGCCGACCTATCGGCCATGTTGCTCGCCCACAACGCCGAGACACATTCGCAGACCTATTGCTGGGTCGACAACGTGCTGCACACGGGAGCCTCCTATTTCAGCTGGCTCGACCTGCTTGACACCAATGTCGTGGTAATCCTCGTGCTCATGGCTCTCGTGAGCGGCTTCACGCTAATATCGAGCCTGTTTATCCTCATCCTCGAACGAGTACGCACAATAGGTATATTAAAGTCAATAGGCGCTACCAATACCATGATTCGCGGCATATTCATATATATGGCCGAACGACTCGTAGCACGCGGACTCCTCATCGGCAACCTCATCGGCATACCCTTGCTGCTCATACAGCAACACTGGCATCCGCTCCCCCTCGACCCCGACTCCTACTTCCTCAGCTATGTGCCCGTAGCCGTCGACTGGAGCGCGATAATCACTCTCAACCTCGCCGTTATCACCATTTCGGCACTCATACTGATTCTACCGTCACACATGATAGCAACCCTCTCCCCCTCCGAATCGATGCGCTATGAATAGCATCGACAGCAAATCATTTTGCCACCATCGATTGTTACTCAGATACCCCGTAATTTATTTTCACCAACCGAACAACACAACAACTCATAACTGATGACCCGACCCTCCGACCTCACCCCGCTTATCATAGAAGGAATACGCCAGCGTAAAGGTCACAAGATAACCACTATCGATATGAGCGGCATCGAGACCGCCGCCACTCCACGATTCATCATTTGCGAAGGCACCTCCACCCAGCAGGTGGGCGCCATAGCCGACAGCATACGCGACTATCTGCTTGAAACCGCCGGTGTGAAGCCCTACAACTACGACGGCTACGGCAACTCGACATGGATAGTCGTGGACTACGGCGATACCCTCGTGCACGTGTTCCATCCCGAGGCCCGACGCCTGTATAACCTCGAAGAGTTGTGGGACGACGGCGTCATCACCGAGCTCCCCGACGAAGACTGACTCCCTATCCATCATCAAGAAATCCGAATATCTCCCCACATTTAACAATGGACAATAAACCGAAGAAATCGGGCTTCCGTCTGAACATGTACTGGATGTACGCCATAGTGGCGGTGTTCCTGATAGGCATCCTGTATCTTGACGACGACTCACTGGCCCACGAAAACATATCCTCGACCAAGTTCTGCCAGCTCGTGGAGAGCCGGGGCGTGACCAAGCTCGTTGTCTACACCAACACGGGCGAGGCACAGGCTTTTCTCAACGACTCGCTCGCTGCGAAAGAATTTCCGCGTGAGTTCAAGAAAGGCGCGGGCATGAAAGCCTACGTCACGGCCAACTTCTCCAGCGCCGACAAGCTCCAGGACATGATTGACGAATGGAACAAAACCGGCGTGTTTACAGGCGACGTGAAGTTTGAGAAGAAGAGCGACATTTCCTCCATGATATGGACCCTCGCACCGGTGGCGCTGCTAATCGTGTTCTGGTTTGTCATGATGAAGCGCATGAGCGGAGGAGGAGCCGCCGGTGGAGGAGGCGTTTTCAGTGTCGGAAAATCCAAAGCCAAGATATTTGACAAGGACGGCCCGGTACAGGTCACATTCAAGGATGTGGCCGGACTGTCGGAGGCCAAGACCGAAATAGAAGAGATTGTGGAGTTTCTCAAAAACCCCAAACGCTACACCGACCTCGGCGGCAAGATACCCAAGGGCGCACTGCTCGTTGGCCCTCCGGGCACCGGCAAGACGCTTCTCGCCAAGGCCGTAGCCGGCGAGGCCAACGTGCCCTTCTTCTCCATGTCGGGCTCCGACTTCGTGGAGATGTTTGTGGGCGTGGGTGCATCGCGTGTGCGCGACCTATTCCGACAGGCAAAGGAAAAGGCCCCCTGCATAGTGTTTATCGACGAAATCGACGCAGTGGGCCGTGCGCGCGGCAAGAACCCCAACATGGGCGCTAACGACGAGCGCGAGAACACCCTCAACCAGCTCCTTACCGAGATGGACGGCTTCGGCACCAACAGCGGAGTGATAATCCTCGCCGCCACCAACCGCGTCGACATCCTCGACAAAGCCCTGCTGCGCGCCGGACGTTTCGACCGTCAGATTTTCGTCGACCTCCCCGACCTCCCCGACCGCGTTGCAATCTTCAACGTACACCTGCGCAAAATCAAGACCGACGACACCGTCGACGTCGACCTGCTCGCCCGTCAGACCCCGGGCTTCTCCGGTGCCGACATCGCCAACGTGTGCAACGAAGCCGCGCTTATAGCCGCCCGACACAACAAGCACTCCGTGGGACGCGAGGACTTTATCGCCGCCGTCGACCGCATAATAGGCGGCCTGGAAAAACGCTCCAAGATAACCACCGACGAAGAGAAGCACTCTATCGCCGTACACGAGGCCGGCCACGCCACCATATCGTGGCACCTCCGCTACGCAAATCCCTTAATCAAGGTCACAATAGTGCCGCGCGGCAAAGCGCTCGGCGCCGCATGGTATCTACCCGAAGAGCGTCAGATAACCCCCACTCAGGCGCTCCTCGACGAGATATGCTCGACACTCGGCGGCCGTGCGGCCGAAGAGTTGTTCCTCGGCCGCATATCCACCGGTGCAGCCAACGACCTCGAACGCGTCACCAAACAGGCTTACGCCATGGTGGTGTACTACGGCATGAGCGAGCGCCTGCCCAACCTGAGCTACTACGATTCTACCGGCCAGGACTATGGATTCAGCAAGCCTTACAGCGGCGAGCGAGCCCGCATTATCGACGAAGAAGTGAGCCGCATAATCTCGGAGCAGTATGAACGCGCCAAAGAGATTCTGCGCACGCACGCCGAGGGTCACAACAAGCTCGCCGAAATCCTCATAACACGCGAGGTAATCTTCACTGAGGATGTGGAGAAGATTTTCGGTCCGCGTCCGTGGGTGTCGCGAACCGACGAGATTCTCGCCGCGCGCGCCCAGGCCGAAAAGGCCCTGCCGGCTACGACGCAGACCGAGCCGCAGACTGACAAAACACCGGCTGACGACGACAACGGCAGCAGCAACACCGACGCTCATGTCGCCGCTCCCGCCTGTGACGATGACAACGCATCGCTCCCCGCAGTGCCCGAAGCGCCCAAGCCGCGCGACCCCAACGAGCCTCCTCCACCACCTCCGGGCGCATAACACCGGCGGCACCGACACGCAATAAAGCGAGGGTGTGTAAGCTGTCCTGTCAGGAAGCCACACACCCTCGCTTTTTTATCTTCGCACCTGAAGCTTCAGGGAAGCAGAAGCTGATACAGGTATGCGTCGGTATAGGTCGTGCCGTGGCGGAGCCACGAACGCAGACGGCCGCATGTGTCGTAACCGGCAGCGGCAAGCATGGAGCGCGAAGAAGCGTTGTCGGCCCGCACTATGGCCCACAGCTGGTGCATCCCTATGCGGTCGCGGCAATAACGGGCAAGCAGGGCGAGGGCTCTCGCGGCGTAACCGCGGCGGCGGAACGGCTCGCCAACAACCACGCCTATGCCGGCGCGACGGTTCACCGGATCGAAGTCAAAGAGATCTGCGGCGCCCACAGCGACTCCGTCGACGCATATCATAAGCCGGAGCTGCCTGGCCGAAAATATGTCGGCGTCGTAAGTTAGTACATACTCCTCGATGTTGCGGCGCGAGAACGGCGCAGCGGTAGTGGCCGAAGTCCACATCCGCGTATCGTTTTCCCATTCGAGCACAGTGTCGATGTCGGCCGGTTCGAGTGCGCGGAGAGTGACGGTACCGTCGGAAAGCAACTGCGTGTCAGTGTCGGTAATCATAGCGTGAAACTGTCGGAGAAGAGCGTGCGCTGCATTATGGAGCGCCCGAGAGTTATCTCGTCGGTATATTCGAGGTCATTTCCCACGGCCATGCCTCGCGCGAGCTGGCTCACCTTAATGTCGGGATTCACACCAGCCACCTTACGGTAGATATAGAAGCAAGTGGTGTCGCCCTCCATTGTGGCGCTCAGGCCGAGAATAATCTCTTTTACCTCGCCCGAAGCAATGCGGTCGACCAGCGAGTCGATTTCGAGCTGATCGGGGGTTATGCCGTCCATAGGCGAGATTACGCCGCCAAGCACATGATAAAGGCCGCGGAACTGCCCGGTGCGCTCGATGCTCATGACATCGCGCACCGACTCTACGACACACACTACTGAACGGTCACGCGCCGGCGACGCGCATATAGGGCAGATATCGGTCTCGCTTATATTGTGGCACACGCTGCAATATCGGATGTCGCGCCTGAGCGCCACTATGGCATTGCCGAGTGCCTCGGCGTCGTCGAGCTCGCGACGCAGCAGGTGAAGCGCCAGACGCAAGGCGGTGCGCCGTCCTATGCCCGGGAGGCGCGATAGCTCCGTCACCGCTTTTTCAAGCAGCGGCGACTGAAATTCATCGGTCGAAGTGGTCATACGATGCAAAATTACGCAAAAGCGGCGGTTTTTGAGTAATTTTGCAGCCGTAAAATAATTCATCACCCGGCTATGACACAAAACGCAAAAGCTCTATCAGCCGCCGCCATGGCGGTGCTGAGCTGGTCGACAGTAGCGGCCGCATTCAAGACCGCGCTCATGTACTACACACACTACGAGATGCTCACAGTGGCGGCCGTCACGGCCACCGCGGTGTTCGCTGTCATGATGACCCTTCAAGGCAAATGGAAATCGCTCGTAGCGCTCACACGGCGCGAAATCCTCTCGTGCGCCCTGCTCGGCGTGGCCAATCCGGCGCTCTACTATCTGGTACTGTTTGCCGCCTACGACAAGCTACCCGCCCAGGTGGCGCAACCAATCAACTACTGCTGGCCCATATTTCTCGTGCTGCTCATGGCAGCCGTGATGCACCGCCCGGTGCGCAACCGTCTTTACATAGGCATGGCGTTGTCATTTGCCGGAGTGGCTGTAATCTCGCTTGGCGGAAGCGCCATAGGCGGCGCTGCTTTGTCGCCGTCGGGCCTCATGCTGGCGTTTTTGAGCGCGGTGATATGGGCCGGCTACTGGATTCTCAACGAGAAGCTCAAAGGCAATCTCGACGAAACGGTGAAGCTCTTCATGTCGTTTCTGGCGGGCTCGGTGCTTCTCGTAGCATGCTCGCCCCTTGCCGGCTGCGAGTTCAGCTCCGCCGACGGCCTCCGCGCCAGTGTCTATGTAGGCATCATGGAGATGGGCATACCGTTTTTCTTTTTCAGCTACGCCCTTGCACGCGCCGACAATGTAGCGCTTGTCAATCAGATGTGCTACATAGCGCCGTTCCTGTCGCTCTTCTTCATCTCTGTGATAGTGGGCGAGACCATTGTCATAACGTCGTATATCGGACTCGCGCTGATAGTGGGCGGAGTGGTATACAACCGCTACCTCGCCTACCCTCCCCGCCGTGCTGCTTCGCCCAAGTGAGTTTTTACGACTAAGTTTTTGCCATACCGACGAGTTTAGCTAATTTTGCATCCGAATTTGGTGGCGCGATAGTCGCGGCACCTGTAAAACATTGCAGATTTGGAAATCATACGCACTGTTGCTCGCCTGAGCGAGCTTACCTCGGGGCTCCGAACAGAGGGCAAGTCGATAGGTCTTGTCCCCACGATGGGCGCCCTCCATGCCGGCCACATCTCGCTTGTAGAACGTGCGCGCCGTGAAAATGACATAGTAGTGGTATCGGTGTTCGTCAACCCTACCCAGTTCAATAATTCAACCGACCTCGCCACCTATCCCCGCACCGAAGAGGCCGACTGTCAGCTTCTGCTCGAAGCGGGAGTCGACTACGCGTTCATCCCCTCGGTTGAAGAGGTGTACCCTGCTCCCGACACCCGCGTGTTTGACCTCGGCCCTGTGGCCGAAGTCATGGAGGGGCCGATGCGTCCAGGCCACTTCAACGGAGTGGCGCAGATAGTGAGCAAGCTCTTCGCGTGGTCGCACCCCACCCGCGCCTATTTCGGCGAAAAGGACTTCCAGCAGATAGCCGTAATCCGCCGCATGGCCGAGATTGCCGGCTTCGGCGACCTGGAAATCGTGTCGTGCCCCATACGCCGCGCCGACGACGGCCTCGCCCTCTCGTCGCGCAACGTGCGCCTCACCCCAGAGAACCGCGCCCAGGCTCCTGCTATCAACCGCGTGCTCACCGAGAGCCGAGAGCTCATGGCCGACGGCGCGAGCGTGACAACGGTACACGACTTCGTTGTCGACACTCTCAACGCACTCCCCGACATGAAAGTCGAATACTACTCGATAGTCAACGGCCACGACATGCAGCCGGTGACCGATTGGAACGACAGCGACTATATCGCCGGGTGCATCACCGTGTATTGCGGCGACGTGCGACTAATCGACAACACCGTCTACAAACGTCCGGCCGACGCCTGAACCCTTCGCCACACCACACAATCTAACCGAAACGAAATGCAGATAGAAATATTGAAGTCGAAAATCCACCGCGTCACCGTGACCGATGCCTGCCTCGACTATATAGGAAGCATAACCATAGACGCCGACCTGCTCGACGCCGCCAATATCCTGCCCGGCGAGCGCGTGTACATAGTCGACAACAACAACGGCGAGCGCCTCGACACCTACACCATTGCCGGCGAACGCGGTTCAGGATGCATCTGCCTCAATGGAGCTGCTGCGCGCAAGGTGCAGCCCGGCGACATCGTCATCATCATGGCCTACGCCTCGATGACACCCGACGAAGCACGCGCTTTCAAGCCCACCGTCATCTTCCCCGACACGGCTACAAACCGGCTTGTCGGCAACAACTAACGACCATTAACCCTCATTCCCTCTCCCCTCAACTGAATAAATATGTTTGAAAACCTAAGCGACCGCCTCGAACGCAGCTTCAAGATAATCAAAGGCGAAGGCAAAATCACCGAAATCAATGTAGCCGAAACGCTCAAAGACGTGCGCCGCGCGCTCCTCGACGCCGACGTAAGCTATAAGGTGGCCAAACAGTTTGTCGACAACGTTAAGGCCAAGGCCATGGGCCGCAACGTCATAAATGCCGTGAAGCCCAAGGAGCTCATGCTCACCGTAGTGCGCGAAGAGCTCACAACCCTCATGGGTGGCACCAACGCCCCGCTCAATCTCGCCGGCAACCCTACGGTGATACTCATGTCGGGCCTCCAAGGCTCCGGTAAGACGACTTTCTCGGGCAAGCTCGCCAAGAAGCTCAAAAGCGAGAAAGCGCGCCGTCCGCTCCTCGTGGCGTGTGATGTCTACCGCCCAGCAGCCATAGAGCAGCTCAAAGTCCTCGCCGGACAAATCGACGTGCCCGTGTATTCCGAAGAAGGCAACAACAACCCCGTGGAGATTGCACGCCACGCAATAGAGCACGCCCGCCAGAATCATCTCGACCTCGTGATTATTGACACCGCCGGCCGTCTGGCCGTCGACGAACAGATGATGACTGAGATTGCGGCCATAAAGAGCGCCGTCAAGCCCCACGAAATCCTGTTTGTGGTCGACTCGATGACCGGTCAGGACGCGGTCAACACAGCCAAAGCGTTCAACGAACGACTCGACTTCGACGGCGTGGTGCTCACCAAGCTCGACGGCGACACCCGCGGCGGCGCTGCCCTCTCGATACGCAACGTCGTCGACAAGCCTATCAAATATGTCGGTACCGGAGAGAAGCTCGATGCTATCGACCCGTTCCACCCCGAACGTATGGCCGACCGTATTCTTGGCATGGGCGACATCGTCAGCCTCGCCGAGCGCGTACAGAAAGCCTACAATGAGGAGGAAGCAAAGGAGATTCAGCGCAAGCTCGCCAAGAACCAGTTTGACTTCAACGACTTCCTCGCCCAGTTGCAGCAGATAAAGAAAATGGGCAACATCAAGGAGCTCGCATCCATGATTCCCGGCGTTGGCAAAGCCATAAAGGATGTCGACATCGACGACAACGCTTTCAAGGGCATCGAGGCCGTAATCTACTCCATGACCCCCAAGGAACGCAGACGCCCCGAGATAATCAACGCCTCACGCCGTCAGCGTATAGCCAAGGGCTCAGGCACCTCACTCCAAGAGGTCAACCGAATCCTGAAACAGTTTGAGCAGACACGCAAAATGATGGCACAGGTCAACGGCTTCAAGAACAACCCGCTCAAAATGGCCGGAGCAATGCGCCAGATGCGCCGCTCGGGCATGCCCGGCCTCCGCTGACAATCCCCAAAACAACGCTTTTTCAATCACTGTAAACCCCAACAACCAGTGGCAACAATAATCGACGGCAAGCTCACCGCTGCCACCATCAAAGCTGAAATAGCCGCCCGCGTGGCCGAAATGGTCGACTTGGGCAAGCGCCGCCCTCATCTCGCAGCCATTCTCGTAGGTCACGACGGAGGCTCGGAAACCTACGTAGCCAACAAGGTCAAAGCATGCGAAGAGTGTGGCTTCACCTCCACACTCGTACGCTTCGAGGACACATGCACTCAGGACGAGCTCATGGAACAGATAGCCAAATTCAACGCCGATCCCGACGTCGACGGCTTCATCGTGCAGCTCCCCCTCCCCCGCCACCTCGACGAGCAAGCGGTAATCGAGGCGATTGATCCCCGCAAGGATGTCGACGGCTTCCACCCAATCAACGTGGGCCGCATGTCGATAGGCCTCCCCTGCTTTGTCTCGGCTACCCCCGCAGGCATCCTCGAACTCCTCGACCGCTACCAGATACCCACATCAGGCAAACGCTGCGTAGTGCTCGGCCGCAGCAACATCGTGGGCAAGCCCATGGCCATGCTCATGATACAGAAACGCCAGCCCGGCGACTCGACAGTCACCGTGTGTCACTCACACACACAAGGCATCAAGGAGATATGCCGCGAGGCCGACATCATAATAGCCGCCCTCGGGCAGCCGGGCTTCGTTACAGCCGACATGGTTAAGCCGGGAGCCACCGTAATCGACGTGGGAACCACTCGCGTAGAAGATTCCACTCGCGCACGCGGCTGGCGCCTCTGCGGTGACGTAGACTTCAAAGCAGTAGAGCCGATAGCCGGTGCCATAACTCCCGTACCCGGCGGAGTTGGCCCCATGACCATCTGCTCGCTCATGATCAACACTCTCAAGGCCGCCACCGGAGAAATTTATCCCCGAAACTAAAAAAATGGAGTAAAAATTTGCACAGGTCAAAAAACAGTCGTACCTTTGCACACGTCAAAGCAATCACACTACGATTTGCACTGACTAACTCCAATAAATGGTGAGTATAGTTCAGCTGGTCAGAATGTCGGATTGTGGTTCCGAAGGTCGTGGGTTCGAACCCCACTACTCACCCAGCAAAGCGAAGGCTTCAATTCAATGAATTGAAGCCTTCGCTGCTTTTGCGTCAACAAATCCGGCAAAGCGCTCGAACCCCGCCGCTGTGCCGACAATCAGGGCGCATGGTAATAAA
>CAMWXJ010000035.1 GCA_947178215.1 uncultured Porphyromonadaceae bacterium
GTCAAGCGTTATCTCTGTCACTTTATTGCGTAATACGCTCTTTATCTGACGCAAGGCATGTATTACCGTATCGGCGTCCGTTCCAAGGACTATTGCCACGATGGCGTTTTTCCTGCCGTGTGCTTCCTTGTTGGTGACGATGGTATAAAGCTCTCCGCGGCTTAACGAGGTCTCATCGATGCTCAGGTGCGGGCCTATATTCTGTGGGAAAACGCGCCATTGCTCCGCGTGAAGACCCTCAGTCGAGTCCTTCCATTGCCAGTAGCCGCTCAGATGACGCTTGTACTGGCGTTCAAACAGATCTCCGTCTATATCAAAGAACCATTCAAGAGAGCGGCCCGTAATCGGGTATCTGTCCAAGCATATCTTTTAAAAAAGCCGCAAACTCTTTCGAGAAGCGGGTACCTTCGGCTACTAAATCCCAACGTCTGCTGACGCTTTTGCCTGTCTCGATCTCCACCCAGCGCCGACGCTTGATGTGGAATGACATCTTGCGTCCTCTTACCGGGTAGTCACGCACGATGCTTTCCTCGTAGAAACCATTCGGACGAAGTTCTCCGGGCTTGTAGCCCACGACTCCATTATCACGTTCTTCCAATGTCACGTCAAGCGTCTCGGAAGTCTTTTCTACTTTGACAACCTCAAAATACTCGACCATCTCTTCCGGCAGAAGACACTCCGCCAATTCTATATATGGGTTCTTTTCCATCGCAGTTTAATTTGCTGCAAAGGTAAATCTTTTTTATTATTCTAACACAGGTTTATTACCATGCGCCATAATTTTCATGAATCACTGTTTTCAACGATTCAAGGGTGCTCCACAATTTTACACTATCATAATCAGTGTATTGGTTTGCTTTGCGGCAATCGGAGTTTCTTCATGCTCTTCAACAAAGACTATCGGCTTAACTTGTCAAGAACGCCAAATTGAGATTTACGTGGACGATGAATATCTCGGCCGAGATTTGGTATACTATACAGTTCCAAAAGGTCGTGACTATATAGAGGTTTCATGCCGTGAAAACGGTGTAGAGGTATATCATCGTCGAATTAACGTGAGAGATCGGAAAGGGACACTGATAGAGCTGCAAATCCCGAAAAACTATAAATACTCAAGCAAACCATTTTAGCCAATGAAAAAGTATCTTTTACTCTTAGTGGCCATCATGGTCGGATTCTCACTTCATGCTGAGAAAAAGGCCAAAGTCATTAAGATCTCAGTTCAACCGCAAGAGGCGGCAATCTACGTAGACAATAATCTTATTGGTTACGGCTATGGCGAGTTTACCAGACCGCCCAAGAAGAATCAAGTGGCGATAATCCGTGTTGAATGCAATGAATACACCACTGCCAATTCAAAGTTTTATGGTGGTGATGAGCGAAATTCACTATCATTCAACCTTATGCAAGATGGCTTTTATAGAGGCTCTGCATCATCTGGATTGGTCAATAAGTATATGACAATCACACTTGATCCTCAATACTATACAATAAATAGCGATGGGAAGGTAAATAGTGAGGCAGCATGGAAACTTCTCCATCAAATCTTATTGAATTACTTCCCAGAGATAGAAACAACCGATATTCATGGAGGCTATCTCCAAACACCGTGGAAATATAAAACTTTCAACATGTCTGAAAAGCAGCTGCGTAACCGTGTCACTGTAAGAGACGTTACAACTCCAGAAAGAGTTGCCTTCCAAATCAAAATTTCTTCAGAGGTGGCCGGCGCAATGCAAGCTCGCCATGGTGAATTTGATGAAGTAGATAGGCTTCCTAAAGAATTGGAGCCTATGGTAGAGGAACTTCAGACGCGTATTGGTAAAGCAAGCAGCATCTAATAACATAATAAAAACTCAATCATGAAAAGAACATTTCTTTCATTGTGCATGGTTGTCACTGTTGCAGCGACAACATTTGCACAGAGTTTCGTCGACACTTTCGATGCAAACTCTCTGGGCTGGACTGAGTGTGCTTTTGAGAGTAACAAAGGTTCAGCAGTAATCGACAAGGGCGTGATGACAATCAAGTCCAAAGGAGAAAATAAGGCAGCAGGAGCAATCCTTTCCGGTCTGTCAGGTGTAGCAACAAAGGTAGGTGAGAACACATTTTTCGAGACTCACTGCTACGCTCCTATTGATGTAAAAAAGCCATTCGAGGTGATTGCCAATGTCAAGATTGACAAACTGGCCAATGACCGTGTATGTGGTTTCGTGTTCAATTACAAGGATGGTGGAAATTTCTACTGTTTCAACTTCAATGATGAAATGGTGAATTTCACACGCTACGTTGACAATCGCGTAGTCGGCAACATCACCCAGGGAATCAAGTGGCCGAACAAAAAGAAACTGGACCAGGAGTGGAAACTCATATGTGACAGTGATGTTCTCTCATTCTATGTAGATGGAATGGAAATCCTCAAAGTAAGATATATGCCTCTTGATTTTTCGGGAATTGGTTTCTACACCTTCGGGAAACAGACGCTTGTTGTTGAAGATATGACATTCACTCAATACTAAATGAACACACCAATGATGCTGATTGAATTATCATAGGCATTTAATAAAAGGAAAATCGCCCGATGCCAACTTCAGGTGTCGGGCGATTAATCATAGTCTTATTCCGAAGCTTTTTTTGACAGTCTGTTTCAGTGCTTGCTGCGTCTAAGGGTTTATATCGGTCTTGATCTTAGTCCCGACGATACTGATACTATTTGAGTTTATACCTGAGCAGATTGCCGCAGTTGTCAGCCACCTCTTCTACTATCCTGCGGCATACTGATTCAGGCAGTTTTATCTTTGTGCCGACGGCTATGAAATCCGATATTGTCGGATACCCTGTGCCGTTGACCGATGTGGCGTGTTCGCCGTTGTAGCCTTCCGTGCATAGTGTAAGGTCGTATGCCGGGGCAATGTGCCATCGCCATTTCCCCGAAGAGTCTCGGCGAACGATGAAACTGAAATTCTTGCAGTGGTCATCCTTGTTGTCGGTAAGATAATTAAACACCATGCGCCGGAACATCTCCTCGACATCCTTCGGATTCTGTGTCAGAAAACCTGTAAGCGCAAGCAGATTGCTGTAATCAAGAATCGGATTGCCGAGAGATATGCAAAGCAGTCCTCCGGCGGTGGCTGTGTGCAGCCTTTCTCCGGATTGCGTCAGGTCAAAACGGCGTGAGGCAAAGTATTTGCCATTGACCAATTTAAAATCAGGAACCGTTATCCCACACTTTCTTGCGGTCTCGTTGTAGCTATATTCGTGCTCACCGATATTCTTGGGGTCGTATGTGTGTCGGAACTTGACAAGCCAGTGACCGTCACTATCCGAAAACACCGCTTTCGGCCTTGCACCGCCGCTGTTGCCGCTGTTGAAAAGCAGGAGTTCGGCGTCATCGTCCTGTCGTTCGCGAAGCACCTCCAACGCCTTTTGCTGGAGCATATCGAAATCGTCGGTCTCTTCGCCTGTCACAATATCCGAGACAGGCGAGTATGTCAGCGCGCCCATGCCACTGCTGCCTACAATGCTCAGTCTGTCGAGTGCCGACAGGTCGGTATCGTTTATGCCTTCGCGTAGCAGAGCCTTATGGAGCAGATAGCGTCCGTAACCATCCGGGAGGCTGTCCTCAAAAATACCGAAATCACCGTTGAACGGTGTCGGCTTGGCTATGAACATACCCGGTTTCAACGGCAACTCCAGCGGGGAGATACTGAAACCGTCGGCAAGCCACTCCCTGTCATATTCAAATACACACAGACGGTTGTCGGGTGTAAGCGACATCGTGCCGACATTGCGGTCGTGGTATTTCACGGAAAGTCGATCAATCTTCTTCATCGGTGCGGGGTTTACGGTTGTATGCCTTCTTCTTGCCGGCATTCTTGCGTATCTGCGAGAGTTCCTCCATGGTGGAATATTTGGGAGCGGCGAAAATGTCGCGCACTTCATGCTGATAGTCCATTGAGATAGCAAGAAGAATCAGATTCTTCAGAGATATGAGTCCTTTCTGCTCGAAGCGTGTTATGTTGGCGAGAGCCACGCCCGATTTACCGGCCACAGCCTCCCGTGTCAAGCCACGCTCCACACGCCGCTTGCGGAAATCATCCGCCATCTTGCGGGCCACATCGTCTGCATCAGGCAATGTGAATCCATCTAATACTGACAACATATTATCTGAATCATCCATATTGGCTCAAATACTGATTAAATATTATCAATTACAAAGATAGTGATTATTGTTGATACGGGCAAGCTGTATGCTCCAATCAGGCAACAAACATCATCGTATCAATCATCGCCGCCAAATGCGTTGTCGAAAGAACCATGATATCGGGCCTAATGGTGTCTCTTTCAAAAAAACATATCTCGAAACAACCGACGGCGCCCGCTCGTTATACCGTGGATTAGTATTCAAAGAATTGCCCGGAATAATGAAAATGCTTACACTGAAAATAGATAATCTCAACGTCGTGGCACGGGCCAAGAGCCCGGATAAGATATGTTATCTGCTGTATCCGTTTGACATCGATGCCGACTGGATTTACGATGCCGCCGAACGGTATGGCGTCAGTCTGGCAGTGATAACCCGCATCGACTGGGACAACGACCTCACGCCGTGGAGGGCCGTCGGTGTGCCGGCCGGGAGTCCCGACTTTGCCGGCGAGGCGTCGCGGTTCCGTACGCTGCTTGAAAAAACTCTTATGCCGGAAGTGGAGCAGCGCCTGGGCATAGCGGCCGATGCCGAGAGGACACTGCTGGGGGTCTCGCTGTCGGGATTGTTTGCCCTGTGGCAGTGGCTTGAATGTGACCTGTTTGCCAACATTATATCGCTGTCGGGATCGTTCTGGTACGACGGATTTGTCGACTGGGTGAAGTCGCGCTCCGTGCCTCGGAAGCCGGGAAAAGCATATTTCCTGCTCGGCAACAAGGAGGTGCAGTCGCCTGTGCCGCAGTTCAGGACGGTGCAGGCCGATACGGAGGCGATTGTCGACTACTTGTCGGCCCATGGCGTCGACGTCACATTCGAGCTTGTGCCCGGCAACCACTACCAGTATCCCGGCGAGCGCCTGCAATGCGCCCTTTCCCACATATTCGGCCCTCGACACTGAAATAAGCAAAGGCTGCACCGTAACGTTAATTGCGGTGCAGCCTCCATTTGGTTAGCGGTGTTGGTTATTTTAACCTATCAATTACCAGCCCGGATTTTGTGTGAGTGCAGGATTGAGCTCTATCTGGTCGAGAGGAATGGGATAGAGGAAGCGCTTGTCGTTGGCCGACCATGCACGTCCGTTGGATTCGGAGTCAATGCCAAGGTTGTAGGGCGAAAGGTAAGTGGCGCCCTGATATGTTACTGTCTGTCCGAAGTCAAATGAGCTCTGGCCTGTGCGCTCGGCAAAGAGTGTGCTCATTTCGTTTGTTATGCGTATGCCGAGATAGGTGAGCGGGTTCGACAGCAGTTTCATCGCGTTCCAGCGTTTGAGGTCGTCCATGCGGAATCCTTCGTGAGCGAGCTCGACGCGGCGTTCGCGACGGATCTCATAAAGGAGGGGTGCGACAGTGTAGCCGTAGTCTACCGGTTTTGCGTCTACCACGGGATTCACGGTAAGATGAGCCATGTCGACACGGTCACGGAGCTTGTTGATTGTTTCGTCGAGGACAGCCTGTGTGCATGTGCCGAGTTCGGCGTGCGCCTCCGCGTTGATGAGGAGTGCTTCAGCATAGCGGTAGATGAACCAGTTGAAGTTGGTGTTTCTTGCGTTCTGCTGGGTTATGTCAGAGCTATGGAACTTGGAGCTCGGGAAGCCTGTAACGCCTGCGGTGTTCTGTACTCGGAAGAGGAACGAGTAGGCTGAGGTTGAGCCGTCGAGCATGAGGTAGTTGCACTGGTGGTTGTTGACAATGGTCTGGAGCATGCGCGGGTCGCGGCCTGCCATCATTGTCTCGTAGTTGGCGTCGCCCTGGTAGCCGGAACCCTGGTTGTGAATGGGTGTGCCGTCGGCCATGAGGTAGCTTTCAGCGAAGTCGTAGCTGTAACCCAATCCGTTGCCACCTTCCTGACGTCCGATTTCGGAGTAGATTTCCTGGTCGCGGTCATAGTAGCGTCCCATGACACATTCTCTGTTGTTGGAGATGTTGGGCTGAATGAACTGGTTACCGTAGGGACGGGGATAAATCTGGTCGACGACCTCTACGATGTTGCCGGAAGCGTCGGTATAGCTTGATGTTACTTCTGTGCCTGTGAATGCGTTGTCGGGCACATCGCCTTTTACGATGCTGTAAGCGGCAGAGCTGTTCATTACGGCGGCCGACATATCACGTGCGAGAGCGAGAAGGCTGTTGGCATCCCAGCCGTTGTTTTCTGCCTCGTTGTGATACTTCATGTATGTGCCGTAGTGCAGGGCTACTCGTGCGAGCTGCTGTCGGGCGGCATCCTTGTGGGGACGTTCGCCGAATGTGCCCCAGCTCTTCTCAGGGAGCCATGTGATTGCGAACTGGAGGTCCTCAATTATTTTATTGAGAACGTAGTTGCGGGGATCACGGGGCTTGTAGAGCTGCTCGTAGGAGTTTGTCTGGAGGTCTTCGTCATACCAGGGTACATCGCCGAAGCGTTTGATTTTGTCGAAGTAGTCGAGCGATCTCATGAAGCGCACCTCTGCGACATATCTGTTCTTGACATCTTCGGAACACTCTGCGGTGTTGTAGTGTGTCATGAAGTAGTTGCAGTTGCGGATGTATGACCAGTCCCAGCCTGATGCGTTGTTGACCGTCATGTAGTTGAACAGGTAGCTGCTCTGTGATTGGGTCACCATGTCGTCGCTCTCGGAGTCGCCGGTGGACGATGCTCCGGGGAGAGCGGTGAGAAGGTAGTTGCAGTAAAGCTCGAGGTCGGTGGCTGTCTTCCAGTAAGTCTGGTCGGTGAAACCTTCAAGCGGGTCGAGGTCAGTGTAGCTGCACGATTGCAGTAATCCTACACAAGCCAGGGCTGCTGTGGCTATGTATTTTAGTTTCATAGGGATATTATGTTTGAGTTAAGATTTAGAGGGTGAGATTCAGACCAATCGAGTATTTCTTCTGAAGAGGATAGGTCATGTTGCCGAGGATTTCGGGGTCGGCCCACTTTTCCATAGGAGTAATGGTGAGGAGGTTTTCACCCTGAAGGTACACGCGAAGGCGTTCGATGCCGAAGCGTCCGATTAAGTTGCGGGGGATGGTGTAGCCAATCATGAGGCTTTTCAGGCGTCCGTAAGCTGCGTTCTGGAGATAGCGTGTCGAAGCCTGACGGTTAGCCGAGTTGAGTTTGCCGAGCGACAGTTTGGGGAAGTAGGCGTTGGGGTTATCCTCGCTCCAGAAGTTGCCTGCCGTGTGACTCTGAGGTGTGTTCCACTGGTCGCTGAACGGGAAGAACTGCTCGCTTGAAGTCCAGTAATCGCGTTTGCCGGTTCCTTGCCAGAACATATCGAAGTCAAATCCCTTCCATTCTGCGCCCACGGTGATGCCGAATGTGTAGCGGGGAGTGGAGTTGCCTATAATGCGGCGGTCGCCATGGTTGTCAAGAGTGTTTGTGCCGTAGTCAATGACGCCGTTGCCGTCAAGGTCTTCGTAGCGTACCATGCCGGGTTCCCATACGCCTCCCCAGATAGCAGCCTGACTCGGAGCTGCGTCGATTTCTTCCTGGCTCTGGAAAAGGCCGTTTGATTCATAGCCCCAGATTTCGTTGATTTTGCGTCCTACATAGTACTGGCTGAGGAGTCCCTGGGGATTGTCGAATTTTGTTATCTTTGCCTGATAGTCGGCGAGGTTGGCTTTTACATAATAGCTGAGGCCTATGGAAGAGATGTGGTCGTTCCACGCCACAGAGAGTTCCCAGCCGGTGGTGCGGAGGTCGGCGGCGTTTTCGTTAGGTACGCTTGTGCCGAGTACTGCGGGCAAGGGCTCGCCGGTGGTGAGCATGCCTTTGGTGTCGCGCTGGTACCAGTCAAATTCTACTGCAAGACGGTTGTTGAGGAACGAAGCGTCAAAACCGAGGTCAAGCTGGTCAACTTTTTCCCATGTCAGTGTAGCGCTGACAAGTCCGGGAGCCGTTACGCCCACAGGACGTGTGCCTCCGAGAATCATTCCCACTTGCGAGGTGTACGAGTAGTTGGCGAGATAGGGGAAGTTGGAGTTTACGGCCTGGTTGCCGAGACGGCCATAAGAGGCGCGTATCTTCATGTTGTTCCACCAGCCGCGCATCGATTCCCAGAAGTTTTCCTGAGATATGCGCCAGCCGATAGAGCCTGAGGGGAAGAAGCCGTAGCGGTTTTTGCGTCCTTTGGGGAATTTTGACGAGCCGTCGTAACGGGCTACGAGTTCAAGGAGGTATTTGCCTTCGAAGTCATAGTTGATACGTCCGAACCAGCTGTTGATTGACCACTGTGTGGCCGATGAGCTGACTGAGGGGTCACCGGTGGCATACTGGAGCATGTATGAATCGTTGGTGAGGATGTTGGGACGATAGCCGTAGAATGAGCCCGACACTTTCTTCTCCTGGTTGTAGCCGGTCATTACACGGAAGTTGTGGCTTCCGCCAAGAGTCCAGTCGTATTGAGCGAATGCGTTGAATGCCTGATAGTAGTCGTTGGAGTTGTTTTGCTGGTTATAGGTGGGGCGGCTTGTCCAGGGATAGTAGTCGATTTCGCGGCCGTCTATACCGTACTCCATGAATTTCTGCTGATGTATCTTTGAGTTGTAGCTGTATACGTTCCAGGTGTAGTCGGCCTGGATAAACAGTCCTTTCATGGGGGTTATCTGAGCGAGTCCCGAAATCCAGAGGTCGTTGGAGCGGTAGCGTGAGGTGCCGCCAAGAGCCGCTACGGCCACAGGGTTGGTGAAGCTGCCCTGGCCGGCGAAGTTTCCGTCGGGGTGATATACGGGCATAATCGGGCTAAGGTCGCCTTTGAACATACCGGTCATCTGCGACACGCCGGAGTTGCCTGAGCCGGTGGGGTGCTTTTCTGTCTGGTAGGCATTGCTCATCTTCATGCCTACTTTGAGCCATGAAGCAATCTGGGAGTCAATGTTGAGGCTTGCGTTGTAGCGCTGATATTTTTCATCGGCACCGACACGGTTGGTACCCTGGTCGACCATTGCCACTGATGCGTAGTAGGTCGATTTGCCTGAACCGCCGGATATGTTCATGTTGTACATCTGGTTGAACGACGTCTTGTAAAGAGCGTCCCACCAGTCGGTGTTGCCGCAATACATATATTTGCCCTGGTCGTAGTTGGATGAGGTGGGGTCAATGTACACGGGCCACACGTTGCCGTTGCTGTCGGGGCGTCCGTAGAAATAGTCCTCGACATGCTGGCGCTGTACGGAAGTGATGTAGTTGCCTTGGCCGTCGTTGCGGTTAGCCTCGTCGATCATGTTGATGTAGTCGAGCGAGTTGACCTTGTGAAATTCCATAGCGGCCTTTGCCCAGTATCCCGATGCTCCAAATGAAATTTTCGGTTTATCTGAGGCTTTACCCTTCTTCGTGGTAATGAGGATTACGCCGTATGCGGCACGCGCGCCGTAAATGGCGGCAGAAGCGGCATCTTTCAGTACTGTTATGCTCTCGATGTCGTCGGGGTTGACAAGGTTGGCGTCCATCTGTACGTTGTCGACAAGCACAAGAGGCGAGCCGCCGTTGAGAGATGTGGTACCGCGAACATTGAAGCTGGATGTCGAACCGGGTGCACCACCGCTTGTGGGTGATATGATGAGGTTGCCGATCTTACCTTGAAGTCCCTGACCTATGTTGGTAATGGGTCGGTCCTGAAGCACTTCGCCGCCTACTGTTGCTACGGCGCCGGTGAGGTTGACTTTTTTCTGCACGCCATAGCCCACCACTACTACTTCATCAAGGAGATTGCCGTCTTCGGATAATACAATGTTAAGAGGTTCGCCGTTCCATGTAACTTCTACGGGCTGGAAGCCGATGCTGGAGATTTTTAACTTGGCACCCTTTGTAACATTGGTGAGAGTGAAATTTCCGTCGATGTTTGTGGCAACTCCCTTGGAAGCACCCAGAACAATCACGGAAGCACCGATAACCGGCTCGCCGGTGTCATCAGTTACTGTTCCAGTACAGGTTCCAACTGCAACTGATGTGCCTGTGCTTTGCTGCGCATAGGCTACATGATAGCCGCCTCCGGCTGTCAGGAGGCATGCCAGCATTACTTTTGCTAACTGTTTTGGCATAAGATTAATATTGATTATGATTGGGTAAAGCTCAGAATAATATAGGCTGTTGTCGTATGACCGAGTGAGCTGTCGCATTTCTGGAGCAGTATACCGAAGAGGTGCTATTCACTTCAATACAGACGCGCTGTCAAAAATATATCAGTTACGCTTATATGTTGACTGAGCGCGACGCATTAGTCAGTCATGGAATCAGATTTTATTATCTTTGCTTAATTATTGTTATTATTGCTAAACAATGGCGCAAATTTAACTATATTTTTATGTAAGTTTATAAACATTTATTAACTACCCCCCCCCATTTTAGCATAAATTAACAAATAGAATATATTGTAAAATTCACTAAACACTACTGAATCAAATATAAATGATAATTATACGGTGTATGTATGGCGTATAGGACTGATAATATCAGAGGTTTCATGAAATTCCAGATCTTACGGGAGAAAATGTGAAAAAAAGTGGGAAAAAGTTTGTCTGTAATGATAGAATGATATAATTTTGCGGCGTGAACCGATAACTATTCGGTTTGCGCGATATAAAATTCACAAGTCACAATGAACGCAACTCTCAGCATGAACAATAATTGGTGGCGCATCGGTAGAACCTATCGATGGCAATCAATCATGCAGTAGCGACACAGATACAGAATAACCTCCATTCGCGGCGCAGCCATCGGTAGACAACCGATGGCTGCACTGTTTTTGAAATCCCATCCGATAATCCTCACCAAACATCATCTTAACACGACTATGACCCTGTTCAAGTCAATCCTGCCCGTCGACGAGCGCGGCTTCTACGGACATTTCGGCGGCGCCTATATCCCCGAAGTGCTTCACGGCAACATCAAGCGTCTGCGCGAAGCGTTTTACAGCTATGCCGCCGACCCGGAGTTTAACGCGGAGTTTGACCGCCTTATGCGCGACTATGTCGGACGCCCCTCGCCGCTCTTCCGCGCCGACAATCTGAGCGAACTCTACGGCACCAATATCTACCTTAAACGCGAGGATCTCAACCACACCGGCGCCCACAAGATTAACAATGCAATAGGCTCGGCTCTGCTTGCAAGGCGCATGGGCAAGCATCGCATAATAGCCGAGACAGGCGCAGGGCAGCATGGCGTGGCAACCGCTACCGTGTGCGCACTCCTGGGGCTTGAATGTGTGGTGTATATGGGCGCGCTCGATGTGGAGCGGCAGCAGCCCAATGTGCAGCGCATGAAGATGCTCGGCGCACGCGTCGAGCCGGTCTACTCGGGCAACCGCACGCTCAAAGACGCCACCAACGAGGCTATTCGTGACTGGTGCAACAACCCCGACAGTTTCTATATCATAGGCAGCACGGTGGGGCCGCACCCTTATCCTGAAATGGTGGCCCACTTCCAGTCGGTAATAAGCCGCGAGATGCGCGAACAGCTCCTTCGGCACACAGGCAATGAACTGCCCGACTGCGTGATAGCCTGCGTGGGCGGCGGTAGCAATGCTGCGGGTGCATTCTATCATTTCATCAACGAACCCTCGGTGAGGCTTATCGCTGCCGAGGCCGCGGGCAAAGGTGTCGACACCGACATGACCGCCGCCACGATACATGCGGGACGCGAGGGTATCATCCACGGCTCGCGTACTCTGGTGATGCAGACCGCCGACGGCCAGATTGTAGAGCCTTACTCGATTTCGGCAGGTCTCGACTATCCCGGCATCGGGCCGCTCCACGCATGGCTGCATGAGTCGGGACGCACGGAAGTGATTGCGGTCACCGACAGCGAGGCTCTCTCGGCCGCCATGACCATCACTCGCCGCGAGGGCATCATACCCGCGCTCGAAAGCGCTCACGCCCTCGCCGTGCTCGACCGCGTGAAGTTTGCCCCCGACGCCACAGTGGTGGTAAACGTGTCGGGCCGCGGCGACAAGGACCTCCACACCTATCTTAACTCAAACTGCCAATAACCCAGGAATATATCATGACACGAATAATACAGTATAAGCGCACCATGACCGCCGATCTTGAAACACCCGTCGGCATCTACCTCAAAATCCGCGACCTCTATCCGCAGTCGACCCTCCTGGAAAGCTCCGACTACCACACCCGCCATAACGCCGAGAGCTTTGTCGGCGTCAACCCGATAGGCGGCTTCAAGGTAGCGGGCGACCGCGTAATCGTCGAGTTGCCGGGCGAAGCACCTGTCGAGAAACAGATTTCAGCCGGAGTCGACGTGGTCGACGAACTCACCGCTTTTATGCGCGGCTTCGACATCGAGGGGGCTGACCCGTCGCTGCCCGACGGACTGCTCGGCTACACTGCCTACGATGCCGTGCGCTACTTCGAGGAGGGTGTCGACATCACCAAGCCCGAAGAGCAATTTGCCGACATTCCCGACATCAACTATATACTTTACCGCTATCTCATCATAATCAACCACTACAAGAATGAGATGACGGTGGTGGAAAACTGTCCGGAGGGTTCGGAGGAGAGCATCGACCGCATCATCGGCATATTGGGCGGCAATGTGGCGCAGTACCCTTTTGCCGCCCTCGACGACATCGAGTCGAGCATGACCGACGACGGGTTCATCAAGGCCGTAGAGCGCTGCATCGCAGCGTCGCATCGCGGCGACGTGTTTCAGATAGTGCCGTCGCGCCGCTTCTCGCAGGGTTTCCGCGGCGACGAGTTTAACGTGTACCGCGCTTTGCGCTGCATCAATCCGTCACCATACCTGTTTTTCTTCGATTTCGGCACCTTCAAGGTGTTTGGCTCATCGCCCGAGACACATCTTCGCATCACAGGCCGCACCGCCTTTATCGACCCGATAGCAGGTACGTTCAGGCGCACCGGCGACGACGCCGAGGATCGCCGTCTGGCCGAGGCGTTGCTCACCGACGAAAAAGAGAATGCCGAGCATATAATGCTTGTCGACCTGGCTCGCAACGATCTCAGCCGCAGCGGAGGGCGCGTGAGCATCGATTTCCTGAAAGAGATACAGTTTTACAGTCATGTGATACACATGGTGTCGCGCGTGAAGTGTGAACTGCCCGACGGCGTGAACCCCTACCGCCTGTTTGCCGACACGTTTCCGGCCGGCACTCTGAGCGGAGCGCCCAAGGTGCGCGCCATGCAGATAATCGACGAAATCGAGCCCCACAGCCGTAAGCTCTACGGCGGCTGCATAGGCTACCTCGGCTTCAACGGCGACATCAACCAAGCTATTACCATACGCAGCTTTCTCAGCTACGGCAAGCGACTCTACTCGCAGGCCGGCGCCGGAATCGTGGCGCGTTCCTGCCCCGAAAACGAGCTTCAAGAGACACGCAACAAGCTCGGCGCCCTCGCCAAAGCCATAACGTATGCCACACAGTTCGGACGCTAATAACTCACCGGTAAAACCCTACAACGCCATGCGACTACTCATATTTGACAATTACGACTCATTCACATATAATCTCGCCCATGCTGTGCGTCAGCTCGGAGTGGACCCCGACGTGCGGCGCAACGACCGCATAGACCTCGACGAAATAGACGCCTACGACAAAATCATAATATCTCCAGGACCGGGCATCCCCTCCGAAGCCGGGCTGCTGCCGCAGCTGCTCGAACGCTATGCCACCGAGAAGCCTATACTCGGAGTGTGTCTCGGTCACCAGGCTATCGCCGAGCGGTTTGGCGGACGCCTCCGAAACTTGTCCGACGTGTACCACGGAGTTCAGACCCCGGCCCGCATAGTCATCGACGACTATATCTTCGACGGCCTTCCTCACGAAATCAGAGTAGGGCGCTACCACTCCTGGGTAGTCGACGACGAGATGCTGCCCCACGCCTTGCAGGTTACCGCCGTGAGTCCCGACGGCGAGATAATGGCACTGCGTCACCGCAACTACGACGTGCGCGGGGTGCAGTTTCATCCCGAGTCGATACTCACCCCCGAGGGAATGAAGATAATCGAAAACTGGATTAATCACTGATTCGCTCCTCAACAACCGTAACCAACGATGAAAAAGATTCTCTATAAGATGTTTGAGCACCGCAATCTCGGCCGTGAAGAGGCTCGTGAGGTGCTACTCAACATAGCCGACGGCCGCTACAATGATGCTCAGCTCGCGGCTTTCATGACCGTGTTTCTGATGCGCAGCATCACAGTCGACGAGCTGGCCGGCTTCCGCGACGCGCTGCTCGAACGCCGCCTTCCCGTTGAGCTCGGCGTCGACCGCTGCATCGACATCGTAGGCACCGGCGGCGACGGCAAAAACACATTCAACATATCCACAGCTACCTGCTTCGTGGTTGCCGGCACGGGCCGCAAGGTGGTGAAGCACGGCAACTATGGCGCGACATCGGTGTCGGGTGCCAGCAACGTGCTCGAACACCACGGTGTGAAATTCAGCTCCGACATGTCGATATTGCGCCGCTCGCTCGACGAGAGTGGAGTAGCGTATCTCCATGCGCCGTTTTTCAGCCCTGCCCTGAAAAGCGTGGCTCCTGTACGCAAGGCCCTTGCCGTGCGTAATTTCTTCAACATGCTCGGCCCGCTCGTCAATCCCATGATACCGCGCTTTCAGCTTCTCGGCGTATATGACTTGAAGCTGATGCGCCTGTACAATTATATCGCACAAAGCGAGGGAATCAACTGCACGATAGTGCACTCGCTTGACGGCTACGACGAAATCTCGCTCACAGCGCCGTTCATGACTACCGGCCCCGATGGCGACCGCCTCTACTCGGCCGCCGAGCTCGGGTTGTCCGAGGCTCGCCCCGACGAGCTGTCGGGTGGCGACAGTGTGGCCGAGGCCGCGGCAGTGTTTGATGCTGTGCTCGGTGGTGTCGCCACACCGGCTCAGGAAAACTGTGTCGTGGCCAACGCGGCGTTTGCAATACGCACCCTTGAACCGGAGGTGTCGCTCGCCGACGCAGTGGCTGAGGCCCGCGAGAGCATCCGTTCTGGCCGCGCCGCCGAAGCTTTCCGAAAGTTTGTAGAACTCAACAGCTGATGCGCCATGAGCAATATTCTTGACAGAATCGTAGCCAACAAACGCCGTGAAATCGAAGCCGCCGACTCACTGCTCGGCCGTGAGGTCAATATCACGACATCCTACACTCCCGTGTCGCTCCGTCAGTCGATTGTCGACAGCCCCACCGGCATCATAGCCGAGTTCAAGCGCCGTTCCCCCTCGAAAGGGGAGATTCATCCGCTTGCCGAAGTGTCGGAGGTGGTACGCGCCTATCAGAGCGGAGGAGCTGCCGCCTGTTCGGTGCTTACCGACACCATGTTTTTCGGTGGCGCGCTGAGCGACCTCATGGTGGCCCGCGGCTCCACATCGCTTCCGTTGCTGCGCAAGGACTTCGTGGTGTCGCGCCGACAGATTGCCGAAGCGCGCGCCTGCGGCGCCGACGCCGTGCTGCTTATCGCCGCCGTGCTGTCGGGGCGCGAGGTGGAGGAGTTGACCCGCTACGCCCACTCCCTCGGTCTTGAAGTGCTCTTGGAGTTCCACAATGCAGCCGAGCTCGACCGCTATTGCCCTGAGGTGGATGTCGTGGGGGTAAACAACCGCGATCTGACTACTTTCCACACCGACCCGATGCTTGCAGCGACTGTGGCGCGTGAACTGCCGACAACCGCCGTCAAGATAGCCGAAAGCGGACTTACCTCCATTGATGAGGTGCGTCGCCTGCGCGACTGCGGTTTCAGCGGCTTTCTCATTGGCGAGACATTCATGCGCCACTCCAATCCCGGCGAGGCGTTGCGACTTTTTGTCGAAGGTAGGCTATGAGCAACACGTTGGAAATTAAGGTGTGCGGCATGACTGATGCCTATAATATGTCGGAGATAGCCGCCCTCGGCGTAGACTACGCGGGGCTTATTTTTCATCCGGGCTCGCCGCGCTATGCAGGTGACTGTGACGCGGCGGCGATAGTGACAGTCGCCGGCGTGTGCAGGGTAGGGGTGTTTGTCGATGCCGCTCCGGAAAAGATAGTGGAGTGCGCCGCGCGCATGAGGCTTCATGCTGTACAACTCCACGGCACCGAACCTCCCGAAATGTGCCGCGCACTCCGTGGCCACGGCTTCGAGATATGGAAAGCGGCCGGAATAGCCACCGCGGCGGATATTGCCCGGCTGGATTCTTACGGCGGATGCGTCGACCGCTTCGTGCTCGACCGCAAGAGTGCGGCACACGGTGGCACAGGCCTGAAATTTGACTGGTCGCTTATTGCCGGCCATACCTTTGCGGCGCCGTTTATGCTCGGTGGAGGGATAGGCCCCGATGACGCCCCGGCCATTGCGTCGATAGCTCACCCGCAGCTCGTCGGCATGGACCTCAACAGTCGCTTCGAGTCGTCGCCCGGCGTCAAGTCGCCCGAGCTTATAGCCTCGTTCCTTAACAATCTAAACACATTTTCACAGATATGAACAACCGTATTGACAGACTCTTCGCCGCCAAGCGGCGCGACATATTATCAGTATTCTTTACCGCCGGCTTCCCGGAGCTCGACTCGACCGTGCCGGTTATACGTTCACTTGCAGCAGGCGGAGTCGACATGATAGAGATTGGTGTGCCGTTTTCCGACCCTATGGCCGACGGCCCCGTGATTCAGCAGAGTTCGACTGTGGCGCTGCGCAACGGCATGACGCTCAAACTGCTTCTCGCCCAGGTGGCCGAGGCTCGCCGCGACGTTACGGGTATTCCCTTTGTGCTCATGGGCTATCTCAATCCCATGATGCAGTATGGCATAGAGCGGCTGTTCAGGAGTTGTCGTGAGGCGGGCATCGACGCCCTCATCATCCCCGATCTGCCGTTTGACGAGTATATGCGCGATTTCCGCCCCCTTTGCGAGCAGTATGACCTTCCGGTAATCATGCTCATCACTCCCGAGACGAGCGACGAGCGCATACGCCGCATCGACAGTATGTGCGACGGATTCATCTACATGGTGTCGGCAGCAGCCACCACCGGCACCCGCGACAGCTTCGACAGCCGACAGCTCGATTACTTCCGGCGCGTGGATGCGCTCGGGCTTCACCACCCGCGCCTTATCGGCTTTGGCATTTCCAATCCCTCGACTCTCAAGCAGGCGTGGGGCAGCTCGTCGGGTGCTATCATCGGCTCGCTGTTTGTCAAGTGTCTGACTGCCGAGACCGACACTGACGCGGCGGTAGCCCGTCTGCGTGCCACTCTCGGGCTTGCCTGACTGTCCTACTACATTAAATAAAAGTATGACAAGACCCCGTGACTGCGATAAGCAATCACGGGGTCTTGATGTGTGTGTGCATTGCACTGCCCGAGGAGGGCGTTATGGCTCAGCGGAGGTCGAATGTGGCAACCACAGCGCGGTGGTCGGTAGGCCAGAGACCGAGGGGAGGCGTGATGTCGCGGCGTCCCCATTCGGTGGTTACGCGCTGTGAGCGGATTATGTCGTCTTGCGGTCCTACGATGCGCACGCTTTCGAGAGTGAGCGCGTCGTCGGGCACATAGAACACATAGTCGATGCGGTCGCGCTCGTCGGCTGTCGGTGCCCACGACAGTTTCTTTACGTCGACATCGGGGTTGCTGCACGGATAAGTGTAGCCGGGGTAAGCTACGGGGTCGGGGAAGATGACGCGGTAGGTGTCGACAAGTCCGCCGTCGGCGAGGATGCGCAGGGTGGGCCAGTCAATCACTACTCCGTGGTGGTCGGCCATATCCTTTGTGGCCTCGCACCAGTCGGTTCCCGACGGCTCGTTGAGGTCACCTCCGAGAAACACCAGCGAGCCGAGTTCGCGCTCCTTTGCTACATCGGCCACTATGGCGCGCGCCGCCTCGTCGCGTAGGCTGAGCAGGTTGCGGCGTGTTATCTCGGCCACGTCAGTCAGCGGCTCCATGGGCTTCCATTCGTTGCCGTCGTAGCCGCGCGGCTCGTAATAGGTGTCGTTGAGATAGTCGAGATGACAGGTATATGCTGCTGTGCGGTGTCCGTCGATTTCAGTTATCAGCTTGTAGCATGAGCCGTGGTCGTCGCCGAGCGGATATATCGTCACGGAGTCGGTAATGGCCGTGCGGCTCAGCAGTCCGGTGTCGTCGCTGCGGAACGAGTGGTAGGTGAGTCCGCGTTCGGCCAAAGCGGCGACGATGCGGTCGCAGAAGCGGGTGTTGTGGTAGTTGCGTACCTCGCTCAGCATCACTATGTCGGGCGACTGGCGGGCTATCTCGTCGGCTATCGCCTCGAAGCCGCCGGGCACCACGGTGCCCTCCTGCCAGATGTTGTATTGCATCACTTTGACGCTACGGGCCGACACCGATGCCGGAAGCATCAGAGCTGCGGCCGCAATGGTTGTAAACAGTGCGTTTCTTTTCATCGTTAGTGGTGTGGTTACTGTTCGGGTTCGAGAATCACGACGCGGTAGTTGCCCTGGTCGGTCATGGCCTTGACAAAGGCGGCCACGTCGGCTGCTGTGATTGCGTTGAGACTTTCGATGTTGCCGTTGATGCAGTCGATACCGTCGAGAGCGGTGCCGGCCATCTGCCTGATCCATTCGCCGTTTTCCTCGCGTGCGGCGGTATATTGCTTGGTCATATACTCCTTGGCCTTAGCAAGCTCGGCGCCGTCGACCTCGCGGCTCATGGCGGCTATCTGCTCCGAGATGATGCCGAGCACCTTGTCGCGCATCTGCGGCTTCATCGGGAACTGAGTCATAAGCGACGCGTTCTGGGTGCCGATACGGTCGAGCGAGCCTGTGGCCCAGATAGAGTAGACTGCTCCCTCCTTTTCGCGCACGGTGTCGATGAGGCGGCTCGACAGTATCTGGCCGGCTATGGAGGCGAGCTGGCTGTTGCGCATGCTGAAAGGTATGTCGGCCCACTGCATCACAAAGGCGTAGGTCTGCGGGCTCTTCATGTTCATTGTCTCGATGTGGGTCGACGTGCCGGGCTTGATGTCGAGCGCGGGATTATCGCGTAGGGGACGCTCGGCGGTGGAATTGGCGGGGTCGGAGGGGAGCGAAGCGATATATTGCTCCACGAGGCCGCGCATGGTGTTGATGTCGAGGTCGCCGACAAAGATAAACGTGA
>CAMWXJ010000036.1 GCA_947178215.1 uncultured Porphyromonadaceae bacterium
CACGCCGGAATACGAGACCATGCCTTGCCTCGTGGGCTGGGAGAGGTTTATAATAGGATTGAGGTGAGTGGATTACTTGACGCCGGTGTGGCCGAAGCCTCCGGCGCCGCGGTCGGTGTCATCGAGCTCGGCACACGGCTCCCACACGGCCTGTGTCACCGGTGCTACCACCATCTGGGCGATGCGCTCGCCGGGATTGACGGTAAACGGCTCTGAGCTGAGATTAATCATGATGATGGAAATCTCTCCGCGGTAGTCGGCGTCGATGGTGCCGGGCGAATTGAGGATTGTGATGCCGCTGCGCAGGGCGAGGCCGCTGCGCGGGCGTATCTGACACTCATAGCCCTCAGGGAGCGCAATGCGCAGGCCGGTGGGGATGAGTGCGCGTCCGAGTGGCGGGAGCGTCACGGCCTCGGCTACGGCGGCGCGCACGTCCATTCCGGCGGAAGCCGGTGTGGCGTAAGCGGGGAGGTCGAAGCCCGAGCCGTTGATGACCTTTACTTTGACGGTGGCTGCTGACATAGTGGCTTATTTCTCGCGCATGTAAATGTTTATCGGGGTGCCGGTGTAGTCCCAGTGCTCGCGTATCTTGTTTTCGAGATAGCGACGATAAGGTTCCTTGACCCACTGGGGCAGGTTGCAGAAGAAGATAAACGTGGGCACGGGTGAGTTTTTGAGCATCGTCACATACTTGATTTTGATGACTTTGCCCTTGTTGGCGGGAGGGGGATAGGCTGAGATGACGTCGAGCATTACGGTGTTGAGCTGCGAGGTGGGCACCACGCGCTTGCGGTTGGTGTAGACCTCGACGGCAGTCTCGATGACCTTGTAGATGCGCTGCTTGGTGAGTGCCGACGCAAAGATTATGGGGAAATCGGTAAAGGGGGCGAAACGTGCGCGTATAGCCTCCTCGAAGTGGCGTATGGCGGAGTTGGACTTGTCCTCGACGAGGTCCCACTTGTTGACGCACACCACGAGTCCTTTCTTGTTCTTTTGTATGAGCGAGAAGATGCTCACGTCCTGAGCCTCGATGCCTCGCGTGGCGTCAATCATGAGGATGCATACGTCCGATGCCTCGATAGCGCGTATCGAGCGGATTACGGAGTAATACTCAATATCCTCGTTTACCTTGTTCTTCTTGCGGATGCCGGCGGTGTCGACCAGGTAGAAGTCGAAGCCAAACTTGTTGTAGCGGGTGTAGATGCTGTCGCGCGTGGTGCCGGCGATGTCAGTGACGATATGTCGGTCCTGACCTATGAATGCGTTGATTATCGAAGACTTTCCGGCGTTGGGGCGTCCTACGATAGCAAACTTGGGTATGTCGTCGACGGTGGTATCGGGCTCAGCTTCGGGGAGTTTCTCGACAACGGCGTCGAGCAGATCGCCGGTGCCGAAGCCGTTGGTGGCCGATACGGGATAAGGGTCGCCCAGGCCGAGCGAGTAGAACTCGGCGGTGTTGTAGAGCCACTCGTTGGAGTCGACCTTGTTGGCGACGAGGAGCACCGGCTTTCGGCTCTTGCGCAGAATCTCGGCTACATGGTCGTCGAGGTCGGTGACACCGTTCATGGAGTCGACCACGAAGAGTATTTCGTCGGCCTGCTCGATAGCGAGTTCGACCTGCTTGTTAATCTCGCCCTCGAAGATGTCTTCGGAATTGACCACCCAGCCGCCGGTGTCGACGATTGAGAACTCCTTGCCGTTCCAGTCGACGCGTCCGTACTGGCGGTCGCGCGTAGTGCCGGCTGTCGGGTCGACAATGGCGGTGCGCGTTTGTGTCAGGCGGTTAAATAGGGTCGATTTGCCCACATTGGGGCGCCCTACGATGGCTATCATTTGTCCCATATCAATAGTTGTGGCGGTAAAGGTGCAAAGTTACGAATTTTTTTCGATACTCGCGGCGGGTGAACGGGCGGGGCACCTTATTCGATGTAGCCGAAAGCGCGGAGCTTGTTCTCGCGGTTGCGCCAGTTGGGTTCCACTTTGACGAAGAGCTCGAGATACACGCTCTTTCCGAAGAACTTCTCTATGTCCTTGCGGGCCTCGATGCCCACGCGCTTTATCATGGCGCCGCCCTTGCCGATGAGGATACCTTTCTGCGAGTCGCGTTCCACGTATATCACGGCCATGATGTGGATGGAATTGTCCTTTTCCTCAAACTTCTCTACTATCACTTCGGCCGAGTAGGGTATTTCCTTGTCGTAATTGAGGAGCACTTTCTCGCGCACAATCTCGGTGACGAAGAAGCGGGCGGGCTTGTCGGTGAGGGCGTCTTTGCCGAAGTAGGGGGCGTGTTCGGGCAGCAGTTCCACGATTCGTGCCATGAGGTTGGTGACGTTGAAATGCTCCTTTGCCGAGGTGGGGAACACTTCGGCGTTGGGCAGAATATCTTTCCAGCGCGCTATGATTTCGTCGAGGTCCGACTGCTGTTTCACGAGGTCGATTTTGTTGATTACCAGAAGCACGGGCACTGTCTCCTTGGCTACTTTGGCGAGGAATTCGGCGTTTTTGGTAGGGTCTTCCACTACGTCGGTTACGTACACCAGGATGTCGGCGTCGGTGAGGGCGCCTTCCGAGAAGCTTAGCATCGACTCTTGAAGCTTGTATTTAGGAGCGAGCACACCGGGGGTGTCGCTGAATACAATCTGGTATTCGGGAGTGTTGACGATGCCCATGATGCGGTGGCGCGTGGTCTGGGCTTTCTGGGTTATGATGCTTACACGCTCGCCCACGAGGTCGTTCATGAGCGTCGACTTACCCACGTTTGGGTTGCCTACTATGTTGACAAATCCTGCTTTATGCATGTCGGTTATGAGGGTTTATATGTAGTGGCGGCAATGTGCCGTCTATGCATATAAACAAAAATAGCACCTCTATGGATGCTATTTTTGTTAAAAATTCGGTGTGGGAGCCGTTCAGAGGTCCCAGATGAGATACATGGCTCCCCATGTGAAGCCTGCTCCGAAAGCGGTGAGAACAATCTTGTCGCCGGCTTTGAGGCGGCTCTTGTTCTCGTCGAGACAGATGGGAATCGACGCTGCGGATGTGTTGCCGGTGTGCTCGATGTTGACAAGCACCTTGGCGGGGTCGATGCCGGCACGCGACGACACTGCCTCGATGATGCGCAGGTTGGCCTGATGAGGCACGAGCCAGTCTACGGTCTCCATGGTGAGGCCGTTGCGCTTAGTGATTTCGAGGGTGGAGTTGTACATGTCGGTCACGGCGTGCTTGTAGACGTTGCGGCCGTCCTGGAAGAGGAAGTTGTGGCCGGCGTCGACGGTCTCGTGAGTGGTGGGCATCACTGAGCCGCCGGCCCTCATCACGAGGTGGTCGCGGCCCTCGCCGTTGACGTGGAACACGGCGTCCATCACGCCGGTCTCTTTCTCAGTGGGCTCTACGAGTACGGCGGCTGCACCGTCGCCGAAGAGGGGGCATGTAGAGCGGTCCTGATAATTGACCATCGAGCTCATCATTTCGGCAGCAACCACGATTACTTTCTTGTTGTAGCCGGCGCGGACGTAAGCGGCCGCGTCCTGAAGAGCCACGATGAATCCGGCGCAGGCGGCCTGGATGTCGTAGCCATAGCAGTTGGTGAGTCCACACTTGTGGGCGATTACCGATGCTGTGGAAGGGAAGCGGTAGTCGGGGTTTGACGTTGCGCAGATAATGAGGTCAATATCTTCAGGCTTGTTGCCGGTCGATTCGAGGAGGCGGTTGACGGCGTGCATACCGAGATGCGAGGAGCCGAGGCCCTCTTCTTTGAGTATGTGGCGTGTCTTGATGCCTACGCGGGTTGTTATCCACTCGTCGTTGGTGTCGACCATCTGCGAGAGCATCTCGTTGTCGAGGATGCCGTCGGGGAGGTATGAGGCAATGCCTGAAATGCGTGCGTGGAGCATGATGGCAAGCGGAGGGGGGATTATAGAGTGAGGAAAATGTTGACAAATAAGGGATGCTGCTTCATATCCCGGTGCGGCGTTGGCGCCGTCGCGATATAAAGCGGCGTCCCGCCCGCGCACGATGGCGCGGGTTCAGGAACCAGCTGTAAAGGCAACGCCCGGGGGCGCCTGTCAGTTGGCGGCCTCGGTGTCCATCACGATAGCCTGCTTGCCGCGGTAGTAGCCGCATTCGGGGCAGACGGTGTGATAGATGTGCCAGGCGCCGCAGTTGGGGCAGAGGGCGATTGTGGGGGCTACAGCCTTATCGTGAGTACGACGCTTAGCGGTGCGGGTCTTGGATTGTTTGCGTTTAGGATGTGCCATTGATGTATTGTGTTGTAGTTTGTTTTGTTGTTAAAGTCGTGTAACGGGTGAGGAGAGGTGAATCAGTCGTTGTCGGCCGACCCTTTCGAGCCGAGTCCGCGCAGGGCGTCCCAGCGTGAGTCGACGGGGCCGTCGTCGGAAGTGTCGTCGTCGATTCCGTCCATGAGGTCGTCTTCAAGCTCGGCGTCCTCGTCGTCGGGGCGGCGTCCGCGGTGCTTGCGCAGCAGGGCGCTCATCTGGCGGTTGCACTTGCCCATCGGGTGGACGTGCTTGATTGGGATTGTGAGAACTATTGTCTCGTAAATCATGAACGCCACGTTGAGGTCGGGGTCGGAGTCGGGGATGATCAGCAGCTCATCGTTCTCGTCGTGGTAATCGTTGCCAAACTCTACGGTGACGTGATAGGCGGTGTCGACGGGGAAAATCAGGTCATCGAGGCAGCGTGTGCAGATGAGCGTGAGGGTGCCGACGCAATGAAAGTTGAGGTCAAACGAGTCAGCGTGACGGGTCACGACGAGCTTTACCTCGACGTCGGCGTCGTGTATCTCGTCGTTTTCCATATTGACAAAAAACTCCTTGCCGAGGTGGTAGGTGAAGTCATGCTTACCCTCGGGCAGACTATTGAGCCGGAGCTTGAAGTCGGTAAATTTTCCCATCGTCAAAGGGGTGTATTTGGCTGGTACAGCGCTAAATGATTTTATTGCTGATGCTTTGTCGAGGCGACACTGAAACGCGGCCCAGGGGGTGTGGCGGCACTGTGGTGTCGGTCCCCGGAGGCCGGCGGCATCATGCGACGTCGCGAAAAAACGCTGCAAAGGTATGTAATTGTTCCGACATTAGCAAGACTTTTGGAAATTTCCACAGTTTTCATGTCGTTGAATAATAATCTGACTGCCCGCCACGTTAACATTGTGTAACCGTTCACCAAACATCAAGTTGCCTATGGCCGACAATTCTACTCACCGGAACGAGCCCGCAAAGAGTTCACGCGCCTCATCGGGCGACATCAACTGCACGCCGCGCCGGTCGACACTGATTTTTCTGCGGCAGTATGCCCGCGTAGTCAGCATGTCGACGGGCCTGCCCGAGTCGTTGCGCTCCTTTTTCGTCAACTGACGCCTCCGGGGGTGGTCAAGTCGTTGTGGGCTGAGTGCCGTTCGTCGACAGAGGTATCTGTCTGTTTTTACGGCTTTTTTGTAGCTTACAGGCCGGTATGGATAACCGGCTGCGGGCTGATATTATGTATCATCACTTTTTAGATGATAATAATCATGACTGTATTAGACGTTGCCTTCAACGTGTTAAAATAAGCGTGTCTACTTCATTTCCGGCTATTACACACTTTTTATTTCCGTTTATGATTATTGCTGTTTTTGGGGGAAATTCATGAGAGGGAAATGTTTATGGATGTCGGTGCGATTGCCGGCAACCGTTTTCTCAGCTATGCAACCAAGAAGAATGGCAATAGAATTCTTGTGCCGTCATTTTGTTTGCGGAAACCGCCCGAAAGTTGCTTTTTTGTCATTTGTGTTACAAAATAATTTGTGATGATTAAATATATTCGTTATTTTTGCAGCAATGTTTTACAACATAACGCCACAACATATTTTTGTTCGTTGAGCTGTGAGGGTTGTATCCGTAATTATTACACATGTTTTTAAAAGTTATTCTAAGGTAATCCATTATGATACGTGCTGCACTTGAACAAGTGATAAGTGAGGATATGTCGGAAATATGGTCGGTGTTGTCGTCTGACGAGAAACGCCGCATCACCGATACTATCACCATACACCGCTTCAAGAAAAACCAAATTATATATGCCGAGCGCGACGAACCGGAGACACTCTGGTGTCTGTTTGAGGGCAAGGCCAAGATGTATAAGGACGGTATAGGCGGTCGCCAGCAGACTCTACGCCTGCTGAGGCCGGTGCAGTACTTCGGCTATCGCGCTTATTTCGCCGGCGAGCCATATGTCCACACCGCTGTCACCATGGAGCCGTCGGTAATCGGAGCGCTCCCCATGAGCGTGGTGTCGGAGCTCATTGAGAACAATCGGCAGGTGGCCTGGTTTTTCATCCATGAGTTGAGCCGAAACCTTGGCAGCGCAGACATACGCACCGTCAACCTGACGCAGAAGCATATCCGCGGGCGCCTGGCCGAAAGCCTGATTGTGTTGCTCGAAAGCTATGGAGTGGAGGACGACGGCATGACCCTCAGGGTGTATATGGGCCGCGAAGACCTCGCCAACTTGTCGAATATGACCACCTCCAATGCTATCCGCACGCTCACCTCGTTTGTCACCGAAAAAGTGATTATCGTCGATGGACGCAAGATAAAGATTGTCGACGAAGTGGCGTTGCGCAAGATAAGCAAGTTTGGCTGAGAATGCCGCGCTATACGGATAGTAGAGAATTTGATAGATAAAGTCAAGCGGCCGCGTGGATTCTCCCGTGGCTGCTTTTTTTAGTGTATTGTAGTGATTGGCGGGGGATGAGGGAGGAGAGTCAGGAGTCGGAGCTCTTTGACTCGGGCGCGGGGGCGACACGTATCAGTTCGAGGCGTGTGGCGCTGCGACGCACGATAGTGAGTGCGTAGGCGCCGATTACGAGCGTCTCGCCCTGTACGGGGATAGTGCCAGCTTCATGCAGGATATATCCGGCAAGGGTCTGGTAGTCGTCCTCCTCGGGGATGTCGATGTGGTAGGTGGTGCGAAGAGTATCAATCTCTATACGGCCCGAGAACTCATACACGCCCGGTTCGACTTCGCGCGCGGTGATGTCGGACGCTGTGTCGTGCTCGTCGCGTATGTCGCCGCAAATCTCCTCCATGAGGTCTTCGAGGGTGATGAGGCCGGCTGTGCCGCCAAACTCATCGACCACAATGGCGAGGCTTCGCTTCTCCTGGAGCATGCGGCGCATAAGCTTGCGGGCGAGCAGTGTCTCAGGCACAAACACCACGGGCTTGATATGCTCCTTCCAGTCGTTGTTAGGGTCAAAGAGCTCGCTGACGTGGATATAGCCGAGTATAGTGTCGATGTCCTCGCGATAGACGATAATTTTGGAGCGTCCTGATGAGGTGAAGAGCGCCGACAGCTCGTCGCGCGAGGTCTCGTCGATGTCGACGGCCACGATGTCGCGCCGCGGCTGCATGCAGTCGCGCAGGTGTGTCGACGAAAAGTCGAGAGCGTTGTGAAATATCTTTACCTCGTTCTCTACCGGGGTCTTGCCGGGATTCACATCGTCGATGGCAGTTTCGAGGTATTGGTTGAGGTCGCCCACCGACAGCATGCCCATATGCTGCTTGTCGGTGTGGATGCCCATAAGGCTCATGAGCCACTTCGACAGCGCGGAGATGCCTGTGGAGAGGGGATAGAGCACTATGTAAAACAGCGACGTAGGGAGGGCAAACAGCTTGAAGGAGAGGTTGGGGTTGATACGGAACACCGACTTGGGTATGAACTCGCCTGTGATGAGTATTACGCCGGTGGAGATGAGGGTCGAGAGCAGCAGTATCACCGCTTCGCTTGTGAATCGGGCGTGAAGCCACGGCTCTACGATCTGCGCCATGCCCATGCCGTAGACTACGAGCACTATGTTGTTGCCGACCAGCAGGGTGGAGATGAAGAGGTCGGAGTCGCCGTAAAACCACCCTATAAGCTTGCCTATCAGACCACCGTGTTTCACGTCGAGCTCCACGCGCACGCGGTCCGACGATATGTAGGCGATTTCCATGCCCGAGAAGAGGGCCGAGAATATAAGCGAGACAATGGCTACAATCAGCCAGGTGGTGAGGGTCATAAGCGTGATGGCGGAGTTGCGGGTTGGAGTGCCGGCCTGTGGGCGGATGAGTCGGCCGTCGCGGTGTCGGTCTGCTGACGGTTGAAAGGTGTGCGGCGTCGAAGCACGTCGCGTGCGGCGCGGCGCTCCTTACGCTGCGCGGCTGCAGTGCTGACAAATATGGTGTCGGTGGGCACGCCGTTGAATGCCGTGTCGGTGCGCTGTGCGTCGGTAGGGTCGTCGGCTGCTGCGGCCACAGGGTCGTAGGGGGTGTCGGGGCTGACGGGCGCGTCGGCAGCGGCGTTGGCTGTCGTGAACTGCGAGGCGGGGAAGATGCCCGACGGACGTCGCACGATATAGTGGGTCATCTGCTCGTTGCTTTTGAAGCCGAAGCCTTCGATGACGCGGTCGGGGCGCTCGATGTGGATGAACGAGTCGGAATAGGTCTCGTGTTTGAGGCGGTCCCAGTAGAGCTGCTGAGTGAGGAAGCGCTGCCCGTCGGTGCTGTTGATGTCGACGGCGCCGTCGAGGCGCCACAGCTGCTTGGCGGTGAAATATACCGCCGAATCGCAGTCGATGGTAGCCTTGATGTTGCCGGCGTTGTCGTACTGCTCCATGTGCATCCCGTCGGGGAACTTCCAGTGCGGGCTCTTAGCTTCGTCAAACATCAGCCATGTGGGGGTAAGAATGCGGTAGCGGGTGTAGCCCGAGTCGGAGATAGTTGTGTTGGCGCGGAGAGTGCGCATGGTGGGGGTCATCTCGGGGTCGATATCCCCCTTGCGGTACACATGATTCTCTTCGCCGCAGCTCCATGCGAGTGCGGCGAGACAAACCACGGCGATATGGCTCCCACGGATGAGTCGCACGGCAGCTATCAGTTAATCTTGTTCTTGAAGAACCACAGCTCGTTGAAGTTGATGCCGAGCGTGAATGTGAAGTGATTTTCGGTGAGCAGGGCCTGGGGATATGCCTGGCGGTGACGCCACTGGAAGCCAATGTTGACCATGCTCTTGCTTCCGGGGGCAGGGAGGCCGAGACCGCATGTCAGGCCGTAGTCGCGCACGTTGTTGTCGCCTACCATGACGTAATCGCGGGCGTAGAAGCCGCCTATGCGCCATGATATGCGGCTGAAGTAGTTGCCGCGGCGTGTGTGGGTGTATTCGGCGCCGGCGTTGAAGCTCCAGCGGTCGGCCAGACGGGTGCCGGCGAAGTTGTCGACTTCGAGGAACTTGGCGCTCGCCCAGGGCTGGTAGGTGAAGTCGGTCTCAATCATGAAGCGGTTGCGCCACGAGTAGCTTATGCCTGCGCCCCAGGTCTCGGGGCGTGTGAAGCGGTCTTTCATCGCCACGCGCTCTACCACGGTGTCGGCTTTGATGCTGTTGTTGTCTATGTCGTTTGATGTGTCGTACTTCGTCACCCAGGCGTGGCCGAGAAATGTCTTGCCGGGCGAGTAGGTGAGGCCGAGAGTCACGGTGTTGTTGCGGTCGATATCAAAGCCATACTGTAAGCCGAGGTCGACGTTGTAGTCGCGCACCTCCATTACCTGTTCGAAGAGGGCGGTGCTGGTGCCGGTGGGGGTGGTCTGCACGTCGTGGGTTATCGTGCCGAAGAGATAGGCAATGTTGGCGCCGAGGGTGAAGCCTCGGAACGGGCGTGCCGAGAGGCCGAGGTAGAGCTGGCTGAGGCCGCCGCTGCCCTGGCGGAGGTTGGTGCCGCCGTCAATTTCGTTGCCGAAGTAGTAGTTGACCGTGGAGTAGGGGAGCAGTCCTACCGAGCCGCCGATGTTCTTGCTGATAGGAAACTGCAAGGTGATGTAGTTGAGGCCGCCGCCGAGGCGGTTGACGCTTTCGGAGGCGTCTTTCATGTTGGTGCTCGACAGGTCGACGCCCATGTCGAAGAGGAAGGTCAGCGAGTCGATAGCGGCATACGACGCGGGATTCATCACGTTGATTTGGCGTCCCGAGCGCATGGCGTAGCCTACGGAGCCCATCTGGCTCTGCATCGAGGTGGCGTTGGTGCGCAGCAGGCCGTAGCCGAGGCGCGAGTAGGCGCTACCTGCCTCCTGTGCCGAGGCGGCGAAGGTTGTGGTGACGGCAATCAGAGCGGCTGTTATGATGGCGCGTAGGCCGGAGAGAGAGTGACGCATTGCGTTGGCTTTGGTTAATGTGGTGAGTGTGATGTTATTGTCGGTTCGGTGAGTTGTGTTCATTGAATAGTAGTATGCTGTTAAGGCCCAGGCTGACGAGGTTGGGTACCGGCTCGACGTCGAAGTCGCAGATGTCGGCGAGGGTATGTGCCCAGCCGCCGGTGATCACCGTTACGGTGTCGTGGGGCAGACGGCTGCGGTAATATGACATTGCGCCCACTATTCCGTAGACGGCTCCGAGTATCATGGCTTCGGAGGTGTCCTTGCCGAAAGTGTGGGCAGGCTTGATTTCACGAGGTACTTCGAGGCGCGGCAGGCGTGCGGTGAAGCGGTGGAGCGCTTCGAGGCGCATACGCATGCCGGGCGCTATGTTGCCGCCGCAGAAGCGGCCCGAGGCGTCGACATAGTCGTAGGTCACGGCGGTGCCGGCATCGACCACGAGTACAGGGCGTCCCGGGTGGAGGCTCACGGCGCCTGCGGCGGCGGCCACGCGGTCGGCCCCGAGGGTGTGTGGGGTGGTGTAGCCGATAGCCAGGGGGAGGCGCGTGGTGGCGGGGCGCAGACTGTCGGCGCGTATGCCGCGCGAGCGCAGCATGTCGAGCAGGTCGCCTCCGCGCTGGGCCACGGAGCAGTACAAAGCGGCCTTGACCCGGCCGGGGGCCGAGTCGACGTAGGCGGCCACTATGTCGGGGGTGAGGTGTGGCTCTATGACTTCATCGAGCAGCCGGGTGCCCTCCCAGAGGGCCATTTTGGCTGCCGTGTTGCCTTGGTCGATGGTCAGGTTAAGTGACATTCCGGCGCAAAATTACTATTTCTTCGTCACACTGCGGCTATCGGAAGGCGCTTATTTGCTATTGCGGTGTCCGGCTCCCTCCTTATCTTTCGCTTTGAGTGCTGCCGGCATGGCGAGCGAGGCATAGGCTTCGAGCACACCTCCGGCCATGAAAAACGCCAGCCAGTCGGTTGCTCCGGCCTGTGGGTAGAACACAAAAAACACGCCTGTGGCCCACACCACTCCGCTCCAGAACTCCATGCGTTTCAGGCGACGGGCGCGCATGGTGGGTGCGTCGTTGGGCTGGAATATGCGGCACACGAGCACTATCGCCGCGCCGGCGGCGTAGAGCCAGCGCCACAGGCCGGGCACGGCGCTGATACGGAGCAGCGGGAGCATGCCGGCCACGAGAAGCACCAGCATGCCCAAGTTGGCGCCCCAGAGGGTAACGTTGTATCGGGTAGATTTAATGTCGGTCATATTCACTGTGGTGAGAGAGGTCATTCAAATACATATACGTCTTCCGTGGGGCGCTGCATGTGGTAGCGCTCTCGCACTATGCGCTCCATGGTCTCGATGTCGGTGTCGAGGGCGCGGTTGAGAGCCTCGTAATAGCGCAGGGTGTCGCGGTTTTCTTTTATCTCGGTGCGCAGGCGGTTGATTTCCTGCTCGTGTTCGTAGGTGGTGAGCAGCGAATTGTCGTTGAAGAAAAGCACGAAAGCTATTATGGCGGTCGTGATCATGAATCCCGGACGCAGATAGCGACGCATCCAGGCTATGGTGGGGTGAGAGTTGTTGAGAATCATCGCGCAAATATACAACATTTCCTCCAATAATCGGGTCGCACCTACCTTTGCCGCGACAACACCACTGCCAAAAATCATCATCACCCAACCAGATTATATATACTTGTGCTATGACATACGGTTATATCAGAGTGAGCAGCGACCGCCAGACGGTCGAGAACCAGCGTTACGAGATAAGGCGTTTTTGCCGCAGCAGGGGTCTGCCCCCTGTCGATGGATGGATTGAGGAGACGGTGTCGGGAACTGCCGCATGGAACAAGCGCGGCCTCGGCGAGTTGCTCGGCCGAGTGGTGTCGGGCGACCTCATCATCTGCTCCGAGTTGTCGCGCCTGGGCCGCAGCCTGTATATGATTATGGAGATTCTGAGCTATTGCATGGCCCGCGATGTGAAGGTGTGGACGGTGAAAGACGGCTTTCGGCTCGGCGACGACATTCAGAGCAAGGTGCTTGCCTTTGCTTTCGGGCTGTCGGCCGAGATAGAGCGCAACCTCATCTCGCAGCGCACGCGCGAAGCTCTGGCGCGGCGGCGCGCCGAGGGTATGACTCTCGGGCGCCCCAAGGGAAGCCGTACCAGCCTCGACCGTCTCAAACTCGCAGCCCGCCGCGACGAGATACTCGACATGCTCGCCGCCGGGATGACCCGGAAGTCGATCGCCGCCGCCCTCGGTGTCGACGTCGGCACCTTACGCCGCTATCTCAGGCGACACTGATCTACAATGACATCGGGGCGGTTTCCATTGCGGAAACCGCCCCGATGTGGGTTATGTGTGCCGGCTGCCGTGGCAGTCAGCAGGTGTATCAGTCAGGAATGAAGCAGCTATTATCATTGTATGTGAGATAGCCTCTTGTGCCAGCCATCCATACTGCCATAAAGAAGCAGGAGTAGTCCTCGTACATGCCGCTCTCGTAGCCGTTGCTGGTTACCCAGTTGGCACTGCCCTGCCAGTAGCCTACGTCCTGAATCCAAAGTTGTTCCTTGGAGCCGTCGCTTAGAGTAATCATATAGGGAGTGTCGCAGCGGGGGATACGTGCATAGGTGTACTTGCCTTCGGAGTCGGTGCCGGTGATGTCGAGAAGCTGAATCTTCATCGAGTAGCCCTCGCCGAACACGTCTTTCAGACGGAAGAGGGTGTCGTCGGTGGTGCAGACTTGAAGGGTACACATCACGGGAGTTTTTAAGAACGACTGCTCGGGGTAGAATGTACCGTTGACAACGTCGCTCCAGTCAAGACCGGTAAACGTCACGGAGCTGCGCTTGCCATGGTTGGTGCCGTTGGTGGCTACGGCCGAGATGATGTAGGGGCCGTAGAGGCCGGTGACGTCGATGTCGGTCTGTTCTGCGCCGCTAACGGTAATCTTGGTGCCTTCGGAGGCTACCTTGGCGGCGTAGGCTTCCTCGCCATTGGAGGCGAGATAGCTCTGCACGGCCTCTTCTTTCTCGATGAGGTAGCTTATCTCGCGGGCCGCGCTGTTGGTGGCGAAGCGGATTGTGATGTCGTTGTCGGCGTTGAGCTTCTTGGAGGCATCGGGGGAGTAGGAGTAGACTACGACTCCGGGAGTCGAGTCGGTGCCCGGCTCGGTGCCTTCCTCGGCGTTACAGCCCGTGAGAACCATCATGAGCAGCGCCGGTATAGCATAGATATATTTTTTCATTGTAATGGAATCTTACTTGGTGAGGGGGGATTACCATGTGTGCTCGGGCGAGTTGCCTTCGGGCGCCACGGGAGTCGGGTTGTTGATGAGAGCGGTGTTGTAGTTTGACTCGGTCTGTACGATACAGAATGTCATCCATTGCGGGGGCTCGTTGGTGTTCCAGCGGTAGCCGTCGACGTGGTTTGTGCCGGGATAGCTGCGGATGATACCCTTTTGGAGACGCTTCACGTCGAGAGTGCTGAATCCTTCGCCCCAGAACTCTACGCGGCGCTGCCACCAGATTTCGTTGCGGAAGGCCGAAGTGGCGGTGTTGTTGTAGGCCTCGTTGTGAGTGCCGTAGACATATTCCGGGTCGCGGGTCTTGGCGAAGTTGGTGAGGATTTCGATACCGCGGGCCTCGTTTTGCATGCCGGCGGCCTCGGCCTCGATGAGAATCATCTCCTCGACACGCATCATGGGCACGTCGACGCAGTAGCCTACCTGGTTGATGGAGTGGTTGCCGTTGGCAGCGCGGAACTTGAAGGGCATGCCGCCGTACTGGAGCTGTGCCTGGCCGGTGTCGTAGACATATTCGGGCACGTCGGAGTAAGCTTTGAGGGCTTCTACGATTTCAGCCTTGGTGTCCATTTGGTCGAGTGCGAAGTCGCCGTAGCACATCTTGCGGCAGTCGGTGGCGGGGATGGTCTCGTAGAGGTGACGGTCCATGTAGTTGGCGCCGCCGTAGGTGTTGTAGTAGCCGAGACCGGTTGGGCCGCCGGGATATTCACACTGCATCCAGGTGCCCCAGCTGTTGTCGCCGTCGTTGTAGGTGATTGTGGGGTCGTCGGCCTTGAAGGTGCAGCCCATAATCCAGGCGTTGGTAAAGGTAGCGTCGTTGAAGCCGTGGTTGCGGTCGGTGTACTGTGCTGCGGTCATCACGGTGTAGCCCTGCTGCGCGAGCTTGGCATACTTCTCGGCGTTGACCCAGTCCTCCATGAGGAGGTAGGTGCGGGCTTTGAGGCCGTAGACGAAGTTGATGTTGGGGGTGTATTTGTCGGGGGCGGTGTAGTCGGCGAGCTGCTGCTCGGCGACGTCAAGGTCGGCAAGGATAAACTCAAACATCTCCTCGTTGGTAGCGCGGGGGTTCTCGCTGGCCGAGTTGAGGTCGATGGATTCGGTGATAATAGGCACTGTGGGCGACTGCTTGTCGGCCGCATAGGTCTTGGGGGCAAACTGCTGTGCGAGCTCGAGATAGTAGAGGGCGCGGATGGTGTGGGCTATGCCGGCACCATGAATCATGTTGGCGTTGGGCTCTTCGCCGGCGAGGCTGAGAACGGTGTTGCAGCTCTTGATGCCTACGTAGTAGAACGTCCAGGGATACTGGCAGTTGAGGTAGATGGGGGCGAGGCCTACGCCGCACTGATACCAGGTGCTGAACCAGTTGTTGCCTATCGCTACCATGTCGTTGCCCATGACGTCGCGGCGCAGGTACATGGAGGTGTAGCCGAAGTCGTTGGCCTGACGGCTGCTCGTGAATACGAACTTACCCGAGATGTTGGCAGTGATGGCGTTGACGAAGTTGTTGTAGGAGCCGGGGGCGTTGGCTGCCTGGTTGGCAGTCACGGAGCCGCTCTGCGGCTCAAACTCCTGTATACATGACGGGAGCGTCACGATTAGCCCTACTGCCGCTATGGTGGTTAATATCTTGTTCATGTTGAAGTCTGTTGATAAAGGGTGGTGTTATTAGAATTGCACCTGAATGCCGCCGTTGATAGTGCGGATGGGCGAGTAAGCGCCGATAGATGTGTTGCCGGAGAATGAGTAACGGGGGTCAAGACCCTTGCGTGCCGACCAGAAGCAGAGGTTTTCGCCGGTGCAGTAGAGGCGGATTTTGCTTACGCCGTCGAAGAGCTTGGGCAGTGTCACGCCCACGGTGAAGCTGGCGAAGTTGAGGTAGCCTGCGTTGGTGAGGAAGCGGTCGGATGCCTGGGCGGTGTTGGTGTCGCCGAGCTGCCAGCGGGGTATGTCGGAGGTGAGATTGTCGGGGCTCCAGGCCTTGAAGATGTCCTTGTGGAAGTTGCTGCCGCCGGCGCCGTTGTCGAGGCTTGCGGTAACGTTCATAAGGCCGGCGTAACGGCTGTCGTAAACCTTGCCGCCGATCTGGAAGTCGAAGTTGGCGTTGATGTCAATCCACTTGTAGCGGATCGAGGGCGAGAAGCCGCCAAACAGCTTGGGGAGCACCGAGCCGGCCACGTAGCGCGAGGCGTTACCCGACTGGGTGGTGACATATTCCTTCGACTTGGTCTTGCCGGGAACGGATGTGTTCATCACGCCGTCGACAATGAGGTCGGGGTCGTAGTAGTAGAGGGCTTCACCCTGCTCGTTGACGCCTGCGTAGGCGAGGGTCATGTAGTTGTACATCTCGCCGCCGGGGGTGTACCAGTAGGGTGCCTCGTAGAAGCCGCCGTTGTTGCCGAGCTTGGCCGAGGGGAGGGTGAGGATTTTCGACTTGTTGTGCGAGAAGTTGGCGCTGAGAGTGAAGTCGAAGTCGCGGGTGCGCACGATTGCGCCGCTGAGGGAGAGTTCGACACCGGTGTTGCGGATGGTGCCCATGTTGCCATAGTAGCCGCGACCGCCGGTCGATTCGGGAACTGAGAGCCAGAACAGGAGGTCCTTGGTGTGCTTGTTGTAGAAGTCGATGTTACCGGTAAGACGGTTGTTGAATAAGCCGAACTCTAAGCCGGCGTTGAGGTTGGTGGTTGTCTCCCAGGTGATGTCGGGGTTACCGAAGCCCATGTTGAATACGGGCGACATGAGGATGGAGGATGCTACGGTGAGGTTGTAGACGTCGGTCCAGGCATATGAGCTGCTGATGTTGTCGTTGCCCTGCTGGCCGATAGAGAACTTCACTTTGAGGTAGTCGAGCCAGCCCTTGGTGCCTGCCATGAAGTCTTCCTTCGACATCATCCATGCTGCGCCCAAGCTCCAGAAGTTACCCCAGCGGTGACCCTTGGCGAAGCGCGACGAGGCGTCGCGGCGGTAGGATGCTGAGCCATAGTACTTCTCGGCGAAGTTGTACTGTGCGCTGCCAAACCAGCCTTCCACATTGTAGCGGGTGTTGTAGCTCTCGGCCTGGAATGCGCGGTTGGCGAAGGCGTTGAGCTCGAGGATCGAGGGTGAGAAGCCGCCCTCGCCCTTGGCCCAGATGTAGTTCTGGTCCTGGCGGTAGTATTCGTGGCCGGCCATGATGTTGACCGAGTGGCGGCCAAACGTGTTGTAGTAGGTGAGGGTCTGGGTGTTGTTGGTGCGGATGGTGTTGGTGGTGCTCTTTTCGAGCTTACCGTTTACGTTGGCGTTGAGGGGGTTGTAGGTGCTACCGTAGTATGTGGCCTGCGACTGGCCCCAGTTTACGTTGCTCACGACGTCCATCTTCAGGTAGCTGGTGAAGTCGATGGTAGCGTTGAGGGTGGCGTTGAGCTGATTGCCGAGGGTCTTGGAGGTGTCGAGGGCGTTGCCGCCTACGGGGTTGCCGGGCGAGCTGAACGGACGCGAGGCATTGTCGTAGGTTGCTACGCCGAAGTCGTAGGTCTTGTTGCCGACGGCGTCGGTGTAGATGAAGGGGTTGCCTGCCTCGTCGTAGCCGCGCACATACATCGGGTAGATGGGGGCGATTGACGACACGGCATACATGATGTTGCCGGCGCTGAGGCTTGAGCTGCTGAGGTCGGGGTTGGAGTTGGTCTTGGAGTGGGTGTAGCCTACGTTGGCGCCGAATTTGAGCCAGTTCTTGGCCTGATAGTCGGCACGGATGCGGCCGCTGATGCGCTCATACGACGAGGGGATGAGGATGCCCTCTTCGTCGAGGTAGTTGAGCGATGCGTAGAACGACGAGCGGTCGTTGCCGGCGTTGATGCTCATGTTGTATTCCTGACGCAGACCGTTGCGGTAAGCTTCGTCGGTCCAGTTGTCGGGGATGAGGTAGCGGGTCTCGCCGTTGAACATATACTTGCGGCCGAGGGTGGCGGCGGGGTTGAGCTTGCCGTCCTGTCCGATGAGCATCTGGCCTTCGGGGAGGGTGTAGACGTTGTACACGAGGTCGCTCATCATCTTGTTGTTGGCCCATACGTTGGCGTCGGCGGGGCTCATGCCCTGGCCGAGGTTGGCGTAGTTGTAGCACTGGCGATAGAAGGCCTCGTAGTACATGCCCGGGTCGGTGATGACGTCATATTCGGGCACGGCGCGCGAAGTGGAGCCCCACTTGGCGTCGACGGTGATTTCGGCCTCGCGGTTGGCGCCGCGCTTGGTGGTGATGATGATTACGCCCGAGGCGCCGCGTGCGCCGTAGAGTGCTGCCGAAGCGGCGTCTTTGAGCACCGACACCGATGCGATGTCGCTGGGCGAGATGTTGGTGAGGCTGGCGCTGTAAGGCGCGCCGTCGACGATGATGAGGGGGTCGATGGTTGAGTAGAGCGACGAGATGCCGCGGATAGAGATAGAGCCGTTGCCTGAGCCGGGAGCGCCGCCCGAGCCGCGCATTTGCAGGCCCGGCACGTTGCCCACGAGGGCGTTGGCCACGTTGCTTGTTGTATGCTTGGAGATGTCGCCGGCGTTGACAACGGCGGCCGAACCGGTAAACGCTTCCTTGGTGGTTGAGCCGAAGGCTACTACTACCACTTCGTCAAGGGCGTGGTCGGAAGTTTTGAGCTTGACTTCCATGTCGTTGGTCAGTGGCACTACTGATGTGATGTAGCCCACATACGAAATCTGTGCTTCTTTGACGGTTGAGGGTACTTTGAGAGTAAACTTACCGTCGATGTTGGTGGCGACACCTGTACCGCCTCCAATCGGCAAGACGGACGCGCCGATAAGCGGTTCGCCGGTCGTGGCGTCGACCACAGTGCCGTGATAGGTGCTTGTCTGCGCCATTGCTGTCCAGCAACTGACGATGAGCCCTATCATGAAAAGTAACAGCTTTTTCATATTGATAAAAATTAGACAATGATTTGTTTATTATTGTAGAACCGTCGCAGCGGCATCGCGGCGGTGTGGGGAATGGAGATATTGGGCCGCGCGTCGGCGGCGTTGGCGTGACGGGCCTTCGGGCCCGTGAAACATCGTGAGCAAATAAACGTCCGTTTAATC
>CAMWXJ010000037.1 GCA_947178215.1 uncultured Porphyromonadaceae bacterium
TGTGACCCCGGAGAGGCTCGAACTCTCGACCCAATGATTAAGAGTCATTTGCTCTACCAACTGAGCTACGGAGTCAGTTTTTATTGTTGCATCGGCGTGTCTCTTTCGCTTTTGCGCTGCAAAGTTACGACGACTTTTTGATTCCACCAAATTTTTTTCAAGAAATCTATCAAAAAAATCGGAGTGGTGCGGAAAACTCACGGAAAACTCTGGAAAGAATCGGCAAAAGCGCTCCCGCGCTGTCCGTACAGGCAATCTTCTTGGGTCAGGTTTGCCACGGAGCGCGGGGGCGTTTTTTCTGCGTCGTCAAAACTGGTGGAGCAGGTGTGATATGTTGCCGTCAAAAGCGATGGCGGGGGCAGAGGGAGGCATGGGTGCGGTCATGGGTTGATGTGGCGGGCACGGGTGCGGCGGAGGATGTTCTGGAGTTCGTAGACCACTGCGGGGTTAGCGAGGGCAACGTTTTCGGTCTCGCCCTTGGAGGCTTTCATGTCGTAGAGCTGAGGCATGGGGTGGTTGCCGGTCTCGATTTTGGGTCCCCAGGTGATCATGGGGCCGCCGTCGTTGGGCTCGATATATTTCCACTGAGGGGTGCGGACACTCAGTCCGGCGGCGAACTCGATTATCCACGGGCTGTCGGTGGTGTCGGTGCCGAGTAGCTTGCCGATGCGGTCCTGACTGTCGGGGGCGGCACCTTTGGGCAGGCGTGCTCCTATGAGCGAGCCGAGCGACGCCATCCAGTCGATGTGCGACATGAGTGCGTCGCTCTCGGCTGCGGCGGGCACGCGGCCTGGCCAACGCACAATAGCGGGCACCAAGGTGCCTCCTTCGAAGGCGCTGTATTTGTTGCCGCGGAAAGGGCCTGTGGGACGGTGGTCGCCGAGGAGTTCTACAGCTTGGTCGTCGTAGCCGTCGTCGAGCACGGGGCCGTTGTCGCTCGTGAGTATCACGAGGGTGTTGTCGGCGATGCCCTCTTTGTCGAGCGCGTCGAGAAGCTGGCCTACGCTCCAGTCAAACTGGGCTATGGCGTCGCCGCGCAGGCCCATGGGGTTCTTGCCTCGGAAGCGTTCGTGGGGGAAGCGTGGCACGTGTACGTCGTTGGTGCAGAAGTACATGAAAAACGGCTCTTCCTTGCCGGCGTTTTCGTGGATATACTTCACTGCGTGGGCGGTGATGGAGTCGGCTATGTTCTCGTCTTTCCATAGTGCCTTGCCTCCGCCTTTCATGTAGCCTATGCGGCCTATGCCGTTGACAATCGACATGTCGTGGCCGTGGGAGTGTCGCAGGTTGTAGAGCAGCTCGGGGTTTTCGGCGCCGGTGGGCTCGCCGGGGAAGTTGGCGCGGTAGCTGACCTCGATAGGATGTTCGGGGTCATAGTTGGCCACCATGCCGTCTTCGATAAACACGCAGGGCACGCGGTCGGCAGTAGCCGCCATGATGTAGTGGTGGTCGAAGCCTATGTCGGCGAGGTCGGCGGGTAGGGGAGCGTTCCAGTCCTGCTCGCCGGTCTTGTCGCCTAAGCCGAGATGCCACTTTCCGAATGCCGAGGTGCGGTAGCCGCGGCTGCGGAACATATCGGCCATAGTATATTGTGTGGGGCGTATAATCATGCCCGCGTTGCCGGCGGCTACCTGTGTGTCGTTGCGTCGCCAGGCATATTCGCCGGTGAGCAGCGAGTAGCGCGACGGTGTCGAGGTCGACGCCACGGCGTGTACGTTGGTAAACTTGGTGCCTCCGTCGGCCAGACGGTTGACATTGGGTGTCTCGACACGTGTCGCGCCGTAGGGCTGCATGTCGCCGTAGCCCAAATCATCGGCCAGGATTATTATGACATTAGGGCGGTCGGGGTCAGTTGTGTGCGCCGCCTTCTTGGGCGCCTTGGCCTCTGCGCCCCACGCCGTCAGGAGCATGGGGGCCAACAGCGCTGAAGTAAGTCGGTTACTGCTTATCATGGTCAGAGATAATGATAGTTCATTTTAGGTGCAAAGATAGCGGTTTATTTCGGTTTGCACAGCAATTGTATATTGTAGATTATACGATACAAGGGCACCGGAAGCAAAGCTGCCGGTGCCCTTGTGGAGATCGATATCAAACCTAAATTATTATTTCGTTTCGTAAGAAATCAGATAGCCTGACCGGGAGAATTATCTATGTTTAGGCAGATGTATGCGGTCGACAAGTGAGCCATCAGTAGACAAAATCTTGAAATCGAGTCCTGAATCATCAACATTGGCATCAAGAACTGTCCGATGGGCGTTGATTATGACCGGAAACTTCACATGGTCGTCGGCGGGGCAGTTTATGTAACGATGAAGATGTCCGCTGAGCATAACGTCAACACCGGCCTCATTAAGAATAGGAACGAATTTCTCAAGAACTTCCTGTGGACCGTGCCATAACTCTTTTATAGGTTGGGGAGGCATATGGGCTATGACTACACGATATGGAGCTTCCGTGAATATAGGAGACTTGACGGCTTCTCTTAGCCATTCGGCCTGTTCGGTGCGATAATTGTCATAATCGGTGATTCCGGCATATTCCAGGTCGCTGTCGGGCTTGTCCTCTCCGGTGTCAAGCACTACGAAACATACCGGTCCCTGACGGAACATATAGTAAAGATTCGGTTGTTTAGGAGAGAAATAGTGCTGAAAGCAAGTGGCGAATACGCCGCGGGTCTCATGGTTGCCTCGGGCATAGTACATGGGCGTCTCGCTCGCGAAGAGCTTGACCGATGTATCCATGAAGCCGGTAAAGAGCTCTTCCTCATTGCGAAGTTGCGAGAGCATGTCGCCGTTGAATATTACGAGGTCCTTACTCTTGTAATCGGCGGCTTTCATGAGAGCCGGTATGTCGTCGGTGCGGCCATGAATGTCGTTTATCATGGCAAACGACACTTCGCGCCTGGACGGGTCGGCGGTAGTGAATACAGGCGGTTGCGACTGCCACACGTCAAGTGCTGCGATGTTGCCGTAAGTGACCTGCCATCCTTTATGTTCCAGCACCTCCTGGGCATAGACGCGGTAACGGTACCTTGTGCCCGGTTTCAGGCCTTTGAGCTTCACCACGTGGAGCTCCGTTTCATTTTTGACGCCGTTGGTGGTGTCGAAGAATCTCGGCCTTTCGGAATGGTAGTAGTTGGTTCCGTCGTCAGGAGCTATTTCCACCCATCCGACCGACGGCTTGTTGGCTTTCCACACGATAGTAGCTTCTGTATCGGTCACATTTTGCAGATAGGGACCGTGAATAATGCCGATATGGTCGGCGCCCCTTGCCGCCATAGCCGTAATTACGGCTATGGCAGCGATTATTAGACGTTTAATCATAACCCGGTGTCTGAGTAAGTTTCGGATTGGTATTGAGTTGCGACAAGGGAATCGGGAGATAGCGCTGATACGGCTCAAACGTACGGACTTCAAGTGTGCGGAGTTTCTTGTTATCCTCACTCGGAAGCTCGATTACAGCACGCATGTGTGGATCGGGGTTAGATTCGTCGACTGTGCCGACCATGCGGTAAAGAGTTCCGTTAAGCAGGGTCTCTGCCAGCATCTTGCCATTGACGTCTTTCCATCTTACGATGTCTGCACGACGGAGACCTTCTCCCGCAAGCTCGATGCAGCGCTCACGTCGTACTAGTTCTCTTAGAGTGGCCTGTGAATTGTACTTCGACCGGTCGACCGGTCGGTGTCCGCCACGTGTGCGCAGTTCGTCAAGTATGGCATATACCTCATCAAAGTTCTGATTTTTCTCGACATTTATTTCCGCAATGGTCAATAAAACTTCGGCATATCGGAAAAGAATCGGACAAAGCTCGTCGTTATACATTGACGCCGAATATTGTGAGATGGGTGTAGTATATTTTGCCCATATCATACCTGTGTGAGTAGCATTGGTTGCGGCATCCATGTAGTCGGGGTTATTGGCCCCGTTGATAATGCGGTCGAGGGTATTGAATATTCTCATCTTGCCATTCGCACCCAGCCAGTCCTGTCCGGGATATACTACTGTGTTATATAGGCGCGGGTCACGGTTGGCAAAAGGATGACGCTCATCATATCCGGAACCCTCCTCAGTCGGCATCATTCCATTGTCCATCTCAAATGATTCAACGAAGCTTTGAGTAGGTACGAATGATGACCATCCGCCGTCGGCATTACTGAACATGCGCACTGTGTTTCCAAACTCATAAGTGTTGAGTACATGCTGCATGGAGCAAATGATTTCTTTGGAATCTCTGCCTTCAAGACTGAAAAGCTGGAGGAACGATAATCCGTGTTCAATCTCATATTGATGCAGATTCTGTATGGCTCGCGCCGCCTCAAGGGATCGGTCGAGATCTCCCCAATATAGTGCAGAGCGCATCTTGATGGCGAGAGCGGTACCTTTGGCTATGCGGCCGCGGGCTGCGGGTTTCTCATTGAGTTCGTCAATGGCACGATCTATTTCGTCGTACACAAACTGTCTGACAGTAGCTTCGTCCGTGCGAGGAATCTGGGCCTCCTCGGCTGTCTGAGGCAGATCGGTTATCAATGGCACGCCTCCATACCAGAAGTTCATCTGGAAATAACGCCACGCTCTGATAGCACGCACTTGACCAACAAGATCGTCACGGGTTTTCTGATCTGTAAACGGTACTTCGTCGATGTATGCCAATACTGTGTTGCATCGGCGTATCGTGGTATAGCTGTAGTAGCTGACGGTACTGCTGCTGTAAGTCGAGCCATTGGCTACATACTTGTAATTGCTTGAACCGGTGTGGCTGTATGAGATATCTGACATGCAATCCGCAAATAACACGTCGGATGAGCCGGTTGCAGGATTGTTCCAGTCTTGGTAGCAGGCCACGACAGCCTTTTGTGCATCATCTTCAGTTTTCCAGAAGGTTGAGGGAGAAAGTGCGTCTTTGGGTGCTGTGTCGAAGAAGTCGTCACATGAGGCAAGTGTACCTAATATCAGCACATATGCCAACATTATATGAAGTTTCATAATAGTCGTAGGTTAGAATGTTAGGTTTAAGCCGAATGAATTGGTCTTTACTTGAGGATAATGCGAGGCTCGGCCCGAAGGTGACTCAGGATCGACATCGACAGGCAGATTGTCTATAGTAAAGAGATTCTCGCCTGAATAATAGATGCGTGCACGTGAGATGCCCAGTCTTTCAAGCCACCTGGACGGCAGTGTATATCCAACCTGTATATTTTTGAAGCGAAGATAGTTAGTGTTGAAAATCCAATGCGAGGATGGCGTGTTTGGATAGCTGGCGGAATACTCGGTTTCTATAATGCGCGGGAAATATCCGTCACGATTATTCTCCGACCATGCGTCGAACCATGCGGTGGCAGGATGGCTGTTGTCGCCGATAAATTCGCCGAATACCTCCTGATTGAAGTAGCGCCCTACACCACAGGTTCCCTGCAACAGCATTGATACATCGAAGTACTTATATGAAGCGTTGAGATTCAGACCAAATGTGAATTTCGGTTGATCGGCAGATAATACATCGCGATCGGCTGATGTGAGTTTGCCGTCGCCGTTGACATCTTTGTAGCGGAGGTCACCGGCCTTGAAGGCTTTGGCACTTCCGAATGGATTACCATATTTCGCCGTAAATTCATCAGCTTCTTCCTGAGTCTGAAAGAAACCATCTGCAACATAGCCGTAATATGATTGATAGGCCTCTCCGACACGGTTGATAGTATAAGTTGATATCTGTTCGGTAACACCACCGAGATTGATTATTTCATTATGGTTGTAGGCAAAATTACCATTGGCGCTGAATCTCCAGTCGCCCCATTGATTGTTATATCCAAGGGTCAGCTCTATACCGGTGTTACGCATTGCTCCTACATTGTCTTTGTATGCGGAGAGTCCGAATGATCCCGGCACGGGTACATCCATAATGATGCCCGTAGTCTTTCGGTTATAATATTCGAGGCTGAGATTTATGCTGTTAAGAAACGATGCATCAAAGCCTATTCCCCAAGTTGTTGATTTTTCCCATGATATAGTGGATAGTTTCTGGCTTGTTTGTGCTATTCCTGAGTTAAGCTGTCCGCCGAATGGGTAGTTCATGCCTATAGCATATGTTACAAGCCAGGGATAGAAATCATCAAGCGCCTCTTGATTGCCGAGTTGTCCCCATGAGCCTCTTATCTTCAGGCTTTGAAGCCAATCGCGTGAACTTTCCATAAAGCTTTCCTCAGACAGTCGCCATGCAGCTGAGAAAGAAGGATAATATCCCCATCGGTTATCGGGGCTGAAACGCGACGAACCGTCGGCTCTGAAGTTAGCCTCGAAAAGATAACGTCGGTCAAAAACGTAGTTGACACGTCCGAAGTACGACATCATGGCAAGCTCACGTGTGTAACCTGAGTTGGTTTGTGTTGACGATGTACCGGCGTTTATGTCAGTCAGTTCGTTATTGGCAAATCCTTCACGATAAGCATTGAGCCTGTCGTAATTATATTTTTCGACATTATAGCCAAGAAGAACCTTAATATCATGTTTGTCAGCGAATATGCGCGAATAATTGAGCAGCAGGTCGGCTGTATATCTGTCCCATTTGGCGTCGGTTCGTGTTACTCTGTTGGGCCCGTGATACTTCGTGGAATTATATTGTATATCTTTTACGAAGTCAGTTGCTGAGTTGCTGTTACTTATATATGAGCCTTGCGCGGTGAATTTGAGATCGTCGATAATGTTGTAATTGAGAGCTAGTGTGCCGGTGAAATTCTGGATTTTGTGTTTATACTGTTGGTCAAGATCAAGCCATGCTATTGGATTGCCATCGCCAATAGTGCCGTATGTGCCGTCCTCATATCGGTATGTGATCCATGGCGCTATGATGTTTACCTGACGGATGATCTGGTCTGAACCACCACCTACGTAGGAGTTTGTGGGATCAGCATAATTGTTGTGGATGAATGCCATATTTCCCTTGACTGAGAACTTGTCTGAAAGATTAATGTCAAGGTTGGTTCGTAAATTAAACTGGCTGCGGTCACTGTTTCTGATGATTCCATCCTGGCCAAGATATCCGGCGGAAAGCATATAGCGAGCTTTGTTTGTGCCGCCTGTTACGCTTGCATTATGCTGGTGGATGAAACCGCTGCCACTATAACATAGATCGCGCCAGTCGGTATTGGGATGACCATAAGGGTCATTCCCGTTTTTGAACAGAGTCAGATCTTCTTCAGAAAAGCGAAGACTTTTGTTGCTTGCAGCGAGAGCATTGTTGTAATATGTGGCTGCATCGTAAGAACTCATTCGTTCAACGAGACCTGTTGCTCTCTGCCATCCAAATGATCCGTTGTAGCTTACAACAGAACGTCCCTCTTCGCCTCGCTTGGTAGTTATAAGGATAACGCCGTTTGCAGCTTTTGAACCGTAGATTGCCGCCGAAGCAGCATCTTTCAGTACAGATATACTTGATATGTCGTTGGGATCAACCATATCCAGAGAGCCGCTTTCTACACCATCGATAAGAATATATGGGGATGAGTTGTTGAGAGTACCTGTGCCTCTGACACGAAGAGAACTTGAGTTTTCTCCCGGCCTGCCTTGAGAGTTAGTAATCGTAAGACCTGGCATTAGGCCCTGGATACCGGCTTGAACCGACGTAATGGGGCGTGAGGCAAGATCTTTGCTTGATACTGTCGATACTGAACCCGTTAAATTTATTTTGGCCTGTTGGCCGTAGCCGACGACAACGACTTCGTCGAGGAGGTTTTCGTCGGTGGTCATGGTGAAGTTGAGGGGGCCTTCGCCTTTGGCCTTGGCTTTTGCGGGGCGCGTGCCGATGTAGCTCACCTCCACGGTGGCGTTTTCGGGCGCCTCAATGGAGTAGTTGCCGTTGATGTCGGTGAGGGTCACGCCGCCTGTCTCGGGCACCCTGATGGTGGCGCCTATCACCGGCTCGTTGTCGGCGTCGACCACCGTACCGGTGATAGTGCGTTTGGTCTTCGATGATTTCGATGCCTGCTTGTTGACCGACACTACTATCGACTTATCCGACACGATGCAGTATTGCAGGTCGCGTCCTTTGAAGGCTGTGTCAAGCACCTTGCCTACGGGCTGGTCGACCATCTTGATGGTTATGTCGGCCCGGTTGTCGATCGCTTTCGAGTCAAATGAAAAGTGATAGGAGCTCTGGTCTTCTATTGCCTTGAAGAGTTGGCGCAATGTGGCGTCGGTTACATTGACGGTAACTCTCTGCGACTCGGCTCCCATGGATGGCGGGATGAACCATAGCATGCACAACAGCATGGCTATTACCGGTTTGAGTTTCTTCATAAGTGATAAGTAGATAGAAGTGTGATAATAGATTCTATATAGATTATCACTTTGTGTGGGTGCGTGTCCCTGGAAAAAGATATGTTCTACAACATATTTTTACAGGGCGTGGGGCTTCACTTTGCCGAGAAGGTGAGGGTAGAGTCGCTGAGCGAGGTATGCAGATTGAATGCCTGGCGGATGATGACAATTGCTTCCGGCAGATTAGTGGAAGGAAGGTAGCCGGTAAACAGGCGCCGGTCAAGGCGCGGGTTGTCGGCAGTGACGGTCATGTCATAGGTCTCTCCGATGCGGCTCAGCACCTCTTTTAATGGTGTGGCTGTGAATATGAGGTCGCCGCGCATTATGGCTTTGGCGTCGTTGGACGATGTCATGTCGTGTATCGTGAAGTCGCCGGTCGAGTAGCTCATATATACCATCTGATTGGGTGATAGTCTCACCGACTTGTCGCTTATGTCGGAGTGCATTGCCACTGCTCCTTCTTTAAGATACACAATAGCGGAGTCGCCCGACTCCGGCGAGAGCACTGAGAACACCGTGCCGGTGACAGTGACATCAAACTGCCGCCCGCATACTCTGAACATGGCGCCGTCGCGGTGGGCGACGTCAAACTCGGCGCCGCCGCTTATGTTGACCACGCGTGCCTCGCTGTTGAAGTCGCCCAGGGTGTAGCTGAGTGTCGACGATGGCTCGAGGGTGACGCGGCTGCTGTCGGGCAGCATCACTGTCACGCTCTCGCTCTTGCCGGTGGTGATGACGTTGGGGATGGCCAGGGTGGCGGCGTAGCGGCTATACTCGCGCGTGGTCTCCATGACATACCATGTGCCGGTGCCGACGAGCAGGAGCGCCAGGCAGGCCGCCACCGAGAGGCTCACGATGCGCAGAATCCTGGTGATGCGGCGCTTTCTTATCTTGGCCGCAATCTGCCCTGTGAGCATGTCGAGCTGCGCCTGGTCGACGTCGTTTTCGTCGATGTCTGCGATGCCGGCTGCTTCAAACGCATTGAGCAGTTCGTCGTCGTCCATCTGGTCGGCCTCGTAGCGGAGTGCGGCCAGGTCGGTGGGAGTGAGTCGTCCTTTCTTAAATTTTTTAAGTAGATGGTGCATGGGGTCCGGTTATGAGTTGAGAGAGATGCAACTTAGAAGCGTGAGCTGTAAGGCAGTGACGATTGAGAGGGTGGTGAGTGCCGGCGTGAGGCGCCGGCGAAGTATGGCGAGTCCCTCCGACAGGCGGTTGCGCACGCTCTTGTCGCTGATTGACAGCTGTGAAGCTATCTCGCGGTTGCTGAGTTGGGTTATGAGCGACATCTCCACCACCCGTCCTATGGCCGGGGGCATGGTGGAGATGATATTTCTTACGCGGCTTATCAGCTCGTCGAAGCCAAACGTGTCGCTTTCCGACTCTTCGAGCTGATGCACATAGTTGACATAATCCTCGAATACCGGCGAGTTGATGCGCGACCTGAACGAGTTGATTCCCTTGCGGCGCGCTATGGTGAATAGAAGCGCCTCGATGGAGCTGTCGGGTAGCATGCTCGAACGGTAGTTCCACAGTTCGAGAAACACATCCTGGACCAGCTCTTCGGTGTCGCTGCGGGCGCAGGTGAAGCGGTCGCAGTAGGCATACAGCCGCCGCCCGTAGCGGCGGCACACCTCCTCGAAGGCGTTCTGATTGCCTTCCCGCAGGTGCTTTACGAGTGCTGATTCGTCATTCATGGCAGGGTTGCTGAGTGTGGCGGGTTTATTCGACGAGTATGGTGGGAGTGGAGTCGCTATTGCCGTAGATGCGGGCGTCGGCGACGCGCAGGAGCTTTATGGAGAAGGTGTTGTGATGGAAGGCGGGATAATCGTTGTTGCGCGTGATGCGGTTGTTGCGGAAGGTCAGTCCGTAGGTCGACTTGGCGAAGAGCAGGGGGTTGTCGAAGGTGTCGAAGTCGTTGTCCTCGATTATGATGCCCGGGGTGCCGGGACCGCCGTGGAAGTAAAGGCGCTGACCGGCGAGGTCTTTGATTTCCGGATAAATGGAGATGACGGCTTCGGTAAACTGGAAGAGGTTGGTGAGAGCGTTGACGAAGCGGTTGCCACGGATAGTGACGTCGCGGCAGGCGCCGGTTTCGTACCACCCCATGCAGTCGCCGCACAGCAGGATTGCGGTACCCGAGGTGTGGTCGAAGAGGTTGCCCTCGCACACCACCTTGCGCGGCGTGGAGAAGAGGGCGCCGCGGGCGCGGTTGTTGCGCACTATGTTGCCTGCAAACTCTACCGACGGGGTCCAGGCGAGGTTTTCGAGGCCAAACTCGCCGTTGGCGTCGAGGGTGTCGGGGAGGTCGGTGGTGAATGTGATGTCAAACTCCCTGGCGCCGGCTGTCGTAGCCCTGTCGGCCGGAGTTATCGACTCGATGACGAGCGTGGTGCCGAGAAGCTCCATTGTCGGGGCGGCCACGGGCTGCACCGTGTCGCCCGGCTCACCCCACTTGAAGCCGTAGCTCTGGTCGTGCATATAGCGGCCGCGCAGCGTGCGTGTGCCTGTGCGCCCGGTGACTTTGAGGTATGTGCCGTGGACGTTGATTGCGTCGTCCATCATGTTCTCATAAAGGCCGTCGACCGATTTTATATGCCCCTTGCAGCCCGAGAAGTGAGTAGCGTCGGCCTGGGTGGTGAAGTAGCGCGGGTCGTCGTCGCCCCGCAGGCACACGCCGAAGCCGGTCATGGTTATGCCGTCGCACAGCTGGGCGAGCAGGCCCATGCCGCGCGCATAATGCACCTTTACGTTGTCGAGGCGCGTGTCGGTGTTCTCGGCGAGGAATATTCCGGGGGTGGGGCGTGCCCAGCTGCGCATAGCCACCATGGTGCCGGGTGTTAGCGCCTTGTTGACCCATCTGGGCGCGCGATAGCGGTTGTCGCCGAGCGCGATTACGCTGTCGGCCGGAATCCATAGGTCGCTCGTGCGATAGACGATGTGGCGTGTGTCGCGCTCAAACGCTATGCCGGTGCGCTGCCGTTCGGTCCACCCCTCGCCATGCGTCAAAAACGCGCCGCTTTTGTCGACCGAAGCCTTGACCCACGGTGCTGTGGCGAAGGTGATGCCGTCGTCGCCCGATTCAATCACCTCCACCTGGGCAATGTGTGGGTTGGCGAAGTCGATGCTGAAATCGCGCATTGCGGTGTTGGACGAGCCGATTACGGCCACAGGTAGCATGCAGCTGCCGTGAAATATAAACTCGGCCCCGGCGCCGTCAATGGTCACGTTGTCCCAGTCCTCTATGGCTATCGCCACATGCTTGGGGTTGTCCTGGTCGTGGTTGGAGATATAATATTCGCGTGTGAGCGCGCCCTTTTCGTGGAAGTTGTAGCGTCCGGGCTGAAAACGTAGCGTCACGCCCTCGTCGCCATAGCGAGCCTTAATGTCGGCGAGCGCTCGGGCCATTTTGGGCGACAGGTTCTCGGTGCGGTCGGGTCTGATGCCGTAGCGGCTCATGTCGACTACTGTGGCGGCGTGGGCGGCCACGGCGGCAAACATAATCGCAACGACGGCTACTGTGCGGGTAATCATCTTTTTCATGGTGATAACGAAGGTTGGTTTTGTAGCGGGAAGGTGATGTGCCGGTCCGCTACGTGGCAAAGATAGGGATTTTTTGCGGAGACTGGGGCGACTTAGCGGAATTATTAGTAATTTTGCAGCCTATTATGCCCTGAACATTACCAATCATGAATATATCATATTCCTGGCTCAAACGCTATATCTCGCTTCCCGACTCGATGACTCCTCAGGAGATTGCCGATGACCTCACGTCTATCGGCCTTGAAGTCGGCACCATCGAAGAGGTCGAATCGATACGCGGCGGTCTGCGCGGCATCGTCACCGGCCGTGTGCTCACCTGCATACCTCACCCCGACAGCGATCACCTCCACATCACCACCGTCGACCTCGGCGGCGACGAACCGGAGACAATCGTGTGCGGCGCCCCCAATGTGGATGCCGGGCAGTATGTCATCGTGGCTACCGTGGGCACCACCCTCTACGACGGCGACAAGGAGTTCCAGATAAAGAAGTCGAAGATTCGCGGCGTGGAGAGCCGCGGCATGATTTGCGCCGAGGATGAGATAGGCATCGGCACCAGCCACGACGGCATCATCGTGCTCCCCGACACCCCCAAGCCCGGCACCCCCGCGGCGGCTTACTACGGCCTCGACAGCGACTGGATGATTGAGGTCGACCTCACACCCAACCGTATCGACGCGGCGAGCCACTACGGCGTGGCCCGCGACCTGGCCGCTTTCCTCGCCTGCCATGCCGGGGGCGCGACACTCAGCCGTCCATCCGCCGAGGGCTTTGCCATCGACCGTGCCGACGGTGCCGTGACCGTCGAGGTGGCCGACACCAAGCTCTGTCCTCGCTATTCGGGCGTCACTATACGCGGCGTCAAGGTGGGCGAGAGCCCCAAGTGGCTGCGCGACATCCTCACCACCGTGGGTCAGCGTCCAATCAACAACATCGTAGATATTACCAACTATATACTCCTCGGCCTCGGCCAGCCCCTTCACGCTTTCGATCTCGCCAAAGTGGCGGGTGGCAAGATTGTGGTCAAGACCTGCCCCGAGGGCACTCCCTTTACCACTCTCGACGGCGTGGAGCGCAAGCTCGACGCCCGCGACCTGATGATTTGCAACGCCGAGGCGCCCATGTGTATCGCCGGCGTGTTCGGCGGCCTCGATTCCGGTGTCACCGAATCAACCACCGACGTGTTTATCGAGAGCGCGTATTTCAACCCCACCTCCGTGCGCAAGACGGCACGCCGTCACGCCCTCTCGACCGACGCATCGTTCCGCTACGAGCGCGGCACCGACGCCTCCGTTACTCTCGACGTCGCCAAGATTGCCGCCCTGCTCATCAAGGAGTTCGCCGGAGGCGAGATATGCGGCGAGCCTGTCGACATCTATCCCGAGCCGGTGGAGCCTGCCGTGGTGAAGCTCGATTACGGCTACGCCAAGCGCCTTATCGGCAAGGATATACCCCACGATACCATCGACTCGATAGCCCGCTCGCTCGAGATGGATATTATCGGCCGCGACGAAGAGTCGGTGACACTCCGCATCCCCACCTACCGCGTCGACGTGACCCGCCCCTGCGACGTGGTCGAGGATATACTGCGCATCTACGGATACAACAACGTAGAGATAAGCGACCGCCTGCGTGGCTCGCTCTCGTATAAGAGCGCGGTCGACTCCGACCGCCGCCTGCGCACTCTCGTGGCCGACCGCCTCACCGCGCTCGGCTTCAACGAGATACTCAACAACTCGCTTACCTCTGCCGACTACTACACCGACCTCCCCGGCTATCCCGCCGACCACTGCGTGACGCTGCTCAATCCTCTGAGCCGCGACCTCAGCGTGATGCGCCAGACACTGCTCTTCGGCGGTCTCGAAAGCCTTGCCCACAACATCAACCGTACCGACAAGGACCTCATGATGTATGAGTTTGGCAATGTGTATGCCCGTCGCCCCGAGGCCGAGATTACAGCCGAGAATCCGCTCGCTCCCTTCCGCGAGGGCGCACGCCTGGCTATATGGATGACAGGCGCCATGCGTCGCGCCAACTGGCTCCGCCCCGAAGCCGCGTCGACGGTGTTTGACCTCAAATCCATTGTGGCCGGCATCTTTGCCGTGCTCGGCATCGGTGAGCGTGAGTACACCATGACCCCGTCGTCCAACGGTCTCTACGCCGCCTCGCTCGACATCGCAACCCGCTCGGGTAAGTCGCTCGGCACTCTCGGCATCCTCGCCAAGGGCATCGCCAAGCTCGCCGGCGTGAAGCAGGAAGTGGTCTACGCAGAACTCGACTGGACAGCAATCTCGGCCCTCGCCCGCAAGAAGAGCGTAAGCTTCAGCCCGCTCCCCAAGACACTCCCCGTGCGCCGCGACCTCGCCCTGCTGCTCGACACCGCCGTGACGATGGCGCAGGTAGAGGCGACTGTGCGCCAGGCCGGCGGCAAGCTTCTCCGCTCCATAGAGCTCTTTGACGTCTACCAGGGCGACAAGCTCCCCGAGGGCAAGAAGTCGTATGCCATAGCCCTGACTCTCCGCGACGATGAGAAGACACTCGTCGACAAGCAGATTGAAGCCGTCATGGACAAAATAGTAGCCGCCCTCTCCAAGCGTCTCGGCGCCGAGCTGCGATAATCACCCCGGTCGGCAACATCAGAGAAACAACAATCAATCAATATAATCAGTAACTCCACCACCAATGGGAAGAGCGTTTGAATATCGCAAAGCCAGAAAAATGAAGCGCTGGGGCAACATGAGCCGCACCTTCACACGCATAGGCAAAGAAATCACTATCGCCGCCAAGTCAGGCGGTCCCGACCCCGACACCAATCCCCGCCTCCGCGCCCTCATGCAGAATGCCAAGGCAGCCAATATGCCCAAGGACACCGTAGAGCGCGCAATCAAGAAAGCTACCGACAAGGACGCTTCCGATTACAAGGAGATTGTGTATGAAGGATACGGCCCCTTCGGTATCGCCATTCTCGTAGAGGCCGCTACCGACAACAACACCCGCACCGTGGCCAACGTCCGCTCCTACTTCAACAAGAACGGCGGCAACCTCGGCACCCAGGGTTCGCTCTCGTTCCTCTTCGACCACAAGAGCATGTTCAAAATCAAGCCTAAGGAAGGTGTTGACCACGACGAGCTCGAACTCGAAGCCATTGACTTCGGCGTTGAGGAGATTGTCCCCGAAACCGTGACTATCAACGAGGACGGCGACGAAATGGATGTGTGGGCACTCTACGGCCCGTTTGAGGAGTTCTCCAATATCCAGAAGTTTATCGAGACTGAAGGACTGGAGCTCGTGTCGGCCGAGTTTACACGCATCCCTACCGACCTCAAAAGCGTCACCGCCGAGCAGCGCGCCTCAATCGAAAAGCTCCTCGAAAAGTTTGAGGAGGACGAGGACGTGCAGAACGTATACCACAACATGAAAGACGACGAAGAAGAGTAAGCTGTCTCTCTCCACATCATCACACATTTCGCTGCGGCACCGACCGCAACCCAAGCGCCCCCGCTCTCGCCCGAGACCGGGGGCGCTCGCATATGTTTCCCCGCCCTGTGCGAGCGAAAATAGAGGCGGCTGCCTGATTCTTTCATTAGGGCGGTTGCCGCTGCCTGTAATCGCGCCGCCGGCAATGCGTGACAGTGCAGTCTCAACAGGTGTTAATTTTGGCGTCAAGTAATGACGGTGTTTGGATAATTGGCCGAAAATCACTAATTTTGCAGGCCGATTATGGACTGACCATATCGCAATGCACGCCGCCGGGGCTGCCATTGGCCTGTCGGCTTCGTCGGCTTACAATACAATATTTAATTATTAACCAATCGATTAAAGTGGATACTTTAAGCTACAAAACCACCTGCCCCAACGCCCAGAGCGTTGAAAAGGAGTGGCTTGTTATCGATGCTACGGACCAGCATCTCGGCCGCCTCTGCTCAAAGGTTGCCAAGATTCTTCGCGGCAAAAACAAGCCCTGCTACTCGCCCAACGTAGATTGCGGCGACAACGTAATCATCATCAACGCCGATAAAGTGCAGCTCACCGGCAAGAAATGGACCGACCGCGCCTACACCCGCTTCACCGGCTATCCCGGTGGCCAGCGCATCTTCGCTCCTATCGACCTCCAGAAAAAGTCGATGAACAAGCACCTCAAGCCCGGCTATAACCCCCTCTTCATCAAAGTGGTGAAAGGCATGCTTCCCAAGAACCGTCTCGGCCGTGCCATCATTGAGAATATGCACGTGTACAACGGCCCCGAGCATCCCCACGAAGCCCAGAACCCCCGCGTTCTCGACATCAACACCGTTAAATAACCCTTCACAAACGATTACTCATGGAAACAGTTAATGCAGTAGGCCGCCGTAAGGCAGCTGTAGCCCGCGTCATCGTCAAGGAAGGCAACGGCGCCATCACAATCAACAAGCGTCCCATCGACGTTTACTTCCCCTCTTCTATCCTCCAATACATCGTGCGTCAGCCGCTCAACACTCTCGACTGCGCCGAGAAGTATGACATCCACGTCAATCTCGACGGTGGCGGTTACAAAGGTCAGGCCGAGGCTCTCCGTCTCGCCATCGCCCGTGCCCTCGTCAAGATTAACCCCGACGACAAGAGCGCACTCCGTCGCGAAGGCTTCATGACCCGCGACCCGCGTGCCGTAGAGCGTAAGAAGCCCGGTCAGCCCAAGGCCCGCAAGCGCTTCCAGTTCTCGAAGCGTTAATCGCCTCCTTAAAGCTCCCCTCGCCAACAATGCGGCGTGAAGCCGCCGGCGATTGTTTAGCATCTAAATCCGGATGGATGGAAAGAGCGTTCCCTACCCCCGGATTGAAAACCAACAAAGAACGTAAACACCCTTACAACACATCTGACACAATATGTCAACCCCCACATTTGACCAGCTCCTCGAAGCAGGCTGCCATTTCGGCCACCTCAAGCGTAAATGGAATCCTGCAATGGCTCCCTATATCTTTATGGAGCGCAACGGTATCCACATCATCGACCTCTACAAGACTGCCGCTAAGGTAGAAGAGGCCGCAGCAGCCTTGAAGAACATCGCCAAGAGCGGCAAAAAGGTGCTCTTCGTGGCTACCAAGAAACAGGCCAAACAGGTTGTTGCCGACAAGGCCCAGTCGGTCAACATGCCCTATGTCATCGAGCGCTGGCCCGGTGGCATGCTCACCAACTTCCCCACCATCCGCAAGGCCGTCAAGAAGATGACCGCCATCGACAAGATGACCAAGGACGGTACTTTCGATAACCTCTCGAAGCGCGAAAAGCTCCAGATTACCCGTCAGCGCGCCAAGCTTGAGAAGACTCTCGGCTCTATCGCCGACCTCAACCGTCTTCCCTCGG
>CAMWXJ010000038.1 GCA_947178215.1 uncultured Porphyromonadaceae bacterium
TCTTGAAAACCGACGAGGGTCACACCTCCGGGGGTTCGAATCCCTCTCTTTCCGCCAACCGCGACATAGCCGGCTGATTTTCAGCCGGCTATGTCGCTTTTTAGGGAAGCGTGCAGCCGCCACAACAGCCTCTGCGATAGCAACCTGTCAGCACAATTCGTGTATTAAGCCATGGAAGCCCGTGAGAAAAAGATATACAAGGTGACGCTTATTGGCTCGCTTGTCAACGCCGCGCTAATTATACTGAAATTTATAGCCGGCATTGTCGGGCGGAGTTCGGCCATGCTTGCCGACGCGGTCCACTCGCTGAGCGACTTCGTCACCGACGTCATTGTCATAGTGTTTGTCAGAATATCGGGCAAGCCGAGTGACAAAAAGCATGAGTACGGCCATGGCAAATATGAGACATTTGCAACTTTTATTATCGGTCTCTTGCTGGCGCTTGCCGGTTTCGGGCTTATGATTGGCGGCATCTATAAGATTTCAGCATCCCTGAGCGGCCACAGCCTGCCCCGCCCCACGATGCTCGCCCTTATCGTCGCCATCATTTCCATAGTGTCGAAAGAATGGCTCTACCACTACACGATACGCAAAGGCCGCGAGACAAATTCGCCTGCCGTAATAGCCAATGCGTGGCATCACCGCAGCGACGCCATTTCGTCAATAGGCACCATGATTGGCGTGAGCGGTGCAATGTTTCTCGGCGACAAGTGGCGAATACTCGACCCGATTGCCGCCATTGTAGTGAGTCTCTTCATTATCAAAAGCGGCTACGACATACTTCGGCCTTGCGTGAGCGAACTGCTCGAAGCATCGCTACCCGACGACCAGCAGCAGGAGATAATGCGGCTTGTGAAGTCGGTGGCCGGTATTCAGCAGATACATAAACTCCGCTCGCGCCGTGTAGGCAACAGCGTCGTAATCGACCTCCACGCCTGCATGGACGGCTCACTGACGCTCTATGAGGCCCACTCCATCGCCACGCTCGCTGAAAAAGCTGTAAAAGAGCATTTTGGCAGCAACACAATCATCAACATCCACATGGAGCCGATAAAACACACTTGACAGGCGGCTTACAGGCACTCCGACAGACGGCTTACAGGCACTCCGACAGACGGCCGGTCATTTTAGAGCCGGAGGTGCAAACAACAGTAGCCCGTTGATTGTTCGTAATAACGAATCGTTTAATCAATCAACGAGCAACTGAATGACACAATTCAACTTCGACCTTATAAAGAACATCAAGTCGCCGGCCGACATAAAGAAAATGACAGTCGGCGAGCTGTGCCGTGTGGCAAAAGAGATGCGCGACGCAATTCTCTACCGCACCTCGCTCATATCCGGCCACGTGGGCTCGAACCTCGGCGACACCGAGACGGTGATTGCCCTGCACTATGTGTTCGACGCCCCTACGGACAAGCTTGTGTTTGACGTATCGCACCAAGCTTTCGTCCACAAGATGATTACCGGGCGTGTCGACGGATTCATCAACCCCGACAGCTTCGCCAATGTGGGCGAATATACCATACCGACGGAAAGCCCCGAGTACGACCTGTTCTATGCCGGCCATACCTCTCCCTCCATATCGCTCTGCTCAGGCATAGCCCGCGCTCGCGACATCATGAGAGAAAAGTACAACGTGGTGGCGATAATCGGCGACGGTTCTCTTTCGGGCGGCGAGGCTCTCGAAGGGCTCAATGTTGCAGCGTCGCTCAAATCCAATTTCATTGTCGTGGTCATTGACAACGACATGGCTATCGCGCCAAACACCGGCGGCTTGTACGAGGGCCTGAAAGAGCTCCGCGACACCAACGGCACCGCTACCGACAACATCTTCAAGGCGTTTGGCTTCGATTATCTCTATGTGGCCGAGGGCAACAATCTCAACGCCGTGATTGAGGCGTTCAGACAGGTAAAGGACACCGACCATCCCGTAGTGGTCCATGTCAACACGCAAAAGGGCGAGGGGTATGCCCCCGCCGAGCGCGACCGCGAATACTGGCATTACAGCGCACCTTTTGATATTCCCACCGGCAATCCGGTGCATATATCGGAGGCACCCGATTATTCCGACATACTGCTTGACTTCATAATGGACAAGGGCACCAACGACCCACGCTCGCTGATTATCTCATCGGCCACGCCCGGAGCGTTTGGGCTTGATGCCGAAAAACGTTCCAGACTCGGAAAGCATTACCTCAGCGTCGACATAGCCGAACAGACGGGGGTGGCCGCCATGGCCGGCGCCGCTCGTGCAGGCGCAAAGGTGATATATCCCGTAATGGCTACATTCCTGCAACGCGCCTACGACCAGCTCATGGAGGATTGGGCCATGGACCCGAGCCCCGCCCTCATGGTCACCGGAGGAACAGGCATCTGTGGCATACCCGACCAGACTCACCTCGGCTTCTGGGATATACCCTACATTACCTCGATACCCGATATTGTGTATCTTGCTCCTGCCAACGCCGAAGAGCTAAAAGCCATGCTCGAATGGGGCTACGAGCAGAGAGAGCACAAAGTAGCCGTACGCATGCCGGAGCTGAGCTACGAACACGCCGACTACGCCGTCGACACCGATTACTCGGACCTCAACCGGTTCAAGATTACCCGCAAAGGCAGTCGCGTGGCGCTGATAGGCGCGGGCGACTTCTACATCCAGGCGGTCAAGGTTGCCGGCAAGCTTGCGCAATCGGGCATTGATACCACCGTAATCAACCCTCGCTTCGTGAGCGGAGTCGACAAAGCGATGATCGAGTCACTGAAAGCCGAACATGAGCTTGTGGTTACTCTCGAAGACGGCTCCGTTGAGGGAGGATTCGGCCAGCGCGTGGCTGCCGCTGTTGGACCAACCGGCATGAAGTCGTTATCGTTAGGCATCCCGAAGCACTTCTACGACCGCTACGACGCCAAAGAGCTTATGACGCAACTCGGCCTTGACCCGGAGCAGATTGCGTCGGTCATTCTCACGACCCTCAATGCAGAATCTACCGACGCCGGCCTGCGCAACATGCACACCCGATAGTTCACAACCGCCCCCTGCATTACCCGCATTCACCATATAATTAACAGCCGACAGATGCACATAAGGCTTGTTCGGTCAGTTTTCGTTATATAAAGCAAAGTCGGGTTAATAATGTTGTGTATCTCGGCATAATTACTTATTTTTGCAAATAAAGTCAGACCCGGGACGCCGCGGCCCCATCTCTCTCTCAACGACCAATTTCAGAACAAACCACCTTTTCCAACCAATAATCAAGCATGCAAAAGCTATCCGAGCATCGTATCAGCATGATACATGGTGTACTGCTGATTGCTCTCTTTGCCTGTGCCTCTTTCTACATCGGCGAGGCGCGTTTTCTCCAGGAAATATCTTTCAGCCCGATGATTATCGGCATCATCCTGGGTATGCTTTACGCCAATTCACTCCGCAACAATCTGCCCGAGACCTGGGTCCCCGGCATTCAGTTCTGCTCCAAGAAGATATTGCGTATCGGTATCATACTCTACGGCTTCCGCCTCACTTTCCAAGACATTGCGGCCGTAGGCGTAGCCGGTATTCTCGTCGACGCCGTCATTGTGGCTGTCACCATATTGGGTGGCGTGCTCATAGGCCGCTGGCTTAAAATGGACAGCGACACCGCGCTTCTGACATCGGTAGGCAGCGGCATCTGCGGCGCCGCCGCCGTGCTCGGCGCCGAGTCGACCATACGTACTCAGCCGTACAAGACAGCTGTGGCCGTAGCCACAGTAGTGATATTCGGCACCATATCCATGTTCCTTTACCCGATAGCCTACCGCGCCGGCGTGCTCGACCTCAGCCCGCAGGAAATGGGTATCTACACCGGTTCCACTCTCCATGAAGTAGCGCACGCAGTCGGCGCCGGCAACGCCATGGGCGGCGAAGTAGCCAACGTAAGCGTCATCGTCAAGATGATTCGCGTGATGCTTCTCGTGCCCGTGCTCCTCATACTTGGCTTCTGGGCGGCCCGTCGCAACGCCAAGAGCGCCGAGGGAGGGGAAAAGGGCAAAGTTGCCGTACCCTGGTTTGCTTTCGGCTTCCTCGCAGTAATCGGCTTCAACTCGCTCAACCTGCTTCCGGCTGTGTTTGTCGACGCAATCAACTACTTCGACACTTTCCTCCTCACCATGGCCATGGCCGCCCTCGGCGCCGAGACCAGCATCGACAAGTTCAAGAAAGCCGGTGCCAAGCCTTTCATTCTCGCATTTTGCCTCGACGTGTGGCTCATAATAGGCGGATATATCCTCGCCCGTTACGTCGCTCCGCTCTGGCTCTGACACACAGGCAATCGAGACAAAACGGCCCCTTACCGTAAATCTTCTATCACCATCACACTTCTATCACCATCACAATGAAACTTATCACTTTCATTGCCGCCGCTGCGACCGCGATGAGTGTTTCGGCGCAAACAGACAGCATCGAGTTTGCCAACACCATCAAAATCCCAGACGGTGCAACGCGCGAACAACTCGCGGCATATGCCGCCCATGTGTTGCCGACGCCCGCACAGGTCAATGCCCTCGACGACGGCTACATAGCGTTTATCCATATCGGCCCCAACACGTTCTCCCGCCGTGAGTGGGGAACAGGATTCGAGGACCCCGCCGACTTCAAACTCGAAACCCTCGACACCGACCAGTGGGTAAAGGCCATGAAGGAAGCCGGCATGAAAAAAGTCATCATCACCGCAAAGCACCACGACGGTTTCGTGATATGGCAGAGCCGCTACACCGACCACGGCATCATGAGCTCCCCTTTCAAGGGCGGCAAGGGTGATATAGTACGCGAACTCTCCGAGTCGTGCAAAAAGTATGGCATGAAGCTCGGTATCTACCTCTCTCCCGCCGACCTGTACCAAATCGAAAACGCCAACGGCCTCTATGGTAATCTCAGCCCCAAGACAACCCGCACAATTCCGCGCAAGGTCGAGGGACGTCCTTTCGCCAACGAGACCACCTTCACCTTCGACGGCATCGATGACTACAACGAATATTTCCTTAATCAGCTCTTTGAGCTGCTGACCGAATACGGCCCCATACACGAGGTATGGTTTGACGGCGCTCATCCCAAGCACAAAGGCGGCCAGACCTACAATTACAGCGCCTGGAAAAAGCTCATCCGCACCCTCGCCCCCGACGCCGTAATCTTCGGCCGCGAGGACATACGCTGGTGCGGCAACGAGGGAGGACGCACACGCCCCATCGAGCGCAATGTCATCTCCTTCCCCTCCAATCCCGACACCGCCAGCACCTTCGGCGACCGCACCAAGCTCGACCTCGGCAGCCTCGACGCTCTCTCCGAAGGCAAGTATCTCCACTATCAGCCCGCCGAAATCGACACCTCTATCCGCGAGGGTTGGTTCTACCGCGATGAGGACACTCAGCGCAGCCGCTCGGCCGACGACATCTTCGACATCTACGAGCGCGGCGTAGGCGGCAACGCCATATTCCTGCTCAACATCCCGCCGAACCGCGAGGGCCGCTTCTCGCAGCGCGATGTCGACGCTCTCACTGAAGCAGGCAAGCGCATCCGCGAAACATACTCCGGCAATCTCCTCGCGGGAGCCGATATGCCCGAAGAGCTTATGGACGGCGACATCGAAACCTACATCGACGCCGACGAGCCTGTTGAGATTGTTCTCAACCACCCCGTGACCATCAACCGCGTTATGCTCCGCGAGCCGGTATCCTCGCGCTCCGAGCGCATCGACTCACTCGCCGTCGACGCATTGGTAGGCGGCAAATGGGTCAACGTGGCCTCGACAGCCTACGTAGGCTTCCGCCGTATCCTCCGCTTCAACGACGTAACGACCGACCGTCTGCGCGTAAGAGTTCTCGGCTCGCGCCTCGAACCCTATCTCGCCGACATTTCAGCACACTTCTACAAAGCTCGTCCGTCGCGTATCGCCGCCACACGTTCGCTTGACGGCAAAGTGACGCTTGCCCCGGCCACCGACGGCTTCCGCTGGAACCGCAGCAACACCGCTCCCGTGTTCCCCGAAGGCACACAGGTACGCTACACCACCGACGGTAGCGAGCCCACCGCTTCGTCATCACTCTACACCGCTCCCTTCACCATGGCCGACGGCGTGATGAAAGCGCGCGCGTTCCTCAACGGCGAGAGCGGCCCCGTGCTCGACACTCGCTTCGGACACATCAAGAAGGGCTGGAAAGTGATTGGTGCAACATCGTCGGCCGACGGCCACAGCCCTCAAGCGGCAATCGACGCCAACCCCTCTACCTATTGGAGCAGCGACAATGAAGCCGATGCGGCTATCGCCATAGACCTCGGCGCTCCTGTTGCAATAAACGGTGTAATCTACACACCGCAGACCTCCAACGGTCAGGGCATGATAGCCAAGGGCCGCATCGAGGTGAGCGACAACGGCCGCGACTGGCGCGAAGCCGGCGTCTGGGACCTCGGCAACCTCATCAACGACCCCACCCCGCGCGAATACCGTCTTCCCAAGGCTGTCAACGCACGCTACATACGAGTGACCTCGGTCGAGACCGCCGGAAACTCCCCCGTTGCCGCAATAGCCGAATTTGACATATTCTGATAACATCTGTTTGACAAATCGCAGACAAGAGGGCGGCTCCGTAGTTTCAGGAGCCGCCCTCTACTGTTGTTTTTACCCCTGTGGATTGCAGAAGTGAAGAGAATTGGGTAACTTTGAAAATTCAAACACCCGTCAACCGCACACATATGTCATATCCCAAATTCATACTCACAGACAATGACCGCCTGCGTCTCGGACGCGTCAACCTGCACAAAGAGCTTTTGCAGGGCAGTGAACAGTGTCTCGGAGGCGGATTCTACGAGTTCGACTATGTGAACGGGCGTATTCTGCTGTCGGGCAAGAGTTATGACTTTGGTCGTCCGCGATGGCACTGTTTCGACACTCTATATGTATCGCGCGCTTACGAAGGCCTGCGGCTCGAATATACCGATGACGAAGACCCCGACGACACGTTCGACATCGCGTCGCGTATCAACATAATCTACGAAGACTGAACGCATGGACACTACCGAGCTTGCGGAGCGCATATTTCTTCACCTCCCCTACACTCCGACCGACCAGCAGGTAGAGGTGCTTGCCGCCCTCGCCAAATTCTGCAGCCCCGACATGCCGAGCGACTCCGCGTTTCTGCTCGCGGGATATGCCGGAACCGGCAAGACGTCGCTCATGGGAGCGTTGGTAAAAGCGTTGAAAGAGATAAATATGCCCGCAGTGCTGCTTGCGCCCACCGGACGCGCAGCCAAGGTATTCGGACGCTTTGCCGGCACTTTTGCATCGACCATACACCGCCGTATCTACCGGCCACCGGCGCCCGGCGACTCGATAGGATTCGTTTCCGTGGCCGACAACACCATGCGCGACACCGTGTTTATCGTCGACGAGGCATCAATGATAGCCGACAACGGCACCGAGGGGCGCACTTCGCTCCTCGAAGACCTCGTCTACTACGTCTACTCAGGAGAGGGGTGCCGCATGATTCTGCTCGGCGACACGGCACAGCTGCCCCCGGTAGGGTCAAGCGAAAGCCCCGCCATGAGCGTGCAGCATCTCAAAAGCCTTGGGCTGCGCGTGATTCACGCCACGATGACCCAGACCGTGCGGCAAGCGGCCGACAGCGGCATACTCTACAACGCGACATGGCTTCGCCGAGCCATGCGTCAGAAACAGATTCCGGAGCCTGTGCTTCATGTGACGCGATTCAGCGACATAAGCGCCATTACCGGCGAGGACCTTGAAGATTCAATATCCGGCAGCTATGGTCGCGTAGGGCCGGAGGGTACTATCGTGGTGACGCGGAGCAACAAGCGGGCCGTGGCCTACAACCGCGCTATTCGGTTGCGTATTCTTGACCGCGAGGAGGAGCTGTGCCGCGACGAGCGCCTCATGATAGCAAAAAACAACTATCTGTGGAGCGCAAAAATAAAGGGCCTCGACTTCATAGCCAACGGCGACATTGCGAGCGTGAGCCGCATAATAGGTACAGAAGAACGCTACGGGCTCCGGTTTGCCGACGTAGAGCTCACGTTGCCCGACCGCGACATTTCGCTCACCTGCAAGATAATGCTCGACACGCTGCTTACCGACACCCCCGCGCTCCCTACGGAGCTCGTGCAGCGACTCGGTCACGACATACTCTACGACCCGGAAGTGTTTAGCGAATCCACCCCCATGAACACCCGACTCAGGATGCTCCGCTCCGACCCATATTTCAATGCGCTACAAGTCAAATACGCCTATGCAGTGACGTGCCATAAGAGCCAGGGCGGCCAGTGGGAAGAGGTGTATGTCGACATGGGCTTCATCCCTCAGGAGATGCTCGGGCTCGACTATTACCGATGGCTTTACACCGCCACTACACGCGCCACACGCCGGCTCTATTACGTCAATCCCGAAGGGGTGACAATCCGCTGACTTGCAGCTGACGGCCGATATCCGTTGCCGACGAGGCGGAAAAGACGACCGACGTGTCGCGCGACGATATCACTGTCAGGGTGTCTATCCCGCGCAATCCCATATAGCGGCGTAGCCGTTGCCGGTAATGCTCGGCACGGCTTTCAAGAGTGGTGGGCGGCACATCGCTGACGATATATATTCGCGCCCCCGACGGCACCACGACATCCCGGCTCCCGTCGCGGTTATCGACCACATACCGTGTGCCCTCCTCATCGCGCGGCTTAACAGGCGACATGGACAACGCCATGACGACAGCCCCGACGGCGAGCAATGGCACGAGGGCGGAAAACACGCCGGTTGAATCTGATACGGCATGGAGGCGTATGGCGGCAGCTGCAAGCATGATGACGACCACGGCGACGGTGGCGCCGCTCAGTCCCCACACCGTCAACGATGCCCACGGTATGTCGGCAATCCATTCGGCGGTTGACGCAAGGAGACCGGTCATGCGATCGACGACATTAGCGACAAGGCCGCAAGGTAAGCCCGTGGCGCCGCAGGCAATGACTATCAGTCCACCCGCAAGTATGACCGGCACTACAAAAGCGCCGACAGTGACATTGGGGATAATGAACAGCAACGGAACAGTGTGGAAATGAAATGCTGACAAAGGAACCGTGGCGAGCATTGCGGCCAGGCTCACGCCTACCGCCTCGCCCGCCCGCCGCAACAATGGAGTGCGGCTGCGGTCAAACGGATTGAGGGCGCCGGCAAACGCTATAATTGAACCTGTGGCAAGAACTGACAACTGAAATCCTATCGACGTGAGCTGTCGTGGCGAGAACAGCAACACGATAAGGGCCGCGGCAAAAAGACTGTTGAGCGCAACGGAGCGGCGTTGGGCAATGTCGCCGAGAATCACAACCGACGCCATGACCGACGCCCTTACAACCGGAGCGCTGAGGCCCGTAATGAAAGCATATCCCCATATCGTCGCCAACAGCAGGATATTGCGCAGGTGTCGGGGCGTTACCAGCACGAGCGGGGCAAGAATCCAGAAAAACAGACCGGAAATGATAGCCACATGCAGTCCGCTGAGGGCAAGAATATGGCTCAAGCCGGCACGCGCAAAGGCCTCGCGGGTATCCGACACCATGGTGTCGCGCTCGCCAAGCAGTGCCGTGGCCAAAAACTCCTTGCTACGGCTGTCGAGCTGCGAGCGATAAAGAGCATTGAGCAGTCTGAGCCTTATCCGGCCGCTCACCGCCCTGAACCCGGTCGCCGGCTCGCTCGATATTATGTCGTGGACTGAAATAAATGCGGTGGCCGCAATCCCGCGGTTGACAAGCAGCTCGCCGGCGGTGATCTCGTCGGGAATCACCGGCACACCCGACGGCACTCGGAGGTCGGCACGAAACGTCACACGGTCTCCCTGCCCTATTGTCGCAAGCACGGAGTCGGCAGTAAGCATCACAATCGCGGGGCGTATGGCCCTTTCGTGCAGTCGGTCAATTTCGACGTAGGCCACCGGATGACTTCCGTTGTCGGCCATCCTCACCACTTCCCCCGAATAGACAAGACGTCCCTCCGGAATAGCGGCAGGCTGCAAATCAAAGCCCATGTCGGCCATTCCGGCGGCCGCACAGATAATCATAAATCCGGCACGCCGCGTGGCGGCAAACCACACGCAGGCCACGCCGACCAATGCAACCGCTATGATTACGGGCCATATAAGTGACGTGTTGGAAAGTAGCATCGCCGCTCCGATGCCCGAAGCAAAGGAGACGGCGACCGGTATGGCAAGCATACTCCTCAGTCGCGGCTGTGATTGTCGGCTGAGGGGCATGGTTTATGGATTAAAGTTAGTTGACCGGCTATCGCTGGGGCACACCTTTCAGGGTCAAGGCCACACGATTGCGCGCTGTGTCGATGTCGATGATGCGCACGCGAACGTGCTGCCCGACGCGTACCACGTCGGCAGGAGAGGTGACGAACTGCTCAGACAACTGCGACACATGGATGAGGCCATTATATTTCAGGCCTATGTCGACAAAGACGCCGAAAGCCGTTAGATTGGTCACCTTGCCGTTGAGCTCCATGCCTATATGCAGGCTGTCGGCATCAGTAAAGCCCGGAGCAGGTATATCCTCTACGGCGCCTTCGGTACGCGGGTCGCGCCCTGGCTTCTGCAATTCGAGGATGATGTCGGTGAGAGTGGGCATACCCACTTTACGGGTGGCATACTTGTCAAGCTCGATTCGGTTGAAGAGATTGCTGTCACGCACCAGGCGTTCGGTGGGCACCTTCATATCGGCGGCTATGCTGTCAAGAAGCTCGTAGCGCTCCGGGTGGATACCGGTGTTGTCAAGAGGATTGTCGCCGCCGGGAATACGCAGGAAGCCCGCACACTGCTGGAAAGCTTTCTCGCCCATGCGGGGAACGTTGAACAGCTCCTGACGGTTTCTGAAAGGACCGGTGGCATTGCGGTAGTCAACTATATAGCCCGCGAGCTTGGGGCCGATGCCGCTCACGTAGCCAAGAAGCTGACGCGACGCGGTGTTGACATTGACGCCAACCGAATTGACACAGCTTTCGACCGTATAGTCGAGGGCCTCACGGAGAGCTTTCTGGTTGACGTCGTGCTGATACTGCCCTACCCCTATCGACTTGGGATCTATCTTTACAAGCTCGGCCATGGGATCGAGAAGCCGGCGGCCTATGCTTATAGCGCCGCGGAGAGTGACGTCAAGGTCAGGGAACTCCTCACGGGCAACGTCGGACGCCGAGTAAATGCTCGCGCCCTGCTCGCTCACCACCTTTATCACCACGGGGCGCGGAAGCGAGATGGATTCTATGAAGCTTACAGTCTCACGCGAGCCGGTGCCATTGCCTACGGCGAGTACGTCTATGCGGAATGTGTCGATAAGATAGCTCAGCTGGTCGGCACTCTGGTAATAGTCGGTCTGAGGATAGATTGTATCCACGGCGAGCACTGCACCCTGCTCGTCAAGGCAGGCGAGCTTGCAGCCCGACTTGAAGCCGGGGTCGATGCCCATTACACGCTTGCGGCCGAGCGGCGGAGCCATAAGCAACTCCTTGACATTGTCGGCAAACAGGGCGATAGCCGCGCTGTCGCTGCGCTCCTTGGCGGCTGCCGAAAGCTCGCTCACTATCGACGGGCGGATAAGACGCCGATAGGAATCCTTGACGGCACGACGCACTATGGCTACTGCCGCATCGCTACCATCGGGCTTGACAAACATTCGGGTAAGGCGCTCGGCTATCTCATCATCGTTGGCAACCGATACGTTGACTTTGAGCACCCCTTCCTCCTCGCCGCGGCGGATAGCCAGATAGCGATGCGATGGGCACAGACGGAGGGCTTCCTCATAATCGGCATATTCACGATACTTATCGCCGATCTCCTCCTTGCCGGCTATTATGGTCGATGAAATTTTTGCTCCGCGCAGATAGCGCGAACGCACCAGGTTGCGGGCCTTTTCGCCCTCGCTTACCCACTCGGCTATGATGTCGGAGGCGCCCTGTATGGCAGCGTCGGTATCGGGAACGCCGTCAGGCTTGCCGTCAACAAATTTTTTGGCCGCCTTGGCAGGGTCGTCGACTTCCTGCTTCATAATTATCTTGGCAAGAGGCTCGAGGCCGAGGTCACGGGCCTGCGAGGCTCGTGTCTTGTACTTGGGCTTGTAGGGCAGATAAATATCTTCGAGGATAGTGGCGTCGGTACACGCCTCGATACGTGCGCAGAGTTCGTCGGTAAGGGCGTTGCGTGACCTTATGGCGTCAATCACGGTAGCCTTGCGTTTGTCAAGTTCGTCAAGCGCTTCGAGGCGCAACTGGATATTGCGTAGAGTGACCTCGTCGAGCGAGCCTGTGGCCTCCTTGCGGTAACGCGCTATAAACGGGATTGTCGCGCCCTCGCGCAGAAGACGTATCACGGCCCCTACCTGACGGGGTCCGAGGTTCATTTCACGGCATATTATAGCAGCCTGTTCGTTTGCCATACGATTGGATTGCTTTGTATATATATATTTTGGAGAGAGACTTATTGATTACAAGAATTAATGCTGAGCGTCGGGACGGAGAGTAAACACGGTTACTTCAGGAGTGGCGCCGAAGCGCATTGGCATACCCACCGTGCCTATTCCTATGTTGACATAGAGGCGACGGCCATCGCTGTCGGTGTACATGCCTCCCCACTTGGGGTAACGGAACACAGCAGGCGACAGGCCGAGCAACTCTATCTGCATAGCGTGGGTGTGGCCGGCCAGAGTGAGGCCTATGTCGTTGGGAGTACGTCCGTCGGCTATATCGGAGGTCCAGTGGGCGGGATTGTGGCTGAGCAAAATCTTCGCTATGCCGTCGGCGCCGGCCGGATAGGCTTTGTCGAGCGAGCCGTAGACCGGGAAAGGTGGGTCGCCTATATTCTCGACACCGATAAGGGCCAGAGAGTCGCCACGGCTGTGCAGCATTACTGTGGAGTTGTTGAGGAGGGTCCACCCCATGTCGTCAAACATCCGGTAAAGAATCTGCATATTCTCCTCTTTGGCCTCAGGCGACGGCCAGTTATAATAGTCGCCATAATCGTGATTGCCAAGAATGGCAAATACACCGTCGCGGGCTGTGAGCCTCGAAAGCACTGACACGTGCGGCGCAAGCTCGTCGGAGCGGCGGTTGACAATGTCGCCGGTAAACACCACTACGTCGGCATCAATTTCGTTTATTCGGTCAACAAGACGTGAGAGATAAGTAGTGTCGTTGCCGTATGTGCCTGTATGAAGGTCGCTTATCTGGACAATCCTATAACCGTCAAAACCATTGCCGAGCCCCGACACCTGGGTATCGACCTCACGAACGTCTATGCGGAAACGGTTGACGAGTGCTCCCCACCACATTCCTCCGAAGAGAATAAAGGCGAGCACACAGCCCATGACATCGAGCCAACGCCAGCGGCCCCGTCCCCAGAGTCGCGGGACAGTGCCTATAAGCGCGCAAATCACATATACCGCTTTGGCAAGGTAGATGCTCGCGAATGAGAAGAGCATCCACATGATAGCCGCAAGGTCAGCCTCGTCGCCTCCGCGTCGCGGCATCGCCACGGCTACGGCAAGCACAAGATAGCTCACAGCCGCGATAACAACGTGCGCCCGACTGTAAAGCTTGGGACGCGACTTACCTGACCGCACCCTACACCATATAAATAGGTCCAGGGATAGGCAAACAATGATTACTACGGTCAACAGAATCAGAGGGATTCGCATTGTTCGGAAGCCAGAAGCTTATTTTTGAGAGGATTGGCATACATTTTGAGCATCATCTCGCGCATAAACCGGCGGTCGAGCTCGGATATACCCGTGTCAGGAATGGTGACCTTGTCAAGCTGCTGCTCAATATAGCTCTCAAATGCCGCCTGCTCCTCCTCGGTGTAATGCTCGGCAAACGGATGCTCGCCGTTGTCACCGCCCGCGAGCAGGTCGTAAGCTATATAGTTGATAGGATAAATGCGGTAGCCTCGGTGTATCTCGCAGTCGATAAAATGGCATATACGGCGCGCCGCCTCTATCTTGTCGGCATCGGGAGCTATGGTGTCGAGGCACTCGTTTATACAGTGGCCTATATTGAAATGCACCCTGCCTTTGTATTGGAGAAGCCCCGTCTCCATGCTGAACAAGTCGTCGCGCTTGCTCTTCTTGAACTCCGGATCTATGCGGCGAAGCAGAAACTCCCTCGCTTTGAGATAGTCGTTAGGGTCATACTCATACGATATTGCCACAGGCACGATGTTGAGCTGACGGATATTCTCGATTATCGAGCCCCCGCCGGCAATGGCAAGCATCTTGATGACTGCCTCCTGGGTCAGATCGTTGGAATCCTTGGCACGACCCTCGCGCTGAGCAATCCAGATGCTCTGATGCTTCTCGTCGACAGCGTAATGAATGTATGCCGACAGATGTTTCGACGCCTCGTAGGCTTTTAGCAGACGCAGGCCACGGTGCACGATAAAGCTCTTGTTGAGTTTTACGAGATCGGTAATCCAGTCATAAATCAGCAGATTGTCGCCGATAGCCACCTCCGACGTCTTGAAGCCAGCGCGCAGGAAACAAAGATTGAGAAACGACGCATCAAGCACAATATCGCGATGGTTGGTCACGAAAGTATAGGCTCCCTCGGGAGAGATATTGTCAAGACCGTCGTCAGAGATGCCCGCAGTAGTCTTCTCGCAGAGCATTTCGAGAAACGGCCACATAATCCGCCTCTGAAACTCCTCCTTATCCTTAATAGATAGAAGTTTCTCTACAAACTGTTGATAATCAACATGAGGCATGGCATATCTGATAGCATGCTCAAAACCGGGTTCCTTAACGAGTGAAGCAATCTTTACCGACACTTCACTGTCATCAAAAGGAGCTATATCGCTGAAGTCACATTGTTGACTCATATACTTGCTTTTGTTTCATAAACATAGCCAAACCTCGTAAAGTTTATTATCCATGCGGATAAATGAGAGGAATTGGGATTAAAAAGTTGAACCATGATGACGCCGGCAAAAACAAGCGACAAAACGAGCCGAGCTCGGCCAATATCGGTGTCAAAGTTACACCATTTTTTTTATCTATCCAAACCTGCGGCCCACAAAACCGACCACTGACCATCGCACAAAAAAAATCTCAAAAAATATTTTGCCGTATAAAAAAAAGTACCTAACTTTGCCGAGCAAAACAACGGGGAGGGTATCAAACCCCTCTTCGCCGACCGAAGGAAAGATGCCGGAGCGGTCGATCGGGACGGTCTCGAAAACCGTTGTACCCTTACGGGTACCCAGGGTTCG
>CAMWXJ010000039.1 GCA_947178215.1 uncultured Porphyromonadaceae bacterium
CGACTATGTAGGCTGAGCCACCCCACCGACTACGTGATAGATTGATAGATAGATAATCCCAAATCCGGGCAGGAGCCATGCGTGACGCACAGTTCCTGCCCGTAATTTTTTTTCTACACGACCAATAAGCCGCGAGGAGTGTGCTATGGCACAGCGGCTCAAAATGTTATCTCGTAGTCCTCGATATAAGGCACAAGCGGCAGTGAGTCCACATTGGATTCAATGCCGACTTCTTCCGGCGAGGGAGGCATAAACTCTCCTCTTACGCCTTTTATGGATATGCCGGTGTCCGACAGCGTGACGATAGCCCAGAGTGGACGGTCGTACATCATGGAGTATTTCATCAGGCCGTATCGGTCGTTTATCTCCTTGGGAAAACGTAGCTCGGTCTTTGTCTCTGTGCCTATCCACACATACGACGCGCTGTTGACCTGTGAATAATGTATGCCGTTTATCTCGCGATTGTAGTTGCTGTGGTCGTGGCCGCTGAAAGCGAGCACCACCTTTTTGCGGCCCGCACGGGCATTCTCATCTTCAAGCACCTTGCGCACGGCCTCGCCGTTTTTAAGGCGGAAATCAATGCTCTGGTGCGAAAATAGTATGCAGCGTTTGTCGGTCGACGCGAGGTCGTGTTTGAGCCATTCGAGCTGTGCGGAATCCATCCAGTCGGTTGACTTGCCATAGTAGTTGCCGTTATTGTAAGGATGTATGTTGCCCTCATCGTCGGCCCAGTTGTTGTTGTCGAGCACAATGAAATGGTAGTCGCCGCGGTCAAACGAGTAGTAGCGTCCCGGCATACCTATCCCGGCGGCATATTGCTCCTTTGTGTAGCTGTCGCAGTCGTGGTTGCCTATAACGTGGTAGCGGTAGCCGGGAAAGGCGTTCCAGGCGTCGCGGTAGCATGCCGAAGCGCTGTCGAGGCGGGCGAAGTCGCCAAGCTCTACGATGAAGTCGACCTGTCGCGCGCGGGCCGTGTCAATGAAAGCCTGTACACGTTCAAGTCCTCCCGGTACGTCGGGGGCATGGAAGTCGGAGGCGATTGCAAATGTCAGTGGTTCCGATGCGTAGGCACTTATCAGTGCGCCAGTACATAAGGTAGCAAATAATGTCTTGATTCTTAACATGGTAATGAATTGCAAGAGTGGGGATGATATTGACGGTGTAGTTTTTGCAGATGCAAATCTACGATTCCTGTTTCATCGTCGCCATGAAAAAATCTGCTAATATGATGGATTATTTTGCGGCACGGTCATGGTATTAGACACAGAGGAGAGTTTCTTTCGGTGCGAAAGTCCCGGTCAGCGGGGAGAGACCACACGAGGCGAGGGGGAGTGGAAGGGGGCGTAAAAGTGAATCGCCGGGCCGCTTGATGAAGCGGTCCGGCGATAACGTGTTGCCTTACGAGGATTCGAACCTCGACAGACAGAACCAAAAACTGTAGTGCTACCATTACACCATAAGGCAGTGAAAGATGGTGGGGCGTGATGCTTGGCCGCCATTTTCGGTGCAAAAGTAATATATTAATCTCAATCCGGCAAATATCTGCCTAAAAAAAGTGTCGTTGCTTATTTTAACTATTGTGTTAGGCACGTTAACAAATTTGTTGTTAACTTTGCACCTTGAAATATATACCTCCTCCGAATTATCACTTCCTCCTGCTTAACAGATGAAGCTACGCCAACCGATTAGCATCCTGCTTGCAATTCTCTCTCTCAGCATCCTGGGTGCATGTAATTCGAGCGACGACAACGAGTATGACGATGTCGAGCTCCGACCTTATACCAATGTGAGTGTCAAGTCGTTCAGTCTCGGCCAAAACGATTCCGTACTCGCATATCTCGACACTGTTTTTTTCTCTGTAGACTTACAGAAAGCCCGCATTTTCAATGCCGACTCGTTGCCCAAAGGCACAAGCATCGACTCCCTGACCGTTGAAATAGGCCTGCCTACGGTGAGCCGCGCAATGCTGTATTTCAACAGCAAGGAGGGTGTCGACTCAATAGACTATCTCGAAAATTCCACCGACACGGTCAACTTCGCCAACGGCCCCGTGCGCCTGAGCCTCACCGCCGCCGACGGTGTAACGAGCCGCGACTACCTCATCTCGGTCAACGTCCACAAGCAGGACCCCGACTCGATGATGTGGGGCAATACGGCCATGCGCGAGCTACCCACGTCGCTCGGCACCGTGCGTGCCACAAAGGCCGTGGAGCTTGACGGAACATATTACTGCCTCACCACCAACGGCACGCAGGCATGCATCGCCACCGCCACCAATATCCAGGGCGACTGGACCACACGCACCGTCTCGCTACCTGCGGGCGCCGACACTCAGTCGTTTGCCGCCGCGGGAAGCAACCTCTACATCCTTGCCTCCGGCCATCTGTATGCATCGGCCGACGGCGGAGCTTCGTGGCGTGCCACTGGAAAAGAGATGACGCATATCTACGGAGCGTTCGGCGACAACCTCCTCGGCTGTCTGCGCCGCGCTTCGGGCGACTACGTTTCAGTGTCTTATCCGCGCGCAGCATCTAAGGAATACATCCTCCCCGAGGACTGTCCCGTATCGGGCACCGGCAACATGATCCTGTTTAGCACCGACTGGGCCACCGAGCCTATGGGCATAATCACCGGCGGCGCCGACGCCTCCGGCAAGATAACCGGCGCGTCGTGGGCCTATGACGGCGAGCAGTGGGCGTGCATATCGCTTGAAGCGGGCGAGCCGCGCACCGGTATGTCGGTAGTGCCTTATATCGGCTACCGCTATCAGTTCTATTTCGATCCGCGCAGCTACAACGTGCTCCTTGCTTTCGGCGGACGCAAGTCCGACGGCAGCATCGACAACACCATGTGGATAAGCTTCGACCGCGGTCTTCACTGGACCAAGGGCAGCCAGTCAATCCAGCCCTCCGGCAATTTCCCTGCGCTCTTTGGCGCGTCGGCAATCATAGCCTCTCAAGCCATGTCGGCGCCATCCTCACGCTCCATAAACCTGTGGAAAGAATATCCGTCGGCCGTGATGCCCTCGCGCGCATCGGTCGACTATACATGGGAGTGCCCTTATATATATGTAATAGGTGGTGTGTGCGGCGACGGCTCGATCAGCGACGCTATCTGGCGCGGAGCTGTCAACCGTCTTACCTACCGCCCCCTCTTCTGACCTCTCATCCCTCAACGTGAATAAGCTGCTTGTCACCTTAACAGTACTCATGCTCTGCGCCTCGTCGGCGTGGGGACGCATTGACGATGCCGAAACCTATCGCTTCGACATCGGCGCCGGCCTCGGCATGAGCGGCTATCTCGGCGACGCCAACGAAAGCAGCATCTTCCACAAGCCCGGCTTTGCCGCCAACCTGCAAATGCGCTATCTCTTCAACGAGCGCACTGCCATTCGCGCACAGCTTACCGGGCTCAGCCTGAGTGGCAACACAGCCGACTTCGACAATATGCTCCCCGGCGGCGAGCAGTACTCGTTCAGCGCTTTCGCCACAGACCTTAGCGTGAGAGGCGAGTTCAACTTCCTCCCCTACGGCATGGGCGAGACCTACCGCCGGCTGCGCCGCGTCACTCCCTTCCTGGCCCTCGGCCTCGGAGCCACACTGTCGAGCTGCGACGGCTCCTCGGCTCTGGCCCTCTCCATTCCCATGGGTGTGGGTGTGAAATACAAGGTCAGCCGCCGCGTCAATCTCATCGCCGACTTCACCATGACAAAGGTGCTTGGCGACAAGCTCGACGGCGACCGTCTGGCCGACCTCACCACCATCAAGAGTTCATTTCTTAAAAACACCGACTGGCACTCGGCCCTCATGGTATCGTTCACCTATGAGTTCGGCCCGCGTTGCACGGTGTGTAATCGTATCGACTGACGCCACTTAATATATGCCAACCTCAGCATCACAGCCAACCACCCGCATCCCGCGCCATGTGGCCGTCATCATGGACGGCAATGGCCGCTGGGCCACCGCGCGCGGTCTTGACCGCTCGGCAGGGCACGTAGAGGGTGTCAAGACCGTAAGGCGCATCACCGAAGCCGCGTCGCGCGCAGGCATCGGGTGGCTCACTCTCTATACATTCTCCACCGAGAACTGGAACCGTCCCGCCGATGAAGTGGAGGCGCTCATGCGCCTCATCGTGACGGCCATTGAGCGCGAGACACCCGACCTCATCCGAAACAACGTGCGCCTGGCAGTGATTGGCGACCGCTCGCGCATCCCCGCCGACGTGACGGAGCGTCTTGACGCCTGCCGCGCCGCCACGGCAGCATCCACCGGGCTCACACTCGTGCTCGCTATAAGCTACTCAGCCCGCTGGGAGATTACCGAGGCCGCGCGTGCCATAGCCGCCGATGCTGCGGCCGGCAAGCTTGATGCCGCCGCGATAACCGACAGCGACATATCCTCGCGCCTTACCACAGCCGGAATGCCTGACCCCGACCTGCTCATACGCACCGGAGGCGACATGAGGCTGAGCAACTTCCTGCTATGGCAGGCCGCATATTCAGAAATTTATATAACACCGACATACTGGCCCGACTTCACCGAGGCTGACTTTGACGACGCTCTGGCCCAATACGCGGGCCGCGAACGCCGCTACGGACTCACCTCGGCGCAGATACGCGGCGCCGCTCCACGATAGAAGACCGCTCTCTCCACAATGCCTAAGACCATTCATTACGCTATGCCCAACAAGCTCGCTATCATTCTCTCTTCTGCAATAATGATTCTCCTCGCCGTGGCTCCCTCAGCTTCGGCGCAGCTCCCTGTTGACACTATCTACAACCCTAAAATCAATTTCGGCGGAATACCATCCACCTACGAGATTGCCGACATTCAGGTCACCGGAGCCGACAACTATGAGCCGCATATCATAATAGGCTATTCGGGCCTTAGAGCCGGCGAACGCATTGAGCTTCCCGGCACAGCCATTACCAACGCCGCCAAGCGCCTCTGGAACCAGCGCCTGTTCTCGCAGGTGAAAATTGAGGTCGACAAGATTGCCGGCGACAAGGTGTGGCTCACGCTCAACCTGCGCCAGCAGCCACGCATCACCAAGGTAGTCTATTCCGGCGCCAAGAAGGGCGAGCGTCAGGATATCGAAGAGCGCCTGCAACTTCAACCCGGCCAGCAGATTACCCAGAATGCAATCAACCGCGCCGAGATGATTATCAAGAAGTACTACGAGGGCAAAGGCTTCGGCAACGCCGACGTAGTGGTGACGCTTCACGACGACCTCTCAAACCCCAACTGCGTATTTGTCGACATCAACATTGACAAGCACGACAAGATCAAAGTCCATAAAATATATATCGACGGCAACGAGGTGCTGAGCGACCGCGCCGTAAAAGGCGCCATGAAGAAGACCAACGAAAACGGCGACATCCTCAACCTCTTCAAGCAGAAAAAGTTTGTCGAGTCGGATTACGAGGACGACCTCAAACGCATCATCGCCAAGTATAACGAAAAGGGCTATCGTGACGCCAAGATACTCTCCGACTCCGTAGTACCTTTCGATGAAAAGAAGGTCGACGTATACCTCAAACTCACCGAAGGTCCGAAATACTACATCCGCGATATCGAATGGGTGGGCAATACCGTGTTCACTACCGACCAGCTCAACATGATTCTCGACATCGAGCCCGGTTCGGTCTACAACCAGAAGCTTCTCGACAAGCGCACTGTTGAGGACGAGGACGCTGTGGCCAATCTCTACATGAACCGCGGTTACCTCTTCTACAACCTCCAACCCAACGAAACAAACGTTGAAAACGACTCCATAACCCTCGAAATGGTGATGACCGAAGGCCCGCAGGCCCGCATCAACAACGTCATCATCAACGGCAACGACCGCTTGTATGAAAAGGTAATCCGCCGCGAGCTCCGCGTGCGCCCGGGTCAGCTCTTCTCGCGCAACGACCTCATGCGTTCGGCCCGCGAGATTGCCCAGACCGGTCACTTCAACCCGGAGAACATGGACATCCAGCCCATACCTAACGAGGACAACGGCACGGTTGACATCGAGTTCAACCTCGAAAGCAAGGCCAACGACCAGATTGAGCTGTCGCTCGGCTGGGGCCAGACCGGTGTCATAGGCAAGGTAGCGCTCAAATTCAGCAACTTCTCAATCAAGAACCTCTTCCACCCCTCGACCTACCGCGGCATCATTCCGCAGGGCGAAGGACAGACATTCTCTATCGCCGCGCAGACAAACGCGCGCTATTACCAGAGCTACTCGGTGTCGTTCCTCGACCCGTGGTTCGGCGGCAAGCGCCCCAACGCACTCAGCCTCTCGGCCTATTATTCGCGTCAGACCGGCGTCAACTCGGCCTATTACAACCGCGCGTGGAGCAACGCCATGAATAGCATGCTGGGCAACTATTGGGGTTGGGGCGGCAACTCGATGTGGGGCCAGGGCTACAACTACGGCAACACTTACGAGGACTCATACGACCCCAACAAGGTGCTCCAGATGGTGGGCGTCACCGCCGGTCTCGGCAAGCGCCTCAGCTGGCCCGACGACTTCTTCCAGTTCCAGGTGTCGCTGTCGTATAACTGGTATTATCTCAAAAATTGGGAATACCTCTTCTACATGAACAACGGCTCGTCCAACTCGCTCGTGTTCGGTCTCACCCTCTCGCGCTCGTCAATCGACAACCCGCTCTACACCCGCAGCGGCTCCACCTTTACCCTTAACTTCCAGATGACACCTCCCGCCAATCTCTTCGGCAAGAAGAACTGGGAGAAGCTCTCCAAGGAGAACACCGTTGAGTCGAAGAAGGAGATGTATCGCTGGATTGAGTACTGGAAGCTGCGCTTCAACTCGCGCACCTACACCCCGCTTCTCAACCCCGAAGGAACCTACACTCTCGTGCTCATGACCCGCGCCGATCTCGGCCTGCTCGGCAGCTACAACAAGTGGCTCCGCTCACCTTTTGAGACGTTCTATGTGGGCGGCGACGGCATGACTGGCAACTACCAGTACGCCACCGAGACAATCGGTCTGCGCGGTTACGACAACGGCGCGTTCACGCCGTGGGGTCGCGAGGGCTATGCCTACACCCGCTTCGGCATGGAGCTCCACTTCCCCTTCATGCTGCAAACCTCGACAACAATCTACGGCCTCACCTTCATCGAGGCAGGTAACGCCTGGACCTCAGTAAGCCGCTTCAACCCGTTTGAGATGAAGCGTTCGGCCGGCGCCGGCGTGCGTATCTTCCTCCCCATGGTGGGCATGATGGGTATCGACTGGGCCTACGGCTTCGACAAAGTCTACGGTGAGCGCGGCGGCAGCCAGTTCCACTTCATCCTCGGACAGGAATTTTAACGACGGCTTAAACTTTACCACCGCCCGATTGTCATTATCAGTATAACGCTAATCAGCAACCTCATCTCACCTCTATATACAAGCCTATGAAAAAGCTTATCCTCACCCTCATCGCGGCAATCGCCTGTGTCGGAGCCGCGTCGGCACAGAAGTTCGCTCTCGTCGACATGGAGTACGTGCTCTCCAATCTTCCGGCCTACGAGATGGCCAACGAGCAACTCAACCAGATTTCGCAGCGCTGGCAGAAGGAGGTCGAGGCCCTCGGCTCCGAGGCCGAGACCATGTACAAGAACTATCAGGCTCAGATGGTGTTTCTGACCGACGAGCAGAAGAAAGCCAACGAGGAAGCTATCGTGGCCAAGGAGAAAGAGGCCATGGAGCTCCGCACCAAATATTTTGGTCCGGAAGGCGAGCTCTACAAGAAGCGCCAGAGCCTTATGGCTCCGATTCAGGAAGATGTCTACAACGCCGTCAAGGCCGTAGCCGAGCAACGTGGCTATCAATGCATATTCGACCGCGCCTCCTCGTCCGACATCATCTTCGCGTCACCCCGCATCGACATCTCCAACGAAGTGCTCGACCGATTGGGATATTCCAAATAAAATATGTATCTTTGCACCCGTGCCTGAAAAAACGAAGGCGCGTGAAATCAAAATAATCCACGAATCTTAAACCAATCCCCCTCTCCACCCATAGAATAAAATGATTAAGAAACTTATCCTTGCCATCCTCATCTCGCTCCCTTCGATGGCGTTCGCTCAGAAATTCGGTGTCGTAGATTACCAGACCATCATGATGGATATGCCTGAAATCAAAGAGATGCAGGCCACAATCGACGCCTCGTCGAAGAAGTATGAAGAGGAGTACAAGAACCTCACGGATAAATTCAATAAGGAGTTCAACGACTTCCAGGCTCTCCCCGAAGATACCCCCCAGAGCATCAAGGACCGCCGCGCTCAGGAGCTCCAAGAGCTCGAGCAGAAGTCGCAGCAGTTCCTCGTAAACGCCCAGCAGGAGCTCCAGCAGCAGCAGCAGCGCCTTCTCGCCCCGATTCAGGAACGCGTGCGTCAGGCAATCGAGACCGTAGGCCGCGAAGGCACTTTCACCTTCATCTTCGAGAAGACCCAGCCGGTGTTTGTCGGCACCGATGCCGTTGATGTGACTTCTCAGGTGCGCACCAAGCTCGGTATCTGATTCCATCACGAATTAACCTCATAGACACATATCGGGCGCGCCTGTAAATCCACGAGGGTTTACAGGCGTGCCTGATTATTTACCCTCTCATAACCACTGTCATGACCCACTCTCAGCCTCTTGCCGGCCCGATAGGCATATTTGATTCGGGCTACGGAGGCCTCACCATTCTCAGCGCCATACGTGAGCGCCTCCCGGGCTACGACTATCTCTATCTCGGCGACAACGCCCGCGCTCCCTACGGCACCCGCTCTTTCGACATAGTGTATCAGTTCACTCTCGAAGCAGTGCGGGCCCTGTTCGACCGGGGCTGCCGGCTTGTAATCCTCGCCTGCAACACGGCGTCGGCCAAGGCGCTCCGCTCCATTCAGCAGCGCGACCTGCCCGGAATCGACCCCGAGCGGCGCGTCCTCGGCGTGATACGCCCCACAGTCGAAGCGCTCGGCACTCTCTCGCGAGGCGGCAACATAGGCATCTTCGCCACTCAGGGCACGGTGTCATCGCACAGCTACGACCTCGAAATAGCCAAGCTCTATCCCGGCTTCAAAGTCACCTCCATGCCGTGCCCGATGTGGGTGCCGCTTATCGAAAATGGCGAGGCCGGCGACCCAGGAGCCGATTATTTTGTTGACAAATATACAAAGCAGTTGTTGCAGGACGCAGGCTGTGAGCTCGACACAGTGATTCTCGGCTGCACTCATTACCCGCTGCTTTATCCCAAGATACGCGCCGCCGTGCCCGATGGCATAAGTGTGGTGAGTCAGGGCCGCATCGTGGCCGAAAGCCTCGCCGACTATCTCAGGCGTCATCCCGAGATGGACAACCGATGCTCCAAGGGGGGCTCGGTGACTTATCTCACTACTGAAAACCCCGAAAAGTTTGGCCACTCGGCCGGGCTCTTCCTCAATCACCCCATAAAAGCACAAAAAATAATACTATGAGACTCAACGGACGACGATCGTCGCAGAATGTCGACGACCGACGCGGCAGCTCGGGCGCGGGCCGCGGATTGAAGCTGGCCGGCGGCGGCATCGCCGGCATTATCGTGGCCGTGGTGGCCGCTCTCTTGGGCGGCGGTGACATAGGCTCGATACTCACCGGGCTGCTCGGCGGCGGCGCGGGGATACCCGGCATGTCTACCGAGCAGGTCTACTCAGGCACAGCCGAAGACGAGGAGCTTGCTACGTTTTCCAAGCAGATACTCGCCGGCACGGAGGACGTGTGGAGCGAGATTTTCGCGCAGAACGGCCTCACCTACGAGCCCCCGACGCTGGTGCTTTTCGACGGTGCCACGCAGAGTGCGTGCGGCACCGCTTCGGAGCAGACAGGCCCGTTTTATTGCTCGGCCGACCAAAGCGTGTATCTCGACCTCAACTTTTTCCGCACCATGCGACAACAGCTCGGCGCTGACGGTGACTTTGCCTTCGCCTATGTCATAGCCCACGAGGTGGGCCACCACGTGCAGTATCTTCTCGGCACTCTTGACGAGGCGCATCAGCAGATGCAGCGTATGTCGCAGGCCGATGCCAACCGCGTGAGCGTGCGCCTTGAACTACAAGCCGACTTCTACGCCGGAGTGTGGGCCAACCATGACAACCGTCGTTTCGGCTCGCTTGAAGATGGCGACATAGAGGAGGCGCTCAATGCCGCCGGCAAGATTGGTGACGATTATCTGCAAAAGCAGGCGCAGGGCTATGCCGTGCCCGAGACATTCAATCACGGCACGTCGGCACAGCGCAGCCGCTGGCTCAAACTCGGACTCAGTACGGGCGACCCGTCGCGCGGCGACACATTCTCGCTCCCTTACTCGCAGCTCTGACTTAGACGGACGTGACGAAATTTTACGGTGTGGCCGAACATAATTCGGCCACACCGCGTTTATTGTATGTAAACGCATGTTAAGACAATCAAGTCGTCACTCATTATTAAAGCTTATTCAGGGACATCGACGCAAGGCTCCGGCTGCTTCATTATCAGGAGCTCCCGGAGCCTTCGCTGTTTTCCCGATTCATCCCCGTCTGCATCATGATTCTCTCAGCCATTATATCGGCCGCGCTCGCCGCGTCGCCCGTCACTCCGCAGCAACTAATCGACCGCATAGACGCCGGTCCCTATCGCGCCGACGTCAATTTTTCTGTGACCATGCCTCAGCTGCCCGACGACGTGGTCTACACCATTACCCTCAGCCAGACCCCCGCGGCCGCCGACACGCTATCTCCCGTGGCCTATCTCATCGACTGGACCATAACCAAGCGCCCCGGCTCCGACACTCCCGGAGCCGCCGACAAGGGTTTCAGCGCTTATTTCGACGGCAATCATTACAGCCTCATAGCCGAGCGGCTGCGTGAGCGGCACTTCGACTCCGACCCCGACGCCTTTATGCGGCCGCGCAGGGGAGGGGTGGCCGTCACCACGCAGTTTGCAGAGTTCATCCCCGCCCTTATGGCGCAGAAGCTGCGCGAAATGGCCGCTGACCCGCGTTACACCGTCACCGCAGTGCCCGACACCGTAGTAGGCGGAGAAAAGGCCGCGGCTATCATCACCACTTTCAACAGCGGTGGAGCCACCACTTCTGAGGCCGAGTATATCTTCTACTCCGGCGAGAAACTCGCTCCTCGTCGCGTGGTGCTCGAAAACAACACCGGGTCGATAGGCGAACAGACTATCACCGCCACTTTCGCACCCCCGCAACAAGCCGGTTCCGCGCCCGCTCCCGTGACCGAAGAGGCCCTCATGACGCTCTATCCCGAAGAGTTCGCCCGTTTTCGCACCTCCTCCTACCGCCTCGAAAACCTTCCAGGCAGCCACCTCCCGGCCATAGCGTCGCCTACGCTCGACGGCAACCGCTACACCCGCACCGCCTCGCAGACCCTTGACGCCCCGACGGTGCTCGTGCTTCTCGACGCCGGCAGCGGATTTACAAGCGAGGTTATCGATGCCGTGCGCACCGCAGCCCGGCAGATTCCCTGGCGCGTCGACATAGTGTGGGCCTTTACCGACAACGACCCCGACCGCGTGGCCGAGGTCATCGACCCGGCCGACGGCCGCAACGAGACCATCCTCCGCAGCAGTACAGCCGTAGCCCGCGACTGCGGTGCAACCGCCATGTTGCCGGCGATAATATTCGCGGGACGCGATGGTATAGTGAGCGACTTTATCGCCGGGTTCAACAATTCGCTCTCCTCGGATGTTGTAAAGAAAATCATGGCCATGAAGCCATGACCTCACCCTGTACTCTCAATAATCTTTTAGCCTCGATTAATCATATCTTAATTATGGAGACCATCTACTTCAAAGGACATCCCTGTCACACCTACGGCATGGTTCCTACTGTCGATTCACCGGCACCATGTTTCCACCTTACAGGTCGCGACCTCAGCCGCGTGCAGTGCGTCGACTTCAAAGGCAAGGCGGTGGTCCTCAATATATTTCCCAGTCTTGACACAGAGGTGTGCGCCCGTTCGGTGCGTCGCTTCAATCAGGAGGCGGCGAAGCTTAAAGACACCGCCGTGATATGCGTGTCGATGGACCTGCCTTTCGCCATGGGGCGCTTCTGCACCGCCGAGGGCATCGACAATGTGACTGTGGCATCGGCTTTCCGCTCGCCGCTTTTTGCCCAGAAATTCGGCGTGATGATTTGCGACGGACCGCTCGCCGGACTGCTCGCCCGCGCCGTCATCGTCATTGACCGCGACCGCCGTATCGCATATCGTGAGCTCTGCTCCGAGATTACCGAAGAGCCCGACTACGAGGCCGCCCTCTCTGTGCTGCGCGCAGAGGAAAAAGCCGGTTAAACGGCTTCTTTACACCATACGCGCCGACGTTAGCGGCCGAAGCTTGTGTTCCTCTCCTCTCCGTGATTTTATTTTTGGAGTGGAGGGGATTTTGGCTAACTTTGCACCAAATAGCAAGGGATAAAAAGAATACCGACAACACCTGACATCATTACCCCCTGCCTGAGAATCGTTATCGGAAGAAATTACAGTTATGACGAAAGAAACAAAGCAACAGGAGTTCCGAGAAGAATCGGACCTCATCGGCGCCCGCCGTATTCCCGCCGACCTTCTGTATGGCGTGCAGACACTCCGTGGCATCGAAAATTTTGAAATCAGCCGTTTTCATCTCTACGACTATCCCCTTTTCATCAAGGGCCTCGTGGTGACAAAGATGGCTGCCGCCATTGCCAACAACGAGCTTGGCGTGCTCTCGCATGAGATTACCGACGCTATCGTAAAAGCCTGCAAGGAGCTTATCGCCGGCAAGTATCTCGACGCTTTCCCCGTCGACATGATACAGGGCGGCGCCGGTACCACCACAAATATGAATATCAACGAGGTTATAGCCAACATAGCTCTCGGCTTCCTCGGCCATAAACCGGGTGAATACAAGTATTGCTCGCCCAATGACCATGTGAATCACGCTCAGTCGACCAACGACGCCTATCCCACCGGCATCCATATGGGCATGTACTACACTCACCTGCGCTTCATGGAGCATTACAATAAGCTCATCGATTCGCTGCGCAAGAAAGCCGTGGAGTTTGCCAATATCATAAAGATAGGCCGCACACAGCTCGAGGACGCCGTGCCCATGACGCTCGGACAGACATTCAGCGGCTTCGCCGCCATTCTCACCGACGAAATTAAGCATCTCGACGAGGCCGCCGCCGATTTCCTTACCGTCAACATGGGCGCCACCGCAATAGGCACCGGCATCACCGCCGAGCCGGGATATGCCGAACTCTGCGTCGCCAAGCTCTCTGAAATCACCGGCTGGGAAGTGCGTCTGTCACGCAACCTCGTGGGCGCTACCTCCGACACTTCGTGCCTCGTGGGCTACGCCTCGGCCCTGAAACGCGTGGCCGTCAAGGTGAGCAAGATATGCAACGACCTGCGTCTGCTCGCAAGCGGTCCCCGCTGCGGCCTCGGCGAAATCAATCTCCCTGCCATGCAGCCCGGCTCGTCAATCATGCCTGGCAAGGTAAATCCCGTAATCCCCGAGGTGATGAACCAGATATGCTACAAGGTGATTGGCAATGAGCTGTGCGTCACCATGAGTGGTGAGGCAGCCCAGATGGAGCTCAACGCCATGGAGCCCGTGATGGCTCAGTGTGACTTCGAGTCGGTCGATCTCATGATTAACGGCTTCGACACTCTGCGCACACGTTGCATCGACGGCATCACCGCCAATGCCGAACACTGCCGCAAAGTGGTACTCAACTCAATCAGCCTCGTCACCGCCCTCAACCCCGTGATTGGCTACAAGAACTCGACCAAGATAGCCAAGGAGGCGCTCGAAACCGGTCGCAGCGTCTATGACCTGGTGCTCGAACACGGTATTCTCTCGCAGGAAGACCTCGACTACATTCTTTCGCCTGATCATATGCTCAAACCGGTTCGTCACACTATCAAGCCCCTCAAAGAGCTCTAAACGTCGACCCGATTTGACAGTAAACCTTATACAATAGCCGACGGGGCGCCCCCGGTTGCCGCGGGGCCGCTCCGTCGGTTCTTATCATTCCTCCACCATTATGCTTATATTACAGCTTCTTTTCGTACTCGCCGCAATAATAGTGGGCGCGCGCCTCGGAGGCATAGGCCTCGGAGTCACCGGCGGCGCCGGAGTGGCCGTGCTCGTTTTCCTGTTTGGTCTGGAACCGACATCGCCCCCTATCGACGTGATGCTCATGATAGCCGCAGTGATAGCGGCGGCTTCGGCCATGCAGGCGGCGGGCGGCCTCGACTATCTCGTCGGGCTTGCCGAGAAGCTGTTGCGGCGCAATCCGTCGCAGGTCACAGTGGTGAGTCCGCTCGTAGCCTATCTGTTCACGCTCGTGGCGGGTACCGGCCATGTGGCCTATTCAATACTCCCCGTCATAGCCGCCGTGGCGCGTGAGACCGGCATACGCCCCGAGCGTCCGCTCGGCATATCGGTAATAGCCTCGCAGCAGGCAATCACCGCAAGCCCAATCTCGGCGGCAACCGTGGCGCTGCTCGGGATGCTCTCAGCCGACTCTATAACTCTTTTCGACATACTCAAAATCACGATACCAGCCACACTCATAGGTGTGCTCGCCGGAGCGTTCCTGTCGAAGCGTGTGGGGCGCGAGCTTGTCGACGACCCTGAATATCAGCGGCGTGTCAAGGCCGGTATGTTCAAGGAAAACGAGCATTCCTACAACCGTGGCAATACCCCGTGGCAAGCCCGTATGTCGGTTATCGTGTTTCTGGCCGCAACGGTGCTTATAGTGCTGTTTGGCTCCGTGTCCTCGATGCGTCCGTCGTTTGGTGGTTCGCCGATAGGTATGCCCGCCGTGATAGAGATACTGATGCTGTCGGCGGCCGCCGTGATACTGCTCATTGGCCGTATCGACGGTATAGCCCCTACTCAGGGGAGCGTGTTTATAGCCGGTATGCAGGCCGTTGTGGCCATATTCGGTATCGCGTGGATGGGCGATACCTTTATCAACGGCAACGTCG
>CAMWXJ010000040.1 GCA_947178215.1 uncultured Porphyromonadaceae bacterium
CGACCTATAATCCTAATAATTTCTTAAAAATATGCATCCAAAGCTGAATTTTTCTCAAAAAGGCTGAAAAATCGGACGACTCGGACAGCTCGGACAACTCAGACAACTCAGACTCTTCGGACTGCCGCCTGACGGCGGCTCTCGGACGCTGCTGGTGCGGCGGTGGTGGCGCCTGACGGCGCCACGTCGGAGTGTCCGAGTTGTCCGAAGAGTCCGAGGTGTCCGAGGTGTCCGAGCCGTCCGAGCCGGCTGAGAATGCGCGAGAGGCGGCCTCCGGGTGGAGGTCGCCTCTCGATATTGGTGGGCGATCGGGCGCAGGGCCGTCGCGCTATGAGAGCGGATTAGTTGACCGAGGTCTGGGTGGGGAGGATCTTAACAGTGGCGTAGCCAATGTTGGAATCGCCCCAGGTGTAGTGAGCAACTACGGGGATGAAGATGTAGAAGGGCTCTACAACCGAGTTACCGCTGTTATTCTCATAAACCATCTCAGCACCGAAGAGGTCAGCAGCCTTCGACACGTTGATCTGAGCAAGTCCCTTGGTGGGACCAACCTGGAACAGGATGTCAAAGCCTTCGCGAGTCTTCGAGAGAACAGTTGCGCCGGTGAGGCTGTTGGTCGAGTTAGTGAGAATCTCGTAATCATCGGTCTTACCGAAGGTAACGGTACCGTTGAGGCCACCGTTGTATGTGCCCATCCAGAAGTCCCAAAGATCAACACCATTGACAGTCTTGTTGGCTTCGAAGCCTGTGAGCTTCTTGTTCTTGTCAACAAGAGCTTTCCAGAGGGCCTGGCCCTGCCAGTCGTAGATGTTGGCAAGAGTACCTACTGTGCGAACATAGTCACCGCTTGCGTCGGTAATCTCGATAAGCTCGTCGGGATTAACAACGTCGATAGGACGACCTACGCCAACCTTGAACTCGCCGATCTGAGGAACGGGAATGTTGCAAGTGCCATAGGTGAGGTTCATCTCAACATTGAAGAGGGTAGCAGGATTCTTGAGGTCGAATGCCTTGGCATTGACGATGTCCTTAGCTGCATTGCTGTAACCGGCCTCGATAGTGAAGGAAGTGCCGATAGTAGCTACGGTCTCCTTGGCGGCGGCTGCAATATAAGCATCATTAATGGTTACATTGGGCTTGATAACATAAGCCTGGAGGGTAGAAGCATTGTCAGCAGTTACGAAGCCATAGACAGTGCCGCTTGCGCCGGTGATGCGGGGCTGATTCTTGGAGAAGGTGTAGTTGACAGCAAGAGTTGAGCCGAGTGCATTGTCACCCTTAGTACCAAAGTTGTAGGGAGCTTCGGCAGTAAGAGCGGGCATGCCGTTTGTCCAAAGGCTTGCAATGGTGAAGGTCATAACATCAGCCTTCGAGGGAACAGTCTGCTTAGAGTTGGCGGCAACAGCGGGGTTGAGAGGAGCAACAGTGTAGTTCTGTGTCCACTGGCTTGCGAGCTGACCGTTGTACGAAACGGTGGGCTGACCAACCACAGTGATGTCGTAACCGATATACATATCGGTGTTGGTATCTGCATTGTGGAACTTGGCATAGAGAGTCTTGGCCACGGGAGTTGTGGAAAGATTACCGTTGCCAGTTACCTTGCCCTGGTTGTTGTAAACGGGATACCAGTTATCAAGCATCGCCTTATTAACAGCAAACGCGAGAGTCTGAGTCTGGGTGTTATCGCCAGCACGCCACCATATAAAACGACCGAAATCGCAGTAGCCGTTCTGGATGTCAGTGTTGAGTGCGCCATTTTTAAGAGTGGAAACAAACTCGCCCTTCTCATTCTTGATGTAGGCGTAACCATAGTCTGCAAGCGCAAAGTTCTTCTGGAACTCAGTGATGGTCATGCCGGTAGCAGCAACGATCTGGCTTGCAACCTTCTCCCACGACTCAAACTTATACTGATCATCGCAGAGATAGGGGAATGTGAGTTCGCCGAGCATGATGGGCTCCTTGGTGGTGAGCTGCTCAACGTTCTTGAGCTTGACAAGACCGCCGAGGATGATGTTGCCATCAGCATCAACGAGCTCAAGAACTACAACGGGCTGACGGCCGATGGCAGTACGGGCTGCATTGCCGGCGCCGATGGTGGTAACCTGCGAGCCGGGAGCGTCAACATAGGTCGGAGTGTAAACGCCTTCGGCATTTACCATACCATACTTGTCTTCGTGTGTACCGGTAGCCTCGTCCAAGTTAACATCATATCCAACATAATATTTGAGGATGCTATACTTCATGGTGAGGCCATACTTAGCCTTGATCTCATCAAGAGTATAGGTGCTGCCGTTATCGCCGGAGATAGTGATCTTCTCGGCAAGATTTGTGGTAGCGTTGTAAAGAACCTCGTTAGCTGCGCCGTTGATAGCGTTGACAGCGGTAACTGCTACGGCCTCCTTGTTGTAGTTGATGGCGGTGAGGCTTACATTGTCGGTGATGACACGGACAAAGTTGGACGAAACCACGCTGCCATCGGTAAGAGTACCCTGAAGAGCCATAACGGTGACTTTGCCTTCGGCATTGAAGTACTTCTTATCGGCGATAACGTAGGTAACATCGAGATTGCCCTCCTCATTCTTGACTGCGCTCTTAACATCGGCCACAGCCTTGGATGCACGGCTAACGGCATCATTGGTGAGGAAGCTCCATTCAACGCCTTCGATGTTGGCATTGTTGGGGTTGAGGATATAGCTGGCAGTGCTTACACCGTTGATAGCGTAAACCTTACCGGCACCTGCTGCGGCGAAGTCGCTGATTTCATCCTTGAGCACGTTTGCACTATTGCCAACAGATGTGGTGGCTGCGTAACGGTTCGCATTGAGGATGTCGCCGGAGATATCTTCGGCGCTCATGGCCTCGATGCCGTCAACGTAGAGATCGGGGATGAACTCAAGACCGGCGAGGGTGCCGTTCTTGGCAAGAGTAGCGTTGAACTCATTGCCCTGAGCGTCTTTAAGACCGTAGAGAGTAACAGTGTTGCCGTTGTCAACAGCGGTGATGGTCTGTTCTACGGTAGCGCGCCACTCGATGTCGGTAGCGCCAACGAGAGTGCCGTCGGCCTTGTACTCGTCGAACTTGCCGGTTTCGGCATTGGGCTTGAAGTAGTTGCCGGTAGCACCGGTAGCGCCGGTAGCGCCATTAGCACCGGCTGCGCCGTTTTCGCCGGCGGGACCCTGAGCGGGATACTCGGTAGCAACGCCGTTGAGAGCCCAAACATACTGACCGGCAGCATTCTTAACGATGGTCCAGACATCGGCATCCTTGCCATCCTTACCATTGGTGATGTTGAAGGTCTTGTTGTTGCTCAGTGTGATTTCCACACCGTTGGCGTTCTGAGTGACCGAGGTGATCACAGCGCCCTGGCTGACCATATCCTGAATGGTCTTGAGATCATTCTTGATAGCATCAACCTGAGTCTGCAGGTTATTGATGTCGTCGTCGTAGTCCTTACACGAGGTAAAGGAAGCCGACATGGCGACGCCAAAGGCTGCGAGAATTGACGCTTTCAGAAAAGCTTTTCTCATAATAAGTAAACTGTTAAATAGGAAAAGGCGGATATTACAGGCCGACAGCAAGATATTAGATTTTCTACCGGAAACTTCTGGCGGATTTGAGGGCTTTCAGGACGATTCCGACCTCTCGGACGGAGCGTTTAGCGCTGACTTTCTGAGCGAAAAATGAATTTGATTTCGCTTTCGGCAAAAGCCGCAAGAAAAATCTTCGCGCAATTAACACTATTTAACAGGGGCGGCGCGGACGGCGCGGACTCTGCGGACGCGGCGCGTGAGCTACCGTTAGGCGGCTGTCCGAAAGGTCAGGAGGGGGGGGTTAGCGAAGGGCGGTGATGAGGTGGAGGAGGTCGCGGCGAAGGGCGTCGAGGGTGGGAGCGAGGGAATCAGCTGAGACGGGGGCGCGGTCGAGGACGACGGCGCCGCTGACTACGCGTCGGGGGGCGCGCGCTATAAACTGCGCGGGGCTGAGCGACCCGACGGGGGTGACGAGCACTAAGGCTTCATAGCCGACGGGGGTGACGAGTGTCGTCTGCTCCGACTGCCGCCCTCCGGCGTTGAGCTTCATACGCTCTATGCGGTTGGCCGCGGCGGCATCGGCCTCGCCGACAGTTGCAGTGCGGCTGTCGGTGACATAAAGCGTGGCATGATAAGCGGGATAAACTGCGTCGACTGCATGGCCATCGTGGCTGACAGTGACAATTGTCGAAGCATTGACTTCTATATCGGCGACAGCGGGAATATAGGTGCTGTCGTAGAGCGCTGTGCGCGGCCATGCGCGCGGCAACGGCACGGGAGAGGTGGCGTTGTCGTCCACCGATGCTCCGGAGCCGCAAGAGACGGCAAGAGAGGCGGTAATGATGGCGGCAGCGAGCGTCAGGCGGCGCATTATTGTGTAGGTGGAAGGGTGGCGTCGTCCTGAATCTCCGGCATCACCTTGACGCGGACGCTGGCGATGCGGTGGCCCGAGATGTCGAGCACGAGGAAACGGCAATGGCCGTAGACCAGACTCTCTTTCTCCTTGGGCCAGTCGCCCTTGATTGCGAGGAGCATACCCGCGATAGTCTCGCAGTCCTCGGTAATGTCGGCATAATCCTCCTCGTCGAGTCCGGTGATGCGGAAAAAGTCGGCGAGTTGAGTCTTGCCGTCGAATATGTAAGTGTCGTCGCGGAGGCGGCGATAAGTGGTCTCATCCTCGTCGTACTCGTCATTGATGTCGCCCACAATCTCTTCAAGCACGTCTTCGAGCGTCACTATGCCCTGTGTGCCGCCAAACTCGTCGACCACCACCGCGAGATGTATGCGGCGGCGGCGGAAGTCTTCGAGAAGGTCGTCGATCATGCGGCTTTCGGGCACGTAATAGGCGTCGCGGAGCAGCTTGCGCCAGTCAAATTCAGGCTCCTCCTTGCCGATATAGGGCAGCAGGTCGCGTGAATAGAGTATGCCTCGAATGTCGTCCTGGGAGTTGCCAAAAGCGGGGAGGCGCGAGTAGCCGCTGTCAATCACCACGTTCATCACCTCGTCGAAAGTCATGTCGGTCTCCACGCCGGTGATGTCGACGCGCGGCGTCATGATTTCGTGGGCCGTGGTGTCGCCAAACTTCAATATTCCCTCGAGCATCTCCTTGTCTTCGCCGGCCTCCACCTCAGTGATTTCGAGGGCACGGCTGAGGTCGTCGGGAGTTAGGTCGGCACTTTTTTTCTGCACCACGCGGTTGAGTATGCCGCCACTCTTCTCCAGGATTATCGACACGGGACGCACCATGGTGGAGATAACCGATAGGCCGTCGACGGCCATGCGGGCCCAGCGGAGATTGTTGCTGTTGGCTATCAGCTTGGGCAGAATCTCGCCGAACAGCAGGATAAGAAACGTGAGTATTACCGACTGGAGGATGAAGCTCAACACCTCGCTCATGCCCGCGAAGAGCGGGCCGAAGGCATAGTTGCAGAGTATGACGATGGTCACGTTGACCAGATTGTTGGCAATCAGAATAGTGGCGAGCAGGCGCTCGGGCTTGCCTATGATGTCGAGCACGCGCTGTCCGCGCCGGGAATCTTCAAGTTCCTCCTTCTGGATCTCGGTGATAGAAAAAAATGCTATCTCGCTGCCGCTTACAAATCCCGACACAGCGAGAGCGATGATGGCAAGAATGAGGGCTATGACCTGCGAGCTGTCCATCGTAGGCAGTTGCAGCGTAATTGAGGCCAGGCACGGCGCCAGAGCGTCGTGAATGGCCGGAAGAGGGTCTAAATCCACAGTGTCAAACGTTTGATTAAACATCGGCTGCAAAGTTAGCCATTTTCCGCGACATACCAAAGAATTACCATGACGCGGCTACGGAACAGGCGGCCATGACGATAAACGGCGTCGTGACCTCGAGCAGAATACCGTTGACAAGCGCCACCGGCACGGCGCCGGGGCCGAAAGTGGCGGCCAGCGTGGGGAGTGTTACGTCCATGGAAGTGACGCCACACATCGAGGCAGCGGCGTACACGCCTATGCGCCGCCCCACCAACGGCACGAGCACAAATGACAGAATCTCGCGTGCGAGGTTAGACATAAGAGCTATCGCCGCGAGACTCATGGCGGCGGCCGTACCCATGTCGGCGGCGCGCAAGTCAGAGATAATCATCGACGACAGTGAGTAGTAGCCCATACCCGACACCGCCGTAGCGCCGTCGGCGCCTCCCAAACCGCACAGCGCGCCCACAGCCACGCCAGCGGCAAGAGTAGCAATGACCGACACCACCGGCACTGCGACGATGGCCGGACGCAGGCCACGCATTACCGACAGAAGGCGCGGATTGGAACCTGTCGACAGCCCCACAAGCCCCATGAGTGCCCATAGCAGCACGGTGGCGGCGGTATCAGCCTGAGCCGCCGTAACGGGGAGCAGCAACAGTTTGCCGGCGACAAGTCCGGCACCGAAAAAGAACAGAGCAAACGCCGAGCCGCTTAGTCCTGACGCACTGCTCCCCTCCCCCGCAGCGGATGCAGCGACGTCGGGGATTACACGCGGCAGGCACACAAACACCGCAGCGGCGCTTGCAACAAGAGCGGCGGCGCCGAGTAGCAGAGCGCGCAGCCCGAGAGTAGGCAACTGCGTCATCACCTCAGGGTCGGCGCCGATGCGGTAACCGAAAGCGGCAAGCATAATCCACACCACATAGCCGAGAAGCATGTCGGCCAGCGAAGCGCGGCGCCCGGTGCTGGCGAGCCACAGGCGGCCACACGCCAGCCCGGAGGCAAGTATGAGTAATATCGTAAGCATAATGTGTCGTTGTTCAGCTGTTGACGGGATTGGCGGCAGAGTTGGCGGTGGTGTTGACGGCGGAGTTGACGGCGACAATCTCACCTGAATCGAGATACCACAGATAGCCGCGCACGTTGCGATAGCCGAGGCGGCGAAGCTGCGACATGTAAAAGGCCACCTGGCGGTGATGCGACCGGGGACGCTCCTCTCCGCTCTTGTAGTCGATGACGTCGACATGGCCGTCGGCGGTCCACACCACGCGGTCGGGTCGCCGGTGGTCGGTGCCGTCGGGCCCGATGGCTATCGGACGTTCGGTCATAACGCGGGTAAAACCCTCGAACCACCTGCTGACTTCGGGCCGCGCCAGGCTCCGGGCGAGTATGTCGTGAAGCTCCGTAGCAAGGGCAGCAGGCACCACTCCCCTGCTCACCATGCGGCGCACGGCGCGGTCGAGGCTATCAGCACCGCGCACTCCCGCCAGAATGTCGTGGAGCATGATGCCGCGTCCGCGCGGCGTGAGCGGATCGACCGGCATGTCGATGCGGGTATCGGCCCACGCCGACGGCTTGTCACCCGGCACGAGCGCGGGAATAAGCTCTATCCCCTCCGGCTCCACCGCAGTGCGACGCGAAGCCTTGGCGGCGCGGGGCAACGTGGGATTGCCCGCCACATAGCTGCCGTCGTCGCTGCCGAGCGAGGCGAGCGTGAGCCTTATGCTCTGCCCCGACCGCTTAGCCGGGCCGTTGCCCGACGTCTTGGACGACCCGGGGGCATATGTCACAATAAGTTCGTCGACAGCGCGGGTGAAAGCCACATAGAGGGTATTGGTCTCATCAAGGATGCTCTCGCTCACGCGGCGGCCGTACTGAGCCGCAAACGGCGTAGCCTCCATGCGTTTCTCCGGCTTGACGGGGAGCAGCGGCGGCAACAGCGCCGGGTCGATGCCTCCGAGCCCCTCGGGGGTATCAAACCACTCCGGGTCGCGGAAGTCGATATAGTCCCAGTCGCCTACGGGGATATGCACACACTTAAATTCCAAGCCCTTGGACTTGTGGATGGTCATGACGCGGAGCGTGTCGGAGGCCTGCGGCGAGGCCACTGCGGTGAAACGCCCCGTGCGGTCCCACCATTCGAGAAACGCCCGCAGGTCGGAACCGCCGCGCATGGTAAATGTCGCCACAACGTCTTGAAGCGCCGAAAGGTAGATATGCTCGGCGGCGAGCGTGTCGGCGTCGGTGAAAGCGGTGATGATACGATCGGTGAGCGTTTGGAGGTTGGGGCAGGTCATCTCCGTGTCGACCTGCGGGGCGTGGCCCGACTCTTTCCCCGGCTCGTCGGCCGCGGCCTCCACGGCCCGTGCGAGGGCATCCGACGGCTCACAGCCTCGTGCGGCCGCATACTCGTAGTCGTTGACGAGGCGCGCAAGCACCGCCTCGGCGAGCGTGTGGCTGCGGCTGCGCTTCTCGCTGCTCTCGGCCGCCGCTTCCTCGCCCGGACGCGACAGCAGTACGGAGCGCATCACACTGATTACGAGGCGCACGGCCTGCGACGAGCCGAGCTGTATGCTGTCGTCGGAGATGATGCGGAAACGGGGATAGCACGGGTCGTCGGCCTGACGGCGCAGGAGATAGTTTATGGCTCCGACAGCGTGCTTTTTCTTGCGGGCGAGCACGGCGATGTCGGCGGGGCAATAGCCCGAAGCTATCTGTCGGGCTATCTCGTCGGCCATTCGCGCATAGCCCTCCTCGGCGGCCTCGGCGGCATTGCCCTCGGCGGGATAAAGGGCCACATAACCCTCATGCTCGCGGTGCGCTCCCGATATTTCCTGACGCACGTTGGCGTAGATGTCGCCCAGGCCGGCGTCATCGGCCAGACAGCTGAAAAAGTCGTTGTTGAAGCTCACCACGGTAGCCGAAGAGCGCCAGTTGGTGTTGCCCTCGGCAGTGTCGCCGTGGATATGCGAGGATTCGGCGAACTGCTGCTGCACCTTGTGCTGTAACAACGTGGGGTCTGACGATCGGAAGCGGTAGATGCACTGCTTCTCGTCACCGATAATGAGGCTGTCGCGATCGGTGGCGAGGCCCTCGTTGATGAGCGGGCGCAGGTTGGCCCACTGCAACCGCGAGGTGTCCTGAAACTCGTCGATGAGAAAATGCTCCACCCACACTCCCATGCGCTCGTAGACAAAGGGTGTTTCGTCGTCGCCTATGATGCGCGAGAGTATGCTGTTGGTGTCACTGAGCAGCAACGTGTTGTTGTCGCGGCGCAGAATATCCATCTGCCGCATCACGTCGCCGAGCAGCCCGAGAAAATGTATATTGTCGCGCACCGGTTCGAGTGTCGCTGTGGCGGTGAAGTAGTCGCTTATTGCCTGCGCGGCGGCACCTATGGAGTCAATAAGCGCACGGTCGGCGAGCAGCACGGCCGACTTCTTGTCCTTTTTTATGGCGCCGTCGGGATTGGCGAGGGCTTTAAGCAGCGTGGCCGACGGCTCGACGGCCTTGGGCACGGGGTCGTGCGATGCGAATCTGAAAATCGGGTCGAACACGTAGCGTGTTACTCCCTCGCGGCCGTCGAGCAGGGTGATGCAGCGGCGGCAGGCTTCGCGCACCCTCACGGCGGCGTTGTCGAGCGCTTCGCTGACCGCCACGGCGAGCCTCGGCAGCCGCTCGGGGTCGGCGAGATAGGCCGTGAGCTCGTCGGCGTGCGCATCGAAGGTCTCGTTGAGCACGCTGTTGACGAAGCGGAGCAGGTTGCCGAAGAGATTAGAGTTGCGGTTGAACAGCTCGACGCTCTCGCCGCGTATCATGCGCGACCGCAGAAATGTGGACAGCCACGAGGCGGTGCGGCGCGTGGCTGTGTCGTCGGAATACTCGATTGAGCGGAACAGCTGCGCAAGTGCCATGGCTATCATTCCCCCTTTGTCAAGGTCTACCTCATAGTTACCCGTGAGGTCGGCCTCGCGGGCAAACGTGCGGAGCACCTGCTGAAAGAACGAGTCGATTGTGCTCACGGCAAAGAAGCCGTAGTCGAAGAGCAGGTCGGCGATAGCACGGCGTGCCTCGGCGGCTATCTGTTCGGGCGTGGCTTTGAGGTCGCGGCACAAGTCGCCGATATAAGGACTCGACTCCGTCCAGCCCGGCTCTGCCCCTGCTATCACGGCTAACTCATGGATGATGCGCTGCTTCATCTCGTCAGTAGCCTTGTTAGTAAAGGTTATGGCAAGAATGGAGCGGTGACGGCGCCGCGAGCGCGTGTCGAGCCGATAGTCGCCGGCCCGTTCCTGCTGGCGGCCAAGAAGCATCTTTATATACTGGTAAGCAAGGGTATATGTCTTACCCGAGCCGGCCGAAGCTTTGTAAATAGACAGCATGTAGAGCGAAAACTGTCAGGCGCCCTTGACTTTGAAGCCCATGGAGCGGAGTATGGCGGCGGTGTCGGCACGGCGGTCGCCCTGTACCAGTATCTCGCCGCCGCGGGCCGAGCCTCCCGTGGCAAGACGCTGCTTCAAGGTCGAGGCTATGTCGCGCAGACGCTCGTCGTCGCACTCGAAACCTGATATTATCGTGGCGTGCTTGCCTCCGCGCCCCTTGCGCTCGTAGGTGATGAGCAGCGGTGCCGACTGTATGATGTCGGCCGGGCTTTCGGCCTCGTCAGCGGCAGTGTCAGCGGTATCCGGCTCCCCGGTTCTGAGTGCCGCCAGGGCATCGCGCCAGTCGCCGCCCGGTTTGTTGTCTGAAACATTCATCATAGCACAGTATCGACAGGTTCTTCGGCCGGCATCACCCCCGCGGAGTCGGTGGCCGTAACTATATGAAACAGATATGACACGAGCGCTCGCTTGGCAGGTGACAGGGAATCGTAATAGGCCCATGCCGAGTCGGCATTGGCACGGCATGCGCGACGGTATAGGTCGGCGGCGGTAGCCACGAGTGCGCTGTTGTCGTTTTCCTCGTCGGCTACCTGCATGTAGACCATTGAGAGGCGGGCCAGTCCTGTGGCTGACATATCGTCGATGCTGTTGTCGGCGACGAGTCGCTCGGCCATATCGCGGGCACCGATGATGTCGCCGTCGATAACAGCCTGCTCGGCCGAGCGCACCTGGTCGGCCACTGGTGTGTTTCCGGAACAGGCGCCGACAACTGCGGCCGCGAAAGCCGCGATGATTATAGAGAATATATGTTTCATAGTCATGATATTATCATTTTAAAATCGTCGATAAAGCGTGCGAGCTTGGGGTTCTCCTCACGGAGCCGGGCTATCAGCTCACGGTCGTTCCAGGTATGGAACGGTGTCTGGCCCGTGTTGAGCTTCACGGAGATGTTGATGGTATCGTTGGCGAGGCGCGAGCGCAGAAATGCCAGAATCTCGGGCATACTCGCCGCCACACACTCGCTTTGCGCTTCGTTCTCAACCGTCATGGTGAGTTCGCCGCAGCGCGACGCGTCGGCAGCCACGGGCACAGAGGCACGCATGGTGTTGATGAGGATACGCTCCTTGGGATGCGCGGCGGCAAACTCCGCCCACGCCGCGGCAAACTGTTCAGGTGTGAACGCTTCGGTGCGGGCAGGGCCTGCCTCCTGTACCGGAGCAGGTGCCTCCGCGCCGGGCCGGGCACCCGATGCGCCGGGGGCGCGTGTCGCTCCGGTGCGTATGGATATGTGTGGCACCCCGACAGGACGTTGGGCCGCTCCCCCTGATGCAGGACGGGATGCTGCGGGACGCGGAGTGGGCGCCGGTCCGGGAACCGGTGTCGGCGTTGGTACCGGCGTTGGTGCGGGGGGCGCCTGCGCGGGTTGCGGCGCTTCGGGGCGGGTTGCGGCGGGTTGCGCTACGCCGGCCGCCGGAGCTATGGGCTGCAATGGTGTTTGCGTCGTCAGCCCCTCTCCCTTGCCCGTATCAACGGGGGAGGGGCTTGATAGTTGGCATATCTTGGCGAGCGTCAGCTCGATAAGGAAGCTTTTTGACGAAGATTCACGATAAGCGAGGTCGGCATCATTGCACAAGCTCATGGCGCTGTAAAGGAAGCCGGGGGTGCAGCGGCGTGCAAGCTGCGCCTTGGCCTGCCGCTCCTCGTCGTCGCCGTCGATGAGGCCGAGAGCCTGGGGATTCTGCGCTACCATAAGGTCGCGCATGAACGCGCCCAGACCGTTGATGAAAAACTGCGGGTCAAATCCGCGGTCGGTTATCTCCTTGAATATGGTCCAGGTGTCGAGCACGCGCCCCTCGAGCAGACAGTCGAGCAGACGCGAGTAGTAGGCCGCGTCGAGCACGTTGAGATTGTCGATAGCCGAGTGGTAGGTGATGTTGCCTCGGCTCGATGCCGCCACCTGGTCAAAGATGCTCAGGGCGTCGCGCATGGCGCCGTCGGCCTTGCGGGCTATCACGTTGAGCGCCTGCGGCTCGGCGGTGATACCCTCGTTCTGCGCCACATGGGCGAGGTGGGCGGCAATAGCGGCGACGGTAATACGGTGGAAGTCGTAAATCTGGCACCGCGACAGTATCGTGGGGATTATCTTGTGTTTCTCAGTGGTGGCAAGGATGAACACTGCATAGTGCGGCGGCTCTTCGAGAGTTTTCAGGAAAGCGTTGAACGCTGCCGTGGTGAGCATATGCACCTCATCGACAATAAATACGCGGTAGCGCCCGCTCGACGGCGGCATCATCACCTGCTCGGTGAGCGAACGCATATCGTCGACGCCGTTGTTGGAAGCGGCGTCAAGCTCTATGATGTTCATCGATGTGCCGCGGTTGAACTGACGACACGACTCGCACTCGTTGCACGCCTCGCCGTCGGCGGTGCGGTGCTCGCAGTTGATTGTCTTGGCGAAAATACGCGCACACGACGTCTTGCCGACACCTCGCGGCCCACAGAAGAGATAGCTGTGGGCGAGACGGCCGGTAGCCACCGAATTTTTTAGCGTGGCCGTAAGCGCCTCTTGGCCTACCACCGTCGCAAACGTTGACGGACGGTACTTGCGTGCCGACACTATATAATTGCTGTCATCCATACGTTAATTGCTGAATCCATGACGACGTTTACCGCAGTACGTACGATACACGTCGCTATCAATACTGCAAATATAGCTATTTCCGACACAAACCGCAATTCCACTGCCCGAAAAGTGAAAATCTTCCGCTCACGTATCAACGGCGTCAGCAACCGCAATTTGTTTATCTTCCGACGAATCAAACCCTACTCCTGAATATTAACCACAACACCGTTTCCGGAGTGACGTCAAAGGGTGTTTTTAGCGGAATGGATGTCGCGGTGAAGCCGAAGCCACCCTCACACGTAACAGCCTATATATTACATCATTGCCGCTTATAACCCGTCTTGTTGCCGACGGGGTGCTCCTGACAAGCGACCGTTACCCCGTCAGGGCGGGCATCAAAATTGACATCTGTTTCGTCAAATAACTAAATAAATTTTAAAAAAAAACTCTAAATTTGCATCGTCATCTGAGATTTACAGGCTTGATTGAACTCGCCTCATACACACTCAGTGCAGTACTACCTCCAACAAAAAATGAAAAATATAATCACTCCATTATTATTCATTGCATGGCTTATGTTGACAGGCTGCAATCACGAAGATGAGCCTATCACAGATTATTATGTTAGATACACTGCCATAGCAGCGCCAAACACTGATGTCAGAATGTCGTTTACAACAGAGCCCGGTGAGTCTAAGCTGATTCAGACTTCTATGCCTGATGGAAAATTTCAATATAGCGTCGGGCCCGTTAAGAAAGGTTTTGAAGCAAAATTGGTCGTGAGCTATGACGCAGGGGGAGCCGTTGATTTTCTCACCATAGAAGTAGCCCAAGGCTCCGAACCATTCGTATTAAAAAAATCAGGCACAAATTTCATTAGCTTGGAGTACATAATAGAATAACGGGTCAGCGGATTTTTCCGGTGGGCGGAGGGGGTGTCGGAGTATAGTGTTATCTTTGTACAATGAAACCAGATCAACTGCTCAGAGCAATCCTCCCCGAAGTCCTGATAGACAACTTCGACATTGACCGCTTTGAAAAAAGCGATACCCGCTTCGATATATGGCTTGATGAGAAGAATGAACAGCTTAGCGAAGATAAGCACAATAAAAACATAATCTCCTATGGTTATGGAGATTACCGTACCATACAGGACTATCCCATAAGGGGGCGTGCCACATACCTGCATGTGCGGAAGCGCAAGTGGCTGGACAAGTCCACCGGCGAGATATTCAGTTATGAGTGGGATGTATCCGAGTTCGACGGCACAAGGCTTAACGCCGAGTTCGTCGCTTTTTTAAAAGAGGGAGATTGAAAGCACCCCGGTCAGCATCTCCACTCTTGCCGCACGCAACGGGCTTAACGGACAGACACTGCGCAGGCAATACAAGGAAGTGATCAGTGGCTATCGGTTGTGGGACCAGCTTGACCATGCCGATGAATACATATTGTATCCTGAAAATTTCGGCGCGGACATGAGTCTTGACGAGACCTGTCTGAGCAATGGCGATGTCTATACCATACTGACCAACAAGGACGCGCATGGAGGCAAAGGGGCTCTTGCGGCAATGGTCCGTGGCGTGGCAAGTGACACAGTGTCGGCAATACTGCGAAAAGTTCCTTTGAGGCAGCGTCTTAAGGTAAAAACGGTTACTACAGACCTTTCTTCAGCCATGATGCTGACTGTCAGAAACGTGTTTCCCGGCGCATCGCTTGTCAATGACCGGTTCCATGTCCAGCAGCTCATATCCGAAGCCGTTGACCAGCAGAGGATACGACACCGTTGGGAGGTACTCGATGCCGAGAACAAGGCAATCAGGGAGCATCGTCAGAAGCGAAAGGAAGCAAAGTCAAAAGAAGAACGCGAACTGATCGGACAGTGGGAACCGGAGAGGATGGAGAATGGCGAGACCATGCCCCAGATCATGGCTCGCAGCCGGCATATCATACTCAAACACAAATCAAAATGGAACGAGCAGCAGAAGATACGCGCCGGAATATTGTTCAGAAAGTTTCCCGATCTGGAAAAG
>CAMWXJ010000041.1 GCA_947178215.1 uncultured Porphyromonadaceae bacterium
GTGTAACCCATGTAACCCATGTAACCCTCTGCGGTTACAGGGTTACACAGGGTTACGGTGGGTTACACTTGATGTGCGACTGTGGACGAAGCAAAATTACTTTTACCTAATAGAGCGCGCCTGTCAAAATGACCCTTTTGCCACTGCCCGCGACGACAAATTCCGCTATCACAGCTTACGCATATACATCGCGGAAGTGTCATTTTCACACAGACCTCCGTGTCGCGCTCCATAACTTTGCAGCATCAATCACCAATAATCCATATAAGACATGAACAACACACAACAGTGCTCTACGGCCTTCACTGACGAGCCGTTTGCAAAGGGCTACAACAGCGTTTTCAACGTCTGCAAGGCTCTCGACATTAGGTCGGCTGCTGAGACGCTTGCGTTCCCTGTGCCTACCGTTCGCCCCCTTTGGCCACCCTTCTGGTACGAAGGCGAGATAAGCGTACTCTTCGCCGAATCCAACGTAGGCAAGTCGATACTCGCCATGCAGATAGCCCGCGATATCGCGGCAGGAGACAACTCGATTGTCGAAATCGACGTAATGCCACGACAAGTGCTCTATATCGACTACGAGCTGAGCGTGGCCCAATATCAGTCGCGCTATCGCGGCGCTGAGATGCCCCCGCTCCTCCACCGCGCCACGCCGTCGGCCAACGCATATACCGAACTCGATGCCGACACGGCATTCGACGACATCATAGCCGCCATGGCCTCTGGCTACAAGACGGTGGTGGTCGACAATATGACATTCGTGTGCGATCGCATCAGCGACCCCGGCAAGACTCTCATGCTGATGAAGCGCCTCAAGGAATCCGCTACGGCCTACGGTGCGTCGCTGCTGCTTGTATGCCACACGCCAAAGCGCAACCCGCGCCTGCCACTGAGCAAGGCCGACATCGCAGGCTCGTCAAATATCGTCAACTTCGCCGATTCGGCATTCGCCATAGGGCAGAGCAGGCTCGACCCCTCCATAAGATACCTCAAACAAATCAAGGTAAGGGAGGGGCGCTTAGAGTTCAACACCGGCAACGTGCTCGCAGGCACCTTCAAGACCATACACAATTTTCTGACATTTATCCCTGTAACCACACAAGATGAAAACCTCCATCTGCAAAACTGATCTTATGAACAACAACCCCGCACCCCAGACCGGGTACAACCGCGACTTCGCACGCATCTGCATCGCACTGCATGAAGCGGATACCCTCCGCGACGCCGAGCACGCTCTTGTAGCTGCATGGCATTTCGCCTCGCAGCTCGACCCACTCGTGACATCGGTGAGCTATGGAAGCACCTACGGTTTCAAAATCACGCTCCGCCGCAAGGACCGCAATGAAGCCAATCCGTGGGCCATGGCGGCATGGCGCGGATTCTGCCGCGCACTTGTCTGCGGACGTCTCAGTCTCGCATCGGCAGCAATCGTGCCTGTGCGCAACGCACTCGGCATCGTCGCCGCAGTCAGCATCACCGCACCTACCATGTCGCAGTGTCAGCCGATGCCCCTCCATCTCTCGCTGGAGCTCTACGCCGCCGAGATAGTCGAAGAGGAACGCACCAAAGCCGCCTGCCGCCCGCCTCGACACTTGTAAAAGGAGCACCACACTCAAAATGGAGGGCAATAATCAGAGCGCTCCTGGTCCATCCGCTCGGTCTCAGTTCAGCTCCTGCATCAGGCCGTCAGAAAGCACCGATTGATGTAGGAGATTATCGACTCATTGTTGATGTGGCGGATGGAAAAGGGGTGCGCTCCTTTGTGGCTCCGTTTACGGTGACTGTGAATAAATAAAAAAACAACGCCGGGTATCATTTCCTGAATCGGAGACGATACCCGGCGTACTGTTATAAGATGTAGTGTCAGAGGACTTTGGTGTAGAGGGCAATGACGTCGTCGTAGGTCACGTCGCGGGGATTGCCCGGGGTACATACGTCTTCCACGGCCTGCTTGGCGAGCTTGTCGATGTCGTCGGCCGTGATGCCTAGGTCGGTGAGGTGCTGCGGGATGCCTACCTTGACGGCGAGGTCACGCACAGCGTCGCAGGCTGCCTGAGCGGCTTCATCTTCGTTCATGGCCGAGGTGTCGACGCCCATGGCTTCGGCGATGTTGCGGTATTTGGCTTTGGCTGCGGGCATGTTGAACTCCATGACGGTGGGGAGGAGCAGGGCGTTGGCCACGCCGTGAGGTATGTCGAAGAGCGAGCCCATGGGGTGGGCCATGCCGTGGACGAGTCCGAGGCCTACGTTGGAGAAGGCCATGCCGGCGATGTACTGGGCGAGGGCCATGGCGTCGCGGCCTTCGGGATTGCGGGGCTCGAATACGGCGGTGGGGAGATTCTTGGCTATCATCTTTATGGCCTCAATCTCAAACATGTCGCTCATGGGCCATGCACCCTTGGTGATGTAGCCCTCGATGGCGTGGGTGAGTGCGTCCATGCCTGTGGCGGCGGTGAGACTCTTGGGGAGGGTGTACATGAGCTCGGCGTCGATTATGGCTACGGCGGGGATGTCGTTGGGGTCGACGCACACCATCTTTTTCTGCTTTTCCTCATCTATAATCACATAGTTGATGGTGGTCTCGGCGGCGGTGCCGGCGGTGGTGGGGAGAGCAATCATTGGCACGCCGCGATGCTTGGTCGGGGCGCAACCTTCGAGCGACACTATGTCGGCAAACTCGGGGTTGTTGACCACGATTGAGATGCCTTTGGCGGTGTCGATGGCCGAGCCGCCGCCTATGGCTACAATGAAGTCGGCGCCGGCCTCCTCGAAAGCCTTGATGCCGCTCTTGACGTTGGCGACGGTGGGGTTGGGCTTAACGTCGGCGAAGATGTCGTAGGCTATGCCGGCTTCGTCGAGAACGTCGGTGACCATTTTGGCCACGCCGAACTCTATGAGCGACTTGTCGGTGACAACGAGGCCTTTGCGGCCTCCTATGCGCTTGATTTCACCGACAATCTCTTTGCGGCTGCCGGGGCCGAAGTATGATACTTCGTTGAGAATAAATCTGTTTACCATGGTTGATTTATGAGTAAGGAAGTGATTGCTGAGGGAAGTTGCGGAAAAAACACACAGGCGCTACGGTCAATAGAAGCGGCGGATGCCCATGACTTCGCGGGCCTCGGCGAGAGTGCGGGCGGCGCGTTCGCGTGCCTTTTCGGCGCCCTGGCGGAGCACTCGGCCTATGTAGGCGTCGTCGCTCTGAATTTCAAGTATGCGCTCGCGTATGGGGAGGGTGATTGCGAGTATGTCGTCGGCAAGCTGCTTTTTGAGGTCGCCGTAGCGTATGGAGCAGTCGGCGTAGGCGTCGCGGAAGTGCTGTACGGTCTCGGGGGCCGAGGTCAGCTCCATGAGTGTGAAGAGGTTGGCGATGGGGGCCGATACGGGTTGGTTGGGCTCCTTGGGGCCTTCGTCGGTCACGGCGCGCATCACCTTCTTGCGGAGGGTCTTTTCGTCGTCGATGAGATAGAGGCAGTTGCCCTCGCTCTTGCCCATTTTGCCCGAACCGTCAAGACCGGGCACCTTTACGGCGCTGCCGCCGAAGTTGAAGTTGGCCGGCTCGATGAAGAGGTCGGTCTTGTAAAACGAGTTGAAGCGGCGTGCGAAGCGGCGTGTCAGTTCGAGATGCTGCTCCTGGTCCTTGCCCACGGGCACCCACTTGGCTTTCTGGATTAGGATGTCGACAGCCATGAGTGTGGGGTAGGTGAGCAGGCCGGCGTTGACGCGCTTGCTGTTGCTCTCGTTGCCCACAATCTGCTTCTCGATTTCCTCGTCGCTGTCGTCTTTCTCACCTGCTCCCGGCACGTGGATGCCGAGCTGCTTGCGCGCCTTGTCCTTGAACGAGGCGGTGCGCATGAGTTCGCCGATGCCCACATGCATGTTGAGCAGCAGGTAGAGCTCCGACACTTCGGGTATGTCGCTCTGCACGAAGATAGTGGCTTTGTCGGGGTCAAGACCGGCAGCAAGATATTCGGCCACGATGTTCTTGACGTTGGCGTGGAGCTCGGAGGGGTCGGGGTTGGTGGTGAGCGCGTGAAGGTCGGCTATGAAGAAGTTGGAGTCGTAGTCGTCCTGCATGCGCACGAATTTGCTCAGAGCGCCGAAGTAGTTGCCGAGGTGGAGGTTGCCGGTCGAGCGTATGCCGCTCAACACTATATCTTTTTTATTATCAGTATCAGCCATTGCGTTAGTGCTTGAAGTATTGTTATGAGCTGCAAAGTTAGCTAAAAATGCCGAATAATCTATATCAGAGGCTTGACGATGTGGATGCCCGGCCTGACATGGAGCGGCGTCACCGCCAGGCCCCCCGTGGCTTCGCTGTAATAGCGCAGGTGATAGCGCTCCGCTCCGAGAAAATCGAGGGTGAAACGTGCCGACATAGGCTCAGGCGTGTCGGCGACGGGACGCCCCGGGGTGAGGCGCTCTTCAATCGAAATGTCAAACCCCGCCACATTGACCACGAGGCTGAGGGCGCCCGAGGCGTGCACCATGCCGTCGAGCCCCAGGCGTGTGAGAGTCACGCTGCCGTCGGGTTCCACGAGCAGCTCGATAGCCGGGGTTGCCTCGGCGCCCTTCGGTGTCGACAATGGCTCCTCCGGCGCCGGTGTAGCCGCCGACAGCTCGCCGGCGAGCAGACGCGTCACGGCCTCGCCCTTTGACGATGGCCTCACACACAGCCCCACCACAGCCGAAGCTGCCACGGCGGCAATCACGTAAAACTCTATGCTGTCAAGTATGTTCACAAGCGAAAAAAAATCTCTGTGCGGCCATGAAATTCAGTCGAGGCGGAACACGAGCCGCTGAATGCCGATGGTTATTCGCCCTCGACGCACCATGATATCAGCGCGCGGTTGAGATCTTCCGACGGCTCTCCGTCATAGCCGAGCGTCTCATCCTCGCTGACTATTGAATAATAGCGGCCGTTGCTGATAAACGGATAGTTGGTGATATGTATGGTGCGCCCGTCATACGGTATCAGCAGGCCGGCATCCTCGTCGCTGTAGCTGAACGAACGTCGTGCTATCAGTTTGCCGCTTTTGCGCGAATAGGTGTCGAAATATGTACGGCCACCGTAGGCGTATGTCACTGTGAAGCGCGGACCGTCGTTGATAAACCGCAAAAACTCTATATAACCATCACGCTCTTTCTGTGCCTGTTCATGGTCGGTGCGGCCGATGTAGACTTTGCGCTCCACCTCCGGGGTCAGAGCCTTGGCTCCGCGCGACACTACGGCCACCGGCTGCATCTCGCCCGGAACGAGAGAATATACCGTGTCAACTATGTTGATCAGCGACTCTTTGTCAGACTGGTTGAAGGCGATGGAGATCCATCTCGGCTCGTAATTTTTAATCACGAGAGTGTCGACGGGAGTCATACGGTCGTCGTACTGGTAGATATGCAGATCTCCGTCGAAGGCGTCGGTCTCATGTATGCCGCGTTCGGCCGATCCGATCGGCAGAGCGCCGCCATGCTTGCTGCTCATGTTGTAGCTTTCGATGTAGCGGTCGTCGGTGGTGTAGCGATGGGCCTTGTCTGACAGCAGTATGATCTCGGAGCGTTCAGGAATGGTCACTACCCCTCCGATCCAGCGGTATTCGCCCGGTCCCTGGCCTATGTGGCGTATGGAGCGGATGAGATGGCCGTCGTTGGCGTCGAAAAGGAGCAGACGGGAGTTGTCGCCCATCGCTGTCATGTCGTGGACTATCACTGTGTCGCCGATCACTCCCTGTATCTGAGCGTATTCCCCAAGCAGAGCTTCGGTAGCCGTGTCGAGCAGCGCATAGCTGACATCTTTTAAGCTGGTTTCATCGAAGTCGGGACGGTCAGTGTCGGCCAGCATGTCGATTTGCAGCATTTCTGTATTGTCGGACTGCGACGTAGCGGTGCATCCGGCTGCAAGTGTCATTATGGCGCCTGCGATAAGTGTTGTGGCTTTCATGTGGTTGTGAATGGTAATATGTTCATGGGTTAAATAAAATCTCTGTGCGGCCCGGGATTCAGTCGAGGCGGAACACGAGCCGCTGCACGCCGTCGGCGTAGCGCGCGCTGGAAATGCGGAAAGTGCCTATCTCGCCGGTGCGCGCCACGTGGGCGCCGGCACAAAGGCACCGATCGTAGTCGCCGATGCACACTATGCGCACGGTGTCCGACGCGCCGTCGGGGAGGCGGCTGAGGTCGAAGCGACTCATTGCTTCCGCCTGGGTCACATATTCGTCGGTTACGGCTATGTCGGCGGCAATCACGCTGTTGACATACTCTTCGAGGCTCCGGATGTCGCTTTCGGTCAGGGGCGAGGGGAGGCGGAAGTCGAGCTTCGATTTTTTACGTTCTACATGGGCGCTAAAAGCGCGGCCGCAACCGTAGCGGCGGGCCATCTCGCCGTTGAGCAGGTGCTCGGCGGTGTGCATCGGAGGATATTCCTGTTTGTTGTGATCGTTGAGCGACGGTGTTTCCATAGTCCGCGGGCTGTCAGTCAATGAATTTTATCTTTGAGTAGTCGCGAGGCTTGGCGTCGGGTGCTTCGTCGGGATAGCCTATCGCTATGGCGTATTGAAGCTCGTAGCCCTCCGGGATGTCGAGGCGCGAGAGGTAGGGCGCGGCGGCGGGGTCGGTCTTTATGAAGCGTGTCGGGGCGCCGAGGCAGCATGTTCCGAGGCCGAGCGACTGAGCGGCGAGGATGATGTTTTCGCCGAGCAGTCCGGCATCGACAAGTCCTTCGCCGGCGGGCGTGGCTATGAAAATCACGGCAGGGGCGTTGCGGAACATGTTCTTAAACGCGGGGTCGGCGGCCTGCTGCGGGTTCTTGGCGGCATACTCGCGGGTCACGCCGTCGATAAAGGTGGCGTCGTCGACAATGCGCACGGCCCACGGCTGCTTGTTAATGGCGCTCGGGGCGTTGACTCCGCACCTGGCCACGAGGTCGAGCTTCTCGCGCTCTACCGGTTGCTCCTTGTATCGGCGCACGCTACGGCGCGCCATGATGGTCTCTATCACGGGGTTGGTATCGACGGGGTTCTCGGCCGATGCGGGGAGCATCATGGCTGCAAGTAGCGCCGAGAGCAAAAATTTCTTCATAGCTGAATGGCTGGTTGCTTGTAAGGGATTGAGGACTGACGTGCGGCGCAATAGCGCCGCTCACCCGCAAAGGTAACAAAAAAAGCGCAAAGCCACGTGCTCTGTGAGCCGCAGGAGTTGCCGGGCTGTATGTTTTCGAGAATATTTCCGGAATGTAAGGCCGTTGCGACGCTTATTTGAGGCCGTAGTGTAAGGTTATTGATGAATCGGCATCTCCCGTTGCTGTGCGGCTCCTATTGTGTCACTCCGCGGCTCAGAGAGGCGTGGATGTGCTAATATTGGTGTAAACAGGTTAAACCGTAATAAATACGGAGTGTGGGTCAAATATATGCCGCGATTTTGCGTTATCAGTAGAGATGATAACCACACACACTGATATGATTAAGAAACTTATTGTGATGATAGCGCTGGTGCTTGGAGTGCTTTCGGCGTCGGCTGCGCTTCCACTCGACAAGTACAGCATCAACCGCAACGACTTGCCCGAAGCGGCGCGCGAGATGCTCGACGAGCATTTCCCCAAGGCCAAGGTGAGCATGATAAAGGTAGACAGGCATCTGCTCAAAAAGACTGACTATGATGTGAAGCTCACCGATGGCACCCGTATAGATTTCAGTAACAAAGGCCGCTGGACTCATGTGGAGTGTAACAAGAAGAGCGTTCCTGAATCGCTTGTGCCCAAGGCTATACGCAACAGTGTGGCGAAGAGATACGGCGACGAGAAGATTGTGAGCATAAGCCGCTCGACACTCTATTACACCGTTGGGCTTTCGGGAGGCAAGGAGCTGAAATATGATTTGCTCGGCATTTTCCAGAAAGAGCTCACTCCGCAGGAAGCCGCCGAGTTTGAGGCCGAGGCGCTTGCCGAGGCCGACAGCGAGGGGTAAGCTTCCGCGCAGTGACGTGCATTTGCCGCCGCGCGTTTTCGCGTGTGCGGAATATTGACTATTTTCGCGGAAAGAATTACACTAACACCCCCACCCCATAACCAAAACATGATGAAAAATTTCAAACCCAAGGCCTGGGTGCTTCCCCAGCCTGTGCTTGTTATCGGCACTTATAATGCCGACGGCACTCCCGACGCTATGAACGCCGCGTGGGGAGGCCAGTGGGACTCCGAAGAGATAATGATTTCGCTCGGCTCACACGCGACGACCGACAACCTCAGCCGTTGCGGAGAGTTTACCGTGGCTTTCGCCACGAAAGAGACACTCGCCGGAGCCGACTACGCCGGCCTGGTGAGCGCGCGCAAGCATCCCGGCAAAATGGAGGCCACCGGCTGGACATCGGCCCGAGGCGAGCATGTCGACGCGCCGGTCTACGATTGCTTCCCCATGACTATGGAGTGCCGCGTCAAAGAGAAGATTCATGAATCGGAGACCGGATTCTATCTCGTGGCCGAGATTGTCAACATAGTGTGCGACGAGAATTATCTTGCCGCCGACGGTAATCCCGACGTCGAGAAGATGCAGCTCATCACATTCGACCCTGTCCACAACGGATATATTGCCCTCGGTGAGCGCGTAGGCAACGCTTTCCACGACGGCCTGTCGCTGAAAAAGTAACCGCCCGTTTCGCCCATAATAATGAGAGAGGCGGCCCGTACCGTAAAGGCACCGGCCGCTTCTCTCTCTTGCTCACGTCGCGTTAAAGTCAACGGGGGGGAGTAAGAGGGTAGGTTATTGGGCGAAGTTTTCGTTGAAGAAGGTCACCATCGAGTCGAAGGGAATTATCTCCTTACGGTCGTAGAGGTCGGTGTGGCTCGCGCCGGGGATTGCCATGAAGAGCTTGTTGTTTTCTTTGCCCTGGGTGACGGTGAGCTTCTTGTAGGTGTCGCTGCCGAAGTAGTAGGAGTGGGCCTTCTCGCCATGAATAATCATCACGGCGCTCTCTATCTCGCCGGCGCGGCTCATGAGCGGGAAGTTGACCCAGGGGATTGTGGCGGTGACGTTGCGTCCGCCGTTGGAGTTGAGCGAGCGGGGGTGGTAGCCGCGCGGAGTCTTGTAGTAGTTGTGATAGTCGACAAGGAATTTTGGGGCGTCGGCGGGGAGCACGTCGGGCACGCCCCCTTCCAGTTTGGGTGTGCCGTTGCGGTAGTCGTCGGTGCGTTGCTCCGACAGAGTGCGCCGCATGGCGTTGCGCGCTTCCGCGCTGTCGGCGGCGTCGAAATAGCCGTTGGATGAAACACGGCTCATGTCGTACATCGTGGAAGCCACTGTGGCCTTGATGCGTGTGTCGGCGGCAGCCGCGTTGATAGCTATGCCGCCCCAGCCGCATATGCCTATGATGCCTACCTTTTCAGAGTCGACGTCGGGATTGGTTACAAGCCAGTCGACGGCGGCGCTGAAATCCTCGGTGTTGATGTCGGGCGACGTCATGTAGCGGGGGGTGCCTCCGCTCTCGCCTGTAAACGACGGGTCAAACGCTATGGTGAGGAAGCCGCGCTCGGCCATCTCCTGCGCATACAGGCCGGCGGCTTGCTCCTTGACTGCGCCAAACGGTCCGCACACGGCTATCGCCGGCAGCTTGCCGCTTGCGCCTTTCGGCTTGTAGAGGTCGGCGGCGAGGGTGATGCCGTAGCGGTTTACGAAAGTGATTTTGCTGTGGTCTACTTTATCGCTCTTGGGGAATGTCTTGTCCCAGTCGGTTGTAAGAGTCAGTTGTTCCATACGGTTGTGGGTTGTAGGGGTGGAGGCGTTGAGACCGGTAGCGCCCGTGGTAGCGAGTGCGAGCAGTCCCGCCGCTATGAGTCGTTTTGCTTTCGAGGTTGATTTCATGCGGCAAAATTACAACGCGAGCCCCGCAGTAAGGTTACTGTGAGGCTCAATCTGCGTTGCTGAAAAGTTCAGTAGGCAGTATCAGTCAAGCACTGCGGTAGGCGCGATGCCAAACTCTCGCTTGAACGCCGTGGAGAAGTGCGAAGGGTTGCGGAATCCCACCTCGGCATATACCTCCACCACTTTGCGGCGCCCCGTCTGCAACAGCTCATAGGCCTTTGCGAGCCGCTTCTTTATGAGCCACTTCTCGGGGGTGAGCTCGCTTATTTTCTTGAAGTCGCGCTTGAAAGTGGCGAGGCTGCGGCCGGTGTAATGGGCTATTTCCTCGATGCTCAGGTCGGATGCGTAATTCTCCTCCATGAAGTCGAGGATGTCGATTTTCCACGGCTCGTTGAAGTCAAACATGGTGGGGATAAATCTCTCGTCGATAGCCAGCAATGCCATTACGCCTTCTTGGAGTTTAAGCTCCATGAAGTTGTCCTTGGGCTTGACGTCGGGGTCGAGATACGGGGTCATGGAGGCAAACAGGCTTGCAAGCTCCACGGTGTGAGGTAGCTTGATGACGCCGTTGTCGAGCTTGTCGACGCCCGTGCGGAGCTTGCCGACAGACAGCCGGCCATACATCTCTCTCAGGAAAGAGCGGGTGAACATGAGGAAGATACCACAGTAGCGCTCGCCGTTGTAGGTCTTTTTGTACATGGTGATATGGTGGTCGCGTGGGATGAACACGCACTCGCCTTTGCGCACATGTATCTTTTCGGTTCCGTTGTCGAGTATCATCTCGCCGGAATACACATAGTTGAGTGCAAACTCGCGCGAGCGGTGCACACAGCCGCTCAGGTCGTCGTAATAGAAGCTGTAAAACACGTTGTTGTAGTTGAATATCAGCTTCATCGGGCCGCTGTTTCCGTCCTGGTTGATTGTCATGGTCAGTGTATGGGTTTGTGTTGCAAAGATAGTGACGTGTGCCGAGAGCGGTATTGCTCAGCGGCTCAAAGGCCGTTGCCGAGAGGTGCAAGTGATGTTTGATGTGCAAATATACAATAAAAGAAGCGATAAGTAACCGTTCGGAATTATTTTATGTGTTTAAGCCACAGCGTAACCCGCCGTAACCCATGTAATCCTCAACGGTTATAGGGTTACACGGGTTACGCGGGTTACATGGGTTACACCGGTTACATGGATTACGGTAGGCCCGGAGGTTATACCGCTTGTGTAAGTGGCCGAAACAATGCAGCCCTCGTTTTGGGGTACGACAAGATATACCTTATCTTGTGTTGTATGAGTTAATTATGCATAATATCAGGTGGTTATAAATTTGGTGGTGTACTAATTAGTTGGATAAATCGAAAATGGAAGTTCCGATTTTGGGATTTTAAGGGCTGTTAGTTATATTTAATTCGATTCTTTTTCGTATTTTCACCTCTGCGGGGAACTATTTTGGAGTATTTGCAACTAACTTTGAAAAGAGAAACAGATGATGAGCAACTCTGACTATAATAATTCCTTTACCTCAATGGTCGGGCGACATGAAAAGATAATTTTCAGTGTCTGCTTTTTTTATGCTTCAAGCGAAGTGCCATTCGATGACATCAGGCAGGAGGTCTTGATTTCGTTATTCAGGGGGTATCGCAATTATAGGAGGGAGTGCTCAGAATCGACTTGGGTATATAGAGTATGTATAAATACCTGTCTGTTTTCTCTGAGGAAATTCACCCCTAAGTTAAAAACGAGTTCTTTTGATGAATTGCCTGAGGTCCATTTTCAAGATGAAAACGCTAATGAAACAAAGGAAAAACTTGAATGGCTTTACTCTATAATAGCGCAGCTCAATCCTATGGATAAGGCCTTGATATTAATGTGGCTTGATGAGTTAAGCTATGAAGAAATTGCCTTGAATATGGGTATTCCGCGAAATACTGTCGCGTCTCGGCTTCATCGAATAAAAGAAAAGATTTCATCAAGAAAGGAGGTTTAATTATGGAACTTGAAGAATTAAAGAATATATGGCAATCAGTTAAGCCAGATATTAAGGGTCTTGGATATTCTCAGAAAGACGATTATGGCCTTGCTAAAAAAAATGATGTTAAGTCTCGTCTTTTAAGAAAGGTTTTCTTGGGAGAGCTGTTCTCTTTTGTATGTATTATCCTTTTGGCTACATCACATTTGTGGTCTCCAACAAAGCTGCCTGCATTATGGCTTGTTTCGTTCTGTGCTGTAATTGCGGTAGGGATCATTTGTGGTATAAGACTATACTTATCCATTAAACGAGTCAATCTTTGGACAGATTCCAATTTTCAAATATTGACAGCGATTGTAAAAATAAAGACACAGTATAGGAGACTCGAATTAGCCATTAGTGTTCTCATATTGCCGTTGCTGATTTGGTTGTCACTGACACCGCCTTTTCTAAATACGTTGGATATGTATTTAGTATGGGTGCTGACCGTTATCTGTTTTGGACTTGAATTCCTATGGTATCGGAGCAACATAAAACAATTGAATAATCTAATAAATTGGCAACAGAAATAATGAGCATGAAATTTATTCTTTCGCGCACAAACGACCATGAGACCCATTCCAAGAAATGGATTGTGGGCTACGGTCTTTTGTTTTGGTTAATATCACGTGTAGTATCCATGCTTCTCATAATTGGATGTGTGGCCGTTTATAACACTTGCGGCATAAATCCAGAAACTCTCACGAAGTTCGCAGGTGATCCTGAAACCGCAAAGAATCTCGGTTCAATAACATATACGTTACTGACTATTGGTATTATTGCTCCACTGCTTGAAGAATGCATATTTCGCCTTGGATTATCATTCAAAAGATGGCAGATAGCACTTGCTGTTGCATCAATACCCGCATATATGCTCTGGCAACACTTTAAGCATCTGACATCAACATCAACTGTAATCTATTGTACGGGAATAATCATATCGTTTATCGTAATATACTGCTTTACTACCGATTCTTTCTGGTTGAGAAAAAAAGAGTCTTACTATAAGCCTACGGTATGGTTATCTGCGATTGCATTCGGATTAATTCATATTATTGCCTTTTCAAATTACAGCATCATGCTCTTGCCGTATATATTATGCGTAATATCCGCGCCTTTTTTCGCCGGATGCGCCATAACATATTATCGCATTAATCTTGGTTTCTGGTGGGGAGTGGGATTACATGTTTTTAACAATCTCCCTGGAATAATCATACTGATTTCTCAATAAACCTACATAAAATGAAAACAAAACAATTAATTTTTACAATCCTGACAGCAAGCCTTGGCTGCATTCTTGCTGTTGCTTGTAAGTCCAATGCTGATACTCCATCCAAGGTCAATGTGGATAAAGATGTCATAGTTGCAATTTATTCGACTTTCAATAACGAGGGTGTGACGGATACTGTCTCTCCTTGTCTTTTGGAGGAAACAGTACACGTGTCAGAGTTGCTTCATTATTCTGGAGATGAGGGTGTGACTATGCCGTTCAATCTTTCGGATACTACCAAGTATGCCGAAATTACTGCAAACAATCTTGATAAAAGAATAGCCATAGCAATTAATGGTCAGGTTGTATCCACACCAGTTGTGAAAATGCAATTAGACAATGGAGCGTGCTCCGTGGTGCTTGACGATGCACAAGTGGTAAAACTGTTCCCGAATGTCAATACAAAGGAACTCAAATCTAATAAACAATAGATTTGAGCTTGCCTTACAAGCAAATTCTATACGCCACCGAGAGAAAATGCTACTCTCGGTGACGTTTCTTTTAGCGACCTAACGATGGACCTCTTTTGGGCTCTTTGGGTTTGATGCCAAGTTTGGCAAATTGTTCTTTCGTCTAACAAAAGAAAAACGGCTCAAGCCGAAAAAACGAAATTGTTCCGCCTTGTCCGTCATTAGTCTGACATTGGCCGATGAGTGTCTTTCATAATTACTGCTTGATTTTTATTTCGGAGGCTAAGTTACAATAGTTACGAAATATCCAAATTTTGGAGCCTTCGAGGGCGAATCTGCGTTATGAACCTGTCTGTAAAGGGATACAATCCACTAAAGTCCGGACTTTATTACATCATATAAT
>CAMWXJ010000042.1 GCA_947178215.1 uncultured Porphyromonadaceae bacterium
AGGACGCAAGATTTTCATTCTTGAAAGAGGAGTTCGACTCTCCTATGGGCTACCATTAAAATACCAAACCCACAACCACGACAACCAGACATAAATAATGGCAAACCATAAATCCTCCATCAAGAGAATACGTCAGACGGAGAGCCGCCGCCTTCGCAACCGTTTTTACGCCAAAGCTGCCCGTAACGCCGTGCGCAAGCTTCGCGCAATGACTGACAAGGCTGAAGCTCAGGCTACTTACGTTAAGGTTACAGCCATGCTCGACCGCCTCGCTTCCAAGAACACCATCTCGAAGAACAAGGCTTCCAACTTGAAGAGCAAGCTCGCCATCCACATCAACCGCCTCGGCGCTTGATAAGGCAATAATATTGCAGGGAACGGTCTCAACGACATTCATCCCTGCGTGATGGCCCATTCGTCTATCGGTTAGGACGCAAGATTTTCATTCTTGAAAGAGGAGTTCGACTCTCCTATGGGCTACCCCGTCATAATAAACAAAAGCGGCAGTGCACCCCACAGAGGCGTGCACTGCTTGATTTTTATACCCGCCACTCGATATGACTCTCAAAGAGACACTCGATTTTCACGCCGAGCGCATCAATACACCGGAATTTATCGCGGCCGACCCGGTGCAGTTTCCACGCAGTTTCTCCACACTCCCCGACATCGAAATAGCCGCGATACTCGCCGCCACACTCGCCTGGGGCCGACGCGACATGATATGCCGCGACTGCACGCGACTGCTCAGCGACGTAATGCATGGGCGCCCCCACGACTTCGTGATGAGCGGCGAGTATGAGTCGCTCGCCGACTTCAACATCCACCGCACATTTTTCTCGGCCAACCTCCGCTACTATCTCCGCGGACTACACGCCATATACAAACGCTACGGCACACTCGCCGACTTCGCCCGTCACCACGACATCAAGAGCGACTGCCGGCCCGGCTTTGCTTTCGCCGGCCATCTGGCCGACGCCCTGGCCGACGCCAACGACGGCGCGCGCGACTCGCGCTGCCTCCCCGTCAACCTCAACACCACTCCCTTGAAGCGCATCAACATGGCGCTACGCTGGCTCGTGCGCCGCGACGGCATCGTAGACCTCGGCGTCTGGGACGACACGGTGATGAAGCCGTCACAGCTCGTCATCCCGCTCGACGTGCATGTAGGCCGTACCTCGCGTATCTTCGGACTCCTCACCCGAGCCTCCAACGACCGACGCGCAGCGGAGATGCTTACCGACACTCTTGCCACATTCCGACCCGAAGATCCGGTGATCTACGATTTTGCACTGTTTGGACTCGGAGTCAGTGGCGAAAAGCCATAACAACACATTACTCGTTGACAATCAGCATATAGCGGCGCCAGAATATGGACGCCGCTATTAATTTATGTTATAAAACATAAAAAATATTTTATCCAAACCGAGCATTGTCGCCGTATAAATGGTACCTTTACAGCCGGAAACAGTCAAGAATTGCACTACGCGAAGCAGTCTATCCATTCATCCAACACTTTCTGCATGCTGATGTCTCTCCTGCGTATGGGGGACAGACTTGACACTTAACTATCGATTCTATATACTTTTTTACCAACATCAATCACATCCATGAGAGCTAAAATCAAATCGTGTATGATGCGACCGCTCATGCTCTTTGCGTTTCTTGCCATCTTCGCGGCATACGCATCGGCTACGGTGCTCAAAGGCACGGTAAAGGACAACACCGGAGAGCCGTTAATCGGCGCAACAGTAGCAGTAAAAGGCACTCATAATGCCGTAAGCACAAACATTGACGGAGAGTTTACCATCAACGGCGACAAGGGCCAGACTCTCACAGTCACCTATATCGGCTATAACCCGTGGAGCAAGGTTATCGGCGATGAAACCACATTCGACATCATCCTTGAAAACTCTTCTCAGATGCTCGACGAGACCGTAGTAGTAGGCTACGCCGTCCAGAAAAAAGCCAACCTCACCGGCGCCGTGTCGGCAATCTCGTCAAAAGATATTGAAAACATACCCGTTGCCAACACCTCGACCCTACTCCAAGGCCGTCTGCCGGGCCTCGTGCTCACAAACAACGGCTCACAGGCCGGTAACGACAACCCTGAGATTCGCATCCGCGGCGTAGGCACCTTCGGCAACAACAACCCGATGCTCCTCATCGACGGCGTTGAGTGCTCGCTGAGCCAGCTGTCGGAGATTCCCGCCGCCGACATCGAGAACGTGTCGGTACTTAAAGACGCCGCCTCCGCCGCCATCTACGGTGTGCGTGCCGCCAACGGCGTTATACTCATTACCACTAAGAAAGGCTCCAAGAGCGACAAGGTCAACGTAAACTACCAGGGAAGCTACACGCTCCAGACCAAGGGTATCGTACCCAACTATGTCGACTCCTACAACTGGGCCCTCATCCGCAACGAAGCGATGATAGCCCAGAACCGTGCCGCCACCTACGACGACGCGGCCCTCCAGAAGTTCCGCGACGGCTCCGACCCCGACCATTACGCCGACTCCGACTGGCTCGACGCAATGCTCCGCGACGCCGGCATGTGGCAGCATCACCTCGGCGTTAGCGGCGGCTCCGAAACCACCTCCTACAACGCTTCGCTCACATACCAGAATCAAGACGGTATCATGAAGGAGACTGCCGTGGAGCGTATAGGCTTCCGCCTCAACCTTGAATCGCACTACAAACGCTTCACCTTCGGCATGAACGCTTTCGGCTCGCGCTCGCGCATCACCGCACCCGGCGCCAACGTAGGCGGCGAAGGCGGCCTCATGCGCTATGTGTCATGGTTCACCCGTCCTACCGTGCCAGTGATGTACGCCAACGGCCACTACGGATATATCGACGGCTCGTGGACCGACGCCGAAATGGTGAAAAACCCTCTCGACGTCATGTCATTCGGCTACCGCAACAACCACAAGTGGTTCTTCAACGGCAAGACTTACGCAGCCCTCGACATCTGGGACGGCCTCAAATATCAGATAAATCTCGCCTATAACTTCGACCTCAACGCCACTAAGAGCTTCTCGCCCACAGGCGGCGAACGCTACAACGCCGAGGGCGACGTAGTAAAGGTTGGCTCCACCGTCAACTCACTCACCGACTACTGGTGGCGCAACGCGACATGGACCATTGAAAACATCCTTACCTACAACCGCGATTTCGGAGCTCACTCAATCAACGTGCTCGCCGGCCACTCGGTTATCGACTCACACTACTACACCACCACCGCCTCCAAGCAAGGCTTCCCCACCAACAACATCTTCGAGCTTAACGGCGGCACTGTCAATCCATCGGCCGGAGGCAGCAGCGAGGGCTATCGCCTGCAATCGTTCTTCGGACGCATCAACTACGCATACGACTCCAAGTATCTCGTAGAGTTCAACGTACGTCACGACGGCTCGTCGCGTCTGCCGCGCGAGAACCGCTACGCAACATTCCCCTCGGTGTCGGCAGGCTGGGTATTCACACGCGAGAGCTTCGCCGAAGGCATCACCGACATCATGAACTTCGGTAAAATCCGCGCTTCGTGGGGCAAACTCGGCAACCAGGAGATAGGCAACTATCCCTACGCCGCCACCCTCGGCGCCTCGGGCAACTACTTCTTCGACGAAGCGGGCAACAAGCAGGCCGGTATGGTACAGACCTCCGTACCCAACGACGAAATCCGCTGGGAGACCACCCAGTCGCTTGACTTCGGCATCGACCTCGGCTTCCTCAACAACCGCATCACCACCACATTCGACTGGTACAAGAAGACCACCTCCGACATCCTCATGCAGCTCGCCATGCCGGGCATCTTCCTCGGTAGCCTCGCCGCTCCCTATCAGAACGTAGGCAAGGTGCGCAACACCGGTTTTGACTGGAACGTCAACTACACCGACGGCCACGGCGACTGGACATGGAACGCCGGCTTCACCCTCTCGCACGTCAAGAACGAGATTGTGGCCATGGGCGACCTCGAAGAGCGCATCTCCGGCTCGACAATCAACCGCGTAGGCGAGGCCATCGGCAGCTACTACGCCCTCAAAGCCATCGGCATCTACCGCGACCAGGCCGCCGTCGATGCCCGCAAGGACGCTTCCGGCAACGTAGTCAAACAGTATGGCCAGATACCCCAGCCGGGCGATATCATGTATGCCGACCTCGACGGAAACGGCGACGTGACCGACGCCGACCGCGACATTATCGGTAATCCTTTCCCCAAGTTCAGCTACTCGTTCACCCTCGGCGCCACCTGGAAAGGCTTCGACCTCACTACATTCTGGCAGGGCGTCAGCGGCCTCAACCGCTATTGCTGGGAGACCACCAGCGACATCCGCGGTAACCTCACCGACCGCTTCCTCGACCGCTGGACCCCCGACAACCTCGATGCATCAAATCCCCGCGTAGGCGCCTCCATCAACGACCGCTACTCGTCGTTCTGGCTGGAAGACGCAAGCTATCTGCGACTCAAAAACCTTGAATTCGGCTACACATTCCGTCAGCCCGCACTCAATGTCGTAGGCATTTCGAGCATCCGCGCCTACTTCTCCGGAGGCAACCTCCTCACAGTCACCTCCCTCAAAAACTGGGACCCCGAAAAATCGTCGGGCGACGCGCGTAACGACGTTCACCCCTCGGCCCGCACCTATTCATTCGGTCTCAACGTTCACTTCTAAGAGCCTCATCCTAACATGAATAATATTTTCAATATCCGCAATCTGGCCGGGGCTCTCGCTGTGGCTGCCCTCGCCTGCTCATCGACGTCGTGCTCCAACTCCTACCTCGACCTCAATAATCCCAACCAGCCATCGTCGACCACTTTCTGGAGCTCAGAGGCCGACGCCCTCATGGCGCTGACCGCCTGCTACGACGCCCTCCAAAGCGAAAACCTCTACAACGACAACATCGACGGCTGGCGCTTCGGCTTCCTTGGCCGCGAGACCAGCACCGACAACGGCGACCACACCTGGGGCAACTGGATGCTCGGCAGCCAAATATCGGAATGTACCTCCGGCACAAACGAAGAGTGCTTCTCCATGTACTGGAACGCCAACTACGAGCTCATCAAGCGCTGCAACATGCTCACCGACAACATTGACCGCGTGCCCATGGACGCCTCCAAAATCGAGGCCTACCGCGCCGAGGCCATAGCACTGCGCTCGCTCGCCTACTGCAACCTCACCTCCACTTTCCGCGACGTACCCTATATCACCAAGAGCCTCACGCTTGCCGAGGCCAAAGCACCACGCACCGACAAGGCCACCATTGTCGACGGCGTGATAGCCGACCTGAAAGCCACTCTCCCCAACCTCCCCGAAAAGGGCGCGGTAGCCAAAGGCCGCCTGAGCCGTGAAGGCGGTTACGCCATCTTAGGCCGCATAGCCCTCTTCGCCGGCCGCTGGGACGACGCCATTGACGCTTACTCAAAGGTCTACGGCCGATACACACTCTTCACCTCCGGCGACGGCTCCGACCCTGCCAAGAACTTCGCCGACCTCTTCACCGTGGCTAACGAAAATGCCGACGAAGTAATCCTCGGCGTACACTTCGTGGGTCCGGCCCAGGGCGAAGGCCAGTGCTTCGGCGTGAAGTGGGGCAACCCGATGAACGCAATCGAAGGCTCGATGAACCTGTGCGACGACTACTATTGTACCGACGGTCTGCCTATCAGCGAATCGCCCCTCTTCAAGGGCGAGGACAAGTTCCCCACCGGCGACGACTCCCGCGACGTGGCCCGCTTCGAGAACCGCGACCCGCGACTCAAAGGCACACTCATGCTCCCCGGCATGGAGTGGAACGGCAAGATTTATTTCGCCGCCAACCTCGCCGCTTCGTCAAAATGCGCAATCCGCAAATGGTACACCCCCGAAGACCTCAGCCACGAATATGACGGCTCGCAGGACTTCTACGTAATCCGCTACGCCGAAGTGCTCCTCAGCTACGCAGAGGCACTCATCGAGAAGGGCGGCAACAACGACCTCGCAATCCGCCTCATCAACGAAGTGCGCGCCCGCGTGGCCATGCCGTCGGTAGAGAGCGTCGAGGGCGCCGGCAAGTCGCTCACCCAGGCCGACCTCCGCGCAATCGTGCGCCACGAGCGTCGTGTTGAGCTCGCTTTCGAGGACCTGCGCTTCGCCGACATCTACCGCTGGAACGACTTCGACGGCATGCAGGCACGTATGCGCAACGACCGCGCCAAGTATGGCTGCGGCGTGCTCAACCACTCCGCTCCCCGCGGTGCACAGGACTATGTGTGGCCCATACCGCAGAGCGAAATCGACACTAACGACATGCTTGAACAACACGCCGAGTGGAAGTAAGATGACCCCGGCGACCGGCACGGCGCCGGCACACTCCTATTCGATTGACACCCCGACTTCGCCGGGGTGTCAATTATTTTTACTATCTTTGCAGCCGTTGCGCTCTTGGCGCGGCATTACATCTATATCTCCCTCATTCCGAACATAACACACTTCCATCGACAATGAAGAAAGCTTTTGTTTTCCCCGGCCAGGGTGCCCAGTTCGTGGGCATGGGCAAGGACCTTTATGACAACGACGCCGAAGCCCGCGCCCTTTTCGAGCGCGCCAACGAGATTCTCGGCTTCCGCATCACCGACATAATGTTTGCCGGCACCGACGACGAGCTCAAACAGACCCGCGTCACCCAGCCCGCTATCTTCCTCCACTCAGTGATTCTCGCCAAGAGCCTCGGCGACGAGTTCAAGCCCGACATGGTAGCCGGTCACTCGCTCGGCGAATTCTCGGCCCTCGTAGCAGCCGGCGCCCTCTCGTTTGACGACGGCCTCCGCCTCGTGAGCGCCCGCGCCCAGGCCATGCAGAAGGCATGCGAAATCCACCCCTCAACCATGGCAGCAGTGCTCGCCCTCCCCGACGAGAAGGTAGAGGAAATATGCGCGTTGGTCGACAACGGCGTAGTGGTTTGCGCCAACTACAACTGCCCCGGCCAGATTGTCATCTCAGGCGAAGTCGAGGCTGTCGACGCCGCATGCGCCAAGCTTCTCGAAGCCGGCGCCAAGCGCGCACTCAAACTCAAAGTAGGCGGCGCATTCCACTCGCCCTGCATGGAGCCGGCCCGCGCCGAGCTTGCCGAAGCTATCGCAGCCACTCCCATACACGAGCCGGTATGCCCCGTCTACCAGAACGTCGACGCACTCCCCCACACCGACCCCGAAGAGATTAAGGCCAACCTCGTGGCTCAGCTCACCGCCCCCGTGCGCTGGACTCAGACCGTACGCAACATGATTGCCGACGGCGCCACCGAATTTGTGGAGCTTGGTCCGGGCAAGGTACTTCAAGGCCTTGTCGCCAAGATTGACAAGACCGCAGCCACCTCAGGCCGTCAGTAAGAAGCCGCGCGTGTACAGCTACCACACACTCCCGTCGGGACTGAGAATAGTCCATGTCTCCGATCCCCACGCCGCCGCCGAATATTTCGGCGTCACGGTCGATGCCGGCGCCCGCGACGAACAGCCGGGGCACTACGGCCTCGCCCATTTCGTGGAGCACACCATATTCAAAGGCACCCCATCGCTCACCTCTATCGACATCATCAACGAGATGGAGTCGGTAGGCGGTGAGCTTAATGCCTACACCACCAAGGAGGAGACGGTGGTCTACTCGATTTTTCCTTTCGGGCACCTCGACCGCGCGGCATCGCTCATAGCCGACCTTGTGGCCGAAGCCTCTTTTCCCGACGAGGAAATAGACCGCGAGCGCGAAGTAGTGGCCGATGAGATAAACTCATATCTCGATGTCCCCGCCGATGCCGTGGCCGACGACTTCGAGGACCTTATTTTCGCCGGGTCGCAGCTCGGACACAACATCCTCGGCTCGCTCGCCACACTCAACGACTTCACCTCACAGACCTGTCGCGACTGGCTTTCACGCATGTTCGTACCCACGCGCATGACCGTGTTTTACCTCGGAGCCACCCCGGCATGCGAGGTATTCCGCTGTATAGAGCGCCGCTTCAACAGCCTGCCCCCCGCCTGCCAGGCACCGCCACAACGCGTAGTCCCGGCTCCCGCCGAGATATTCAACGCCGTCAACGACATCGACTCGCACCAGAGCCACACTATGCTCGGGGTGCGCACGGCCTCGATGCGCTCGCCGCTTCGCCACGCCGCCTCGCTGCTCGCCAATATCATCGGAGGCTCGGGGATGAACTCGCGCCTCAACGTCGAGCTGCGCGAAAAGCGTGGCCTGGTCTACTCGGCCGACGCCGTCGCCACGATGTTTACCGACTGCGGACTCACCACCATATATTTCGGCTGCGACACCGACGACACCCCCAAATGCATCGAGATAGTGAGCGACATACTCGAGGACCTCGCCTCGCACCCCGTGGGCGCCGCCGACCTTGAAGCTGCCAAGCGCCAGCTCGCCGGACAGATGATTATAGCATCGGAGAGCCGCGAGAACACCGCCCTCTCTGCCGGGCGCGCGCTGCTGCGCTACGGCTCAGTGGCAACGTTGAGCCAACGCACCGAGATGCTGATGTCAGTCACCGCCGACGACCTGCTGCAAGCAGCCTCCGACCTCGCACCTGCCCTTATCAGCCGACTCTCGCTCTGTTAAAGGCAATATTTATGCTTTTCGACATCATTATGCGACATAATATGTTTTTTTATGTCGGAATTGTTTTGAAAGTAAAAAATGTTGTCTAAATTTGCAGATAGGTTTTGAGCTACTATGCAGTGGCCGACGCCGGCAAGCCTGCATCAAGTGCCTTAAACCTATATACCTTGAAGTAAACAAACAACAATACAACTAACACCAAAACCAATCTCAACCATCTATCATTAACAATTATGGAAGCTCAAAAGCCTACCAACAAACCCGCAGCCAACGCTACGGGCCACAAAGTTAGCGGCATCAAGAACGCATTCTGGGTGATTATCGCCTGCTTCGTTGTAGCCGTAACCCTCTTCATCTTCTGGTTCGGCCACGAATCGCACTTCGAAGAAGGTCACCCCATCGACCTTTGGGGCACTATCTACAAGGGTGGCTTCATCGTGCCTATCCTTCAGACCCTCTTCCTCACCGTTATCGTTCTCTCTGTTGAGCGTTACATCGCTCTCAGCAGCGCCAAGGGCAAAGGCAACATCACCAAGTTCGTTGCCGGCGTAAAGGCTTGCCTCGCCAAGAACGATATCGCCGGTGCTCAGGCTCTCTGCAAGAAGCAGCAGGGTTCGGTTGCCGCAGTTGTTGGTGCCGCACTCATCCGCTATGAGGAAATGGACAAGAACACCGTTCTCTCGAAGGAACAGAAAATCGCTACCCTCCAGAAGGAAGTAGAAGAGGCTACCGCTCTCGAGATGCCCGCCCTCCAGCAGAACCTCCCCATCGTGGCTACCCTCACCACTCTCGGTACCCTCGTCGGTCTTCTCGGTACTGTAATGGGTATGATCAAGTCGTTCCAGGCCCTCGCACAGTCCGGTGCTCCTGACTCGACCGAACTCTCGACAGGTATCTCGGAGGCTCTTATCAACACCGCATTCGGTATCGCAACCGGTGCCTTCGCTGTTATCTCCTACAACTACTACACCAACAAGATCGACAACCTCACCTACGCCATCGACGAAATCGGTTTCTCAATCGTTCAGACTTTCGCCGCTACCCACTAATCCCCTATTACTCCTTAACTAACATCAACCTCAATTTCTTAAGCGTAATATGGGAAAAGTAAAAATTAAAAGAAAGAGCACCCTCATCGACATGACCGCGATGAGTGATGTGACTGTTCTTTTGCTTACTTTCTTCATGTTGACCTCTACCTTCCTCCAGAAGGAACCCGTCACCGTAATCACTCCTGCTTCGGTGTCGGAAGAGAAGGTGTCCACCTCCAACGTGGTTAACGTTCTCGTATCTCCCGAAGGAAAGGTATTCCTCTCCGTAGCAGGTGAGGCTGACCTTGCCAACAACCCCGAGTCTTGGGGTTCAGAGCCTCTCCGCAAGGAGATTCTCAAAAACGCTGTTGCAAGATACAATCAGCTCCACCCCTCCAAGAAAGTAGTTCTGACAGAGCAGGACGCCGATGTCTTCGCTAAAATCGGCAGCTTCGGAGTTCCCTTCCAGGCACTCCCCACATTCCTCCGCCTCTCTCAGACCGAGCAAGACAAAGTCATATCCGACATGAGCCGCGCCGACGTCGGTATTCCTATCGACGACAACACGGACCTCAACACACCCAACGAATTCCAGATATGGATGCAGGCCATCTATTCGTCGGGCAATGACAACCTCCAGGCACAGATGAAGAAGGGCGAAGGTATCGCCGTGAAAGCCGACCAGATTACCCCCTACTCGACTGTTCACCACGTACTCGACAACCTTCAGACTCTGAAGATGAACAAATTCAGCCTCCTTACGGCTCTTAAAACCGAAAGCGACTAATCATCATGGCACAGATAGAACAAGCAGACAAGGGCAAGAAGAAAAAAGGCGCCCAGAAGAAGATGTCTATCCATGTCGACTTCACCCCGATGGTGGACATGAACATGCTTCTTATCACGTTCTTCATGCTCTGTACTACGATGATTAAATCGCAGACCCTCTCGATTGCCCTTCCTACCAACGAGAAGGTTGAACAGAGCGAAATGAACAAGGCTAAGGACTCTGAGGCCATCACACTCATCGTTGACACCGAGCGCAACGAAGACGGCACCATCAAGAAGGACGAAGACGGTAACGCCAGAAACCTCGTCTACTACTACCTCGGCAAGCCGATGGTAATCGACGAGAATCAGGACTCCATCTTCGAAGATTCCAACCTTGAACGCACCGTGTTCCTCGGCAACGACGCGAGCGGCATGCAGCAGGGTATCCGCAAGATCCTCCACTCACGCAACAAGCCGGTGCTCGAAAAGATCGCCGTCCTCAAGCAGCAGTGGCGTAACAAGGAGTTCTCCCCCAAGAAGGACCTTAATGACTCGATTTATCAGGCACGCGCCAAGGAAGTCCGCAACGACTCCACCCTTACCCGTCCTGTTGTCATCATCAAGGCTACTCCCAACGCATCATGGGCCTCCGTCATCGGTGCTCTCGACGAGATGCAGATCAACCAGATCTCACGCTATCAGATCGACAACATCAACAAGACCGACGAAGGCATGATAGACGCTTATATCCGCAAACACGGCAATTAATTGATGAACGATATATATTAACCCCCATCTAAACACTTAGAAGAAATGGCACAAGATGTAGATCTTTCATCAAAAGAGTGGCGCGATATAGTATTTGAAGGCAAAAACAAGGAGTATGGCGCATACATACTCCGTAAGGATTCGCCCTCACGTCACAATAAGGCTATGATTGTCATCGTCATCATGATGGCTCTCATCGCTGCCCTTGCCTTCCTCGTTGACACAGTCATCAAGCAGGCCGAAGCCCGTCCCGAGGACGAAGGCGAACAGGTACTCGTTGAAATGGCTACCACCGAGGAAGTAGAAGAGACTCCCGAAGAGGAGCCCCAGAAGTTTGAAGAACAGCAGCTCGAGGAAGTCGTACAGGAAGAGCTTCTCAACACCCAGAAGGTGACCGAGGTACTCATCGCCGACGACTCCGAAGTTGAGGAAGAGTTCAAATCGCAGGATGAAATCAAGGAAGACGACCGCGCCATGGGTGCTGTCAATGAGGACCGTGGTGTCGACGACATCATCAACGCTCAGGAGCACAAAGAAGTCGTAGTCGTTGAAGAGAAGCAGCCCGAACCCGAACCCGACAAGGTGTTCGATGCAGTAGAACAGCCCCCCATGTTCCCCGGCGGTGACGCAGCTCTCATGAAGTACATCAGCGATAACCTCCACTACCCGGCACTTGCCATCGAAAACAACATCCAGGGAAAGGTCGTTGTGATGTTCGTTGTGACAAAGACCGGTCAAATCGGCGAGGTTAAGGTTGCCAAATCAAAGGACCCCGACCTTGACAAAGAAGCCGTTCGCGTGGTTAAGTCACTTCCCAAGTTCCAGCCCGGTAAGCAGAACGGTAACGCAGTTAACGTATGGTTTACCCTCCCTGTAACCTTCAAGCTTGCCAATGCCAATTAATAATTGACGCCTATAAAAACTAATCGGGCGCTCCGCTGTGCGGGGCGCCCGATTAGTTTTATGCTGTCGGCGCTATTGTCGCCGGGGTCATACATTGTCGATTATTATCATGTAGGAGGCATCGAACACCGCGCCGGGAGCGAGAGTGTTGACAACCTCGCGTGAAGCAAAGTCACCCTCGAAGCCCTCGGCATCGGCACGTCCATACCAGGGCTCTATGCACACGAAAGGAGCCTCAGGCCCCGGTGCCCACAGCCCCACATATGGAGCGCTGAAAAAGAGTGTCAGCACAGGCATGCGGTCCTTATCGAGCAGCGAAACGCGTCTTACCTGCGAGCCGCCTATGATAAGGGCGTCGTCGGCAAAAGTGGATGCTTCGATAGGAATCATCGACTCACTGTCGGTTGTCACCGCCTTGGTACGGCTCCCCACACAGCCGGCTTTGCCTATTACCTCCGAAGTAAGGTCGCGTCCGTCGACGGCCAGATAACCGTGCACGCTGTCAGCCTTGCGGAAGTCGGGCAGATTAAACGCCGGGTGAGCGCCTATCTGGAAGCTCATCTCACGGTCGTCGCGGTTGGTCACGCGCCACATCACGGTAATGCGCTCGCCCGTGAGGCGGTAGCCTACTTCGAGTGTGAAGCGGCGGGGATAGAGCGCGAGAGTTGCGTCATCGGCATCAAGGCGATACCACAGCTCGTCGTCGGGCGTATCGGCCACAGGCTCAAACTCCATGTCGCGGGCAAAGCCGTGCTGCGACATCACATACTCCTTGCCGTCCATCTTGAAGCGGCCGTCCCATACAGACCCTACAATCGGGAACAACACCGGCGAGCGGCGCTTCCAGAACGCCGGGTCGCCATGCCAGAGATACTCGCAGCCGGTGCGCTTGTCGGTTATGCTCTGCACTTCGGCACCGAAAGTCGACACCTCCACGCGAAGCAGATTGTTTTCAATACACTGTATCATAAGTATAAGAGTTTGTTTAAAAACAAATGTTAATAAAAAACAAGCATCAGTCGAAATT
>CAMWXJ010000043.1 GCA_947178215.1 uncultured Porphyromonadaceae bacterium
CGCGACCCCGACCTTGGCAAGGTCGTGCTCTACCAACTGAGCTATTTTCGCGTTTTCAATCGGCCTCTTGTCGATTGTCAACCGGTCGTTTTCCCGATTGCGTTGCAAAGGTAGGCACTTTTCTTGGACTGACCAAATTTTCGAGCAAAAAAGTTCAAAAAAAGTGCATTTTTTTTGTCGATGCTTACTCGAAGTCGTTGACCGGAGTGTCGGTTGCAAAGGTTATAGCCTTGTTATAGAAGAAGTTGGCCAGTGTATAGATGACCATGCCCATAAGTGTGGCAATTCCGTAGCCTGAGATGACAAAACCGAAGAGGCTCCATTCGCGCCCTGCGAGCAGCGAGTGTCCGTTAAGCAGCCATGTGGCGGCAAATTGCAGGCAATAGCAGAGCAGGAAGCCGCCGACAAACTTTATGGCTTCGCGCAGATATCCCGCCGATGAGCGGAAAACCCATAGCTTATTCCATAAAAAAGAGTTGATGAAGCCGGCTATATAGCCGATGGCGTTGCTTACCCATATGTTGATGCCGAAAAAATCTTTGCAGGCATAGATTACCACGAGGGTGAGAATGGTGTTGAGGGCTCCAACCATGGCGTAGCGCACAAACTGTAAGATGTTGGTGCGCTTCATCGCGTGATGATGCTGTCGGGTCCGGGCCGTTGTTTCATTGTTCATGATTGCAGGCTTGTCGGTATGGGAGATGGAGGTTATTCCGGTTTTCCGGATGATTTAAGGTAATGGCGGCACACATCGGTAAGGAAACATTCGTCGCAAAGCGGCTTGCGGGCCTTGCAGATGTAGCGGCCGTGGAGTATGAGCCAGTGGTGGGCGCGGGGCACAATGTCGGCCGGGATATGGCGCATAAGGGCACGCTCGGTGGTGAGCGGTGTCTTGGAGCGTGTGGTGAGCCCTATGCGCTCGCTCACGCGAAACACATGGGTATCGACCGCCATTGCCGATTGCCCGAACACTACGGCGAGAATCACGTTGGCGGTCTTGCGTCCTACGCCGGGGAGCGTCATGAGCTTGTCGATGTCGGCCGGAAGCTCGCCGTCAAACTCCTCGTGGAGCCGGCGGGCCATGCCGGCAAGCGACTTGGCCTTGTTGTTGGGATATGACACCGACTTTATGAAGGGGTAGATGTCGTCGGGAGTGGCGAGGGCCATATCAGCTGCGGTGGGAAACGCCTCGAAGAGTGCGGGGGTCACCATGTTGACGCGCTTGTCGGTACACTGCGCCGAGAGGATGACGGCCACGAGTAGCTGGAACGGAGAACCAAATTCCAGCTCGGTTGTAGGAGCGGGCATCTTGGCCTCAAACCGCTCTATCACGGCCTCGTATCGCTGCTTTACAGTCATAGTAGTGGTTAAAACTTGATGATACGCGACGTTATCCACCAGCCGAGGGCGCAGGCAGCCGGCGACCCTATGGCCGTTGCGCTCCAATAAGCGAGGGCCGTGCCCCACTCGCCCCGGCTTATGAGTACGAGGCAGTCGAGCGCGAACGCCGAGCAGGTGGTGTAGCCGCCGAGCAGTCCGGTGATGAGCAACAGCGACCATATCGGCGACGCGTTGAGGCGGGCGAGAATCACCCACATTATTCCTATTGCGAGGCTGCCGGTGAGGTTGACGGCGAGAGTGTGGCCTAACGCCGACGAGGTGAGCGCCGGGAGGCTCTTGGCGAGAAAACGCAGCGAAGCGCCTGTCATCCCCCCGAGGCCAACGGCAAGAATCTGCGTTAGCATAGCGGGAGATGCAACGGCGCTTTGCATACTGTTGTTTAGTATTATTGTCAGGCTCAGTGAGCGGCTGCTGTAAACTCTTCGAGGAAGCGGGTGTCGTTTTCGGAGAACATACGCAGATCCTTGACCTGATATTTCAGGTTGGTGATGCGCTCCACGCCCATGCCGAGAGCGAAGCCCGAGTAGCGTTTTGAGTCGATGCCGCAAGCTTCGAGCACGTTGGGGTCCACCATGCCGCAGCCGAGAATCTCAACCCATCCGGTGCCTTTGCAGAACGAGCAGCCTTTGCCGCCGCACAGATTGCAGGATATGTCCATTTCGGCCGAAGGCTCGGTGAAGGGGAAGTAGCTCGGGCGTAGACGTATGCTGGTGTCGGGGCCGAACATCTCGCGGGCAAAATAGAGAAGCGTCTGTTTGAGGTCGGCGAAGCTTACGTCGGTGTCGACGTAGAGGGCCTCGACTTGGTGGAAGAAGCAGTGTGCGCGTGCCGAGATTGCCTCGTTGCGATACACGCGGCCGGGGCAGATGATGCGGATAGGGGGCTGGGTGTGCTCCATGACGCGGCTCTGTACCGACGAGGTGTGGGTGCGAAGCAGCACGTCGGGATTGCGGTTGATGAAAAATGTGTCCTGCATGTCGCGAGCCGGGTGGTCGGCGGCAAAGTTGAGCGACGAGAACACGTGCCAGTCGTCCTCCACCTCGGGGCCTTCGGCTACGGTGAAGCCGAGGCGGCTGAATATGGAGATAATTTCGTCGGTTACAATCGACAGTGGGTGACGTGTGCCTACGGGCATAGCTGCTCCGGGGCGGGTAAGGTCGAGAGTCGGGTCGATAGTGTCGGCGGTCTCCAATGCCTCTCGCAGCGAGTTGATGCGGTCGGTGGCAAAATTTTTCAGGTCGTTTATGGCCTGGCCTATCTCGCGCTTGTTTTCGGCGGGCACGTTGCGGAAGTCGGCCATAAGGGCCGTCACGGCGCCCTTTTTGGAAAGATATTTTATGCGGAGGGCCTCCACTTCATCGGGTGTGGAAGCCGACAGGGATTCAATTTCGGCTTTGAGGCCGGCTATTTTATTGAGCATAGCAGGGTCGATGTGTTGGTTTTATCTGCAAAGTTACTACAAATCTATGAATCATCACTCCCTGGAAATAAAAAAACCGCCTCTGGACCTGCCTTACACAGCCTCTGTGGCTTGTGTAAGATGTCAAGGGCGGGCAATCCGTCTTAAAAGCAAAAAAAATTATTCGTCATCCCGACGAATAATCTTCTTACCTTAAATCTAATACCATGAAAAACTGATGCAAAATTACATCATTTAAATGATACTGCAAAATTATGCTGTAAAACATTTTCAATATTAACATAATTTCACTCTATTCGCTTGGTTGTATTTGTCTGTTAACATACGTTCACGAAAAAATCCTTTCGTGATAATCTGTGGGCTGTCAGTTGCCACATTCGGTGCGGGAAGCGGTCAGAAGTCGATGGTGAGGCGGAGGTTAAGCTGCCGCCGTGTGAGGTAGTTGGGCACCGCATAGCGGATATTGTTTACGTCGGTGACCCAGTAATAGGAGCTTACATTGCTCATGTCAAACAGGTTGAAGATGTCTATTCCGGCCCAGAGGCCGCGAAGGCCGTGCCGTGTCTCTCCCTCGGCCGGAGGCAGTATGATGCCGTACATAATGCCGAAGTCCACGCGCTTGTAGGCCGGCGTGCGGAAGTAGCCTTCGTCGCGCCCGGTGCGGGAGGCGGTGGCGGGAAGGCCGTCGGCAAATATACCCCTCAGACTGACTTTCAGCCTTGGGATACGGGGAAAAAAGTCGGTGAAATACAGCCCCACGGAGTAGCGGCGGTCGGAAGGACTCGGCACTTTCACTCCGTGCAGGTTCTCGCTCGTGTTCATAAGCGAGAATGTGAGCCAGGAATCGGAGCCTGGTACGAACTGGCCGAACAGCTTGACGTCAAGTCCCATGGCGTGGCCGCTTGACTCGTTGAGGCCCGAGTAGATCACTTTGAGATTATCAATCTCGTAGGGGATGATGCGGCTGAGTGTCTTGTAATAGATTTCGCCCGTGAGCTTGAAGGGGCGCGACAGGGCGCGGAAAGTGTAGTCGGCTCCTAAGATGAAGTGGATGGAGCGTGGCGACTTTATGGCTTTGTTGAGCTGAACTGTCGCATTGCCTGTGGCGGGGTCGGTCACAGTCAGGCGGAATTCCTTGTAAAACGGGCTTTGGTAATATATGCCGGTGGCGAAGCGCAACGCCCACGACGTATTGGCTTCGGGAATGAATCCTACCGACGCACGCGGCGACACGAGCCATTCGCGGTTAAAGTCCCAGTAGCTTACGCGCAGGTCGGCCTGAATGTTGACGTAGCCGGCGGCGGGGTGAAAGCGTAAACGATTTTTGACGTAGGCCGACAGGCGAGTCGAGGATATGTCGTGGGCCGACGCGAGGTTGTAGACCATCCGGAGCGTTTCGTTATTGACGGGGAGCGAGTACCCGGCCGAGTCGCGCAACTCCCACTCGCGGGTGCGCTCGTGAATCTGTTCGCGGCGCCCTGTCACGCCGTATGCCAGTGTGTAGGTGTTGTTTACGGCGGTGTTGCCGCGCAGCGTCACGGCGGCGACTTTGGCGCGCAGGCGGTCGCGGGCGTGCTCGTGGTAGCGGCCTACGCCGAGTTCGCCGCCTACGGAGCCGTCGCCGGTGCCCGCCTCGTCGAGCCAGTATTCGCCCGATATGTCGTAGGTCACCAGCTCGTCGGTGAGAAAACCCGACGCGAGGAGTTGCAGGGCCGTGCGGCGCGAGGCGGCGTAGCTTATGCCGAGGGCGCCGAAATAGGTGTTGAACTTATCCTTTTCGTGGCCGTCGAAATATACCTTGAACTGCTTGGCGTCGGTCGACGTGCCGAAATTGGTGGTGCGGTTGCGTGGCGTGAAGTGGTAGTCATTGATGGCGATGTTGCCGAGAAACGACACGTTGAGCCGCTTGCCTATTTTGAGGTTGAGGCTCGTCTGGTAGTCGAAAAACGACGGGTCGTATTCCCCCTTGGTGTCCATTGATGAGAGCAGCGACGAGTTGCGCTTGTAGCGTAGTCCGTGGAGCTGGCTGAAATTGCCCGTGGCGGCTCCCACGGATGCCGACGCGCCCATAAGCGACACGCTCGCCGAGCCTTCAAATGCCGTCGGTGTGCGGTAGGTTATGTCGAGCGCCGACGACATTTTGTCGGCGTACTCGCCGCCAAAGCCTCCCGACGAGAATTCGACCGTTCCCGTCATGTCGGGGTTGATGACCGACAGCCCCTCCTGCTGTCCCGACGTGACAAGCAGCGGGCGGTAAAGCTCCACGCCGTTGATGTAGACCGAGTTCTCGTCGTAGGAGCCGCCGCGCACTGAATATTGCGACGACAGCTCGCTCGAAGCATTGACGCCCCCCATGGTGGCGAGGAGGCTCTCGATAGAGCCTCCCGACGGGTCGGCGGCGCGCAGCCGGTACTCGGCCGCGTCAATACGTTGCATAGAGCCGGTCTGCTTTCGAATCTCGCTTATCTCCACCTCGCCTATCTCCTGGGCTACCGGTTGCAGCATCACGTTGAGCCTCACTTCCCCCTCAGGGTTGATGAGGCGCCGCTTGACCTCACTGTAACCTATGCACGAAAATATGACATCGACGGTGTCGGCTTCTGCGAGAGTGAGGCGCCACGCGCCTTTTTCGTCGGTGTTGGTACCGATAGCTGTGCCGGCGACACGCACCGTGGCAAACTCGATAGGCTGACGTGCCGGGTCGCTCACTACGCCGCTGAGTGTGACCGGCGTGGCGGCCGACATGGCGACGGTAGCCGTAACACAGAAAAGGAGAGCTGTCAGTAGCAGCCGGTGAAAATGGTTCATCAACTGACTAACGCTCTCCTTGATTATTTATTGCGTGGCAGGGCGGTTACTTAGCGGGGAAGTCGCGGCGCAGCAGGGCGTTCGGGTCGGCGTCGCGTCCGCGGAAGCGGCGGTAGAGGTCGGCGGGGTCGGCGGTGTCGCCCTGTGAGAGCACGCAGCCGGCAAACCGCGCTGCCGCTTCAAGGTCGAGCGGTGAACCGGGAGCAGGTGCCACGGCCTCGAAAGCATCGGCGGCCAGCACTTCGGCCCATTTGTAGGAGTAGTAGCCGGCAGCGTAGCCACCCGAGAAAATATGTCCGAATGACTGCGAGTGGGGCGCGCCGTCGGGGTCGTCGAACACCGCGACGCTCGCCGTGGCCTTGCGCTCGAAAGCGGCGGGGTCGGCTGTGGCTTCCGCTACTTCCGCGTCGGTGGCGAGGGTATGCCAGGCCATGTCGCTCAGGCCGAAGCCGAGCTGACGGAGGCACGCATACGATGCGCCGAAAGCGGCCACGCGGCGCATACCGTCGACAAGCGTCTGCGGCACGGGGTCGCCCGTCTGCCAGTGGCGTCCCGCCACTTCAAGAAATTCAGGGCGCGTGAGGAAGCCCTCGTTGAACTGCGATGGCAGCTCCACGAAGTCGCGGCGTACGTTGGTGCCGGCTTGCGAGGGGTAACGGCAGTCGGAGAGGAGCGAGTGAAGGGCGTGGCCCGTCTCGTGGAGCAGGGTTTCGGCCTCCGACGGGCGCAGCAGGCACGGCTCGCCGTCGGCGGGGCGCACGAAGTTGGTGACGAGTGTCACGTAGGGGCGTTGTGGGGTGCCGTCGGGGCGCTGCATCTGGCCTCGGAACTCCGTCATCCATGCGCCGGGCTGCTTGGTGGGGCGCGCGAAGAAGTCGAGGTAGAGCAGTCCGAGCGTGCCGCGGTCGGGGTGACTCACGCGGTAGACGCGCACGTCGGGATGGTAGGTGTCAACCTCGCCCGTAATCTCGTCGAAACGGATGCCGTAGAGCAGCGACGCCATGTGAAGCACGCCCTTGGTTACGTTGCTGAGTTCGAGATATGGCTTCATGGCGTTTTCGTCGAAGTCATATTCGGCCGCTTTGAGCTTTTGCGCGTAGTAGGAATAATCCCACGGCTCGATGTTGTGTCCGGCGATGCGGCGCAGACTCTCCATTTCGCCGGCGAGCGCGGGTCGGTAGGCGTCGCACAGGTCGTTGAGCAGCTTCATCACACGGTCGGGTGTGGCGGCCATGCGTTGCGCCAGGGCGAAGTGGGCGTAGGTGGGGTAGCCGAGCAGTGACGCCTTTTCGCGGCGCAATGCGGCTATCTCGCTTAGAATAGCTGTGTTGTCGTGGGTGGTGTGGAAGTTGCGGCCTGAGTAGAGGCGATAGAGACGGCGGCGCAGCTCGCGGTTGTCGGCGGTGCGCATCACCTCCATGAACACCGGCTGCGATACGGCGAGGCTCCACCCTCCCTCGGGGGTGTCGGTCACCTGGCCTGTTATATGTGCAGGGATGCCCGACAGCTCGGCGCGGTCGGTGCCGGTGAGCCTGAGGTCGCGCATTTCGAGCACGAGGTTCTCGCCGAATCGGCGTGAGAGGTCGGCCAGACTCGCGCTCAGCTCCTTGAAGCGTTCGCGGTCGGCGCCTTCGAGCAGCGCGCCGTTGCGTGTGAAGCTAAGGTAGCAGTCGGTGAGCAGCCTCATGGTCGGTGCGTCGAGTCCGAGCGAGTGGCGGCGGTCGTAGAGCGAGCGTATGCGGTGCCACAGCTTCTCGTTGAGCGACACTTCGGTGGAATGGGCCGCGAGGAGGGGAGTGGCTTCCGCGTCTATCGACATGAGCGTGTCGGTCGACATGGCCGAAGTCATCGGCCCCATGACCTCGACAACACGTGTCAGGTCGGCCCCGCCGTATTCGAGCGGCAGGAGGGTGTTGTCGATGGTAGGCTCGTCGGGATTGTCGGCTATGGCGTCAATCTCTGCGCTGTGGAGCTCGATGCCGCGCTTTATGGCCGGCAGATAGTCGGCTTCGGTGATGCGGCTGAAAGGTATGGCTTCCGTTTCGTCAAACGGAGCGAAAAACGGATTGGTGGCGGATGAGGTATGTGGCTTGGTGTCGGTCATAGCGGTTTGGTTCAGATTTTTGAGCCGCGCGACGCGGCGGCTTCGATTGCGGCCTCGATGATGATGCTCACTGTGAGCGGGTCGGCTCCGAGACGTGTGAGCAGGGCGCGGTCGGCTTCCAGTCGGCGGTCAAGGGCCACGGAGTTGAAGTCGAGCGCGGCGATAGCATCGGCATATGCCTCGATGGCTCCCTTGTAGTCGTGGAGCGCAATGGAGGCGTGGCCGCGGTCGATATGGTCGTCGGGGGTTAGGTCGACGCCCGAGGCTGCGAGGCGGCGCGAAGTGGCGAGGGCCTTGTCGGTGTCGCCGGTGATGAGCTGGCAGCGTAGCATCGGGCGCATTATCGCGGGGCGGTCGGGTTTAAGATAGTCGGCCTTGTAGTAGAGTGTCAGCGCCTCTGAGTGGCGGTTGAGCTCACGCAGCGTGTCGGCGCGGTTGCGTATGTCGGCGGGACGGTCGGGTTTGAGTGTCTGTATGCGGTCGTAGAGGCCGAGCGCTTCCTCGCTGTGGCCCGACAGGCGGAGTAGGGCGGCCATGCGGCGTAGGGTCCACACGCTGTCGGAGTCGATGAGATCGGCCGTGCGGTACTGTGTGAGCGCCTCTTCGGGGTTGCCGGTCTGTTCGAGTGCATAGCCCTTTTTCTGGTACAGCTCGGCCGTGGGGGGCATAAGCTCCTCCATTCGCTCGAAGAGGGTGAGTGCTTCGGCATAGTAGCCGCGGCGGAAATAAAACTCGGCCGGCACGGCGAGGGCGTCGGAGTCGGAGCCGAAAACGCGGTCGAGCACCGGGGTGAGCAGCGGATTGACCGGCTTTACGAACGGGTCGGTGAACTCACCCTTGCGCCTGAACAGTTTGAAGAAGCGGTATATGCTCTGCACAAACGAGTTGACAGCGTGTTCGCGCGCCTTGGAGTCGGCGTCGAGCTCAGCGCTCATCAGCTCGCTCAGCTGCCTCTGCTGCTCCTCCATGTGTGCGGCGAGTCCGCTTCCAGCCGCTGTGCCTCCCATGCGTGCCGAGAAGAATAGCAGCGAGTATTTGTCGCCGTCACACATCATGGGCAGTGCTTCGAGGGCGCGGGCCATGGCGGCGGCGTTGCTGTCGGAGGCCGACGAGTGGCCTGCATAGAAGGGGAGAAACCAGTTGGCGGGGTCGTTGAAAAAGGGGAAGTCTTTAAGATTGGCCATAGAGGCCATCATCACATCCGCGCCCTCGGTCTGCATCTCGTTGAGCTCGCGCAGCTTGTCGCTGAGGCCGCTGCGGTCGAGCAGCTCCTCCCACTCCGGATTAAGGCCGCCCTCCTCGTCAAAGGGGTTTGACTCGCGGCTCTGCAAGTCGCGCATCTTGCGGTCGATGTCGGGGCGCATCTTCATGATGCCAGGGAATATCTCGTCGGTCATCTTGCGGCTTACGCGGTCGGTGTCGCGCGAGCGAATGAGTTGCATGAAAGCCATGCGGGCATCGGCGGCGAGCGAGGGGATGTCGGCGAGGGCGTCGAGGGCTGCGCGGAGCTTGCGGCCTCCGAGGGCATGGGCCGGTGCCGACGCCAGGGCGAGGATGAGGGCCGTGAGGGCCACGGCGCCTACCGGTGTCGACGGGTTGATGCGGTAGATGTCGGCCAGAAGTATGGCGCGGCGGCTGTCGAAGTAGCGCAGCGAGCCGAGCATGAGGGCGCCTACAAGCAGACGGCGCAGCGGATCGGTGTCGCCTTCGAGCGCTACCGGTGCGGCGAGGCGGTGGTGCAACGCGTCGGCATCGTCGGACGAGAGAGGGAATGTGACCCACACACGGTTGAACAGGCGTGTTGCGAGTGCCTCGGCCTTGATGCGTTCGGCGCTGTTGGCCGCGGCTTCCTCGTAGCGGCCGAGCAGCGCGGCGACAGTCTCGTCGGGACGCGTCTGCTCGAAGCGAAGCGTCGAGAAATACAGGTTGGGATTGTCGGAGTCGGTCATGACGCGTCGCTCAATGGCGCAGCGTATCGCCGCGGCCTCGGCAGTGATGTCGGAGGCTATTCTGTCGCGCTCCGGATCGGTCACTCCGTCGATGAAATATCGCCTCAGCATTGCGTAGTTGTCGGCGAGCGACGATATGCGCGAGCGCATGGCAAACGGCATGGATGCCGCTTCGGCCATGGCGGCGAGCGATGTAAGGGCCGAGGCGAGGCGTCGCGTGGCGAGCGAGCGGTCGACGCCGGCGCCCATATCTTGTATGGTCTTGATGTTGGGAGTCATTTGTATCAGGTGTCGAAGAGGAGGGGTTATGTAGGCTGAGAGTGCCATTATACACTCATCATGCGTCAAAAATCGTGCCAAATACTATTGCAGACACTATATTCCGCAAATATAACAATTTTACGGCAAATAGGATTGCCCGAAGCATTTCGGCAGCATCCCCTAAATCCGCGGGGCTGTGCGGATGGCGGTGAGGCACTCGCTCAGGCGGTGGCCGTGGTCGAGAATCCAGTCGGCTATGTCGTCGGAGCCTTCGAGGCCGAAAGGAGAGGTGCGTACGTCGAGCAGGCGCAGCGAGCCGAGGAAGGGCTTGAGCCGCATTGCGCTCTTCTGCCACCGGTCCACCATGTCGGCGTCGGGGATTACGATGAGGTTGCGGTTGTAGAGTATCGACATGCGGTAGGTCGGGTCGGCCATGCGCGATGGGTCGACGCTGAAGTTGGAGGCTCCCGAGGTGGCCATGGCCAGATAGCGTCCGGGGACTTGTGAAAGTGCCGCAAGCATCATGCGGAGCACGAGGGCCGACTTCTCACTCTCTACGAGGATTATGGTTCCATCGGGGTATCGGGCTGCATTGTATTCGCCGTAGTAGCATGACTGAAAGTTGTAGCCGGGCAGGCGGGCGAGGCTGTGGGCATAGTTCACTGTGACGGTGTCGTGGCTCTTGACGCGATGCCCGGTATTACTGTCGTAGGCCATGACTTTGCCGGAGCGGTAGTTGCCGAAGCGGTCGCGGAGCCAGAACACGGGTGAGCCTCCGCCGAAGCGTGCGGTGCCTACCTCCATTTCCTTGAAGGCCTCCATGATGAATGATGTGTTGTAGTGCAGCAGGAAGAAACGGTAGAGTGAGTTGAGCATGCGGTCGGCGCCGAGCGTAGCCTTGACCATAGGCAGGGGCATGAGCGACGGTGGCTCGGAGGTCGCGGGGGCAGGCTGAGGTCGTGCGAGGAGGCGGGTGGTGAGGTTTGTGTCTTTCATAATGTTTTGGATTATATCAGGAAAATGTGACGGCGGCTCATGGTAGCCGCACGAATGTTCGCGGTTGCAGCGTCCGCACCGGCTGTCGAGGATTTCGCCCGTGAGCGTGTCGACGTAATACTTGAAGTCGCGTCGGTGGCACGAGGGGCACATTCCACGACGTCGGCCGAGGCGGTAGCGGTAGCCGTGCGGTTGTGTGTCGTGATAGAGCATGGCATAGACAGAAGTGTAATCCTCTGCGGTTACAGGGTTACGGTGGGTTACACGGGTTAC
>CAMWXJ010000044.1 GCA_947178215.1 uncultured Porphyromonadaceae bacterium
ATGTAACCGTGGAGGGAATTGCGGTTGCTCGGTTCGTCGCGCTGCCACACGGCAATCATCAATTCAGAGGCATCGACAGTCTTGCCGATATTGGTTGCCAGACGTTCAAGTATCTTGGCTTCAAAGTGAGATAATTCTGTTTCTTTGTTGTCAAATGACAATGTCTGGGTCGTTACGTTAAAAGTATATGCTCCAATTGCAAACCGTATGTCCTCATTGCGGTTGTCACAATATCTTCTTAATAGTGCCTTAATCCGCACTATCAGTTCGCGGAGTTCAAAGGGCTTTTTCAGATAGTCGTTGGCCCCGATTTCAAAACCTTGTTCAATATCATCTATTGTGCTTTTTGCGGTGAGGAAAAGCAATGGTATTGTCGGAGACAATTTTCTTATATCCTTTGCCATAGTGAACCCATCCATTTTGGGCATCATTACATCAGCCACCACAATATCGGCACCTTCGGACTTGAATTTATCAAGCCCTTGAATACCGTCGGCTGCCGTGATGACATCATAGCCTTGCCCGCGCAGAGTGTCGGCGACAATCAGCGTCAGGTCTTCCTCATCTTCTACAAACAGAATCTTGTTGCTCATCTTTGCTGAATTTGATTGTGAACACCGAACCTTCTCCTTCTGTACTTTTGACCACAATAGCCCAGCCCATTTTGTCGAGGATGCTCTTCACATAATATAGTCCTATGCCATAGCCGCGGATATCCTGACGGTTGCCGTGAGGAACACGGTAAAACTTATTAAATAGAAAAGGAATCGACTTTGACGGGATGCCGATACCGTTATCTATTACTGAGAGACCTCTGCAATTGCCCGTTATAGTAATCTCGACGCTATCGCCGGAGTATTTGATTGCGTTGTCAATGAGATTGTTCAGCACATTCGCCAAATGCGTCTTATCAGCTTCTACAACTATATTATCAGCCACGTTCACATTGATGGTTATATCCTTATCGCCTCTCATGCGCTGAGATGCAGCGATTTCCTCGGCAAAGTCGCGTAATTGTATCTCTTCCGGTTTGAATTGCATGACCTTACGGCGTTCCATACTCATTACAAGGATGTTTTCCACAAGCTCGCCAAGTCGTTTCAGCTGCTTGTTTGCAATTGTCAGATACTTTGTCTTTTTGTCTGGGTCGTTGGTTGTGTCATAATTGAGCAGAGCGTCATTGGCTGAATATGCTATGGCAATAGGCGTTTTCAGTTCATGGGTCATATTGCTGACAAAATCATCTTTCATCTCCTCAATGGTGCGCAGTCGCGAGACTGTGCGGAACAGATACCAAAACGCCATAGAGAAGGTAACCATCAGAAGGAATACCGTAATAATCACACCTGACATTTCAGACATGATATGCCGTGTCAGCGGCGTCATATAAACACGGTAATACATACCGGCTTCCGGATTAAAGCATAGCGAAAACACGTCATAGTCGGAGCGATTCTGTCTAATATGGCTATTGCCCCTTATAATTTTTGCTTCGGAATCTATAACCTCCGCTGCTACGAAATCGGGATATATGTGTCGGTCGGCAAGTCGTTCAGTAACGATACTATCCATGATGGTCAGATTAAAATCTACAAACGGATCCATAACTTCATGCATCTGCCTGCTCATATCGTTTACCATCTGATTGCTATATGAGCGGTCACGTCTAAGTGCCGTCTTGTTTACTGTTGTCTCACCTTTCTGATTAGTCGATGTTGTGACAAAATTCCCTTCTTCATCCTTTATGCCGGAAACCGACCGTGCTTGTTCGGTGATTGAATCGCCATTATCAATATAAGCCTGCTTTGCCGCGACTGCCGCGCGGTTAGCCCTGTCGGCTCGTTCCCACATATCGTCAATATCAGCATCAGCCAAAGCAGTCATTACATCGCGTTCGACATCTGTCCTGATCGAATTGTAAAGGGATATGAGATAATAGACATTGCAGCTGAAAATAACTACAATGACAATAATAAACGTAATCGAGATTGTCTTGAAGTGTCTCATAACGCGAAATTAGCAATAATCCGTTACACAATTGTTTAGGAACAATTCGATTTAAGACTAAATAAGGGAGCAATTAAGACTAAATAAGGTTGACTACGGTGGTAGTGAATGTAAGTAAAGGTAATTTCGCATCAAAATAAAATAACGCCGCAATGAAAATAGCACTTACATTCATCACGATTCTGCATAGCGTAGCCGTTTATGCTCAAACTGAGATTCCTGATACTATCTCCACTCAACAACTCAATGAGGTTGTTGTCAAAGGAGAGAAGCCGCAAGTAAGGGGCGAGGACGGCATCATGGTCGTTAACCTCCCCGAAATAGTCAAGGACAAGCCTGTAACCAATATTCTTGAAGCCCTTGGCTACTTGCCCGGCGTTACGAACAACAACGGCATGATATGGCTCACCGGAGCTTCAAATGTCACGATTATTCTCAATGGCGAGCTTACCAATATGCCGCTCCAGAATCTTTATCAACTTCTCTACAACACTCCGGTTGACAGACTGAAAAACGTGGAGATTATGTATTCCGCCCCGGCTAAGTATCATGTTAATGGAGCCGTAATCAACGTGGTTCTGAAAACTCCGACGCCTCTCGACGGCTTGCAGGGACAGGTCAGAGCCGGATATAATCAGGCTCACTATGGTTCGTATGGTGGTGTACTTGCAGCCACATACGCTATAAAAGACTGGACTTTTGATTTGAATTACGGGCTGTCGCGCACCAAGTCTTGGAGCCGCGAGGAAACATGGTCGAATCATCTTTATGATGGCGGACGAACTATGATTGAGGACGACATGCGGCGTATTGGTCAGAACTGGAGCAATACCATATTTGCCTCCGCTTCTTGGAAAACACTCAAACTCACTTACAACGGTCAGATAATCTCCGATTCAAAGAGTTGGAGTCTCTCATCAGGCACTTTGGGCAACTATACAAATGCCTACAACATGCTGTCGCCTGTCGGCTATCACAATATCGCCATGCGCTACACCGCGCCATTTGGCATGACAATAGGCGGCGACTACACCCGCTATTCCGAAAACCGTTCACAGTCATTGTTTAAGGACACAGACTACCTTCTTGGCTCTGAAAACCGTCAGGATATTAACCGTTGGCATGCATATATTGACCAACAGCATCAGCTTGGACAGTGGCAACTGAACTATGGCGCAGAATATCAACACTCAAAAGATCACAGTTCACAACACTACGCAATGTCCGACAATCCTGATTTCGATGATATTCTCAACGAAGATGTGGCGAGTTTTTACGCCGGCACACAGCGGTCTTTCGACTGGGGACTGTCGTTCAATCTATCGGCAAAGGGTGAGTATTATCACAATAAATATCAGCACAACTGGAATTTCATTCCTCAGTTCGGGGCGACTTACTACAAAACACCCAAAAGCATATTTCAACTGAACTTCAACACCCAACGCATATATCCCTCATATTGGGAACTGCATGGCGGCACGAGCCACATCAACGACTACTCGACGGTAATAGGAAATCCTGCCTTACAGCCATATATCCAATATGATGCGCAGTTTAACTATATTCTCAGGCAGAAATATGTTGCGACACTCTATTTTCAGTATGGCGACAAAACTACTGTGCAATTGCCATATCAATCGCCCGATGCTCTGAATCTGATATATCAGACCATCAACATGAACTATGAGCGAGTGGTCGGACTAAATCTATATGCCCCTTTCGGAGTGGGATATATCTGGAATGCCACTGCCACTGCCAACGTAATGAACAGGAGGGCAAAAGCAGACCACTTCCATGACATCAGCTTTGACAACAGCAAATGGATTTTTTACGGCTCACTTAACAACTCCTTCAAGTTCAGTCAGAACAGTCCTATCTCCGTTTCTGTGGATTTCAGCTACATATCGCCATCATTGCAGGGAATAGCCGACTTATCGAGCATATGGAAAGTCGATGCCGGCGTAAAATGGCAGTTCGGCAAGAAGCGTTGCTGTGAACTTGATTTGAAAGCCGATGACATATTCAACAGATGGTCACCTACCATGACCATCAACCATGCCGATCAGGATTATCGGATGAAGGTGCGCGACATGACCCGCAACCTCAAACTGACATTCATCTGGCGATTCAACGGGTTCAAGCCCAAAGACTCCAACATCGACACCTCGCGTTTTGGAACAGGAAACAAATAAGAGCTCGGCACTCGTCTTATCCTGAGAAATCTTGACGAAGTAATTACAGATTCTCAGGACTAATTACCCAATTAGATGCGGATACTGTTTCTTTTACTGTGCCCTTTTTCATACACACTCAAAGAAACAGCATCAATACCACCGCGCTAAACTATTTTAAATGTTGCATTTACAAACATTCAGAATCAGGATTTAGGGGCTGATGAAGCGGCAGACCCAGGCTCTGACGCTTTGGGCGAGGACGCGGTCGCGGCATCTTTGAGGATACGGTAGACTGTGAGCTGGCGGGCGGCGAGTTCACGGCGCAGACGATCGGCGTCGTGGGGTGCCGCAATGGTGATGTCGGCATAACGGTCCTCGCCGTCAAGGTAGGCGTCGAGCTTACCGTCGGGTTGCGGCGAGTCAAGGCGCAATGGGTCGAGTCCGGCGGCGGTGCGGCGCGGGTCGTAGCGATATATCGGCCAGTAACCGCAGCGCACGGCTTCGCGCTCTTCAAGTATAGTGTGGCTCATGCCGGCACGGATACCGTGATTGATACACGGGCAGTAGGCTATCACTATCGACGGTCCCGGATAGGATTCGGCCTCGGTAAGCGCGTCGATAGCCTGCTGATAGTTGGCACCGAGAGCTATCTGTGCCACATACACATTGCCGTAGGTCATCATCATGCGGCCAAGGTCTTTACGGTAGGTGCGCTTGCCGTTTGCCGCATATTTCATCACAGCGCCGAGCGGCGTAGCCTTGGATGTCTGGCCACCGGTGTTGGAGTAGCACTCCGTATCCATTACCAAGAGGTTGATGTCGATGTTCTGGGCGAGCACATGGTCGAGCCCGGCGAAGCCTATGTCGTAGGCCCAGCCGTCGCCGCCAATGGCCCACACGCTCTTCTTGCCGAGCAAATCGGCGCCTGCGGCGAGCTGTTCGGTCCCCGCCTCAGGGCTGGCCTTGATTGATGCGAGTAGCTTGTCGGCCGCCTGCTGCGAGGTCACGCCGTCAGCAAAAGCGGCAATCCAGTCGTCGAGGGCCGATTTGAGGTCTGCCGCTATGCCCGCCGTGGCGCTGAGCTTGCGTGCTGCATCAAGGAGTGCATTGCGGTGGTGGTCGATTGCCGAAGCTATGCCGAAGCCATACTCCGCGTTATCCTCGAAGAGCGAGTTGCCCCACGCCGGGCCATGGCCGTGGCGGTCGGTGCAATAGGGATTTGACGGATAGTCGGCGCCCCATATCGAGGAGCAGCCGGTGGCGTTGGCTATCACCATGCGCGGTCCGAAGAGCTGCGTGATGAGCTTGACGTAAGGTGTCTCGCCGCAACCGCCACACGCGCCCGAAAATTCCAGTAGCGGGCGTTGCAACTGCGAGCCGTTGACCGTGGCGGCGGGGAGAAGGGTGTCTTTTTCTTCCACATGCGACACACACCACTTCCTGTAATTTTCCTGGTCCGGAATCTGTGTGCCGAGCGGCTTCATGGCAAGTGCCCTGCCGGGGCATACAGTTGCGCACGATCCACACCCTGTGCAGTCGAGCGCATACACCTGTATGCGGAATTGAAGGCTGCCGTGGCCGGCTATGCGTGAGGCTTTCGACGTCATGGCGGCGGGAGCGGCTGCGCGTTCGGTCTCAGTCATCACCACAGGGCGTATGGCGGCGTGGGAGCACACGAGCGAGCACTGACAGCACTCGATGCACTTGTCGACATCCCACTCAGGCACATCGAGGGCTATGCCACGCTTCTCGTAGGCAGTGGTGCCGGGCGGAATGATTCCGTCGGGGCGGAACACGCTGACCGGCAGCCGGCTTCCCTCGCGGCGGTCGCATATTCGCGCTATTCGGCTCACAAACTCGGGCACGGAGGGGTCGGGCACCGGCGCGTCGTCCTTAGCCTCGGCCCACGACGAGGGCACGTCCACACCAACGATGAGCGCCGGGGCGCCATCGATAGCGGCGAGGTTCCTGGTCACCACATCGCCCCCCTCATGGATATACGTGGCCCTGACCTCATCTTTGAGAGCGGCCACGGCCTTGTCAAACTCCACGACATCGATAAGGCGCAGAAACACCGTCTCCATTATCATGTTGATTCTCACGCCGAGGCCTACTTTCGCGGCAAGAGCGCCGGCGTCGACCAGATACATCCGCGCCTTTTTTTCAGCGATTTTGCGGCGCAGGGCGGCGGGGAGCGCCCTGTCGAGTTCGGAGGGCTTCAACGGCGTGTTGAGCACGAATATGCCCCCCTCGCGCAGATTGTCGACGAGGTCAAACCTGCGCACATAAATATCTTTATTGCAACCTATATAATCGGCATCGACGATTGAATATGCGGCCTCGACAGGATGAGGCGCGAAGCGGAGCTGCGACACGGTATAGCCGCCGCTCTTCTTGGCCGAATACTCGAAATAGGCCTGCGCGTAGAGCGGCGCCACGGTCGAAAGCACCTTTGCTGCCTGCTTGGTCGAGCCTACGGTGCCGTCAGAACCGATGCCGTAGAACACACACTGCTTCACGTCGGCGGGAATTACCGAAGCGGGGGCGTCGCCCACCGTGAGCGAAAGGTGCGTAACGTCGTCGTCAATGCCGACGGTGAAGCGGCGACGGCCGTCGGGACGCACCGCCTCGTCAAACACCGCTATTGCCATAGCCGGGTCAAACTCCTTGCTCGACAGTCCATAGCGGCCTCCGATTACCCTTATGGCACGGCCCGATTCCTGGACTGCGCCCATAACACTGAGCATCAAAGGCTCACCGAGACTTCCCGGCTCCTTGGTGCGGTCGAGCACCGCCACAGTCTTTACCGTAGCCGGAAGCGCTGCCAGGAAATCGGCGGCGCTGAAAGGGTTGAACAGGCGCACAGTGACAACGCCTACCTTGCGCCCCGCTTTTTCCAGCGTCTTGACAGCCGCCTCTACAACCCGGGCCGACGAACCCATTGTCACCACTACCTCAGTGGCGTCGGGCGCGCCGGTGTAGTCAAACAGATGATAGCTGCGGCCTGTCAGCTTCGCCACGCCGTCCATGGCTCGCTGCACTATGGCCGGGAAAGCGTCGTAGTAGCGGTTTGACGCCTCACGGAACTGGAAGAACACGTCGGGATTTTGGGCCGTACCGCGCATATCGGGGCGGCGCGGATTCATGCCCCGAGCGCGAAACTCCGCCACCTTGCCGCGATCGAGTAACGTGGCCATATCGTCGTAGGATATTACGTCGATAGTGTTCATCTCGTTGCTCGTGCGGAAGCCGTCCATAAAATGAAGCACCGGCAGCGAGCCGTTTATCGCCGCTACGTGCGACACCAGCGCGAGGTCCATGGCCTCCTGTACAGATGTCGACGCTATGATGTTGAAGCCCGTAGCGCGGCACGCCATGACATCCTGATGGTCGCCGAAGATGCTAAGCGCGTGGGAGGCCACGGAGCGCGACCCCACATGTATCACACAGGGCAGCATCTCACCCGCAATCTTATACATGTTGGGAATCATGAGCATGAGTCCCTGCGAAGCGGTGAAAGTGGTGGCAAACGCGCCGGCGGCAAGCGCGCCGTGGGTGGCGCCGGCCGCGCCGAGCTCGCTCTCCATCTCCTTGACCTCCATTACGGTTCCGAAAAGATTCTTGCGTCCCGCCATTGCCCATTTGTCGGCCGTGACACCCATCGAGGCTACCGGGGTAATTGGATATATTGTAGCTATCTCGCTGAAAGCGTATGCCACATGGGTCGCTGCCGTGCAGCCGTCCATTATCTGTTTCATATCATATCGGGTGAAGAGGATGTCGGTAATAATCATAAGTATAATGACCTCGGCCGCCAAAAGGTTGCAACAACCGCCGACATCGCCCCGCCGCATCAGGCTGCCGGCGGGCAATTATACCGGGCCACACGCGGCCTTTCGTGCGCGGAATAGCGATAGTTAGCGGTTTTTTGCTACTTTTGCACTCTGATTAACTAACCCCGACCCTTGCAATGGGAGATTTCTGGAAACTTCTGAGGCGCTTCGTGCCTCCATATAAAAAATATCTCGCCCTCAATATCGTGTTCAACATATTGTCGGCTTTCCTTACCCTGTTCTCGTTTGCCATTGTCATCCCTATTTTGGAGATGCTGTTCAAGATTCGCGAGACGGGCTATGCGTACATGCACCTCGGCGACGCCTCCATAAAGGACGTTGCTATCAACAACTTCTACTACTGGACTCAGGAAGCGATAGCGGCCTGGGGCCCGAGCGAGACCCTCGCGCTACTCGCCGCCCTGCTCGTGGTGATGACCGCGTTAAAGACCGGCACCGCCTTCATGGCCCTCTACTATATGGTGCCGATACGCTCGGGTGTAGTACGCGACATCCGCAATGTGATGTACGACAAGATTCTGAGCCTCCCGATAGGCTTCTTCACCGGCGAAAGTAAGGGCGACGTCATGGCGCGCATGAGCTCCGACGTGAGCGAGGTAGAGACATCAATCATGGCCTCGCTCGATATGTTGTTCAAGAACCCGGTGATGATAATCGTGTGTCTCGTAACCATGATAATGTTGTCGTGGCAACTGACACTTTTCGTGCTCGTGCTGCTCCCTATCGCAGGCATGGCAATGGGCAAGATAGGCAAACGACTGAAACGCGTGAGCCTCGAAGGGCAGGAGCAGTGGGGCCGCATAATGGCCAATATCGAGGAGACGATAGGCGGACTGCGCATCGTCAAAGCATTTAACGCCGAGCCGCGCATGTCGGCACGCTTCGGCCGCGACACGCATAGGTTTTATCGCATCTCCAACCGCGTGGCACGCCGCCAGAGCCTGGCTCACCCGATGAGCGAATTTCTCGGCACACTCACCATAGCCATTGTGCTGTGGTTTGGCGGCACGCTGATTCTCGACGGCGAAAGCTCTATCGACGCCCCCGGCTTCATCTACTACATGATAATCTTTTACAGCATCATCAACCCGGCAAAGGACCTGTCAAAGGCGGTATACTCCATACAGAAAGGCATGGCGTCGATGACCCGTATCGACCGCATCCTCAAAGCTGTCAACCCGATAGCCGACCCCGTAGGGCGCGAGCCGGTCAAGCCCGAGCCGCTCCGCGGCGAAATAGTCTACAAGGATGTCGATTTCAGCTACGACGGCGAGCGCAAGGTCGTCGACGGCGTGAACCTCGCAATCAAGCCGGGTGAGACCGTGGCCCTGGTGGGCCAGAGCGGCAGCGGCAAGTCGACCCTCGCCGACCTCCTGCCCCGTTTTTACGACGTCACGGACGGCACCATAACTATCGACGGCATCGACATCCGCGATATGCGCGTTCGCGACCTCCGCGCGCTTATGGGCAACGTCAACCAGGAAGCGATTCTTTTCAACGACACCATATTCAACAACATCGCCTTTGGCGTAGAGGGCGCCACACGCCAGCAGGTCGAGGAGGCCGCACGCATCGCCAATGCCCACGACTTCATCATTGCTACCGAAGAGGGCTACGACACGGTGATAGGCGACCGCGGTTGCCGTCTGTCAGGCGGTCAGCGCCAGCGTCTCTCCATAGCCCGTGCCATACTCAAAAACCCGCCGATACTTATTCTCGACGAAGCCACCTCGGCGCTCGATTCCGAGAGCGAGAAGCTTGTACAGGAGGCGCTTGAACGGCTCATGAAATCGCGCACCACCCTCGTCATAGCCCACCGCCTCTCCACCATCCGCAACGCCTCACAGATATGCGTGCTGAGCGAAGGACGCATCGTGGAGCGCGGCACCCACGACGAGCTGATTGCCCTCGGCGGCATCTACACCCGCCTGGTGGAGATGCAGTCGGTCACCGCCTGACCGCGCCATCCGACCCATTTGTCGCCAACCGGCAACCGCTCCCCACTCCCAACATACCACGAAATATTGGTAATGAGTGTAGAGAGACACCCGTGCATCCTTTTTTCAGCAAAATCATGCATCATGGTGGATAAGGCGGTGCATTTATAATGAAGATTCAAGAACGAAGTGCAAAATTTCGTTCTGAATAGCTCCACAAATTT
>CAMWXJ010000045.1 GCA_947178215.1 uncultured Porphyromonadaceae bacterium
GAGAATTGACGCTTTCAGAAAAGCTTTTCTCATAATAAGTAAACTGTTAAATAGGGAAAGGCGGATATTGCAGGCCGACAGAGAGATATTAGATTTTCTATCGGAAACTTCGGGCGGATTTGAGGGCTTTCAGGATGATTCCGACCTCTCGGCCGGAGCGTTTAGCGCTGACTTTCTGAGCGAAAAATGAATTTGATTTCGCTTTCGGCTGAAGTCGCAAGGAAAATCTCCGCGCAATTAACACTATTTAACGGGGGGGGCGGCTCGGACAGCTCGGACAACTCGGACTCTGCGGACAGCTCGGACTCTGCGGACTGCCGCCTGACGGCGGCACTCGGACAGCTCGGACGGCTCGGACAGCTCGGACGGCGCGGGCGGCTGCCTGACGGCGGCGAAGCAAAAAAGCCCCGGCTCGGAAGCCGGGGCTGATGAGGGCGCCTGTCGGCGCTGCTGATGGTCCTTGGGCGCCTGTCGGCGCTGCCAGTCTTTTTTCTTGGGGTGCCTGACGGCATCCTGCTACTCCCGCTCGGGGCGCGAGTGGATTAGTCGATTTCTTCGTCGGCTTCGTAGCCACCCATCTCGCGGATGGCGTTTTTGAGCATGACGTACTGCTGGAAGAGGTGGTTGACAGGCACTTCACCCTTGGTGTAGTCGTGCATCGGGCTTTTGAGGAAGAAGCTGAGGAAGCGCTGTATGCCGTGACGGCCGGCGCGTGCTGCGAGGTCGCTCAGGAGTACGAGGTCGAGGCAGAGGGGAGCTGCAAGGATCGAGTCGCGGCAGAGGAAGTTAATCTTAATCTGCATGGGGTAGCCCATCCAACCGAAGATGTCGATGTTGTCCCAGCCCTCCTTGTTGTCGTTGCGCGGGGGATAGTAGTTGATGCGTACCTTGTGGTAGTAGTCGGTGTAGAGGTCGGGCTGCTCTTCGGGTACGAGGATTGATTCGAGTGTCGAGAGCTTCGACACCTCCTTGGTGCGGAAGTTGGCGGGTTCGTCGAGTACGAGGCCGTCGCGGTTGCCGAGGATGTTGGTCGAGAACCAGCCTGAGAGGCCAAGACAGCGGGTGCCGATGATAGGTGCGAAGCCCGACTTAACGAGGGTCTGGCCGGTCTTGAAGTCCTTGCCTGAGATGGGCATGCCGGTCTTTTCGCTAAGCTCCCACATTGCGGGGATGTCTACAGTGGTGTTGGGTGCGCCCATGATGAAGGGGCAGCCTTCGCTGAGGGCGGCGTAGGCGTAACACATCGAGGGGGCGATGTGCTCCTTGTCGTCGGCCTTCATGGCGGCTTCGAGGGCGGCTACTGTGCCGTGAACCTGCTCGTCGACGGGTACGTAGACTTCGGTGGAAGCAGCCCAGAGCACTACCACGCGGTCAACTCCGGTCTCTTTCTTGAAGTGGCGGATGTCCTCGCGAATCTGCTCGGTCATGTCCCAGCGATCGGCCACGGTCTTCACGTTTTCGCCGTCGAGGCGCTTGGCGTAGTTGTGGTCGAAGGCGGCCTTCATAGGCTTGATGGCTTCAAGCTCTTCCTTGACGGGATTGATGTCCTTCTCTTTGAGCACTTCGGCGTTGATTGCGCTCTCGTAGGCATTGGCGGGGTAAACGTCCCATGCGCCGAACACGATGTCGTTGAGGTCGGCGATAGGCACGATGTCTTTATATTGGAGATATTTCTTGTCAGCGCCGCGGCCTACACGGATTTTGTCGTACTGGGTCATCGAGCCCACAGGCTTTGAGAGGCCTTTGCGGGCCATGAGGACGCCGGTCATGAAGGTCGACGTCACGGCGCCGAGACCTACTACGAGTACGCCAAGTTTACCGTTGGCGGGCTTAACATTGTTTGCTTTCATTTTAGTGATGGTAGGAGATTGTAGTTTTAATGTGTATATTCGTTGTCAGAGGTTGATTTTCAGGCGCGAGGATTCACGCGAGGCGAAAATCGTGCCAAAAGTACACGTTATTTCCTCAGTGTGAAAAAAAATTTAGTGAAAATACAAGCTCTTTTTGTTAAAGATACACAATAAATAGCCTATTTAGTGAATCATTCTTAAAACTACAATAACTTACCTCTTAAAATGTTAACAAATCATAATGGCACATTAAGCAAATCTCCGAGGCTTGAGATGGTCGACGGGTGAGTAGCAGCGTCCTCATCGGTAGTCCAGCCTTTGCCCTTGATCCATGCCGTGCGGCATCCGAGACTCTCGGCGGGGAGTATGTCTTTGCGGAGAGAGTCGCCTACTACAAGCACCTCACCAGGGGCGAGGCCGAGGGCTTCGACGCCGAGGCCGAAGATAGCGGGGTCGGGTTTACGCACGCCCACTACGGCACTTTCTATGATGGCGCCGAAGTAGCGGCGCAGGTCGAAGTCGGCGAGCACCGACTCCACATTGCCATAGAAGTTGCTCACAAGCACGAGCGGATAGCGCGCATACAGCGCCTCGATGACGGGGCGTGCTTCCTCTACACATTCGCGGGCGGCGCGGTAGCAGTACTGCGCCACAGCCTCGGCGAGCGCGCCGTCGCTGTCGGCCGGCATCTTCCCATCGGCGGTGAGCCGGTCGAGCTCGATGTGCATCTTGATGCGCAGCAGGTCGAGGAAGTTGTGGTGTGGGAGTATGTGACGCGTCTTGGCCAGTTCGCGCTCCGCATATACATAAGCGTCGCGGAAGTCGGCCTTGTCTATGTCAATACCGGCGGCACGGTAGCCGTCCCATATCACTTCACTCCAATGCACCCCGCGCGAATCGATGGTGCCACCGTAGTCAAAGATTATGCCTTTAATTCCCGGCAGGTTGGTCAGCGGGGTATTTTCCATCTTTAAGTTCTTGTGTGAGGCGTGTGCAGATGCGCTCGTGGCGCCATATCATCATCACCATGATAGCGTTGAACACTATCAGCTCGCAGGCGAAGTAGAGCCAGGGCATCGAGGCGAAGAGTGAGGCGAAGAGCGCAATCGTGCGCCAGTTAAACGACAGGATATTGGTATACTTCATCAGCGGGAGGCTCAGGCGGCGGAACTCTGCGCGAAAAGCCTCCGGTGCGGGTGCCGTGCCGTAGCGGGCGTTGAGCTCGCGGCGCATACGCTGCATGGCGGGCGATGTGCCCTCCTGCTGACGGGTGTAGTTGGTGTAGAACGTGAGTGTAAGCTTCTGCCAGAAGTTATGGCGCCACGACAGCGAGGCGAGCTTTGCGCGGAGGGCCTGATAGTCTTCGAGCTCGCTCCCCTCCTCACCTTTGAGGAAGAAGAGGTGAAGCTGGCGGTAGCAGTCGGCCATAGCGGCCTGCTTGGCATGACAGAGGCCGGCGGCCACGGCGAGGCACCAGATAGCTGCGTTGTGGGCCATGTAAAACTCCGACGTGTGTACCTCGCGCAGACAGATTGCGACATATATCGTGGCAAACCAGAAGTCGCCGGCCAGGCCGTCGAGTATGCGGCCCAGACGCGAGTACTGGTGCGTCATGCGTGCAAGCTGGCCGTCGGCGCTGTCGTAGGAGTTGGCCCATATCAGCAGCAGCATGCCTATGATGTTAATCCACAGTGTGGGGAAATAGAAGCATATGCCGGCTCCCACACCGAGGAAAATCGAGGCGATGGTGATGGCGTTGGGTGTCACGCCGAGGCGCTTGGCGATGCGCGCCCACACATAGCCTATCGGGCGGTAGAAGGCGAGGTCGATGCCCTCTTCGGTGTCCATGGATTTGAGCGTGGCCCGGTAGTCGGCACGCAGGCGCTGCCATGAGCTCATCCGGGCGCCTGAGGTTGCGGTTTCGGTTCCGGTCATTGTGTTATCGACTTGACTTTTCGTTATGGGCTTTGATGAGATTGACTATCGCCTTGGCGATATGCGGCGCGGCCTCATTGCGACATGGCGCGAAGCTGGGCCAGTCGTTGAAGTCGATGATGCGTATGGTGCCGTCGGGGCTCACGATGCAGTCGCCGCCATAGACCACCACGTCGAGCACCTCGGAAGCGTCGGCGCATATCTTGCGCAACTCTTTGAGGTCAAACGATATGCCGCGCGAACGGCCGTTGATGGCTTCGTGGCCGTACTTGGAGTGGCCCTCGTCAAAGGGGTAGAACCAGTAGAAGAACGAGCTGCCCCTCACGCCGTAAAATTTGATGAGGTCGCCTTCGAGGTGGCGGTTGATTACCGCGCGGGGGATGCCTCGGAGAAAATACTCCTGGAGCACCTCCTGCGCCTCCTCGGGGTGGCGCACATAGCTCACGTCCTCCTTGTGCATGGCGTGGAAGTCGCCGCGCTTAATCCACGCGCGGGTGATGCCGGCGGTGTTGAGGGCGTCGATTACCGCCTCGTTGGTGTTGACCATGAGGCTGTCGGGATAAGGGATGCCTGAGCCGAGCAGGATGCGCGTCATGCGCTCGCGGGTGCAGTTCTCGATGCCGTAGCCCGAGTTAATGACGAGGCACCCGTCGTCCTCCATTTTCTGGAGCATCTCGATTGAGTGCTTCTCGCGGCACATGTCCACGATGACGCGCTCGCCGCGGAGCGCGCCCGCTCCAAACTGCTCTTCGGAGTAGACGTTGACCTCGTAGCCGCGCTTGCGCAGCTGGTCGGCCACGAGATTGAATATGGCGGCGTCGTTGCCAATGTGGTTGGGAGAGTATGCGCCGGCTCTCATGATGCCGGCAATCTTTATTTCAGCCATAAAAGGTGACTATATGCTGGGGTGGGATTGTTTATGAGCGGATAAAGGCTTCGGCGCCGGGGATGTCGGAGGCATGGTCGACGTCGACAATCTTTTCTATCGGGTAGGCTTTGAGGCGGAGGCCGGCCTCGACGAGGGCGCGCTGATAGTTGCGCATGCGCGATACGCCGTTAGCCATGCAGTCTTCAAGTACCTTGATTGCGGGCGACGTGAGGCCGTAGATGCCCCCCGACACATACTTCACCCCCTCGGCCGGGCGGTCGAGGAAACCGGTTATGCGCATGTCGGCGTCGGTAGCCACATAGAGCGGCTTCTCGTCGTCAATAAAGGGTGTCACGGCCATGTAGCCGTCGGCCTCGCGGTCGGCCTCGAAAGCGGCTATGTAGTCCACGAAGTCGGGCTGACGGAAAATGGTGTCGACCGTGGTGAGGCAGAACTTGCCCCCCGCGGCCTCGGCCGGCAGCGCGCGGCTCACCTCGTAGAAGCTGTGCATCGAGCTTGGGGTCGACTTCACCACGAGGCGCAGGTCGACAGGCAGGCGTAGCGAGCGCAGATAATCGGCCACTTCGGTCATCTGCTCATTGACTATCACGGTGAGGCTCTCGGGGTTACACGACATAAAGATATCTATCAGGCGCCCAATCATGGGGCGGCCGTCGAGCATTACGAGGGGTTTGGGTAGCTCGACCCCTTCCTGACGCAGGCGCGAGCCTTCGCCCGCGGCTATGATTGCATAGTTCATAATGGATGCTTAATCGTCGGATTTGGTGAAATCGACCGAGGCGTCGTGACGCGAACGCTCGTGATAATGCTTGGCGAGTGGATTGGCGGTGCGCTCTTCGTGGCTGTCGCGGCGGCGCGCAATGTCGATGGCCTCGTAGATGGCGCAGCGCATTGACTCGGCCGACGCCACACCCTTGCCGGCGATGTCGTAGCCGGTGCCGTGGTCGGGCGACGTGCGCACGAAAGGCAGTCCTGCCGTGAAGTTGACGCCCGAGTCCATGGCTATGGTCTTGAACGGAGCGAGGCCCTGGTCGTGATACATGGCGAGCACGCCGTCGAAGTGCTTCCACTGTCCGGCGCCGAAAAAGCCGTCGGAGGCATACGGGCCGAAAGCGCATATCTTTGATGCGGCGCAGTCGAAGATTGCCGGCTCAATCACCTCGCGCTCTTCGTTGCCGAGCAGCCCCTCCTCGCCGGCGTGGGGGTTGAGCGAGAGCACGGCGATGCGCGGCCTCACGATGCCGAAGTCGCGACGGAGCGACGCGTCAAGTGCGCGTATCTTGCTTGCTACGAGCTCACGTGTCAGTGTCTCCGACACACGTGCCAGGGGTATGTGCGACGTGACGAGGGCTACGCGGAGGTCGCCCGACACCATTATCATCAGCGCCTTGGAGCCGTCGCCGGCGTGGGCTTCGAGATATTCGGTGTGGCCGGGAAAGTGGAAGTCGTCGCTCTGTATGGCGTGCTTGTTTATCGGGGCGGTGACGAGGGCGTCGATTTTGCCGTCGGCGAGGTCGGCCATGGCGCGGTCGAGTGCCGCAAGAGCCGCGCGACCGCCGGCCGCTGTGGCCTGCCCGAGGTCTATCTTCACATCGTCGGCCACTACGTTGATTATGGTATATTCGTCGTCGCGCGCCTCTTCGGCGTCGTTGCGGGTCACGAAATTGACTGCGGGGAGATTCATCCCTTTGCGGTGGTAGGCCGCCATGCGTCCCGAGCCGTAGACTATCGGGGTGCATATTTCCAGGATGCGGTTATCCTCGATTGCTTTCAGAATCACTTCGTAGCCTATGCCGTTGGTATCGCCGTGTGTGATTCCTATGCGGGGTTTTATATCTGGTGTCATTGCGCAATGATAACGTTTGGGAGCCGCTAAGTTACGCATTTTCCCCCAAACCACCAAAAGCGCCGCTCCGGGCGCCCTTAAAGCAGCATCGGCGCGATGCGGTGGAGGCCGTCGACAAGCGCGTCGGCTTCGGCAAGGGTGTTGTAGGCGGCAAACGAGGCGCGCACCGTACCCTCGATGCCGAGCGACGTCATGAGCGGCTGGGCGCAGTGATGCCCCGTGCGGCACGCTATGCCGAGCTTGTCGAGCAGCATACCGGTGTCGTAGGGGTGCGCGTCGCCGAGCAGAAACGATATTATGGCCGCCTTGCCGGGCGCAGTGCCGTAGATGCGCACCGCGGGCAGCTCGGCGGTGATGCGGGCGGTAGCGTGGCGCAGCAGAGCCTCCTCATGCGCGGCTATCGCTTCGAGACCCGTCTCCTGCAAGAACTCTATCGCTCGGGCAAACGCGCCGATGTCCACATAGTCGGGCGTTCCCGCCTCGAACTTGAATGGAAGCTCGGCCCATGTGGTGTGCTCGAAGCTCACATGACTTATCATCTCGCCGCCACCCTGGTAGGGGGGCATCTTTTCAAGCAACTCGCGCCGTCCGTAGAGCACACCCACGCCACACGGCCCGTACATCTTGTGCGACGAGAACACGTAGAAGTCGGCGCCTATGGCCTTGACGTCGACCGGTATGTGCGCAATGGCCTGGGCGCCGTCGACCACACACACCGCTCCAGCTGCATGGGCCAGGGCCGCTATTTCGGCCACCGGGTTGACCGTACCGAGTACGTTGCTCACGTGGGCTACCGACACCACTTTCGTGCGCTCGTTGAGCAGCCCGCGCAGGGCGTCCATGTCGAGCGAGCCGTCGGGCAGCAGCGGAGCCACGCGTATCACTATCCCGCGCCGCTCACGGAGCAGCTGCCACGGCACTATGTTGGCGTGATGCTCCATGGTGGTGAGCACCACCTCGTCGCCCTCGTGCAGCAGCTCGCCATACGACGATGCCACAAGGTTTATCGCCTCCGTGGTGCCGCGTGTGAAGATAATCTCTTCGGTAGAGGGTGCCCCTATAAATGCGGCGGTCATGCGGCGTGTGGCCTCCATCATGTCGGTGGCCTCCTGCGACAGAAAGTGTACGCCGCGGTGCACGTTGGCCTTGTGGAGATAATACATGTCGGTCACGGCCTCGACCACGGGGCGCGGGGTCTGGGTCGAGGCGGTGTTGTCGAGATACACCAGAGGGCGGCCATAGACCGTGCGCGAAAGTATGGGAAACAGCGAGCGCAGGCGCTCGACATCGAGAGTGTCGGTCATCGGAGGAATCAGGTTATGGGGTTGCACAGGGAGAGAGGTGGGCGGTGTGGCGGCGGGTCACGACTGCTTGCTGCGGGCGGGACAGGCGGCGCACGACTCGGGCTCGCCGCCGGCAAGACGCTTCTCCACGAGGTGGCGCAGGCGGTCGCGCAGGGCGTCGGGGCTGAATGTCTCCACCACGTCGTTCATAAACGCCTGCATCAGCATGGCGCGCGCCTCCGCTTCGGGGATGCCGCGTTGACGCATATAGAATAAGGCGTCGGTCGATAGCTGGCCGGTAGCCGCGCCGTGCGATGCCTTTACGTCGTCGCAGTATATTTCGAGCTGCGGCTCGGTGTGCATCCGGGCGTCGGGGCCGGCGAGGAGGTTGCGGCATGTCTGGGAGGCGTCGGTGCCGGTAGCGCCGGGAGCCACATACACGCGCCCCTCAAAGGCGCCGCGCGAGGCGTCGGGCAGCGTGAACTTAAACAGCTGGCGCGAGCTGCACGACGGCGCGAGGTGAGCCACGTGGGTGTGGGTGTCGGCCACGCAGTTGCCCGAGCCGGTGGTGAGGCCCGACAGCGAGGTCGAGGCACCCTTGCCGCGGAGTGTCACTTCGTAGTCGTTGCGTGTGGTGCCGCACCACAGCGTGGCGGCGCCCATGCGCAGCTCCGAGCCCTCGGCCTGGTCGGCAAACACGCCCGAGCAGCGCGAGGTGAGCGGGCTCGACTCTTCGAGGTCGTAGAGGCTCAGCCGGGCGTCGCGGTCGAGATATATCTCCGTCACCGCCGACGCCAGATAGGAGCGGTCGCAGTCCATGGTGTGGTCGCAGCAGAGCAGTGTGGCCTCCGACCCGGGCTCCATGACTATGAGCAGGCGGCGCACCGCCATGAGCGGAGCCGTGGCGCTGAGCAGGTTGACTATCTGCAATGGCTTGGTCACCTTGACGCCGGCGCTCACGCGGAGCACTACGCCGTCCTGGGCGAGCAGGGTGTTGAGAGCCACTTCGGGACGTTTGAGCGGGGCGAGGGCGCCGTAGTAGCGCTCGGTCCATGTGGGGTGCAGGCGGCCGTACTCGGCGAGTGAGCCAAACCACACGCCCTCGGGCAGCGACCGCAGGGTCGTGTCGGTCAGGCGCGGGGTGTCGTTGACGGTAATCATCAGTGCCGTCGACAGGCGCGGCACATCGCAGCGGAACGCGGCGGCAACGTCGGCCGACGCCGGCAGGCGGTTGATGTTGAGGCCATAGTCGGGGGCAAACATCTCGTCGAGGCCCGTCACGGCATACCCCTCGGCGCCGCGCCGGGGCAGCTTCATGCCGCTGGCGAGGGCGGCGAAAGCGGCGTGGCGCATGTTGTTGAGCGGCTCCGAGCCGCAGGCACCGTCGATTGTGGCGGCGGTGGCGCGATAGAGGTCAAGATACTGACCGAGAGCGCCGCGGCTGTCGGTGTTCATTTGCAGGCGTCCTCCGGCCGCAGATTCTCGGGCTGCTCCTTGAGCCAGTCGTAGCCGCGCTCTTCGAGTTCGAGGGCGAGCTCGGGGCCGCCCGAGCGGATGATGCGCCCCTTGTAGAGCACATGCACGTAGTCGGGCTTGATGTAGTCGAGCAGACGCTGATAGTGGGTGATGACGATGGCGGCGTTTTCGGGGGTGTGGAGGCGGTTCACGCCCTCGGCCACCACGCGCAGGGCGTCGATGTCGAGGCCCGAGTCGGTCTCGTCGAGGATGGCGAGCTTAGGTTCGAGCATGGCCATCTGGAATATTTCGTTGCGCTTTTTCTCGCCGCCCGAGAAGCCCTCGTTGACCGAGCGCGATGCGAGTTTGCTGTCGAGGTCGACTATCTTGCGCTTCTCGCGCATCAGTTTCAGGAAGTCACTCGCGCTGAGGGGTTCCTGGTTATGGTATTTGCGCTTGGCGTTGATGGCGGCGCGCATGAAGTTGACCATCGACACGCCCGGTATCTCCACGGGATACTGGAACGAGAGGAAGAGCCCCTCGTGGGCGCGCGTCTCCGGCGCTTCGCCGAGCAGCTCTTTGCCGTCGAGCCGCGCCGACCCTTCGGTCACGGTAAAGGCGGGGTTGCCGGCCAGGACGGAGCTGAATGTGCTCTTGCCGGAGCCGTTGGGACCCATGATGGCGTGTATCTCGCCGGGGCGTATGGTGAGGTTGATGCCTTTGAGTATCTCTTTGCCGTCAATGTTGGCGTGGAGATTGCATACTTCTAACAGATTCATGTCGTTGCGTTTTGTTGGGGTGGGGAGGGGGGTTTTAAAA
>CAMWXJ010000046.1 GCA_947178215.1 uncultured Porphyromonadaceae bacterium
TTGCCGTGTGGCAGCGCGACGAACCGAGCAACCGCAATTCCCTCCACGGTTACATACACAAACTCCGCCGTGCATTGCGCCACGACCCGGCAATCTCCATTATTAATCAGCGTGGATTCGGCTACATGCTTGTTGTGCGCGGCTGAGAGGCCGCAATCTCTTACGATATGGCTGGCCTAAGCTCGCCCTGGCGCTCGCAGCGGGCTATGACGCGCAGCTGCCACCACACGAGTACTGCGGCCACCATGGTAGCCATGGTGTCGGACATGGGGTAGGCCGCCCAGATACCATTAAGGCCCATATACCGCGGCATGATATAGAGCAGCGGGATAAGGAAGATGACCTGACGCGACAGGCTCATGATAATCGACTTGCCAGCATAGCCCAACGACTGGAAGAAGTTGGTGGCGACAATCTGGAATCCTACCTGCCAGAAGGACAGCATGGCGGTGGAGAAAGCACCGGCGGTGATAGAGATGAGGTTTTCGTCGGTGGTGAACGCGCGGGCTATCAGTTGCGGGCATAGTAGCCCGAAAGCGCAACCGGCAGTGACAAACAGCGTTGACCACCCCACGGCAAGCCACAGGACATGGCGCAGACGCCCGTACTGTCGCGCGCCGTAGTTGTAGCCCACGATAGGCTGCATACCAAGGCAGATGCCGAGTACCACCATGATTATGAGAGTGGTGTAGGTAGTGAAGATGCCCGCCGCCGCTACGGCCATGTCGGAGCCGTAGGCCACGAGGTTGCGGTTGACGATTACGTTAATCATCGAGCCGGCGAGGTTGACAAGGCAGGGAGCGGCGCCTATCGACAATATTCCTACCACGGAGCTGACTTGCAAGCCGTAGATTCCGTGGCGGAAGCGGAGCGGCGTGCGGCGGTCGAAGAAGTGCGCGAGTACGAATATGGCCGAGATTCCCATTGAGATATCAGTGGCTATGGCCGCGCCTTTGATACCCCATCCGAAGCCGAAAAGGAATATCGGGGCGAGCACGAGGTTGGCGCCTGCGCCGATGAGATTGGTCATCATGGCGCGCACCGGGTATCCCGACGCTCGCATCACATTGTTGAGACCGAAAGCAATGTTAGAGAGCATCAGTCCCGGTAGCAGGTGGAAGATGAAGTCGTAGGCATAAGGAAGCGTGGCGTCGCTTGCGCCGAAAGCCCGAAGCATAGGGGTGAGTACGGAAGCGAAGATACCTATGTAGATGATACCAATCACAATGGTGAGCACGAGTGCGTTGCCGAGTATGCGCTCGGCGCTGCGCTTGTTGCCCGCTCCGAGCAGAATCGACACGCGGGCCGATGCGCCGGCGCCTATCAGTACGCCGAGGGCCGTGGCTATGTTCATCACCGGAAAGGTGATTGCGAGGCCGGCTATTGCCTCCGGGCCCACGCCCTGGCCGATGAAAATGCGGTCGATTACATTGTAGAGCGACATCACCACCATGCCGGTCACGGCGGGGATGCTGTAATGCCACAGTAGACGGCCTATCTTGCCGGTGGCGAGTTCGCGCAGCCGCTGGTTGTCGGTCGCGGCATTGTCGGGTGAGGATGCGGAGGAGGGAGTCGCTGTGCTGTTGTCGGATGTCATTATTGCGGAGTGAGTAGACGGTGTTGTTGCATGAGCTGTCGGGCGTGAGCGAAGTCGGCGGGCGAGCCTATGTCTATCCACACGCCGGTAATCGGGAAGTAGCCCACGCGGCGTCCCGAAGCTATCGCAGTGTCGATCAGGTCGGTGGCATCGGTGCGCTCACCGGCGGGGAGTGAGGCGAGCAGGTCGTTGGCAATCATGTATATGCCGGCATTGGCGAAATAGGAGTAGGTAGGCTTCTCCTCGAGCGCGGTGACGCGGGTGTTGTCGGTGAGGTCGGTGGTGAGAATGGCGTAAGGTACCGCCACATTGTAGGGTATGGCGGCTATCGTTATGGCGTTGCCCTCGCTGCGGTGGTGGAGATAGAGGTCTTCGAGCGACACCGTGGTGAGTATATCGGCGTTCATCACGAGCGTGTCGCCCCCGGGCTCATGTTCCATGAGCGACGCCGCGCCTATGGTGCCGAGCGGCGCAGGCTCTCCCACACATTCTATACGGGCGGTGTTGTCGCGGGCGGCGAAATGGCTCTCTATCTTCTCGGCCATATAGTTGACGGCCACACGGATGCGGCTTATTCCGGCGCGCTCGGCGGCCTCGACGTTGTAGTCGATAATCGCCTTGCCGTCGATAGTGAGCAGCGGCTTGGGGGTGTCGAGGGTCAGCGGACGCAGACGCTCACCCTTGCCGCCCGCCATGAGTATGGCCGATACCGGCAGCCGCGTGGTGGTGACGGAAGTGTCGATTACATCGGCTATCGTGCCGTCGGAGCGCAACAGGGGGATGAGTCTTATGCCGGAGGCACGCCACGAGCGGAGGGCGTCGAGGTCGGGCCGCTCGGCGTCGAGTGCGCGGAAACGGCGGTTGGCGACGCTGAGGGCGCTGTCGTCGAGCGACGCTCCGGCGAGCAGTCCGCGGCGTATGTCGCCGTCGGTGAGGGTGCCTTCCATGCGCCCCTCCTTACTGACGACAAACAGAGTCATTACGCGCCCGGAAAGGTCGTTGAGGCGGCCGAGGGCGTCGCGTACGGTGGCTGATGAGCCGATGATATGCTGAGTGTGGATCATGACAGTGGATATGGGTCGACGAAACGCTTGGAGCGGAGGATTTCGAGAGGTGTGAGGGCTATCGCGTCGACAATAGCGGCGAGGGTGTCGGGCTTGTAGTAGGGGTTGGTGGCCGTGCGTGCGCGTTCCTGCCCTTCGGGACTAAGAGCCAAGGCTATCGCCGCGGCTATCTCGTCGGAGGTTTCGCCGCAGTGTATTACGGAATCGCCGGCGGTGCGGCCGCGCTGTCTCGGCCCTATGTCGACGGTGGGGATATGGAACGACGGCACCTCGACAAGTCCGCTCGAACTGTTGCCTACCACGGCGCCCATGCGTTCCAGGGCGGCGTGATAGCGGCGGCGCCCGAGACTCTTTACCACCTTTACGCGGTCGCGTCGGGCGGTGCCGTAGGCTTCGATGAGGTCTATTATGTCGGTCGAGCCGGCGTCGTTGTTGGGATATGTGATGAGGATGCGTCTGTCGGGAAAACGGTCGAGGGCGTCGAGCATGGCTCGGCACCCCTCCTCAGCCGGACGGTCGGATAGTGTTGCCGGATGATAGGTAACCATGAGCGAACCATCGGGCAGCTCGAAGCCATCAAGGCTCGCCACAAGTTCGCCGTAGTCCATGTGGTCGCGGCGGTTGACTATCGAGTCTACGCCTATCGCGCCGGTGTTGATTACCCGCGTCGGGTCTTCGCCCATGTTAATAACGCGGCGGCGGTAAGGCTCGGTGGCTGTGAGATGAAGCGACGCGAGCTTGGTGATTGCGTGACGTATGGAGTCGTCGACCGCCCCCTCTGAAATCTCTCCTCCGGCAATATGCACGATGGGCACGCGCATGATAGCGGCAGCTGAGGCAATGCCAAGCATCTCGAAGCGGTCGCCAAGAATCACGAGTAAATCGGGAGCGAGCCGTTGGAGCACTCGCGCCATTTCCTGTGTGGCGCGGCCCGTGGCTACGGCTCGGCCGTAGGGGGTGTCGTCGAGGCCGTCTGTGATGCTGAACGATGCCGCAACGTCGAGCCCGTCGGCCGTTATCTCGGATAGTGTGGCGCCATAGCGTGGATCGACGTGCATATTAGTAGCCACGACGGCCACCCCGGTATCGGGGCGGCCGTTGAGCGTTGTGGCGACAGGACTGAGAAGTCCCCAGTCGGCACGTGTTCCCGTGGCGATGCAAATTTTTCTCATCGCCCTGCGGATTAGCAGTTATAGAACTGGGTGAAAGCGCGTATGATGTAGTCGTGGTCGGCCACGGAACCGGTCTCGCGTACCGAGTGCATGGCCCATATTGCCGCGCCCATGTCCACACCGCGGAGGTCAATCTGCGAGGTGAGTATATTGCCGAGGGTGGAGCCGCCGGCCACGTCGCTGTGGTTGACGAAGTATTGTACCGGCACTTCGGCCTGTTCGCAGATTGAACGGAACACGGCGGCCGAGTCGGCGTCGGTCATATACTTGCAGTTGGCGTTGATTTTGATTATCGGGCCGCCGCCGAGCACCGGGTGATTGGTGGGGTCCTGCTTTTCAACGTAGTTGGGGTGTACGGCATGGCCGTTGTCGGCCGAAATCATGAACGAGCGTGCGATAGAGCGCAGATAGTCTTCCTCATTTGCGCCAAACGCGCTCATGGAGATACGGCGCAGAATGTGGTCGAGCACCGGCGACGCGGCTCCCTGCTTGGTGCCTGAGCCGGTCTCTTCGTTGTCGAATATTGCGGCGACGCGGGTCATCGCCATGTCGTCGCTCTCCAATAGGGCCGTGACGGCGGCGTGGGCCATCATCAGGTCATCAAGTCGTCCGGCTGAGATAAACTCGTTGTCGAGGCCGAAGCGGCAGGCGGGTGTGGTGTCGTAGAGCGAGAGGTCGAAGTCGAGTATCTCGCTTTGGTCTATTTCCAGTTCTTCGGCCACGAGGCGCATGAGCAGGTTCTTGCATTCCAGACGGTCGTTGACTATGCCTATGACCGGGAGCATGTCTTTCTGCTTCGAGAGCGGATTGCCTTCGTTGACAGCGCGGTTGAAGTGGATTGCGAGATGCGGAATGGTGAGGAGGGGCCTGCGGAAGTTGACCAGGCGCGTGGCCGGATTCAGGGGGTCGGACGTGCGCACCATTACTCGGCCGGCAATCGACAGCGGCCTGTCAAACCATGTGTAGAGTATCGGGCCTCCGTACACTTCGGTGTTAAGCTTCACGATGTTGCCGTCGCAAGCCATGGCTGCGTTTGGCTTGATGCGGAAGCCGGGCGAGTCGCTGTGGGCCGAGATAATCTTGAAGCCGGCGGTGGCGTCGCCATTGCCCACTACAAAGGCAAATACGGCCGAAGAGTTCTTTACTACATAATGTTTGGCTCCCGGCAAGAGGTCCCACTTGTCGGCGGGGTCGAGACGTGTGAAGCCAGCGCCTTCGAGCATCATCACTATGGTGCGGGCGGCAAGGAAGTTAACCGGACTCTCGTCGAGAAAATCAATGAGGGAGTCGATGAAGCGATATTCGGCCATGTTTTCGTGGTTTGGGTTGGTAAGGCTGTCGGGTTCGGTTGGGGCGGCCTACATGTCGTCGGCCGACGCGTTGTAGCGTATATGGTTGAGGGCGCGCATGAGGTTGCAGTCAATGCGGCTCCAATAGTGTTCAAATTCCTCTTTGGCGGCGCTGAGGGCGCCGTTAACGCGGTCGGAGGGCGCGTCGCGCACGGTCTCCACGAAGTTGTAGAGATACTGGAACATGTCGGCAAGCCCCTCGGCCACGGAGGCCGACACGGGGGTGTCGCTGTACTTCATATCCTCTTCAAACACTTCGAGATACACGTCGTCCTCGCCCATGACATCCTCTATGGCGCGGCGCACCGCCTCATAGTAGTCTTCGTCGAGCAGATTGTCGATTGCATACTCCTCAAACATGGGACTGCTCATCTCGTCGGTCCAGCTGTCGGTATCGGCTACTGACGGGAGCGAGCGCAGGTCGGTGGCCGAGATATAGAGGCGGGGCAGATAGTTGAGCATCGACGCCACGAAATCGGGGCGCGAACCGACGGCTCCTCCTGTGGCGAGCTGTTCGAGCGCGGAGCAGAACTCATTGCTCAGCGCTATGAAAGCGAGTGCATTGGGCTGCATTATGACCGGTTGTTAAGGCTTAGAAATAATAGGCCAGACGGATGTTCCAGCTGTTGGCGCGGCACGAGAAATCGCTCAGTATCTTTGCTTTGGCGAGATATGTCATGCCAAACGAGTATCCGGCTGTAATCTGCCAGTGGCGGTAGAGCTCTGCGCCTATGCCGCAGTCGATAGCCACGTCGCCGCCCGTATAGCTCATGGCGTCGATTTTGGAGTGGGCCGCAGTGAATGCGAATGTCGGGCCGCCGTACACTATCGGGGCAATTTTGTCTTCAAGACCGTTGAGGCGCTGCCATTTGAGCTTGATGTGGATAGGGATTGTCACCATGTGAAAATCCATGTTCTCGTTGTGGTAGCCCTGTGAGGCCCACATCTCTCGCTCGCCCATGTGGAGGGTGGAGCCGCGCATCTGGTAGATTAGTCCGAGGTCAAGACCTATGCCGATACCCGGAAACATCATCTCGCCCGCGATACCCGCGGCAGGGCCTATGCGCGAGTCGACCGTAAAGAGGTCCTGCTTGAATTTGAGGTTAGTGAAGTTGACACCGGCCATCGGGCCGTAACGGAATTGCGCCGCGGCTTCCGGAGCGCCGGCAAACGAGGCCGTCAGCACTGCGATGAAGGCCGTGAGGGTGATAAGGATTTTTCTCATTTGGTTGCGGAGTGAGGTTTGAGCGACAAAGTTACGAATTATATGTCATCAATGATGCATCCGATGGCCTGAAATAGCCTACTCGGTGGCGGCACAGGCCGGACATAGCCCTGTAATGACATAGTTGAAGCCCCGCGCCACATAGCCCTCCGGGAGGCTCACCGCCGGAACAGGCACGTCGGTGAGGCACACCGTGGCGTCGCAGCGCGTACAATGGAAGTGGGTGTGGAGGTGCGACGGCGCGCAAGTGTGGTGGCCGCGACACAGTTCATACTTTGTCTTGCCCGACCCGTCGTCGATAGTGTGGACGAGGTCGGTCGACCTGAAAAGATTAAGCACGCGGAATATGGCCGAGCGGTCGACAGTGTCGAGTTCGGCTTCGAGATCGGTCAGGGCCAGGGGAGCCGAGGCGCCCATGAGTGCGCGCGCCACAAGCACGCGGTTGGGAGTCGACTTTATCTTTCTCTCCCTCAATAGGGACTCGACAGCGGTGTTGTCACAGTGGTTCATCGGCCGCAAAGATAGTGATTATTTACGGTATAACAACAAAAATGTCGAATCCCGGTCAGGGACTCGACATCATATTGTTTTGTTATTGCTTGGGTGGGCGCTGAGGGATTCGAACCCCCGACCCTCTGCTTGTAAGGCAGACGCTCTGAACCAGCTGAGCTAAGCGCCCTCTCTTTTGCGAAAGCGATGCAAAGTTACGACGACTTTTTGAATCCACCAAATTTTTCGCAAAAAATCTGCAATATTTTTTTCACGCACCCCTCCGAGCCCCCTTTTTCGGCCCATTTCGGTGAACAGCCCCGGAGTTAGGCACAAGAATTTCGTGGTGCAGTACAATTAGAGAATGGTTGAGTTTTTAATTAAGTAACTCCGGAGGGGCTGCGAATATTTTGGCGACACGAATACACCAATTTTCGCTACTGAATAGAGCACGAGACATTCTGTTGTAGTAAATATCGATTATATGGTCCGGATGACCACCCTAACGATAGTATATTATTTTGTGGCCTCTTTCAGATGAATAAATAGAATCGGGGTGATGTACAGTAATGCGACTGTGCCAAAAATCATACCGCCGATTACACCGATAGCGAGTGATCTGGACCCGTTGGAGCCTACACCGGTTGCGAAAATCATCGGTAGCAGTCCGAGTATCATTGTGGCTGATGTCATTATAATCGGTCGCAGACGATGGCGGGCGGCCAATAGTGCCGAGGTTTTTATGTCGTTGCCTTGACGATGTGCCT
>CAMWXJ010000047.1 GCA_947178215.1 uncultured Porphyromonadaceae bacterium
AACGACCCCCTGATTAACAGTCAGGTGCTCTAACCAACTGAGCTACTGAAGCATACTCGACGCGGCGTAAAGCCCTCCGGCTTCCGTTCCTGCGTTTCGTGCTGCAAAAGTACAGCAAATTTCCGGGTTGTGCAACATTTCAGCCGATTTTTTTGATTTTTTTTATCGACAGGGGTGCGAAAGGCTTGCCAAGGGTTGCAGAAGAGGCTCTGATTGACTACCTTTGTCGCTCCCCATCCTCAACCCTAAATCGCCATGACCAATCGTTTACGCAAACTCGCCGCGGTGTGCGCCGCGACATTGGCAGCATCCCTCCCCTCCTCGGCCCACGTCAAGGCCATAGCCGATTTTCTCGCACGAATCGGCGGACCGGAGGCGCCCGCACTGATACTCACAGAGCTTACCGAGGCGCCCGACAGCGCCGCGGAGAGTTTCACCATTACCTCACGCGACGGCAAGCCGCTCATCAAGGGCAATTCGCTCTCGGCAATCACCACAGGCATAGGTTGGTATCTCAACCACTACGCCAACGAGAACCTGACGTGGAACCGCCTCAGCACCGACCTGTCGAAAGCTACACTGCCGGTGCCGACCGCCTCTGAGACCCATACATCGCGTGCAGAATACCGCTACTACCTCAACTACTGCACCTTCTCCTACTCACTGTCGACTTTCACCTGGGAGCGCTGGCAACAGGAGATTGACTGGATGGCACTCCACGGCATAAATATGCCGCTTCAAATCGTAGGCCTCGACGTGGTGTGGCGCGATATGCTCACGCGCGACTACGGATATACCCCCGAGGAGGCCAACAAGTTTATCGCCGGGCCTTGCTTCCAGGCATGGTGGGGAATGAACAACCAGGAGGGATGGGGCGGCCCTAACCCGACGTGGTGGTACGACCGCCAGGAGCGGCTTGCGCGCCTCATAGTCGAGCGCGAACGCGAGCTCGGCATCGAGCCGGTACTTCCCGGCTTCGCCGGCATGGTGCCGAGCGACTTCACCGCCAAGACAGGTATCAACGCCATAGACCAGGGCGGGTGGTGCGGCTTTCAGCGGCCTTTTATCCTCGACCCAACCACTACCGACTACGCCCGCGTGGCCGCCGACTATTACCGCCATCTCCACGACGTAATGGGCGGCCCGAGCCGCTACTACTCCATGGACCCGTTTCACGAGGGGGGCAACACCTCCGGCATCGACGTAGCCAAGGGCTATCACGCCGTCTACGAGGCTATGGATGCGGCCAATCCCGGCGTGTCGAAATGGGTACCGCAGCAGTGGCAGTTCAGTCCTGCCCAGTGGACTCTGGTGGCCGACAGCATAGTGCCTCACGGCCGCATGGCAGTGCTTGACCTCTACTCCGACGGTCAGCCGCGCAATCTGGGCCGCTACAACGGCCACGATGTGGTATGGTGCGCCATACCCAACTTCGGCGCGCGCACCGGCTTTTTCGGCCGCTTCAACGGCATGATTGAGGGATACTTCGACGCCGTTGCCACCCATGGCAACATCAAGGGTGCGGGAGCCGCTCCCGAGGGGAGCGAACAGACGCCGGTAATCTACGACCTTATATTCGAGTTGCCGTGGCTCGCCGAGAAGCCCGCCCCCGCAGAGTGGATGAAGCGTTACACGCGCAGCCGTTACGGCGTCGTCGACCCTCACGCCGTCAAGGCATGGGAGGACCTGCGCCTCTCGGCCCTCGACAACCGCACCTCGCTCCAAGGCCCTCATGAGGCTGTGGTGTGCGCCCGGCCGGCCCTAGACGTCAAGACCGTCTCGACATGGGGAGGCTCGGAGATATTCTACGACACTCAGAGGATGTATGACGCGGCTTTCGAACTGCTTGCCGCCGAAATAGCCGACAGCGAAAACTATTCATACGACCTCGCCGACATATCGCGCCAAGCACTCACCGACTACTCGCAGAGCCTGCTCGCCAATGTAAGAACGATCCATGAGGCGGGCGACACCGCGCTGTTCGGCATAAGTCGCGACCGCTTCCTCGGCCTAATACTCGACCTCGACCGCCTGCTCGCCACCAACGCCAACTTTATGACCGGCTCATGGACCGAACTCGCGCGCGACATCGCCGACGAGGTGTCCGGCACCACCGACGCCGACCGCGAGTGGCTTGAAAAAGACAACGCCCGCACCCTGGTGACGACATGGGGTCCGCAAATACCCTCCGAACGGGGCGGCCTGCGCGACTACTCTTACAGGGAGCGCGAAGGCATGCTCCGCGACTTCTATCACAAGCGGTGGGCCACATGGTTTGCCAACGGCATGAAAGAGCCGGAAGGAGGATGGTTTGAGATGGAATGGGACTGGGCCCACAACGACACTACGCGCTACTCAACCACACCTGTGGGCTCCACAGCCGAAGTGGCCGCGGAGTTGCTCGACAAATATCTTGCGCGGTTCATTCCCGCATCAGCCGAGGCGTCGGCTCCGATCTATTACATAGAACGCTATACTGCCCACGCCGCCGCCGACAAATTCATCGACGTGATGACGGCAGGCGAAGCTTATGCGCCGTCAATCAAAACGGGCGCCGGCACTCCCGACATAATCTCGCTGAGCATCGACGGCACAGCAATCGACCCCGCTCTGCTGCCACAAGGTACATACACCGTCACGGCGTCGCTGACCGACGGCACCGGGTTCACCTACACGTTACGGGTAAAGTAACGACCTTCACTTTCCAAGCGAGGCGGCAAGCGAGGCGGCGCAACGTATGCCGTCGATAGCCGCACTGACTATGCCTCCGGCATAACCGGCACCCTCGCCGCAGGGGTAGAGACCCGCCACACCCGTATGGGCGAGAGTGACAGGGTCGCGTGTAACCCTCACCGGGCTCGAAGTACGCGTCTCACAGCCTATCATAAGACCATCGCGTCCGGCATAGCCGCGATAGCGGCGGCCGAACTCCATCAGGCCTTTGCCCAGACGCGACGCTATCGGGGCGGGAAGCAGCTTGTCGAGCCTCATCGACACAACGCCCGGGGGATAGCTCGACGGGGGCAGGGTGTCGGACTTTCGTCCGGCGATGAAGTCGGGCACACACTGTGCCGGGGCATGCTGTGTGCCACCCACCGCTTCACTCAGGCGGCGCTCTATGCTCATCTGATAATCCATCATGCGTAGCGGCGAGTCGCCGGGAATATCCTCGGGAAGCACTTCCACCACCATGCCGGTATTGGCCCAGCGTGTGCCGCGCCGCGCGGGGCTCATGCCGTTGACTACCAGTAGCCCCGGGCCCGACGAGGCGGGAATCACAACTCCGCCGGGGCACATGCAGAACGAGTAAACCGCTCGGCCGTCGACACGCGTCAGCAGCGAATACTCTGCCGGAGGCAGATAAGGGCCGCGTCCCTTGGGGTTATGGTAGAAAATGCTGTCAATCAACGTCTGGGGATGCTCCACGCGGCAACCTACTGCTATGCCTTTGGGGGCAATCTCCACATTCTGGTCAAGCAGAAAGCTGTATACGTCGCGCGCGGAATGGCCCGTGGCGAGTATCACCTGGCCGCGTATCTCCTCGCCCGAGGCCGTGACGACGCCATCGCAGTGACGTGTCTCATCATCGCCGCCGATAATCAGACGGTCGACACGGGTCATAAACCGCACTTCGCCCCCGGCGGCAATGATGCGCTCGCGCAAGGTGCGTATGATATAGGGCAGACGGTCGGTGCCGATATGCGGGTGCGCATCGACAAGTATGTCGGCGTCGGAGCCGCACTCCACGAATGTGGCGAGTACGGTATCGACCGGGCCGCGCTTGGTAGAGCGGGTGTAGAGCTTGCCGTCGGAGAATGCGCCGGCACCCCCTTCGCCGAAACAGTAGTTGCTTTCGGGATCGACCTCCTGCGTGCGTGCTATCTGCGCCACGTCGAGACGACGCGAATCCACATCCTTGCCGCGTTCGAGAAGTACGGGGCGAATGCCGTGACCAATAAGGGCTGCGGCGGCAAACAGTCCGGCCGGACCGGCACCGACCACTACGGCCTGCGGCGCGTCGGGCGGCAGAATCGGAAACGGCAGCGGCTGTGGCCGGGGAGCGGATTCCGACGGGCGACCCTTGATTTCGGCGTCGACCGACAGATTTAACATGATGTTGCGCTGGCGGGCGTCAATGGAGCGGCGGCGTATCACGACGCTCTCTATATCCGAGGGGCTTACACCGGATTCGCGTGCCACTGCGGCTTTGAGCTTCGCGGGAGTGGCGGCTGTGGCCGGGTCGACTCTTAGACTTATCATTCAGGAGTGTTGGCTGATGAAGGTGATGATGATTGTTGACGGAGTGCCGCGAAGCGGCGGTTTTCGCGGCGTATGCTCACGACAAGGGTGATTATGGCGACGATGAAGGCGAGCAGATCGGAGCCGGTCATCGAGGCCCACACACCGTCGATGCCGTAGAAGCGCGGCAGGACTACGAGGAATGGTATGAGGAATAGAAGCTGACGCGTGAGCGACAGGAAAATCGAGATTTTCGGACGACCAACGCTCTGGAAATAGTTCTGAATCACAATCTGCGCTCCCACCACGGGGTAGGCGATGAAGTAGATGCGAAAAGCGCGGCGTGTAAGCTCTATGAGCGTAGGGTCGGTGGTGAAGAGGTCGCTCACAGCATCGGGCAGCAACTCGCACACCGCCCACCCGGTGGTGGTGATAGAGAGGCCTATCCATACGCCGATGCGCAACGTGCGCTTGACGCGCTCCCACTGGCCCGCGCCATAGTTGAAGCCGAGGATAGGCTGCATACCCTGCGTCACGCCAAACACTATCATCACAAAAAACATCGTGGTGCGGTTGAGGATGCCGTAGGCGCCCACCGACAGGTTGCCGAGCTGGTCGCCATAGTCGAGAAGCGCCTTGTTGATGAACACCACCACCACGCAGGCACACACGTTCATCAAGAACGGCGACAGACCTATCGCGTAGATACGGCGTATTATCGATGGCGTGAACCACCGGCACCTGACATCGAAGTGGATAAACGACTTGCGGCTGATGAAGTGTGACAGCACCCACACGCACGCCACGCTCTGCGCCAGCACGGTAGCCGTAGCGGCGCCGCGTATGCCCATGTCGAGCTTGAAAATGAATATCGGGGCGAGCACGAGATTGACACCCACCGACAGCAGCGCCGACACCATGGCTTTGCGGGGATAGCCCGTGGCGCGCATAAGGTTGTTGAGGCCAATAAAGATATAGGTAATCGGGGTGCCGCACAATATCACCTCCATGAACTCGCGCGCGTAGGGAATGGTTTCGGGCGTAGCACCGAAAAACAGCAGTATCTCGTCGATAAACAGCAGCGAGAGGCCGCCCACAACCACTGAGTGGATAAGACAGAGCGTAAGCACGTTGTTCACCACATCGGTGGCGCGGTCAATCGCTTTCTGCCCCATGAAGATTGACGATATTGTGGCGCCGCCTACGGCTATGAGCGTACAGAAAGCCACCATGAGGTTCATCAGCGGGAAAGTGATTGCGAGACCGGCTATTGCGAGCGGGCCCACGCCTCGCCCGATGAAAATCGAGTCGATGATGTTGTAGAGGCTTGTGGCGACGCTTGCTATGATAGCCGGTACCGAATACTGCACGAGCAGCCCGGCAATCGAGCGAGTGCCAAGCGTTAACGGTGATTTGGAATTATCGGCAGAAGCAGTCATAAGCGAAACGAGGCTGCAAAGTTACCGTTTTTTTTGACTAACTTTGCATCATTATGTCAACAAACGAAAGCTATGAAACGTTTCGGCGCACTATTTGATTTGGACGGCGTACTCGTCGATTCCGAGAGCCTCTACACTGTATTCTGGGACGACATGGAACGTCGCTTCCCCACCGGCGACCCCGATTATGCTTACAATATCAAGGGGATGACCCTGTCGCGCATACTGCTCAATTATCCCGAGGAGCAGCGCGCGGAAGTGGTAAAGGCTATCCACGACTATGAGCAGACAATGGTATATCCCGTCATGCCGGGCGTGTACGAGCTGCTGGGCAAGCTTCGCGCAGCCGGCGCCGCCATGGCTATTGTCACAAGCAGTGACAAGGTGAAAATGGGCTACCTCTATCGCCAGCAGCCCCGCTTCGCCGAGTTGTTTGACGTCATTATCGACGGCTCAATGGTGACGCGGTCGAAGCCCGACCCGCAAGGCTACCTTATGGCGGCCGAAAAGCTCGGAGTGGACCCGAAAGACTGCCTCGTGTTCGAGGACTCTATGCAGGGATTACAAGCAGGACGCGCCTCAGGCGCGCGCGTGATAGGTATGGCGACCACTTTCCCCGCCGAACGCGTCGCCCCACTCGCCGACGTGGTACTCACCACTTTCGAAGGGGTAGAACTCAGCGACCTCGGACTCTGAACGCCCGTCGGCGACACCGGATTCAGACGCCCCGTTGTTACAATCAAGAAACAGCATTGTAACCCATAAGAAACATATTTAACATTTATTCACTAAACGTATTCCACTTTATCAGTAGGTGTGGAGTAACTTTGCAGCAAATCGGATAGCGGCCGCACCGGCGACACAGCGTCGCCACACCCGGCAACAGCTCATCGATAAACATTTTTTTTTACTGCATAAGTCATGATTTCAAACTCCACACACAGCGCCGCGTCGGCCGTCACAGCCCTCCAAGCGCCTCTCCTCCGCCTGGCTTATACCCTTACAGGCGAGCGCTCCGAAGCCTACAATCTGCTTCGCGACACAACACGGAGTGTCATGTCGCGACCCGCGGGCGTCATCCCGTCGCCCGAAAGCCTCTTTGAAGTGATGCGCGAAATCTATCGCACATCTTACAGCACCCGTGCCGACAAGCACCGTGTCGAAGTAGCTGCCCGCCGCCTTTATGCCATTCCTGCCGGAGAGGTAGCTACCGACGACACCGTGCCCGAAGGCACAATGAGCGCCAGCCACGCGACCATGCTCCTTACCAAATTAGCCGACCCGCACCACCGCCGCGCCATAAGCCTGCGTGCCGCCGGCTACACCTACCGACAGATAGCCCGTCTTGACGGCATCTCTACGCTACGCGCCCGTATACGCGTCATGATGGCCGGCATCAGCCTCCGCGCCGCCGCCCGCCTCTGACCCCGCCCAGCTCTCCTCCGACCCATAATCAATCACGACGCACCGCTCCGGCACCGACAGCCCGAAGCGGTGCGTCGCCTTATTGTAAATGAAGATTCAAGAACGAAGTGCAAAATTTCGTTCTGAATAGCTCCACAAATTT
>CAMWXJ010000048.1 GCA_947178215.1 uncultured Porphyromonadaceae bacterium
GAGGGCTTCGGCTCCAACTTCCGCGGCCAAGCGCTTGGCACTTTCGGCGAATACGGTGTGCTGTCGTTCAACGGCAACAAAATGATTACCACCTCCGGCGGCGGCGCACTCATCTGCCCGGACGCCGACAAGGCGCGCGAGATACTTTGGTATGCTACCCAGGCACGCGAATCTTATCCGTATTACCAGCACGAGGCCATCGGCTACAACTACCGCATGAGCAACATCTGCGCCGGAATAGGCCGAGGGCAGATGACCGTCGTCGACGAGCACATAGCCCACCACCGCCACGTACAGGCGCTCTACGAGGAGCTGCTCAAAGACGTCAAAGGCATCACGATGCACGGCAATCCCGGCTCCGACTTCGACTCCAACTTCTGGCTCTGCACCGCCACGCTCGACCCAGACCTGCGCGTCAAGGGTCAGGACAACGCCTACAAGCAGGTGATAACAGGCGCCGTGGGTGGAGCTGCCGGCGTGACACACGCCACCTCGACGGCCGTCACCGACTGTCAGCCCAACGACAATGTCGAGGCCCTGCGCATGGCCCTCGACGCTGCAAATATAGAGTCGCGCCCCCTCTGGAAGCCGATGCATAAGCAGCCGGTCTACAAAAATGCCCCGGCTTATGTCAACGGTGTCAGCGAGGCGCTCTTCGCCGTCGGTATCTGCCTCCCTGCCGGACCCTGGGTAACCGACGACCACGTCCGCTTCATCGTCGACCGCATCCGCGCCGCCATCGAATAGCGCCGGGAGGCCGCTCTGCCTCCGACCACAAAAGATTTTTATCCAATCAATCATACTATGAACAGATTTAAGATCGGACTGTCGTCTTACCTCAAAGCCACAGTCGTGCTTGCAGTGGATGTAATCGTGTCGCTTATCGCCTCGATATGTGTACTGATGTTTGTCTACGCCATAGCTCCGTCAGTACACTCGTCGCTCCGCTTCGTCCTCCTGTGGATGGCGTCAGCCACAGGTGCTTCCGTGCTCGCGTTTTATTTCTCGCGTGCCTACCGGCTCATCATCAGGTACTCTACGCTCCGCGAGTTCGGCAAGCTCAGCCTGGCCGTCTTCATCAAAGACGTGATTCTCCTGCTGGTGATGCTCTCCGTGGCGTACAGCAACCCCTATGTGTCCTACTCGCTGATAAGCTATCTCGTGCTTATCGACTTCTTCGTCACTCTCGGCGCGCTGGTCGTGGTCCGAGTGATGATGCTCTGGTTCTACCAGTTCGTCACCCGCCGCATCAACGCCGAGCAGCGCAAGGTGCAGGTCCTGGTCTACGGAACCGGCGGCAAGGCCGCCTCGCTCGTGACACGCCTGCGCAACTCGAAGCAATATCACATCGTGGGCTTCCTGAAATACGGCTCCGAATACAAAAACCAGATTCTTGCCGGCCTGCCGATATATTATTTCAACGACAGTGCCGACGTCGCCGCCCTGAGCCGCAAATTCGGTTTTGACGGCATCCTGTTCGCCCACCAGTCGGAGGCGCGCGAGGAGAAATCGCGCCTTATCGTATACTGCCAGGAAGTGGGGCTGAAAATGTATATCGCTCCATCAATCGACGAGATGACCGACGGCAAGCTGCCCAACTCGGGCATCCGCAAAATCAAGATTGACGACCTGCTCGGACGCTCCGAAATCAAGATTTCCATGGACGAAATCAAGGCCGGCGTAGCCGGCAAGACTGTCCTTGTCACCGGCGCGGCCGGCTCCATAGGCTCGGAGCTCTGTCGCCAGCTCGTCAAGCTCGGCGTCGGCGAGCTCGTCATGCTCGACAACGCCGAGACCCCTCTGCACAACGTGCGCCTCGAATTCGAGGACAATTACCCCGGACTGAAGTTCACCCCCGTCATTGGCGACGTGCGTCAGGAGGAGCGACTCGACTACGTGTTCCGCCGATTCCGTCCCCAGATAGTGTTCCACGCAGCGGCCTACAAGCATGTGCCTCTTATGGAGGAGAACCCATGCGAGGCTGTGCTCGTCAATGTTGTCGGCTCGCGCAACGTCGCCGACAAGTGTATCGAGTACGACGTTGAGAAGATGGTGATGATTTCGACCGACAAAGCCGTCAACCCAACCAACATCATGGGATGCACCAAACGACTTGCCGAGATATACGTCCAGTCGCTCGGCCTCGCAATAGAGAGCGGCGAGCATAAGGGCCGCACACAGTTCGTCACCACCCGATTCGGCAATGTGCTCGGCTCCAACGGCTCAGTCATCCCCCGCTTCACCGAGCAGATTGAGAAAGGCGGCCCCGTGACCGTCACCGACCCCGAGATACGCCGATTCTTCATGACAATCCCCGAAGCCTGCCGACTGGTGATGGAAGCAGCCACCATGGTCACTGAGACCCAGATATTCGTATTCGACATGGGCACGCCCATAAAAATCGCCGACCTCGCCAAGAATATGATTCAGCTCGCCGGCTACGAAGTCGACAAAGACATCCGAATCGAGTACACCGGACTGCGACCCGGCGAGAAGCTCTACGAGGAAGTCCTTGCCACGAAAGAAAACACCATCCCGACGGCCCACGACCGCATCTTCGTCGCCAAAGTCCGCAAATACGGCTACCGGGACATCAGTGACACTATCGACCGGCTTAAACAGCTCTCCCGCGCCGTCACCATCCCGGAAATGGTCATCCTCATGAAAGAGACCGTACCCGAGTTCAAATCCAAGCACTCCGTATTCGAAAAATACGACAAATGACACTCCCGTGAGGCAACGCACTTTACACCGCGTTGCCTCACGCCATTAATAACCCTACTGTCAATCAATCACCCTTAAATCAAATCACCATGTTGACACTTTTCATTTCACTCTGCATCTGCCTGGGGCTTCTTGCCCTAATCTTCCTCTACGTGTGGCAGCGCACCGACTGGCAGCGCCTCGACCGCGCCAACGAACGCTTCATCGATGCCGACGGCCGCCACATCTACTACGACCGCCACATCCCCGACTCTAAACAATAACAGTC